>JBDZVM010000004.1:111719-176077 GCA_040255675.1 Actinomycetales bacterium | reverse complement strand
CCTCACGCCAATAGCTCGAATTCGCCAACCCCGTCTTGGCGTCGGTACGCGCCGCTTCACGTAGGCCGGCAACGAGAAGCGCCCGCTGCAAAACCAAAACTGGCGGAACGGCCACCAAGATGGCGTACGGCGCGGCAGTGCATGCGAGAGCAACCAGAATGCCGGTGCAAGATTCGGCAACCTCGATTCCCCACTTGTCGCCGCCCGCGAACATGCTTTTGAGTGTCGTCCCATGGCGAGTCAGCGCGACGACTTCCGCGACTAGGCCCATGTTGATCAGTAAACGAACGACAACGCAGATCAGGGTCGCGGCGACTGCATGCGCGCTGCCCGCCAGGTTCGCGGCGGTCCATTCGCTGTGGGGCATGAGCTCGCCATGCACGGTCGACGCCGCGAAGCCTGCTACCCCACCGCAAGCTGTGTTGAACAACACCTTCGTGAGACTCACTCGAAAGAGCCGAAGGTGGGCGAACAGGATAAAGGGAATCGTGATCACTGCGCTGTAGACGGGGGGTAGCAACAGCGCGACGGGTATTGCCCATACAGCGAGCAGATTGTTCGCGTCCCCAACCTGGGGTCGTCGCCAAACAAGGCGCAGGGACGCTTCGACGCTAATCAGGCCGCATGTCGCGAGCGCGGCAAATGTGATGACATCGTCGTGCTGTACCGAGGTAGTTGCTACACCCACCGCGATTGCCGCGAGGTAGAGGGCGTCTACGAGGACGACGAAAGAAACAGCGGACCTCGGCAGAGACCACAACTCCCACGAGCGCATGCGAGCCCGCGATGAACCGCTTACCAAGATCGGCTCCGCGGCCGCCTGTCCAACGAGCCCCCTCATGCGCATCACGCACCGTAACCAGAGCAGCGTACGCCGTGACGGGGATTTAGTACAGAACTACCCGGGCATGCCGAATCCTGGTCGGATGACCTCTTCAGTTCGACGTCGAAATGGTCGACAAAAGGCATGAGTACTCGTCACACGCGAACGCTGGTGTGCGAGACGCCGAGGCAACGAGGAGCAGCAGATGCGTGACCATATCTGGGTCTGAAGCACCAACAAGCCGCGAGCCGCCGGGTCGAACCCCCCACCGACCCGGCGGCTCGCTTATTTCCCGTAACACAATCTCGCCGCGAACCGGGCGTCATCAGACCCGCCGCAACGCGTAGCAGGCGACCGCGGCGGCGGCCGCGACGTTGAGCGAGTCGACTCCGCCGCTCATCGGTATCCGCACCGGCTCGGCCAGGCCGAGCACCCTCGCCGACAACCCGGGGCCCTCCGCCCCTAACAAGAGCGCCAGCTTCTCGCCGTCCGCGATCTTGATTCCGTCGAGCGGCGTGGCGGACGGCGACGGGGTGAGCGCGAGCAACCGAAAGCCGGCGTCCGTCAACGACCCCAACCCCGACGGCCACGCCGCGAACCGCGCGTAGGGCACCGCGAACACCGAACCCATCGAGACCCGCACCGACCGCCGGTACAGCGGGTCGGCGCAGCTCGGGCTAAGCGCCACGGCGTCCATGCCGAGTGCCGCTGCCGCGCGAAAGATCGCCCCGAGGTTGGTGTGGCTGTTGACGTCCTCCAAGACGACGATCCGCGACGCGGCACGGACGACGTCGGTCAGCGCGGGCAGCGGTAGCCGGCCCATCGACGCGAGCGCCCCGCGGTGCACGTGGAAGCCGGTGACCTGCTGCAGCAACTCCTCCGATCCGACAAAAATCGGACAGGAGACGTGGTCGCAGAGCTCCGCGATCCGCGGCAGCCAGCGGGGGCTCGTCAACGCCGACCGCATCGGGTATCCGGCCGTGAGTGCACGGCGAACCACCAGCTCGCCTTCAGCGATGAACAGGCCGTGCGCCGGCTCGCTTCTCCGCCGGAGTTCGACGTCGGTCAGTGCCCGATAATCACCCAACCGCGGATCGGCGATGTCGTCGACGAAAACCTCGGTGGCCACGTTGCGCATCATCCCGGACGCCACCTCGTGCGGGTACCGTTGGGTGGAGACGATGGCGTTTCTTAGGAGTTGGACCTCATGGACGACCTCGATGTCACGACCCACCGACACGGGTCGCTCATGCGCAGCGCCAAGCAAGGCGTCGCGTTATTCGGCAGCGGCATCGTCGTGGGGGTCGTCATCGCCCTGCTGTTCGGCAGTCTTATTCGATTCGCGGTCATTGCCGCCGCGGTCGTGATCGTGCTTATCGCGTTGGCGCGGCTGGCGATGGGCCGCAACCGCAACGACCGGTACGGCAGCCGTTACTAGCGCCCGGTTCGTGCGCCGACGGGCTACCAATCCATGAACAGTTTGGCGGTCACGAGCACACCCGCCACGACGATGATCAGCCGTAGCAGGTTCGGTGGCAGGCGTCGTCCGACCTTCGCGCCGATCTGACCACCCAGCGTCGAACCGACCGCAAGCAACACGATCGGCAGCCAGGCCACAGGCGCGAAGATCATGAAGATGATCGCGCCGATACCGTTCACCAGACCGGCCAACACGTTCTTCAAGCCGTTCAGCCGCTGCAGATGGTCTTGCAAGAAGATGCCGAGCAGCGCAATCAAGATGACACCCTGGGCGGCTCCGAAATATCCGCCGTAGATCGAGGTAGCGAAAACCAGGACGTCAAGCACTGGCCGGGGACCCTCCGGCCGGGCCCGTGCCGCCTGTCGTGCCGCGACTCGGGCGGCCAGCCGCCTCTGCAACACCACCAGCGCGCACGCGATCAGTACCAGGAACGGCACGACTTTCTCGAACGCCGAGCTAGGGAGGGCCAGCAACAACACCGCGCCAACGAGGCCGCCGGCCATCGAGACGGCGCCGAGCCGCTTCGCGCGCGAACCCTGGCCCACTAGCTCGCGCCGATAGCCGATCGCTCCGCTGATCGAGCCGGGCACGATGCCGACCGTGTTCGTGACGTTCGCCACGAGCGGGCTGTAGCCGAATGCCAAGAGAGTCGGGAACGTGACGAGTGATCCGGAGCCGACGACCGTATTGATCGTGCCCGCTATCATGCCGGCACCGAATACGCCGGCCATCTCGATCGCACTCAGGTCCGGCACCCGTCGAATATAGCCTTGGCACGGCCTTCGCTCTGCGACGTGCGTCACCGCACAAGACGTCAAGCCCGCAACGACGTCAAGCTTGCAACGACGGTCAAGCCTGGCTGCACGGCGTCCGACGAATTCTTAGTGATCGACCATCGCCCGCGACTGCTGTCAGCGGTATTAGCCGCCGCGGTACTGCTGAGTGTGCTCTCGATCGGGCCCGCGCACGCCGACTCCGTCAATGACGCAAAGCACGAAGCTCAGCGCATCGCCGCGCAGATTGCCGACCTGCAACCGCGCGTCGATCAGGCGCTGGCCGACTACGACACCGCGTTGCAATCTCTCGGCGAGTCGATCTCCCTGGGCGTAGCCGCCCGCCGCACGTATGAGGCACTGCAGGCTCGGGCCGACGCGGCGCGCGCGGCCCAGGCGTCGCGGGTAGTCGCGCTGTACGAGTCGGGCGGGCCGATCTCTCTCTATGGAACCGTGCTCGAAACCGGCGATCCGAGCAACTTGAATCAACTGCATTTCATCACCGGCGTGGTTGCCGAGGATGCCGCCGCGGCGGCAAGTTCCGCCCGTGTCGCGGACGCCGCGAAGCAACGCTATTCGGAGGCGACGCGGACGACGTCGCAAAGTCTCACCAACGCCGATCTGGTCGACCAGCGGTTGCAAGCGGTTCAAGACCTGCTCGACCAACAACAGGCACTTTTCGACGAGGCGTCGGCGAAAGCTCAGCACCTCGAAGCCCTGCGGCGCGCGGCTACAGAACTCGCCGCCGAACGCGCGGCCGCGGCGGCAGCGGGCAGCCGCGCCGCGTCGTCCGCCTCGCCCGAGGCGATACCGCCTGCCTTTCGCGCCCTCTACCTCAGCGCGGCCGCGACGTGCCCTGGACTGTCGTGGACAGTACTCGCCGCGATCGGCCAGGTGGAGACGCACCACGGCCGCGGCACCATGGTTTCTTCGGCGGGCGCGCTGGGTCCGATGCAATTTCTGCCGGGCACGTTCGCCCGCTACGCGGTCGACGGCGACCACGACGGGAAGGCCGACATTATGGACCCCGCCGACGCAATCTTCAGCGCAGCACATTACTTGTGCGCGAACGGCGCCGGCGCCGGAGGACAGCAGCTCTATTCAGCGATTTGGCACTACAACCACGCTGATTGGTACGTGCGCCTCGTCGTCGCGCTCGCTTCGAAAATGTCGTGACGCGTCGAATCAGCTCGGCTCGGTCGGGGCCGGGCCGTCGACCTTGGTCTCCGTCGTGGGCATGGGAGCCTTCGGCATCGGAATGGCGGACGGCGCCGGCCGGCCGTGGTCGCCCGGTCTCGGCTGATCGGCCGCACTTGCCGCCGTGTTACCGAACAACCCGCCCAGGGCCTCCAGAGCTTTGCCCATTTCGCTCGGGACGATCCACAGTTTGTTCGCGTCGCCGCGAGCGATTTGCGGAAGCATTTGCAGGTACTGGTACGCCAGCAATTCGGCGTCAGGCTTGCCTTCGTGGATTGCCGCGAACACGGTGTCGATGGCCTGCGCCTGGCCCTTCGCGCGCGTGGCTTGGGCTTCGGCATCGGCGGTTGCTTGCACAACCGCTGCCTTCGCGGCACCTTCAGCACGCAAAATCGCTGACTGCTTTTCGCCTTCCGCGGTAAGGATTTGCGACTGCTTGATGCCCTCGGCGTTCAAGATCGCGGCGCGCTTGTCGCGGTCGGCGCGCATCTGCTTTTCCATCGAGTCTTTGATAGAACCCGGCGGATCGATCGACTTCAGCTCGACGCGGTTGACTCGCAAACCCCACTTGCCCGTCGCTTCATCGAGCACCCCTCGAAGCTGTGCGTTGATTTCCTCACGCGACGTAAGGGTTTTTTCGAGGTCCATGCCGCCGACGACGTTTCGCAGCGTCGTCACCGTGAGCTGCTCGACCGCCTGAATGTAATTCGCGATTTCGTAGGTGGCGGCCTTCGGGTCGGTGACCGTGAAGTACAAGACGGTGTCGATTCCGACGACCAAGTTGTCTTCGGTAATGACCGGCTGCGGCGGGAACGACACCACCTGCTCGCGCAGGTCGATGAGCGGGCGCAACCGGTCGACGAACGGCACCATGATGTTCAAGCCGGGGCCGAGCGTGCGGGTGTAGCGGCCGAACCGCTCGACGATCCCCGCTCGGGCTTGCGGCACGATCCGCACCGTGCGCCCCACCACCAGCAGCACGAAGAATGCCACGATGATCAGCGCGATGATTCCGGCGCCCATGAGCTACTCCGTTCCTCCGTAAACGAGTGCGGTCGCACCTTGGATCTTCACCACGTCGACCGACGTGCCCGGCTCGAACACTTGCCCGTCGAGATATGCGCGAGCCGACCAAACTTCACCGCCGATCTTAACCCGGCCCTCGTGCGCGTCGACGCGCTCCAACACCAGCGCACTGGTGCCGATGAGCGCGTCGACACCGCTCCTCAGCTCGGTAGGCGTGCGTAGGTGCGCCTTCGCAATCGGCCGGACGACGCCCACAAGGGCTGCCGACGCGGCGATGAACGCCACGAGTTGGGCAACCGCCGGACCACCGAGTACAGCCACCACCAGCGCGATGACAGCGGCGATCGCGACGAACCCAAGAATGAGCGTGAGCGTCAGCGCTTCGGCGCCGGCGCATACCGCTGCGACGATCGTCCAAAAAACCCAGCCTGGCACGCTTCCGATAATAGGTGAGCGCGGGCCGAAAAGATGGCGTTCCCGCACGCGCGGTGATCATGCACGAGAATCCCGAGGTTCAGCCGATAGGCACGGTCTCACCTGGGCTCGTTGTTGCTAGGGCCGGGCCCGGGCGCTGAACCGACCGTCGTGATAGTCGAGTTCGAGCGCGATGCCGAACGTCTCCGACAACGTGGCGGTGTTCATGACCTCGTGCATCGCGCCTGCCGCGACGACGCGGCCCGCTCGAAGGAGCAGGGCGTGCGTGAAGCCAGCCGGAATTTCCTCGACGTGATGCGTAACCAACACCGTGGTGGGGGCGGCGGGATCAGCAGCCAGTTTCGACAATCGGCCGACGAGATCTTCTCGACCACCCAGATCAAGCCCGGCTGCCGGCTCGTCGAGCAGTAGTAGTTCGGGGTCGGTCATCAGCGACCGCGCTATCTGCGTGCGCTTGCGCTCCCCCTCCGACAAGGTGCCGTAGGTGCGATCACGCAGATGCGAGCAACCGACCTGGGCCAACACCTCGTCGGCGCGCGCTTCGTCGCGCTCGTCGTAGCGTTCGCGCCAACGGCCGATCATGCCGTAGGACGCGGTGAGGACGACGTCCCTGACCTTCTCCCGCAACGAGATCCGCTCGCCGAGCGCGACGCTCGCCAAGCCGATGCGGGGGCGCAACTCGAACACGTCGACCGCTCCGAGCCGCTCGCCAAGCACATGCACGACACCGCGCGTCGGAAACATCCGCGTCGACGCGACTCGCAACAGGGTCGTCTTACCGGCGCCGTTCGCGCCGAGTATCACCCATCGTTCGTCGGATTCGACGGCCCACGACACCTCGTCGAGCAACGTCGCTCCGTCGCGCACGACGCCGACGCCGCGCACGTCCAGCACCTCGGCGACCCCGCCGATCTCAACGAACCCGACACCGACGGGTCGCACAGCAAAGCTTTCGGACACGTCGCAGAACCTACCGGTTCGCCCGCCGGCGGGGGCGTGCGCATGACGACTTTCCGGGCGCGTTGTGGTTCCGCCGCCCACGTCGGGGCGCGCGCCTGCTTACGCTGTTTTACGTGTCGACATCATCCGCGCACGGCGGCCTTCCGCTTGTCGCCGACCACGTAGACCCCGAAGCCGCCGGCCGACTCGTCGCTTGGACGGCGGCGATCGCGTGCGGGCGGGCGCGCGCGCACGACGCGGCGGCGGCGATCGAGGCGGGCACCGACGGACACGTCGCCGATGGCGTGCCGGCCTGCGTCGGAGAGGTGCCGATTCTCGAAACGCTTTCCTGGTTGGGCGGCCCCGCCGTACGTGGGGTTGCCCTCGTGTTGCCGGTCGCGGGCGACCCGTTGGGATGCGGTGACGGCGGTGTTTTCACGCAGGCCGCCGTGCTTGCCGAGCAAGCAATCGTCGTACAGCGCGACGGTGGAGTGCGAAACGACGAAGCGAAAGGTGCCACCTCGGTCGGCCTGGTGCCGGCGCCCGACTTTCGCGGTTCGTCCTATCGGGGCGTGCGGTGGCAGGCGTACCCCGACATCGCCGTCAACCCGGCGCTCAACCCGCCGGTCACCATGGCGCCCGATCGCATCGTCGAGCAGGCCGATCGAGCGTTGCGGCGGGCGCTGCGCGAGGCGACCGCGTCTCTCGACGCTGTCGATCTGGCGCGCTGGCGGGCCGACGCCGTTGCCGGAAGAGCGGCCGCCGATATGGCCATCCGGTCGAAGGTTCGGGGCTTGCCACCCGGATGGCCGCCAGCCGCGCGCGATCTGAGCCAACGCGCGTTGGCGCTCTGGCGGGTCTTGCGAGTGGCTTCGGCCGATTCGGGGGCGGCATCGGCGACAGCTTGCCTCGCCCGCGCGGCCGCGCTTCGGCAGCTGTCGCATGCGGTCAGGGAAGCGGCGATGGTCGCCTTCAACGTGCCCGCGGCCGCGATGCGCGAAGGGCGTTCTCGTCACACGAGCAGTTGACCGAGCCGAGTGGATCACACCTATTGCCCAAATAGGGCGCCCCATACCTGCGGGCCGACGACGCCCGGCCGCTCGACGCTCAGCCCGTGGTCGATCTCGAATTGGGTTGCCGCACCCGCGGACTGCGGGCCGTAACGCCCGTCGACCGCGATCGGGTACCCCGCGGCGACCATCTTCGTCTGCCACATCCGCACGTCGTCGCGGACCGTGTAGACGTCGCGCGTGGTCATGTAATGACCGTCCCACGGGATCGACGTCGGGCTTGGCGCTTTCGGCGAGGGCGCCGACACCGTGACGACAGGTGCCGGATCGGGCGCGGGAGCGGGGGCAGGAGCGGGGTCGGGCAGCGGCGGGCGCGGATCACCACGTGACGCCGTGCGGTCGTCGACCAAACCGAGCTTGCGCGAGCAGGCCGGCCATGGCTGCCAGCCGCGCTGGTCGTACAGCCGCTGCGCGGCCTGGTCTTGGACGGCGGGTGCCGCGTCGGACGGCAGTCCCGGATATCCCAGACCGTGCCAGGTCGGCAGGTCGAACTGGTACGCGCCGTAGTAGCCGTTGCCGGTGTTGATCGCGTAGTTGCCGCTCGACTCGCACATGCGAAGCTGCGCCCAAGTGTCGGGCGAGACCGCGAAGGCGGCGCCTGAAAAGCTCAGCGTCTCCCCCGCCATGATCGCGGCTGCCGCTCCCGTCGCGGCCACGGTGCGGTGCGCGCGACTCGGCGGCATCGGCTTGGCGTGGCGGGGGCCACGCGCGCGGGCATGACGAGGACCGGAATAGCTGTGCGAACCCATGTCGTCCTTTCCAAGGCCGGCGACAAATCCCCTGAAGTGCCTTCTGGCTGACGGCACGCCGGAGGTCGACACCCGAGATCGATCCCGAGATCGAAACCTCACACTGAACTCGACACGTCGGCGCGCCGCCTTGACGTGATCGCACCCAAACGCTACGTCGAGTTCCCCCATTCGGGCCAATTCGCGGCGAAAACTGTGGATAACCGAAAGGTTTATCCACAGGTGACGGACGGCGCTGGGCGGCCGAGAGGTAGCACGATCAAAGAGCCGTCAGGCGTGGGCTCCTGCCTCATGGGCCGAGTGACCCGCGGGTTCGAGCTGAAACGTCGAGTGCTCGACGTCGAAATGGCCGGTCAGGCACGCCTGCAACTCGTCGAGCAGTCGCGGCGCGTGGCTGTCCGTAAAGCACTCGTCGTCGATCACGACGTGCACCGACAACGCTGGAAGGTTCGACGTGAGGGTCCAGACATGTAAATCATGGACGTCGCGCACGTGCGGCGTTTGCAGCAAATGCGCACGCACCACCTCGAGCTCGATGTCTTCGGGCGCGGCCTCGAGCAGCACGCGCCCCGAGGCTCGCAGCAGGCTCCAGGCCGCCTTCACCATCAACGCCACGACCACGAGTGAAGCGATCGGGTCGGCGCGATCGAATCCGGTGGCCATGACCACGACACCGGCAACAAGCGCTCCGATAAAGCCGTACAGGTCGGTGACGATGTGCTGGAACGCGCCCTCGACATTCAGGCTGCCTCGGCCGGCCTTCGCCAAGACCCTGGCGACGACCACGTTGACCACGATCCCCACCAGTGCGGTCACGACCACCGGGGCACCGTCGACTGATGGCGGCGCGATCAACCTTCGGATTGCCTCGAACGCGATGATCGCGCCGACCACGAGGAGCACGACACCGTTCCCCGCCGCGGAAAGGATCTCCGCGCGCTTCCAGCCGAACGTCCAAGCTCCCGAGGCCGGTCTCTCGGCAAGCCGAATCGCCCACAGCGCCGCGGCGATCGCGCCGACGTCCGAGAGCATGTGACCGGCGTCCGACAACAGGACGAGGGACCGCGACAGTAACGCGACCACGACCTCCGCCGCCAAGAAAGCGACCAGAAGGCCGAGCGCGACGGCTAAGTATCGCCGGTCGCCTCGAGGCCGGACGCTTCGATGCCCGACAGCGTCGAACCGCGCGGAGTCGGCCACCCGGGAACCTCCGAAACAGGCGCGTTACCTGATTCAGGCTCCCATAGCGTGCACGCCGCCGTCGACGTGAACGATCTCACCGGTGGTCTTCGGAAACCAGTCGGAGAGCAGGGCGACGACCGCCCGGGCCGGCGGCTCGGCGTCGGTGACGTCCCATGACATCGGCGCCCGCTTCTCCCAGATCGAGGCTAAGTCATCGAAGCCCGGGATTCCCTTGGCCGCCATGGTGCGCACCGGGCCGGCCGAGACCAGGTTGATGCGAATATTCTTCGACCCGAGGTCACGGGCGAGGTAGCGGGCGCACGACTCGAACGCCGCCTTGGCCACGCCCATCCAGTCGTAAAGCGGCCAAGCCACCGACGAGTCGAAGTCGAGGCCGACCACCGATCCGCCGCCCGGCATCAACGGCAACGCCGCCACCGTCAGCGCTTTCAGCGAGTACGCCGACACGTGCAGCGCCGTGGCGACGTCGTCCCAGCCGGTGTTCAGGAAATCGAACGCGGCTTCGGGCGCGAACCCGATCGCGTGGACGACGCCGTCGAGCCCGTCGACGTGCTCGCGGACCCGCGACGGCAACGCCGCGAGATCGTCGGACGACGTGACGTCGAGCTCTATGACGGGCGCCGGCTTCGGCAACCGGCCGGCAATGCGCTCGGTGAGCCGAAACGCCCGGCCGAATGACGACAACACGACGTCGCCGCCTTCTTGTTGAGCGAGCCGAGCGACGTCGAACGCGATCGACGCGTCGGTGAGCACGCCGGTGACCAGCAACCGCTTGCCGGTGAGCAGACCCATCAGTGCCCCATTCCCAATCCGCCGTCGACAGGGATGACGGCTCCGGTGATGTAAGCCGCGTCGTCACTTGCCAGGAAGCGAACGGCGGCGGCGATTTCGGCAGGTGCCGCATAGCGGCGCAGCGGCACCTGACTCAAAATTTCGGCTTTGCGCTCGTCGGTCAAGACCGCCGTGAGCTCGGTGTCGACGAAACCCGGGGCAACCACGTTGGCCGTTATACCTCGCGACCCGAACTCACGAGCGATCGAGCGGGCGAACCCAACCAGGCCCGCCTTCGTCGCCGCGTAGTTCGCCTGGCCAGCACCGCCAGACAAGCCAACCACCGACGAGATGAAGATCATGCGGCCGGCATGCGCACGCAACATCGTGCGCGCGGCCCGTCGCGCCACCCGATACGCGCCAGTCAAGTTGGTGTCGAGGACGGCGTCCCAGTCGTCGTCGGTCATGCGCAACAGCAACGTGTCGCGGGTGATGCCGGCGTTCGCGACGAGCACCTCGACCGGCCCGTGTTCGGCTTCGATCGCCGCGAACGCCGCCTCGACGTCGTCCGCGTTCGTCACGTCGGCACGCACGCCGAACAACCCCTCCGGCGCGCCGCTTGACTTGTAGGTGATCGCGACTCGGTCGCCGGCGGCGGCGAACGCTCGCGCGATGGCGAGCCCGATGCCGCGGCTACCTCCGGTCACGAGGACAGAACGCCCCACGAGGTTGGCCCTCCTGCTGTCGGCTGGACTCGAGTGGTCCTTAGATGCCGAAGGGCGAGGCTATCGGTAGAGCCCAGGTAGGTGTTTCGGCGACCCGCCGCTCGCGCGCGTCGCCCGCGCGTTCGGCTGGGTTACGCCGGATGGAGCAGCGCGGCATGCACGTCCGGACGGCTGGTGTCACTCCCCGCGGCGCACCGCGAATCGCGCCGAGTGGGTCTGTCGACGCGCTCGCCGCCACCCGAAACTCTTGATGTCGCTCGTATTCGGATGGTCCCGACCGCCCGCGCGAGCGATCCGCACCGCTCGTACGCCACATTTGATTCGCGGGAGACCCCATGACCACGATGACCGCCGACACCCTCGGCAGCGTGAGCGCGAATGTCCTGGCCGACGGCATCGTGGTCAGGTTGAGCGGTTCGCTCGACGCGGCGTCACTGCCAGACCTGCGCGCGACGCTGTTGACGCCACGTCCCGACGGTTGCGACGACGTGCTCGTCGACGCCGGTCACGTCACCGAAATCCACGAACGCGCGCTCGCGGTGTTGGTAGCGGCCCCGCAATGGGCGAGCGAGACAGGGGGTCGCTTGCAGTTCGCGGCGCTGTCGCGACCGCTCGTCGAAACGGCGGCGTACTTCGGGGTCGACGACCTGTTGCCGCGCCTGTCCCGTCCGGGGGGCCGGGCAGGCGCGGTCCCCGATCGCGGCGCCGCGCGCTAGCTCCCCGCCGACAAGACTCCACCGCCGCCGACCAACCCCCAAGGGTCGGCGGCGGTTGGTATTGGCGGGCAAACCTCCAGTTGGGCCATAGGGTTGGCGATAGCCCATCCCACAAGGAGGTAGCGCCCCGATGCCCGATGCCGTCGACCCGGCCTTTCTCGATCTGCCGCTTCGAACGCTCGCCGACGCCGCGTTGACGAGGGCGCGCGAACTCGGGGTCACGCACGCCGACGTCAGGGTGGAGCGCATCAAGTCGCAGCACTTGCGCCTTCGCGACGCGAGCCTCGAAGGCAGGCTCGACGACGAAGAGCGCGGCTTCGCGGTCCGGGTCGTGCACGAAGGCACCTGGGGCTTCGCCTCCGGCGTCGATCTGACGCCGGAGGCCGCCGCCACGGTGGTCGAGCAGGCGGTCGCGATCGCGAAGGCGAGCCGGGCGGCCAATCGCGAGCCGATCGAACTCGCCGACGAGCCGGTGTACCCCGACGTCACGTGGGTGTCGTCGTACGACGTCAACCCGTTCTCGGTGCCCGACGCCGACAAGGTTGCGTTGCTCGCCGACCGATCGGCCCGGCTGCTCGCCGTCGACGGTGTCGACCACGTCGATGCCGGCGTCGCGCAAGTGCTGGAAAACAAGTTTTACGCCGACCTTGCCGGCACGATCACGACACAGCAGCGTGTGCGAATCATGCCGACGCTCACCGCCGTACGCGTCGACGCCGACACCGGCCGTTTCGAGACGATGGACACCATCGCTCCCCCGGCCGGGCGCGGCTGGGAATACCTCACCGGCACAGGCTGGAACTGGGACGCCGAACTCGACCAGATTCCCGATTTTTTGACCGAGAAGATGAAGGCGGCGTCTGTGCAGCCGGGCGCCTACGACCTGGTGATCGACCCGTCGAATCTGTGGCTCACGATTCACGAGTCGATCGGGCACGCTACCGAACTCGACCGCGCGCTCGGCTACGAAGCCGCGTACGCGGGCACGAGTTTCGCCACCTTCGACAAACTCGAAACACTGAAGTACGGCTCGCCGCACATGTGGGTCACGGGCGACCGCACCGCCGAGCACGGCCTCGCGACGATCGGCTGGGACGACGACGGCGTTGCCGCGCAGACGTGGGACCTTGTTCGAGACGGCGTCTTGGTCGGCTACCAACTCGACCGCCGCATGGCCAAGTTGAACGGCCTGGGTCGCTCGAACGGCTGCGCGTTCGCCGATTCTCCAGCGCGAGTTCCGCTGCAGCGCATGGCAAACGTGTCGCTTCAGCCGGCCGTCGACGGGCCGTCGACCGAGGAACTGATCGCGGGTGTCGAGCACGGCATCTACGTCGTCGGCGACAAGAGCTGGTCGATCGACATGCAGCGCTACAACTTTCAGTTCACCGGGCAGCGGTTTTTCGAAATTCGTTCCGGCAGGTTGCTCGGTCAACTCCGTGACGTCGCGTATCAAGCCACCACCACCGATTTTTGGGGTTCGATGGAAGCCGTCGGCGGCCCGCCAACCTACGTCTTGGGCGGCGCGTTCAACTGCGGGAAGGCGCAGCCCAGCCAAACCGCCCCGGTCAGCCACGGGTGCCCGGCGGCGCTTTTTCGCGGCGTCCGCATCCTCAACACGGTGAGCGAAGGCGGTCGGTGATGGTCACGCCGCAAGAAACGATTGAGCAGGCGCTGTCGATCGCCGCGCGAATCGCGGGGGTCGAGGGCTGCGTCGCCATCGCCGACGAGAACAGCAGCGCTAACGTGCGCTGGGCGAACAACACGTTGACCACCAACGGAGTCACCCGGGGGCGTCGGCTCGCCGTGGTGAGCACCGTCAATGGCGCGAAAGGCACCGCCGTCGGAGTGGTCTCCCGGTCGGCGGTTCGTTCGACGGAACTTGAGGAACTGGTATCGGCGTCGGTCGCCGCGGCGCGTGACAACACGCCCGCGCAAGACGCCAATCCGCTCGTGCGTCCCGATGCCGCGATCGGCGGCTCCTGGGACGACGAGCCGGCGGAGACATCCGCCGCCGTCTTCGCCTCATTCGTGAACGACCTCGGCGAGCAACTCACCAAGGCCGCCGCCGAAGAACGCCTGCTCTTCGGCTATGCCGAGCACGAGATGACGAGCACCTACCTCGGGAGCTCCACTGGACTTCGACTCCGGCATGACCAGCCGACCGGTCTCGTCGAGATCAACGCCAAGTCGCCCGATTTCGCGCGCTCGGCGTGGGCGGGCACCGCAACCCGCGATTTCGCCGACGTCGACGTGTCGGGCATGCACGCCGATCTGGCGACCAAACTCGAGTGGGCGGCCAGGCGCATCGACCTGCCCGCGGGCCGTTACGACACGCTGCTGCCGCCGTCCGCGGTGGCCGACATGCTCGTCTACTTGTACTGGTCGGCCGGCGCGCGCGACGCCCACGACGGCCGCACCGTGTTCGCCAAGCCTGGCGGCGGCACACGGGTGGGCGAAGCGTTGACGTCGTCCGACGTGACGTTGCGCAGCAATCCGCACGAACCGGGGCTGGAATGCTGCCCATTCGTCGTGGCGCACGCCTCGAGCGGCGAGAGTTCGGTGTTCGACAACGGACTCTCGCTCTCACCGACGTCGTGGATCGCGTCGGGTCAGCTCGCCTCGTTGATTCAGACGCGGTACTCGGCCGGGCTCACCGGGTTACCGGTGACGCCAGGAATCGACAACCTGGTGCTGTCGCGCGCGGGCGGCGGGCCGACGCTTGACGAGATGGTCGCCGCGAGCAAGCGCAGTCTGCTGCTCACCTGCCTTTGGTACATCCGTGAAGTCGACCCGCAGACGCTGCTGCTCACCGGCCTCACCCGTGACGGCGTGTACTTGGTCGAGGACGGCGAGGTCGTCGGCGCGGTAAACAACTTCAGGTTCAACGAGAGCCCGGTCGACCTGTTGGCGCGCGCGACCCAATTCGGCGCCACGACGCGATGCCTGCCGCGAGAGTGGAGCGACTACTTCACCCGCGTCGCGATGCCGCCGATGCGAGTGCCCGACTTCAACATGAGCACGGTTTCGCGGGCGTCGTAGACGAGTTGCTCAGGCATCCTCGAGACGGAATCCGATCTTCATCGTCACCTGGAAGTACTCGACCTCGCCGTCGACGATGTGGCCGCGCATTTGCGTGACCTCGAACCAGTCGAGGTGTCGAAGGGTTTCCCCCGCGCGGTGCACTCCGTTGCGGATCGCCTGCTGCAGGCTTTCGGTAGAAGTGCCGACGATCTCGGTCACTCGATAGGTGCGATCGGCCATTTATCGTCCTTTCCTATGGGTCTCGCCCGCCATCTGACGGTCGTGCCCCTCCGCGTACCGTGGAAGTTGTGGCTAAGCGCGACACGCGGGGTGAAGATCAGGTCCATCTCGTCACCTCGGCCCCCAGGCCGCACTCGGAGGAAGTCTCCGACCGGGCGCGTAAGTACCTCATTTCCATGACGATCCGCACGATATGCCTCGTGCTGGCGATCTTCGCGCTCCACGGTTGGCTTCGTCTGATCGCTGTCGTCGCTGCCATCATCCTGCCCTGGTTCGCGGTCGTGATGGCCAATGCGGGGCCCGTGGGCAATGATGACGAGCCCGAGTTCGTCACAACCAACCATCCCGAGATCGAAGCGCACCGAAGTGAGCTGTCATCGGGAGGTTCGCCACAACAGGGCGACTCGGCGCGGCGTGAGTCCGCGGCGCAAGAGACAATGGGAGCACGGCGTCGCACCGGTTGACACGTTGGCTGTCGGCGATGACGAGCCGTCTTCCCCGAAGGGATACCGTGACCGACCTGCTCGCCGACGCGCCCGCCGATCTGCCGTTGCCCTCCGATTGGGCCCGGCAAGTTCGCGAACTGGCTCAGTCGCGAAACGCCGTGATCCTGGCGCACAACTATCAGGTGCCTGAGATCCAAGATGTCGCCCACCACGTCGGCGATTCGCTTGCCCTGTCGCGAATCGCCGCGACGAGTGACGCCGACGTCATCGTTTTCTGCGGCGTACATTTCATGGCCGAAACGGCGAAGATTCTCGCGCCGTCGAAAAGGGTTCTCATCCCCGACCTCGAGGCCGGCTGTTCGCTCGCCGCGAGCATCGAGCCTGACGACGTCCGCGCCTGGAAAGCCGACCACCCAGACGGTGTCGTCGTCGCCTACGTCAACACGTCGGCGGCCGTGAAGGCGCTCGTCGATGTCTGCTGCACGTCGTCGAACGCGGCCGACGTCGTCCGATCTATTCCTGAAGACAAAGAAATCTTCTTTCTGCCCGACCAATTCCTGGGCGCCCATGTCAAGCGGGTGACCGGCCGAGACATGGATGTCTGGGCAGGCGAATGCCACGTGCACGCCGAGATTTCGCCTTCCGCGCTTAGGGAG
Source organism: Actinomycetales bacterium (assembly GCA_040255675.1). Classification (GTDB taxonomy): domain Bacteria; phylum Actinomycetota; class Actinomycetes; order Acidothermales; family Acidothermaceae; genus JBDZVM01. The sequence continues at coordinate 159,807 of JBDZVM010000004.1, read as the reverse complement.
ACGCTTGGCGCGAATCCTGACGCCGAGGTGCTGGTACATCCCGAATGCGGGTGCACGACGACGGCGCTGTATTTGACGTCGACCGGCGACTTGCCGGCCGAGCGCACAAAGGTGCTGTCGACCGGCGGCATGGTCGAATACGCGAAATCCACACAGGCCAGACGGGTCTTGGTCGCGACCGAGACCGGTATCTTGCACCAACTCCGCCGGCTCGCGACCGACACCGAGTTCGTGCCCATCTCCGAACGAGCCGTCTGTCCGTTCATGAAGATGATCACGCCGGCGAAGGTGTTGCGCTCGTTGCGCGACGACGTGTTCGAAGTCGACGTCGACCCGGCGATCGCCGACGCCGCGCGAGCCTCGGTCGAGCGCATGATCGCGATCGGGAGCCCGTCGCGTGGCGGCGAATAGCCGGCTTTCAGTGCCCCTGGTCGACAGGCGGCTTGTAGCCCGCCACGCTCGGATCTTTGGCTAAACAGCTGTAGAGCTGCTGCAACTGATAGTTGCTCGCGTTGTCGACGCGGTAGCGCACGTTGTTCAGCAAGGTCGACGGGTACTTGCTCTCGGTGATGAGCGGCTCGGGCTTTATGCCGTCAAGGCCTTGGCATTTCTGCCACACCCGCGCGTGGTCGGCTTGAGTCGCGCCGTCTTTGAATACGACCACGACTTCCTGCTCGGTGAAGTTCTGCATCTGGCGGCAGCCCGCGAGCATGGTCATCGCGGCCGCAATGCATAGTGCACTAGCCGCCCATCGTGCGCGCGTCGTCACCGTCTCACACCTCTCCAGGCCCGCAGCGCGGACGTCGGTTGCCCTAGCTGGTGCCGCTCCCAGGCTACTTGGCGGCAGCGAGAGCATCCGGCAAGCCAAGCAGAGTCACACGTCGTCATGAGTGAGGCTAAGCATCTCGCGAGCTCGTTTGTTGGCGGATCAAACGAATACACTTGCATGGTCGATCGGGCGCTGCTAAAGTCCGTGACGCCTGTTCGTGTCATGTTTGCACCGCAGCTCGGGGTTCCAGATTCGTACGTCGCTTGACGAAGCAAATCGTCGCACCAAGTGGGAACGTTCCCACATCGTCATCGAAACGGAGGGATAGGGGAAATGGAGAAAGTCCGAAGGGTCGGCGCCGTTGCAGCGTCGTGCGCGGCGCTACTGTCGGGAATCACTATCGCGGCACCAACACCAGCATTCGCGAGCAGTGATTGCTGGCTAGTCCCGAGTAGCACCGACTACCGCTCAATAACTAGCGACTACTACGGAACATGTTTGGCTGTCGGGGCGAGCCATTGGTTTCAACCAACCGGCACCACATCGCAATTCCAGACCGCGTGGTCGTGGAGTACGCATTGGGTCGAAGATACGAGTGCGTACAAGCTCGTGAGCGCATTGCACGACGGGTACTGAGTTCGCTCGTGCCGGGCCGCCCTTGGCCGCGACGCTGACGCGGCCCGGCGCATCCCTCACCGAGACAGGACTGGTAACGGAGGCTTGATGCGGGGGCTTACTCGTGGTGTTTTCCTCGTGATAATGGCGTGCGCGGTGTGCGCGTGTTCGAACGGTAGCACCGACAAGTCAACTCCGTCCGACCCGCTCCATCGAGCATTGACTAAGGCGCGCGCGGCCGGCGCGGACAAGACACAGCTCGACATCCTGTCGAAATCGACGCTCGCCTACGTCGATTACGAGTCGGCGATGAACAGATACTTCGATTGCCTAAGAAAGGCGGGCTATTCTGTAAATATCGGTCGCCCAGCTAGTCGAAATGGCGTCACTCTCCTCGAATATACCGTTGGTGCTGCTCCAGGCCACGGTGCGCCGGCGGACGGAAAGATCGACCCAGTCTCGTGGGGCTGCTATACCAAATATGCCCGATTTGTTGACACGTACTGGCAGACAAGTACACCCGATGCATTGGCCTTCGAAGAGCGGCGCGAAAAGGCCCTAGCGCCAGATCTTAGGGTGTGCCTTAGCAAGCACGGCGTTGATGTACCCACGGATGCGTCCTTCACTGACATGATCCAACTGTCGACCGGATTGTTACAGAAGACAAAGTTTTCCTGCATGGACGAGATCGGCTATAGCGATTGGCAGGGATAGCGTGAACCGACACCAAAGCCTAGTGTCGGCTGCCATCCTTGGCATTGCGGTCGGCGTGGTCGCGTGCACACCAAGCAGCGAGGGCTCGACACACACGTTGAGCTTGTCCGATGTCGGTGCCGAGAAATTGGGTGGCTTGGGTGGCAAGGCGCTGGGCAGCCAGTGCGTTGAGTTGCCAATGCCCGCGAATGCAGTCGGGAGGGACTGCCATCATCCGCCGTCGAGTCTTGATGAGACAGGTATAAACTTCTCTGCCGGCAAATACGCGGTTGTACTGCTCTGCGAAGACGCGGGCCAGGTGACGTATGAGCTCAAGGAAGGTTCTCACGCACCTGCGCCGGTCACTATCAAGTGCGGTGCAGACGGCACATCGGTCGCGCAGTTGTTCAGCATTGACAAGGCTGGCCACATCTTCTTGGACGAGAAATTCGAAGGCATCGGCTACGCTGTTTCAACGATCGTGAAGATGCCGTGAAACGGTCGCTTAGGCCACCACGCAGCGCCTCGGCGTGGATCGTTCTGCTCGTCTTACTCATGGCCCCGCTACTCGTACTCGCCGGGCTGTGGGCGCTCTCCGAGATGTCGAACCCGACGGCCAGCGCGAGCCGAATCGAGCCGGTGGTCGTTCCGGTCCAGCACCAAGACATGCGCGCGCAGACGACGGTGAACGTCACGGTCACGTTTTCACCCGGTCGCGACTTGGTCGCCTACGCAACCGGAACTGTCACATCGGCGGCTCGTGCCGGAGTCACTCTCAACAGCGGCGATGTCGTTCTTCGAGTCAACGACCGGCCGATCCGCGCGATGGTTGCGGACGCACCGTTGTGGCGCAACCTGACTACGGGCTCCAAGGGCGATGATGTCAAGAGGCTCAAGAGTTTCCTTCACCAAATTGGTAGCTACGACGGCACCATCGACACCAGCTATGACGCGACACTCGCACAGGCCGTCGCCCAGTTCAACCACGATGGGGGTTATGGCGACAGCACGTCCTTCGATCCTGCTACGGTGATATGGATTGGCCCCAAGCCGCTTCCCGTCGCCCAGGCATTGGTAAGCGCCGGTAGCAGCCTCAGTCCCGGTACACCCGTCGCACGAGGCCCGAAACAAGCAACATCGATCGCCGTAGAAGAGCCTGCGGGCGGTGTCGCAACGATCGGCGATTTCAGCGGTGGGGCAACGCTTTCCGTCGGGTCGACCTCCGTGAACTACAAACCCGGGTCCGGTGCTATCACCAATCCAGCAGCAGTTGCCACGATACAAGCCGCGATGACACCCGCAGCTTCCGGCGCGGCGACCATCGAAGCCGCCAAGGCCACGGCTGTCGATGTCGTGCCGGCATCTGCCCTGGTCACCGGTACCGATGGCACGATCTGCGTCTACGGGTCTGCGACATCCGCACCGATCGCGGTGCAACCAGTAGGCGGCGGTGTCGGGACGGCTGACCTGCCGACTTCGTTTCCGCTCAACAGCGTGCTCACAAACCCGGGATCGGTGAAGGTCGACAGGCCGTGCAGCTCGTAGCCGACGACATCGACGTCCGTTACCGGGGATTGCCTTCACCCGTGCTGCGTGGCGCGAACTTCGTCGTGTCGACGGGCGAAAGTGTCGCGATTTTGGGTCCGTCAGGATCGGGCAAGTCGACCTTGTTGTCTGTCCTTGGTGGCCTCGTGCGGCCGAGCCGTGGCACAGCGCAGGTTCGTGCGAATTCGACTCCCCCACCACGACTCGCCGACGTCACCACGTGGATTCTTCAGACCACGAATGTATTTCCGGAGCGAAGCGCACTAGACAACGTTGCGGTCGCTGCACTCACCCGGGGAATCTCGCGCGCCGAAGCGCGCGCAGACGCCACCGAGCACCTTGCCCTTGTTGGTCTGTCAACCCGTCGTCACGACGCTGTGCGAAATCTGTCGGGTGGCGAGGTACAACGGGTCGTTATTGCGCGTGCGATGGTTTCTCGTCGTCCATTCATTCTGGCCGACGAGCCCACCGGGCAGCTCGACCAATCCACCAGTCAGGTGGTGCTCGACGCACTCTTCGCGTCGGTTCACGAGCCCGGACTCGTGGTCGTCACTCACGATCCGGCGGTGGCGAGTCGCTGCGCGAGGATTACTCGCATCGTCGACGGTGAAGTGGTAGCAGCACGGTGAACACGTCGGTCACGTCGCATCGCCGGCAAAGCACGGTGTCTAACAGCCGGCTCGCGCCGCAATGGAAAGCGCGGGCTTCCTTCGGTGAAGGTTTCGCCAACATCAGTGAAGGCGCGGGGCTTGCCTGTGCACTGGTCGCCATTGTCGCCGCACTCGTTTGTACGTTGTGTGCGAGCGACATTTTCGCCGTCCGTAGTATTGTCGCCGACGAATCGCGATACCTAAATGCTGGTGGCGACATCCTGGTCGCGCAGCGCAGTCAGGGCACGATCGATGCCAAAGATTGCACGGCGCTCGACAAAGTAACGGGTGTGCGCGCGGCCACTGCCCTGTCGGTCATCCCTGATGGCGTCACCATAAGCGGTCGGCCCGATAGTCACCAAACGCTTGTCACGGCAACCGCGGGAATTCTCGACTTTTTCGACTTGCCGTACCCGGGAGAAGACGGGGTCATCGTCTCGCAAAGAATCGCTGATCGGTGGAAATGGGCCCCGGGCTCGCGCTTGCAATTCGAAGCCGCGAGCGCTGCCGTGCACCACGCCCCAAGTGGCGTCTTGCGGGTCGCCGCAGTCGCCGATCTCGCGAAGCTTGGCGACGCGGAGTCGACAGCCATCCTCATGCTGCGAGCGGCGACCGGCCAAGCAGACTTTTGTTACGTGCGTGTGCAAGCGCAATATCGCGCTGATATCACCAAGGCCCTCCCTGCCCTTCTCGGAGATCGCGATTCGGCCCGGATTCAGGTCTCCGACTTACTCTCGCAAGGGGCGTTCACGGTCGACCCCGCAGCGGTGTTCGACCACCGAAGCACCCGCGACGTCGGACTACTCGCCGGCACTATAGTCGCTCTGCTTTGGGCGATCGTCGGCTGGCTGCGACGTGGGCGCTCGGCTCTCTATGCGTCGCTCGGCGTGCCCTACCCGGGCGGGGTGCTGATTAGGTGGACAGAAGGCGCACTTGTCATGACACTCGGCGTACTGTGGGGAACCGTCCTCGCTGTCACGATTGCAGTAAGAAGTACCGATATCTCGACGTCCCTCGCACTGAATCTCGCACTTCGACAGGGCGCTGTCGCGCTGGCTGTAGCTTTGGCGGGCGTCGTCGTCGCCGGGCTCTGGCGGCCAGCCACGATGGCATCGCTGAAAGAACGGCAGTAGCGACACCTCTCGACGGCCGAGATCGTATCGTGGAGCGATGGGTACGTCGCTATCTACGTGAGGCAGCCGCAATCTCGCGAGAGGGATGATCGTGTCGAGGCCGATCGAAGACTACGGCGTCATAGGAGACCTGCACACCGTCGCGTTGGTCAACAGGGGCGGCGGCATCGACTGGCTGTGCTTTCCCTCCTTCGATTCGGGTGCGTGCTTCGCGGCGCTGCTCGGCGACGACGAGAACGGGCACTGGACCATTGCCCCGCGGTCCGGCGGTGACGCGACGTCGCGTCGGTATCGCGAGAACACGCTGATTCTCGAGAACGAGTGGGTCACCCCCGACGGCACGGTCCGGGTGATCGACTTCATGCCGCCGCGCGGCGAGCGTCCCGACGTCGTCCGCATCGTCGAGGGTGTGTCGGGTCGCGTCGCGATGCGCAGCACGATGCGAATCCGTTTCGACTACGGGCACATCGTGCCGTGGGTCACGAACGCCGATGGCCGGTTGCACGCCGTCGCGGGGCCCGACTCGCTGTGGTTCGACAGCCCGGTCGAGACGCGCGGCGTCGACGCGTCGACGGTTGCGGAGTTCAGCGTCGCCGCCGGTGAACGGGTCGCGTTCGTGTTGACCTGGACGCCGGCGCACGCGCCCGCCCCTCGCCGCATGGACGATCCGTCGAAGATCCTTGATCGAGTCGAGGCTTATTGGCGCGACTGGGCTGGCCGCGCGACCTGCGATTCGGGCGAGTACCGCGACGCGGTCGCGCGATCGCTGATCACGCTGAAAGCCCTCACGTACATGCCGACAGGCGGCATCGCCGCCGCCGCCACGACGTCGTTGCCCGAACAACTCGGCGGCGAGCGCAACTGGGACTACCGCTACTGCTGGCTGCGCGACGCCACCATGACCTTGCACGCGCTGCTCGCGAGCGGATACCGAGACGAAGCGAAGGCGTGGCGCGAGTGGCTGCTGCGGGCAGTCGCGGGAGACCCGAAAGACATGCGCATCATGTACGGGCTCGACGGGCGTCGCCGATTGCTCGAATTCGAGCTGCCTTGGCTGGCCGGATACGAGAACTCAAAACCGGTGCGCGTCGGCAACGCGGCAAGCGAACAAGTGCAGCTCGACGTCTACGGCGAGGTGATGGACGCTCTCGAACTCGCGCGCGACGCGAAGCTAGCGCTCGACGCCGACGCGTGGGCCGTGCAACAGGTGATCATGGACCATCTGGAAAGCCACTGGAGCGATCCAGACAACGGCATCTGGGAGATGCGCGGCGACCGCCAGCACTTCACACACTCGAAAGTGATGACCTGGGTGGCGGTCGACCGCGCCGTCCGGGGCATCGAGAAATGGCGGCTCGACGGGCCGCTCGACCGCTGGCAGGCGCTGCGCAAGCGGATTCGCGACGACGTCCTTGCCCACGGCTACGACGCCGGGCGTGGCACCTTCGTACAGGCATACGGCTCGCACGACCTCGACGCCGCGCTGTTGCTGATTCCCGCCGTGGGCTTCCTTCCCGGTGACGACCCTCGGGTGGTCGCGACGATCGAGGCGATCCAGCGCGAGCTGCAAGTTGACGGCTTCGTGCGCCGCTACCTGACCAGTTCCTCCACCGGCGACGACGGGCTTTCCGGTGAAGAAGCCACGTTCCTCGTGTGTACGTTCTGGCTCGCCGACGCGCTGTGCTTGGCCGGACGGCGCGACGAGGCTCGGGCGACGTTCGAGCGGATTCTCGACTTGCGCAACGATCTTGGACTGCTGAGCGAGGAGTACGACGTCTCGGCGCGCCGCCTCGTTGGCAACTTCCCGCAGGCGTACAGCCACATCGGTGTCGTAAACACGGCTAGCAATCTGGTCAGCAGCGGTGGCGGCGCAGCGCAACACCGAGCGCAGCAGCGCTCCGAAGAGATCAACGGTCGGTAGTCTCGACCCTGTGCCCCGGCTGACGTCCGACAACCTGCAAGCGCGCCGCCGCGCCATTTTGGACGGCGCCCGCCGCGTGTTCGCCCGCGAGGGGTACGAAGGCGCGACGGTTCGCCGGCTCGAGTCAGAAATCGGGCTGTCGCGAGGGGCCATCTTTCACCACTTCCGCGACAAGGAGTCGTTGTTCTTCGCCGTAGCCGAGGACGACGCCGCCGAGATGGCCGCGGTCGTCGCCGAGCACGGACTCGTCGAGCTGATGCGAGACCTGAAGAACCGCGACGCCGGCTGGCTCGGCGTCCAGCTAGAGCTCTCACGGCGCTTGCGAACGGACGCCGACTTTCGCCACCGTTGGGCCGCGCGGTCGAAAACGATCAGCAACGCGGCACGCGAACGGCTCGAGCGCGGTGTCGAGCGCGGCACGTTGCGCACCGACGTCCCAGTTGAGACGATCGCCGAGTTTTTAGAACTCGTCTTCGACGGGCTGGTTTCGCACCGCGCGATCGGTATTCCGGACGACGACCTCGACGCGGTGCTGGATTTGGTCGAAGCGACCGTGCGGCGGCCCACCACGCCACCACCACGATTTCCATAAGCGCCGAACATGTGCTGGCGTCGGCTAGGGTGCGGCTCATGGCGCTGCTGCGAAAACTTGACGCCGTCACGATTCCCGTGCCCGACCTCGATACGGGTGTCGCGTTCTATGGTGACCACTTAGGTCACGAGATTGCGTGGCGACACGATGCGATCGGACAACTCGGTTTGCGGCTGCCCGAGAGCGATACCGAGATCGTGCTGACGACGAGACAGGCCTTTGAGCCGAACTGGTTAGTCGACGACCTTTCTGTTGTGGCTAAGGATTTCCTCGAGGGCGGAGGTGAAATCGTCGTTGAGCCCTTCGACATCGCGGTCGGTCGAGTGGCAGTCGTGAAGGACCCGTTCGGCAATGCGTTGGTACTCCTCGAACTCTCCAAAGGCGAGTACACGACCGACGCAGCCGGGCTGGTGACGGGCGTCGAGCGATCGAAAACGCGCCACCATGCGGCCGATCGACTCAAATTTCGTGACTCAGACTTGTGACTCAGAGCAAAGCACGCGAGAAAGGCTGCAAACCGCGCAGGCCAACGCCACAAGTACAGCCACAAATACAACGGTCAGCTGACGTCGTCGGCGAGGCCCAAGTCTGCGAGGTCGGCGGCGGCTTGACGCTCGAACTGGGTGCGATAAAGCTCGGCATAAAGGCCGCCGGCGTCGAGCAATTCCTCATGCCGGCCGCGTTCGACGATGCGGCCTTCGTCGACGACGAGAATGAGGTCGGCGTCGCGAATTGTCGAAAGGCGATGTGCGATAACGAGCGACGTCCGGCCGGAAAGCGCCGTATTCAAGGCCCGTTGCACTGCCACCTCTGACTCTGAGTCAAGGTGCGCGGTGGCTTCGTCGAGCACCACGATGGACGGCGCTTTGAGCAGCAGCCGCGCAATGGCCAGCCGCTGCTTTTCGCCACCGGACAGGCGATATCCGCGTTCCCCCACGACGGTGTCGAGGCCGTCGGCGAGCGAGGAGACGAGATCCCAGATTTGCGCGGCTTTGCAGGCCTCGATCAACTCTGCCTCGGTGGCGTTGGGCCGCGCGTACGCCAGGTTGGCGCGAATAGTGTCGTGGAACATGTGACTGTCTTGCGTCACCACGCCGACGTTGTCGCGCAGCGAATCCAATGTCGCCTGCCGGACGTCGACCCCGCCGACGCGAACGACTCCCCCGGTCGCGTCGTACATCCGAGACACCAGGGAAGCGATCGTCGTCTTGCCCGCACCCGACGGCCCGACCAAGGCGATGAGTTGCCCAGGTCGGGCGGTGAACGAGACGTCGTGCAGCACCTGGGTGTTGGGTGCGGTGTCGAGAACGGCCACCGACTCGAGGGAGGCCAACGACACCTCTGACGCCGCCGGATACCGAAACGACACGTCGTCGAACTCGACGGTGTTGACGCCCACCGGCAAGTCGACCGCGTCGGGCGCGTCGGCAATCATCGGGGGAAGGTCGAGAACCTCGAATACCCGCTCGAACGACACCAGGGCGGTCATGACCGAGACGTTGACGTTCGACAACGCGGTGAGCGGCCCGTACAGCCGAGTCAGGTAGGCGCCGAGCGCGACGACCGTGCCGACGTCGAGCGCGCCGGTTGCCGCTTGCCAGCCGCCCCAGCCGTACACGAGCGCCGCGCCGAGCGAGGCCACCAGCATGAGAGAGGCGAAGAACACCCCGCCGTACATCGCTTGGGTGACGCCGATGTCGCGCACCCGGCCGGCCTTCGTGCGAAAGGCGTCGTCTTCTTCGCGCGGCCGACCGAACAGCTTCACCAGCATCGCGCCGGCGACGTTGAAGCGCTCGGTCATCGTGTTGTTCATCGCCGCGTTGAGGTTGTACGACTCACGGGTGATCGCTTGTAGCTTGCGGCCGAACCAGCGCGCCGGTAACACGAATACCGGTAGTAAAGCCAGCGACACCAGGGTGATCTGCCATGACAGCGCGAACATCACGCCCAACGTGAAGCCGACGCTCAGCAGGTTGCTCACCACGCTCGACAGCGTGCTGGTAAACGCCTGCTGCGCGCCGAGCACGTCATTGTTCAGCCGGCTGATCAGCGCGCCGGTTTGGGTGCGGGTGAAGAACGCGACCGGCATGCGCTGGATGTGCGAGAACACCTTGGCGCGCATGTCGAAAATCAGGCCCTCGCCGATGCGCGAGGAAAAGAACCGCTCGACCAGCATCAAGGTGGCGTCGAGAATCGCGATCACACCGATGATCACCGCGAGCACGATCACCAAGCCCGGACGGCGGTCGCCGATGCCCTTGTTCAAGATCTCGCGAATGAGCAGCGGCGTGATGGTGCCGAGCGCCGAGTCGATCGCGATCAACGTGACGAGGATCGCGATCCACGTGCGGTACGGCCTCGCGAAGCGCGCTATTCGGCGCACAGTCCCCTTGGCGAGCCGCTGTTTGGTAACCGAGCGATCCTGGGTGAACGACCGCATGGCATGCCAGCCCCCCTGCATGCCCATCCCGCCCATGCTCATGGCGTACTCATGCGCACTGCTCGCCGCTCCCGTTCGAAACCGTCGTTGTCGGGCACAACACCGCCGACGCGGATGCGCTTCCCCGTCTACTCATCGTCACGCGCCAATCGCCGCGCCGCGTCGAGCTCGTCGCTGATCCTGCCACGCGGCGCGAGACCATCGAGGCCGGACGCCGCTGAGGCCGCCCGTAGCGCCGCCTTTATTTCGGCCGCCGCGTCACGGGGCGTGGCGAGGAGGACGGCGATCAGATCGTCGACCGCGTCGTCGATCTGATCGCCGCCCACCACAAGATTCGCCAACCCGAAAGACTCGGCCTCCCGGGCGCTCATGCGTCGCCCGGTAAGCGTTAGCTCCAACGCTCGGGGGTAGCCGACGAGACGCGCCAACGGCACCAGCGCACCGAAAATGGCCACGTTGTCGATACGGAACTCGGCACGCGCGCCGAGGACTCGCAGGTCGCACGCGCAAGCCAGTGCCGTACCGGCGGCGCCTACTGGGTCACCGACGACCGCCACGCTGACCAGGTCGGCAGAGGCGAGCTTTTCGACGACGCGCGTGCGCGCCGCCGAAACACCAGCCGGCTCGGGCACCCGACCGGGCGTCAACCGCACGACGAGCACACGGACCTCGCCGGTGAGTCCACGCAGATACTCGTCAAGCACCGCCCACGCCGGAGCGGACGCGGGCAGGTCGACCCGCGCAACCTTGCCGCGCGCCAAGGGATCGGCCGTCATCGCCCTCGCCTTACGCAGCGGCGCCACTGTCTAGGATCGCCTCGCACGGAGCGACCCTAGACCGTGGCGCCGACGCCGCTACCTTGCGGTGCGCAGCGTTTTGGGCACATGCCCGCGACATTCAACGACGCGCCGGAATCACGGTGTGACGAGTGAGTGCCGCCGTCACAACTGATGCCGGACGACAATCACCGCGTTGGCGTCCGCCCTGACATTTGCCCTGACGTTCGGCCTGGTGACTGCCTCGCTGTTTGTCTCGGTGTCACTGTGCCGCTTTCTTGCCCCTGGTCGCGCCGCCGCGACCCCGCAGGGTCGCGCCAGACTCGGTCAGGATGCGGTGGACGAATCCGTACGACCGGCCGGTCGATTCGGCCAGTGCACGGATGCTCGCGCCGCTGTCGTACCTTCTGCGGAGTTCAGCGGCGAGCCGTTCGCGCTCGCCGCCGGTGACCCGGCTGCCCTTCTTGAGAGTGTCGGCCACGATGTGCTCCCCTTCTTGCTCGGTTGCGGGGGTGGTCCTATACCCACATGATCACCCATCTGGCGCCGATCGGCCACTCTCGATTGCGCGAGTCGCGGCAAAGTGAGCAGATCATCGCCTCGGCGTTATGAATCAGCAACCTTCACAGCTTCGCGAACACGCCTAAACACCCCGTACAACAAGCACAACATCGCTCGCTGACCAGCCACCAACCGCGGTGGCAGCCCCCGTGCGATCTTTGTCACACAGCGGCTGTGGGCGCCGCATCTCGGCGCGCATTCACGCGAGCGCGACCAGATCGGTGAGATCGTCGCTCCAGATGTCCTCGACGCCGTCAGGCAACAGCACGACCCGCTGGGGGGCAAGAGCTTCGACCGCACCCTCATCGTGCGTCACGAGCACGATCGCGCCCTTGTAGGTACGCAACGCCGCGAGCACTTCTTCGCGGCTCGCGGGGTCGAGGTTGTTGGTGGGCTCGTCGAGCAATAACACGTTGGCACTCGAAACCACGAGCCGGGCGAGCGCCAAGCGAGTCTTCTCACCGCCCGAGAGCGTCTTCGTTCGCTGCTCGACGGTGTCGCCCGAGAACAAGAAACTGCCCAGCACGCGGCGCAACTCGACGTCCGACAAATCCGGGGCTGCCGAGCGCATGCTGTCGAGCACAGTCGCTTCGGGATCAAGCGTTTCGTGCTCTTGCGCGTAGTAACCGAGCTTGAGGCCGTGGCCTTGCCGTACCTCGCCGGTGTCGGGATTCTCAACGCCCGCGAGAGTTTTCAGCAGTGTGGTTTTGCCGGCGCCGTTCAGGCCCAGCACGACGACACGACTGCCTCGATCGATCGCCAAGTCGACGTCGGTGAACACCTCGAGTGACCCGTACGATTTCGACAATCCGGACGACGCAAGCGGCACTTTGCCGCACGGTGCCGGATCGGGGAACCGCAATTTCGCCACGCGGTCGTGCTTGCGCACCTCTTCGAGGTCGGCCAGCAGACGATGCGCACGCCTTTCCATATTTTGCGCCGCCGTCGCCTTCGTCGCCTTGTAACGCATGCGATCGGCTTGCGCCTGCAACGCGGTGGCTTTGCGCTCGGCATTGGCCCGTTCGCGTTTGCGCCGGCGTTCGTCGGCCTCCCGCTGTTCGAGGTAGGTTTTCCAGCCGACGTTGTAGATGTCGATAACGGCACGGTTGGCATCGAGATGAAAAACCCGGTTGACGGTCGCCCCGAGCAACCCGACATCGTGGCTGATGACGACGAGACCGCCCTTGTGCGCGCGCAAAAATTCCCTTAGCCAGCCGATGGAATCGGCGTCGAGATGGTTGGTCGGCTCGTCGAGCAAAAGGGTTTCGGCACCCGAGAAAAGAATGCGCGCCAACTCGATGCGCCGTCGTTGACCGCCCGACAAAGTGCCGAGCGGCTGGCTCAAAACACGGTCGGGCAGCCCGAGGCTCGCGGCGATGGAGGCCGCCTCCGATTCGGCGGCGTAACCGCCGAGCACATGGAAATGGTCTTCGACGCGGGCGTATTTGCGAACGGCGGCGTCACGCTTCGCGTCGTCCGCACTTGCCATTTGCTGTTCGGCTTGGCGCAGTTCGCGCAGGACGGCGTCAAGGCCGCGCGCCGACAAGACGCGGTCGCGGGCCAAGACCTCGAGGTCGCCCGTGCGCGGGTCTTGCGGCAAATAGCCGACCGCTCCGCTTGAGGTGATTGTGCCGTGCGCGGGCAACCCTTCACCGGCGAGTACTTTCGTCAGGGTCGTCTTGCCGGCACCGTTTCGACCGACCAACCCGATCCGGTCGCCGGGCGCCACCCGGAAGCTGACCTTCTCGACCAGCACGCGGGCACCGACACGCAGCTCGACGTCCGTCGCGGTGATCACAGAAGGCCTTTCGCAGGGTCGAGTCGATCACGTAAAGGGGGCTAACGGGTCCCTTAATGCGTGCAGAGAGCACGCAAGGGCCTCATGGATCACGTAAACGTGATCAACGAGCACGGGTCTATACGTTGAAGCCGAGGGCGCGCAATTGCTCGCGGCCGTCGTCCGTAATCTTCTCCGGGCCCCACGGCGGCATCCAGATCCAGTTGATGCGAAAGTCGTCGACCAGGCCGTCGGTGGCGCTACGAATCTGGTCTTCGATGACGTCTTGCAACGGACACCCGGCCGACGTGAGGGTCATGTCGATGACGGCAACGCCGTCGTCGTCGAGCACCAGGTTGTAAATGAGCCCGAGATCGACGACGTTGATGCCGAGCTCAGGGTCGACGACGTCGTAGAGGGCTTCTTTGACGTCTTCAACAGTGGCGGTCATCGTCAATTGCCTTCCGTCAGTTTCAGACTGGGTCGTCGTCAGGCGAAGGTGTCGTACCCAGTGCCTGCGCGGTGGCGTCTTTCCACGCCATCCACGAGAGTAGCGCGCACTTCACCCGGGCCGGGTACTTCGAGACGCCCGCGAACGCCACCGCGTCTTCGAGTACGTCTTCATCAGGATTGCCGGTGCCTTTGCTCTGCATGAGCGTGAGGAATTCTTTGTGCGCCGCCATGCCGTCTGCCACCGAGCGGCCGATCACCAAATCGGTGAGTACCGACGCGCTCGCCTGCGAGATCGAGCAGCCGGCGCTGTCGTAGCTGACGTCCGACACCTTCTGGCCGTCGAGCTTGACCCGCAGCGTGATCTCGTCGCCGCACGTGGGGTTGACGTGGTGGACTTCGGCGTCGTACGGCTCGCGAAGCCCCTTGTGATGCGGGTTTCGGTAGTGATCGAGGATAATCTCCTGATACATCGAGTCGGGTTGCATCAGCCGAAGAACCTCTTCGCTTGTTCGAGTGCGTCGATCATCGCGTCGATTTCACTGGTTGTCGTGTAAAGGTACGACGACGCCCTCGTCGACGCGCTGATTCCGAATCGCTGGTGAATCGGCCGCCCGCAGTGATGCCCGGCGCGCACCGCGACGCCCGCGGAATCGAGCACCTGCGCGACGTCGTGCGGATGCACTCCGTCGAGGGCGAAGGAAATCGCGCCGCCACGGTCGACCGCCTCGGCAGGCCCGAGAATGCGGACGGCGGGCAGCGCGGCCAGCCGCTCGAGCGCGTACGCGGTGATGACGTGCTCATGAGCCGCGACGGACGCCATACCGATTGCGGAGAGGTAGTCGACGGCTGTGCCCAGCGCGACCGCCTGCGCGATCGGCGGCGTGCCTGCCTCGTATTTGTGTGGCACCGCCGCGTAGGTGGATTTCTCCATCGTGACGACTTCGATCATTTCGCCGCCGCCGAGGAAAGGCGGCAACTCCTCGAGTAAGGAAAGCCGCCCCCACAACACGCCGATTCCGGTGGGGCCGCACATCTTGTGTCCGGTGAACGCGTAAAAGTCGGCGCCGAGCTCAACGACATCGACCGGCATATGCGGCGCGGCTTGTGAACCGTCGACCACGACGAGCGCGCCGACCGCGTGGGCCCGGGCGGCGATGCGCGCGATCGGATTCACCGTACCGAGCACGTTCGAGACATGCGCCAAAGCGACGACTTTGGTGCGCTCGTTGATGACGTCGTCGATGTCTGACAAATCGAGGCGGCCGTCGTCGGTGACGCCAAACCAGCGCAACGTCGCGCCAGTGCGCTCGCACGCGATCTGCCACGGCACGATGTTGGAGTGGTGTTCCATCTCGGTGATGACGACTTCGTCGCCGGGCCGCAAGCCGCGGACACCCCACGAAAGCACGCCCGCGACGAGGTTCAGAGCCTCCGACGAGTTCTTCGTGAACACCACTTCGTCGGCGGTTGCCGCCCCGATGAAGGAAGCGACTTTCGCCCGCGCGTCTTCGTAAGCCTCGGTCGCTTCTTCGCCGAGCGCGTGGGTCGCCCGGTGAATGTTCGCGTTGTGCCGCTCGTAAAACTCGGCCAGGACGTCGAGCACCACCTGGGGTTTTTGCGACGTGTTCGCGCTGTCGAGGTAGACGAGCGGTTTATCGCCTCGAACCGTACGCCGCAGGATCGGAAAATCCTTGCGCACAGCATCGACGTCGAGAACGCCCACGACGTCGCGTGTCTCGACTTCGCTCATACACTCGCCGCCTTGACGTAGCGCTCGTAACCCTCTTCCTCGAGGCGGTCGGCCAGTTCGGCACCGCCTTCTTCGACGATGCGGCCCTCGACGAACACGTGTACGAAGTCGGGCTTGATGTAGCGCAAGATGCGCGTGTAGTGCGTAATCAAAAGCACCGCGCGGTCTTGTTGGGCGCGAAACCTGTTCACGCCCTCAGAAACGATGCGCAGGGCGTCGACGTCGAGCCCGGAGTCGGTTTCGTCGAGCACCGCCACCTTGGGGTTCAGCAGTTCGAGTTGCAGGATTTCGTGCCGCTTCTTCTCTCCGCCGGAAAAACCTTCGTTCAGGCTGCGCTCGGCGAACGCGGGGTCGATCTGCAACTGCTTCATCGCGGTGTTGACTTCCTTCACCCAGGTGCGAACCTTGGGCGATTCACCACGGATCGCGGTGGCCGCCGTCCGCAGAAAGTTGGAGACGGAGACGCCCGGCACCTCGACGGGATATTGCATCGCGAGGAAAAGACCGGCCCGCGCCCGCTCGTCGACCTTCATCGACAGCACGTCTTGGCCGTCGAGGGTGACGGAGCCGCCGGTGACGGTGTACTTCGGGTGACCCGCGATGGAGTACGCGAGGGTCGACTTCCCGGAGCCGTTCGGCCCCATGATGGCGTGGGTCTCGCCCGCCTTCACGGTGAGGTCGACGCCACGGAGGATCTCGCGCGGCTCCTCGCCTTCCGCGGCGTTGACCACGACGTGCAGGTCCTTGATTTCCAGCGCGCTCATCGGGCGTTCGACTCCTGTTGGATAGATGGGACGGCGATCGGCGACACGCTCACGTACACGCCGTCACCTTCGATTTTGACGTCGTAAACCGGCACCGATTTCTTGGCCGGCAGGCACAAAGCTTCCCCGGTGCGGACGTCGAAACGCGAGCCGTGCAGCCAGCATTCGACCGTGAGGCCCTCGACTTCGCCGTCCGCCAACGAGACTTCGTCGTGGGAGCACGTGTCGTCGATGGCGAACAGCTCCCCCTCGGCGGCCACCAACGCCACCGGCACGCCGTCGACGTCGACCCGACGGGTCGCGCCCTGCGCGGGCAGGTCGGCGCGCTCGCACACCTTGACGAATCCGGTCATGCCATCGTTGCTTCGAGTTCGCGGTCGACGGTCGCCAGCAGCCGCTCGACGAGTTCGGGCACCTGGATGCGCTCGATGACGTCGGCAAAAAAGCCGCGCACGATCAGGCGGCGCGCCTGGTCTTCAGGAATTCCTCGCGCCTGCATGTAGAACACTTGCTCGTCGTCGAACCGGCCGGTGGCGCTCGCGTGGCCGGCGTTCACGACTTCGCCGGTGAGGATCTCGAGGTTCGGCACGGAGTCGGCTCGCGCGCCCTCGGTCAGCAGCAGGTTGCGGTTGACCTCGTAGGTATCGGTGGTGATGGCCTCCGGGCGGATGATGACGTCGCCGGTCCAGACCGAGCGCGCGCCGTCACCTTGCAGGGCGCCGCGGTAGGTGACCCGGCTCTTGCAGTACGGCGTCGAGTGGTCGATCATCAACCGCGAGTCGACGTGCTGGCCGGCATCGACGAAATACAGGCCGAGCAGCTCGGCGTCGCCACCGGTGCTGGTGTACTTCACCAACGGCGTGAGGCGGACGACGTTGCCGCCGAAGCTCACGTTGATGTGGCGCAGCTTGGCATCGCGCCCGATGAGCGCGGTGTGCGACGCGACGTGGATCGCGTCGTCGTCCCAATCTTGGACCGTGACCACCGTAACCGCGGCGCCGTCACCGACGTTGATCTCCACGTTGGCCGCGTAGGTAGCGCTACCGGTGTGGTCGAGTATGACCGTGCCGGTGGCGAACGGCTTCACGTCAATCACCGTGTGGCCGTACGCGACGCCACCGTTGCCTTTCAAGCTGATGGTGATCGGCTCACTGACCTCGCCGTCGATGGTGACGACCGTCGCGCCGGCGGCCTTTTGGCGCGCGATCGCCGAGACGCGATCGAACGGCGTGTGCACCGCGCCGACCCGGGGGTCGTCGATCGAGACCGTCTCGATCGGTGCGCCGGGCGACCACGTCGAGGCGACCTCGCCGTCGGCGTCCGGCCCGGAAAACAGCGGGCGAAGGCGCGGCAGCGCGGCGAAGCGCCAGAGCTCTTGTCGGCTGTTCGGCTCAGGGAAAGCCTGCGGGTCGGTGGAGAACGTGCGCTCGAGGTGCCGGCCGCCTTCCCTGGCTTGCCCAGCCTTGCCTGGCAGCTCGGGATCGCCCGTTTCGGCGACCGCGCGTTGAAACTCGCCGAGGTCGGATCTGCCGTAGTCGAGCCCGTTCGGCTGATAACTGGTCTGCGTCATGGGTCAGCCCACGGCCCCTTCCATCTGCAACTCGATCAGCCGGTTCAGCTCGAGGGCGTATTCCATCGGCAATTCACGGGCGATCGGCTCGACGAAACCGCGCACGATCATCGCCATCGCTTCGTCTTCGGTGAGACCTCGGCTCATCAGGTAGAACAGCTGGCTTTCGCTCACCTTCGACACGGTTGCCTCGTGCCCCATCGAGACGTCGTCTTCTCGGACGTCGACGTACGGGTACGTGTCGGAACGGCTGATCGCGTCGACGAGCAGGGCGTCGCACTTCACCGTCGACTTCGAACCGTGCGCGCCTTCCATGATTTGCACGAGACCGCGATAGCTCGAGCGGCCACCGCTTCGGGCCACCGATTTCGAAATGATGGTGGACGACGTGTTGGGCGCGGCGTGCACCATCTTCGAGCCGGCATCTTGGTGCTGGCCCTCGCCGGCGAACGCGACCGACAGCGTCTCGCCCTTGGCGTGCTCGCCGACCAACCACACGGCGGGGTACTTCATGGTGACCTTCGAGCCGATGTTGCCGTCGATCCACTCCATGGTCGCGCCCTCGTGGGCAACGGCTCGCTTGGTGACCAGGTTGTAGACGTTGTTCGACCAGTTCTGGATGGTGGTGTATCGGCAGCGCGCGTTCTTCTTCACGATGATTTCGACGACGGCGCTGTGCAGGGAATCGGACGAATAGACGGGCGCCGTGCAGCCCTCGACATAGTGCACGTACGCGCCTTCGTCGACGATAATCAGCGTGCGCTCGAACTGGCCCATGTTCTCGGTGTTGATGCGGAAATAGGCCTGCAGTGGGATTTCGACGTGCACGCCCGGCGGAACGTAAATGAAGGAACCGCCCGACCAGGTCGCGGTGTTCAACGCGGCGAACTTGTTGTCGCCGGCAGGAATTACCGCTCCGAAGTACTCCTTGAACAGGTGTTCGTACTCGCGCAGCCCGGTGTCGGTGTCGACGAAAATGACGCCCTGGGCGCCCAAATCCTCACGAATCTTGTGGTAGACAACCTCGGATTCGTACTGCGCCGCCACGCCCGCGATCATTGCCTGCTTTTCGGCCTCGGGGATGCCGAGCCGGTCGTAGGTGTTCTTGATGTCGTCGGGCAGTTCGTCCCAGCTCGTCGCCTGCTTCTCTGTCGAGCGAACGAAGTACTTGATGTTGTCGAAGTCGATCTCCGACAGGTCGGCACCCCAGAGCGGCATCGGCTTTTTGTCGAAAATGCGCAACGCCTTGAGGCGCCGCTCGAGCATCCATTGCGGCTCGTTCTTCTTGGCCGATATGTCGCGGACGACGGCCTCTGACAAACCGCGTTTCGCCGCCGCGCCCGCGATATCGGAGTCGGCCCAGCCGAACTTGTAACGGCCGAGCTGGTCGAGTTCTGGACGCTCGATAGTGGTCATGCGTCGTCCTTCCGGGACGTCGATGGTGCCTTGCGGGGTTCCGTCGGGATACCCAGCGGAATATGGGTCGTGCAAACGCCGTCGCCGTGCGCGATCGTCGCGAGTCTTTGGACGTGCGTACCCAGCAGCCGCCCGAACACCTCGGTCTCGGCCTCGCACAACTCTGGAAAGTCGGCGGCGACGTGCGAAACCGGGCAGTGGTGCTGGCATACCTGCACGCCGCTGCCTGCCTGTTCGGCTGACGCCGCGTAACCATCAGCCGACAGCGCCGCCGCGAGCTTCGCCGGCCGCTCGTCACTCTGGGCGTCGGCGAGAATCGCCTGATAGCGCGCCTCGACGGGCGCTAGCCTGCGACGCGCGAACTCGGTGACGGCGGCTTCACCGCCGGTGTCGCGAAGGAAGGTCAGCGCGGAAGCCGCGAGATCGTCGTAGGCATGCGGGAAACCTTCCCGGCCCGAATCGGTGAGAGCGAACAGTTTGGCCGGCCGACCGCGCCCTCGCTGCTTGCCCCGCACCTTGCGTTCGGGCGCTTCGCACACTCGCCCAGCCGCGATCAGCGCCTCGAGATGGCGGCGGACGGCGGCGGGAGTCAGCCCGAACCGCGCGCTCAAGGCAACCGCGCTTTGCGGCCCGAGTTCCTGCAGCGCACGCGCGACCCGGTCGCGCGTGCGCGCGTCGTCGGGTGCGTCGTGAGCGTGCTTGAACGCACGATCGAGCGCTCCTGCGGATTTCACAACGACAATGTTACCTATTTCCTGCTCGCGCACGCATCCGGGTGACCGGGCCCTCCCCGCGTCGCCGCTTGCCTAGACGCGCGCGCGGGCACGACCTCGCGCTACGTACCATCAAGGTGCGATGACCGCTCCATCCGAACCTCGCACCGCCACCCCCGCTGTCGCGACCCCAGCGACCTCCGCGACCCGGTGGCCCACCAGTTGGCGCTCGTGGGTGCCGTCGGCTGGTGTGCTTCGGGTCACCACCTTGCTGGCGCTCGTCACGAACATCGCGGTGGTGTCGACCGGCGGCCTGGTGCGGCTGACCGGCTCCGGATTGGGCTGCCCGTCGTGGCCGACCTGTGACGCTTCGTCGTTCGTGCCGACCGACAAACTGCCGTGGCACAAATGGGTGGAGTTCGGCAACCGGGTGTTCATCATCCTGGTCTTCTTCGCCGCGCTGGCAGCATTCGTCGCGGTGATCCGCGCCAGGCCAAGACGGCCCGATCTCGCGACGTGGGCATGGCTCGTGTTCTTGGGCGTTCCCGCGCAAGCCGTCATGGGCGGCATCACGACGCTGTCCGACCTCAACCCGTGGGTCGTTGCCTCACACTTCGTCTTGTCGATGTTTCTTGTCTCCGCGGCCACCGTGCTGTGGTGGCGCGCCCGCGCGGACGCCGAATCCCATCCGGTTCATCCGCTGTTGCGTAGGCTCGCGTGGCTCACCTGGGCCGTAGCGTTCGCGGTGTTCGCCGTGGGCACCGTGGTGACCGGCGCCGGCCCACACGCGGGCGATCGGAGCGCGCCTCGCATCGACATCAGGCCGGCGTCGGTCTCCCAGTTGCACGCGGATCTCGTGATGCTGCTGGTCGGGTTGGCGGTCGCGCTCGCGGTAGCGGTTCGCGCGAGCGAGGCGAGCCGCGTCGTCCGAACTACCACTGGCGCCCTGGTGATCGCCCTGCTGATCCAAGCGGCGATCGGATTCGTGCAGTACTTCGCGAAGCTTCCGATCGGCCTGGTCGAACTGCACTTGCTCGGCGCCGCACTGATCTCTGCCGCGGTCACGGCTGTCGTCTTGTCGACCGGGCGACCGTCCACGCGGCAAGGGCTTAACCCCTCCGGCGCAACCTAAAACGTTAATCGGCACAACAAAGCCGCGGCGAAGCCGCGCCCATCAGATCACGCCTAGATAACGGAAAGATTCCGAACGGTTCTAGTCTTTCGGGTTCCCCTTACGCGCCACGCTTTCGGACGCATATGTTGTGCGACGCAACAACGGGCCGTCCTGCGAAGCACCAGCTTCGCGCCCGTGACTGACATAAGGGGACCATGCATGAAGAAGACTGCGCTTCGGCTCGCGGCAGTGGCTGCCGTCGCCGGGCTCGGCATCGCCGGGTGTAGCAGCAGCAACTCGGGGACGGGCGGCAACGGGTCGACCACCCCGAGCAGCAACAACAACTCCTCCGCGAGCGAGAACCCGAGCAGCAGCGGCGGCGGAGGCGGTGGCGACGTCCAGGTCGGTGTGATCTTGCCCGACACCCAGTCGTCGGCTCGGTGGGAGTCAGCTGACAAGCCCGCGCTCACCAAGGCGTTCTCGGACGCCGGCATCAAGGCCGACATTCAAAACGCGCTCGGCGACAAGAGCAAGTTTCAGAGCATCGCGCAGGGCATGATCCAGGAGAAGGTCAAGGTCTTGATCCTGGTCGCGCTCGACAGCCCGTCGGCCGCCACCGTCGAACAGCAGGCGCAGCAAGCCGGCATCAAGACGATCGACTACGACCGTCTCGTGCTCGGCGGCAGCGCGCAGTTCTACGTCTCATACGACAACGTCGAGGTGGGCAAGCTGCAGGGGCAGTGCCTGCTCGACGCGATGAACAAGCTCAACAAGCCGAGTGGCCAGATCATCTACGTCGACGGCTCGCCCACCGACAACAACGCGACGCTGTTCGCCCAGGGCGCGCACTCGGTGCTCGACGGCAGCACGCTGAAGGCGGTTGGCGAAAAGGCTGTTCCCGACTGGGACAACGCCAAGGCCGGCACCATCTTCCAGCAGCTGCTCACCGCGAACGGCAACAAGGTCGACGGCGTGCTCGTCGCCAACGACGGCATGGCGCAGTCGGTTATCACCGTGCTCAAGGGCCAGGGCCTCAACGGCAAGGTTCCGGTGACCGGTCAAGACGCCACCGTCGCGGGCTTGCAGAGCATCCTGCGTGGCGACCAGACCTGCACGATCTACAAGGACGCCACCAACGAGGCCAACGCCGCCGCCAAGCTCGCGATCGACCTGATCCAGGGCAAGGACGGCT
The DNA here is from genome assembly GCA_040255675.1 of Actinomycetales bacterium. GTDB lineage: Bacteria > Actinomycetota > Actinomycetes > Acidothermales > Acidothermaceae > JBDZVM01. The sequence continues at coordinate 137,363 of JBDZVM010000004.1, read as the reverse complement.
CCGCCGACGCGACGCAGAAGACGCACGACGGCACGGGCAACCGCGACGTCCCGTCGGTGCTTCTCAAGCCTGAGGTGATCACGATCGCTAACGTCGGCCGGCCGATCGAGACCGGTGCCGTGAAGTACGGCGACGTCTGCACCGGCGACCTTGTCGCCAAGTGCACGGCGGCCGGGATCAACGCCTCCTGAGCTAGTCGCTCTGTGTCCGGTGTCGCGGCAGCACGGCTGACCGCGACACCGGACCAGCGCATGTTCGGCATCAGCGCTCACAGCAGCGCTCACAGCAAGCAGCCGGTGAGCAGCACCGGCTTCAGGCGGCCAGGAAGGTAGCGCCGTGCCAGAATCACCCCTCCTCGCGCTGCGAGGCATCAACAAAAGCTTTGGCGCCGTCCAGGTGCTCCACAACGTGGATTTCAACGTCTACCCGGGCGAAGTGATGGCGCTCGTCGGCGACAACGGAGCCGGCAAGTCGACGCTCGTGAAATGCGTCGGCGGAATTTATCCGATCGACGGCGGCCAGATGCTGTTCGACGGCTCACCTGTGCAAGTCCACGGGCCGCACGAAGCGGCCGCTCTCGGTATCGAGATCGTCTATCAGGATCTCGCGCTTTGCGACAACCTCGACATCGTCCAAAACATGTTCCTCGGCCGGGAGCTTCGCAAGAAGTTCACCAAGCGGCTCGACGAAGCGACGATGGAGCGCCGCGCGCGCGACACGCTCACCAGCTTGTCAGTACGCACAGTGAAGTCGGTACGCCAGGTCGTGTCGAGCCTGTCCGGCGGCCAACGGCAAACCGTGGCGATCGCGAAAGCGGTGCTTTGGAACAACCGCGTCGTTTTCCTCGACGAGCCGACGGCCGCGCTCGGCGTGGCCCAGACGCGTCAGGTGCTCGACCTGGTCAGGCGGCTCGCCGACACCGGGCTTGGCGTTGTGCTGATCTCGCACAACATGAACGACGTCATGGAAGTCGCCGACCGGATCACCGCCTTGTATCTCGGCCGGGTCGCGGCGGAGGTGGCCAAAGCCGACGTCACCCACTCACAGGTCGTGGAGCTGATCACCGCCGGCCGCACCGGCGACATCGGCCTGCAACCCGCGACAGCAGCAGAAAGCGCATAGGCCACGATGACAAACCCAGGCACCGAACACACACCGGCGCCAGAGACGCCGTCTGCCGATTTATCGCAGAAGCCGGGCGCAACGACATCGACGAAGACGACGTCGACCAAGACGAGGATGTCGACGAAGACGAAGGTGTCGACGAAGACCAGGGTGTCGACGAAGACGCGAAGCAGCGACATCGTCGCGGGCGGCTTCACGGGCGACCTCGGCGAAACCTCGCTGCGCGGGGCCGCTCGGGCGTACATCGCCAAGATTCGTCGAGGCGATCCGGGCGCGCTGCCCGCCGTCCTCGGCCTGGTCGTCTTGCTCGTCGTCTTTTCGCAGGTCTCGAAGGTATTCCTGACGACCGGCAACCTCGCGAACCTGACGCCGCAGGCCGCGCCAACCATCCTCATCGCGATGGGGCTGGTGTTCGTGCTGCTCCTCGCGGAAATCGATTTGTCGGCCGGCACCGCCGCCGGGGTCTGCGCCGCGACGATGGCACTCGCCTTGACCAAGGGCGGCGACCTGCACAAGGCGCTCGGTGGCGGCATGTACGGCGCGGTGATCGCGGTCATGATTTTCGCGCTGGCGATCGCCGTCTGGATGCGTCTGTGGTGGGCTGCTTTGACCGTGCTGCTCGGCACCATCGTCGTGCTCACCAACCTCGGCGCGCACATCTGGATCGGCATGTTCTTGTGCGTCGCGGTCGGCACCGCGATCGGCCTGATCACCGGCTTCCTGCGACACCCGGTCGGCATCCCGTCGTTCGTCGTTACGCTGGCGCTTTTCCTCGCCTGGCAGGGCGTCATCATCCAATTCGAGGGCCAGGGCAACGCGATCGCGACCCGGCAGTTCTATCCGCTCAATGCGCTCGCCTACCAAAACGTGACTCCCGCTCTCGGTTGGGTGATCTTGGTCATTTTCGTCGGTGGCTACGGCGCGGTGACTCTCTTCAGATCGATTCGCCGCCGCGCGCAGGGGCTGTCCGCCGACCCGCTCTCGGTAGTCGGCGTCCGGTTTGCCGCTCTCGCCGTCGTCGGCATCTTCGCGACCTACTTCCTCAACACCAACCGTCAGGTCAACCCGCAGGGCAAGCCGCTCGAAGGCATGCCATGGGGCATCCCACTGATCTTGGTGCTACTGGTGATCTCGACGCTCCTGCTCACGAAGACCCAGTGGGGCCGGCACCTGTACGCCGTCGGTGGAAATCCCGAGGCCGCGCGCCGTGCCGGTATCGACGTCGGCCGGATCCGGGTGTCGGCGTTTGCCATGTGCACGACGCTGTCGGCGTTCGGCGGACTCGCCATGGCGTCGCAGCTCGGCGGCGTCCCCTCCGACATGGGCAAAGACATCCTGCTTTACGCGGTCGGCGCCGCCGTCGTCGGCGGCACGTCACTGTTCGGTGGACGAGGCAGGGCGCGCGACGCGCTGCTGGGAGGTGTGGTGATCGCACTCATCCCGAATGGCCTCGGCCTCATCAAGAACCTCGGCGCGGCATACACCTACGTCGTCACCGGTGCGTTCCTGCTGATCGCGGCTGCCGTCGACGCCATGGCGCGCAGACGGCAGCAGGCGTGACGTGACACAACCTGACGTGACAAAAGGGGAATGCTGACCGTCGATGCCGTCCGTGTCGGGCGCGACTCAAGACGAGATCCGCCGCCGCAATGTCAGCACCCTGTTGCGCCAGGTGCACGTGCATGGTGCGCAGTCGCGGGCTCAGCTCACCGAGTCGATGGGCTTGAACCGCAGCACCATCAAAGCGTTGGTCGACGACTTGACCGACGCGGGGCTGGTCACCGAGACCATCCCTGAAACGGGGTTACGTGCGGGACGCCCCTCGCACGTCGTCGTCCCACGGTCCGACACGGCCTTCGTGCTCGCCGCCAACATCGGCGTCGACACGGTGACCGTGGCGGCCGTGGGCCTCGGCGGCCACGTGCTCGCCAAACGCGAGTACCGCATCGGCGGTCCCGGCGTGAGCCCCGAAGACGTCGTACGGCGGCTGGCAGCGGAGTTTCGGCGGATGCAGACGGCGGTCATCGCGAAAAGCGCCGAAACCGCCTGGCTCGCCGGCGTCGGAGTAGGCGTTCCGGGAATCGTGCGCAGCCCAGGCGGCTGGGTCGACTTCGCGCCGAACCTGATGTGGCGCGAAGTGCCGTTCGGCGACCTTTTGGCCAAGCGTTTTTCGGCTCCTACCGAGATTCGCATCGGCAACGACGGCGACCTCGGTGGCCTCGCCGAACACGTGCGCGGCTCGGGCCGCGGTGTCGACAACCTGCTCTATTTGGCGGGCGAAGTCGGCATCGGCGGCGGCATCATCGTCGATGGTCATCTGGTCACGGGCTCGCAAGGCTACGCGGGCGAGTTCGGGCACATGATCGTGAATCCCGGCGGGCGCACCTGCCTGTGCGGAAGCCACGGCTGCTTCGAGACAGAGGTGGGCGAGGACGCCGTCCTCGTCGCCTGCGGGCGCGCGTCAGGTGGCGGCAGGGAAGTACTTCACGAGGTGTTCGAGGCGGCGAACGCGGGCGAGCAGCAGGCCCTCGACGGCTTGCACTCCATCGCGGTGTGGGTGGCCCGAGGTTTGGCGACTTTGGTGAACATTTTCAATCCCGAGGTGGTGATCCTCGGCGGTCCGCTTTCGGCGGTGTTCTTCTTGACCGGTGACGCCATCAAGGCGGAAATGGATTCGCTGACGCGATTCACCGGACGGCGCCGCGCCCGTCTCGTACCGCCGGGGCTTGGCGAGGATTCCAGCCTGGTCGGAGCCGCCGAACTTGCCTTCGAGCGCCTGCTCGACGACCCGATCGGTCACCGCTCAAGGCAAAACGCCTAGTAGGCGTCAGCCGAGAGGCAAGAACTGTCCGACGGCGATAGCGGCGAAGAGCAGCGTCAGGTACGTGATCGACATGTGGAACAGCCGCATCGGCTTCGGGTCGGCGCCGGCTCGAGCGCGGGCCGAAAGCCGGTGCGCTTCGAGCAGGAACCACGCGCCGAGTAAAACCGCTGCCGCCAGGTAGAACCAGCCGGCATCGCCGATCGGCACGAGCAAGAATGACACCCCGACCATCAGGTGGGAGTAGAAGAGAATCTTGCGCGCGACCGTCGTGGCCTCGGCCACCACCGGCAGCATCGGCACGCCGGCCGCCGCGTAGTCGTCGCGAAACTTCATCGCCAGCGCCCAAAAATGCGGCGGCGTCCAGGCGAAAACCACCCCGAACAAAACGACGGCGGGCCAGCCGACGCCGCCCGTCACCGCCGACCAGCCGATCAGCACTGGAAAGCAACCCGCCGCTCCCCCGATGACGATGTTCGACGGCGTGCGCCGCTTGAGCCCCAGCGTGTAAACGAAGACGTAAACCAGGATCGCGGCGTCGGAAAGCAACGCGGACGGCCAGTTGACCGCGAATCCCATCACCGACGTCGCGGCGACGCCCAGCACGATGCCGAAGCGCAACGCCGCGACCGGCGTCACGACGTGCTTCGCGAGCGGACGGCGCTGCGTGCGGCGCATCACCTGGTCGATGTCGCGATCGACATAGCAGTTGATGGTGTTCGCGCTGCCGGCCGCGAAGGTGCCGCCCACGAGCGTGGCGACGATCAACCAGATCGAGGGCAGCCCGCGCGCGGCCAGAATCATCGCGGGCACGGTCGTGACGAGCAGAAGCTCGATGATTCGCGGTTTGGTCAGCGCGACGTACGCCCGCACGATCTGCCAGAGCGCACGACGCGGGGCACGGCCGTCGGTCGCGGCGCCGGGCGACGCGTTCGACGGTATCGACTCGACGGTCAAGGAGACGCGCTCATTTCGCAGACGTGGACGCCGGGCCGTTGTCGGACGGCGTCCGGTTTCTTGCCTCCGACGCGGCGGTGCGAGTTCTTGCCGCCGACACGGCGGCCGGTTGCACTGCCGCAGGGGCATCCTACCGAGGTGCTGCCGCACCCTCGGGCAGAGGGCGCGGCAGCACGACGGCTTTGCCGCGCGCCGTCGTTCGTGGACAGGGCGCGGATGGGTAGGGTGACCAGAGATCACTCGGCATGGCCCGGCGTGAGCGGCGATGCCGTCACGCCCGGTTGTTGGCTCGACCATCAAGGAACGGTGACGTCTCGTGCCTGATCAGCAGACCAAACAGCAGGCGTCCGCGCTGGAGTGGAGCGACGTCGACGCCAAGGCCGTCGACGTCGTCCGCGCTCTTGCGATGGACGCTGTCGAAGCCGCGGGTTCGGGCCATCCGGGCACCGCGATGAGCCTCGCACCCGCGGCTTATCTGCTGTTTCAGCGGTTGCTGCGCCACGACCCGACCGATCCGACGTGGCTCGGTCGCGACCGATTCGTGTTGTCGTGCGGCCATTCGAGCCTGACGCTCTACATTCAGCTGTTCCTGTCGGGCTACGGCCTCACGATCGAAGACATCGAGCGCTACCGGCAATGGGGCTCGCTCACGCCCGGCCACCCAGAACACGGGCACACCGCCGGCGTCGAGACGACGACCGGGCCGCTCGGTCAAGGTGTGGGCAACGCGGTCGGCATGGCGATGGCGGCCCGCCGCGAGCGCGGAATTTTCGATCGCGATGCCGCGCCTGGCACGAGCGTGTTCGACCACACGATCTGGGCATTCGCCTCCGACGGCGACATCGAAGAGGGCGTGCAGTCCGAGGCGGCCAGCCTGGCCGGCCACCAGCAGCTCGGCAACCTGGTGATGCTCTACGACGACAACCACATATCGATCGAAGGCGACACCCGCGTCGCGCTTTCCGAGGACGTCGGCAAACGTTACGAGGCGTACGGCTGGCATGTTCAGCACGTCGACGATGTCAACGACGTCCAGGCTTTGCACAAGGCACTGGTGACGGCGCGCGACACGACCGACAAGCCGAGCTTGGTCGTCGTTCGCTCGATCATCGCCTGGCCCGCGCCCGACGCGCAAAACACCGGCAAAGCGCACGGGTCGGCGTTGGGTGCCGCCGAAGTCGCGGCCACGAAGAAGGTGCTCGGCTTCGATCCGGAGAAGAAGTTCTGGGTGCCCGACGACGTGCTGGCGCGCGCTCGTCAAGTGGTCGACCGCGGCCGCGATCTACACAAGCGGTGGACCGAGCGGTTCGACGAGTGGCGCGAGAAGCATCCGCGAGAGGCGGCCGAACTCGACCGTATGAGTGCGCGCAGGCTACCCGACGGCTGGGATTCCGAACTGCCCACCTTCGAACCCGGCAAGGCGATCGCCACGCGCAAGGCGTCGGGTGAGACGATCATCGCGCTCGCGGCGAAGCTGCCAGAGTTGTGGGGTGGCAGCGCCGACCTCGCTGAGTCGAACAACACCACGATCGAGGACGCCGAAAGCTTCTTGCCGAAGGCACACGGCGGCTCACCGTACGGGCGGGTCTTGCATTTCGGCATTCGCGAGCACGCGATGGGCGCCGTCATGAACGGCATCACGCTGCACGGGCCAACCCGCGTGTTCGGCGGCACGTTCTTGGTTTTCAGCGACTACATGCGCCCCTCGGTGCGGCTCGCGGCGTTGATGAAGCTGCCGGTCACGTACGTCTGGACCCACGACTCGATCGGTCTCGGCGAAGACGGCCCGACGCACCAGCCGGTCGAGCAACTCGCGGCGCTAAGGGCGATTCCCGGGCTCGACGTCGTGCGGCCGGCTGATGCCAACGAGACGGTCGAGGCGTGGCGCACGATCATCCAGCACACCGACCGGCCGGTGGGTCTTTGCCTGTCGCGGCAGAACCTGCCGATTTTCGACCGCACGAAGCTCGCGCCCGCCACCGGGGTCGCCAAGGGCGCCTACGTGCTGGCCGAGGCGGGTAGCGGCACGCCGTCCGTCATCGTCATCGCCACCGGCAGCGAAGTGCAGATCGCGCTCGCGGCCCGCGAGGCCCTCGAAGCGGACGGCACCCCGACGCGTGTGGTGTCGATGCCGTGCCGCGAGTGGTTCTTGGAGCAGCCCGACGCCTACCGGCAGGAAGTCTTACCGCCCAATGTCAAAGCTCGGGTCTCGGTCGAGGCGGCGGTGGCGATGGGCTGGCGAGATTTCGTCGGCGATCACGGCGAGTGCGTGAGCCTCGAGCACTTCGGCGCGAGCGCGGCGTACCAGGTCATTTACGAGCAATTCGGGCTCACCGCGGACCGGGTCGTCGCCGCGGCGCACGCAAGTCTTTCGCGAGTCGGCGCGATTCCCGGGACGACAACGGGCAACTGATGCGTTCGCTAAGTACGTAGCGATTTTCGGCGAAAGGAAACAACGATGGCTGACTCACCCGCGACCGACCCGTTGGCCAAACTTACGGCGGCCGGCGTTTCGATTTGGATCGACGACATCAGCCGCGACCGCCTGCGCACCGGCAACCTCGCCGACCTCATACGCGATCGGCACGTCGTCGGCGTCACCAGCAATCCCACCATCTTCGCGAAGTCGATCGAGAAGAGCGAGTCGTACGACGCCCAGGTGCACGACCTTGGCGTACGCGGCGTCGACGTCGGCGAAGCGATGCGGCTCATCACCGCGTACGACATTCGATGGGCCTGCGACGTGCTCCGGCCGGTCTACGACGCCACCGACGGCGTCGACGGACGAGTCTCCATCGAGGTACAGCCGGCCATCGCTTACGACACGACGAAAACGATCGCTGAAACCCGCGCGCTGTGGTGGCTGGTCGATCGGCCGAACCTGTTCGTCAAGATTCCGGCCACCCTCGACGGCTTGCCCGCGATAGCCCAAGGCCTGGCCGAGGGCATCAGCATCAACGTGACGCTCATTTTCTCCCTGAAACGCTACGAGCAAGTCATCGACGCGTTCTTCGACGGCATGGAGCGAGCGGTCAAAGCGGGCCACGACCTCAGCAAATTGACGTCGGTGGCGTCGTTCTTCGTGTCGCGTGTCGACACCGAGGTCGACAAAAGGCTCGACAAAATCGGCGGAGACGCCTTGGAGCTGAAGGGCAAGGCCGCGGTTGCCAACGCGCGGCTCGCCTACGAGCTGTACGAAGAGAAGTTTTCGTCGCCGCGCTGGCAGCGCCTGGCCGAGGCCGGAGCGAAGCCGCAGCGGCCGTTGTGGGCGTCGACCTCGACGAAAGATCCGTCGCTGCCCGACACGATCTACGTGGCCGATCTAGTAGCGCCGGGCGTCGTCAACACCATGCCGGAGGCGACGCTGCAGGCCACCCACGACCACGGCGAGATTTCGAGCGACACCGTGCGAGGGCACTATGCCGACGCGCACGCCGTCCTCGACAAGCTTGCGGCGCTGGGCGTCGACTACGACGACGTGGTCGCGACGCTCGAACGCGAAGGGGTCGAAAAGTTCACCGCTTCCTGGAACGATCTCACGGGAACGATCGAGAAGGAGCTCGAGCGGAAAGCGGGGAGCTAATCGGCGATGGCACAAGTCAAGGAGGCCACCGAAGCCGGCGGCGTCGACGTCACCCTGACGGGTGGCGAGTACATCGCGGCCGCCCGCAACGCGGAGCGTGACCTCGCTGACGCAGGCGTTGCCCGAAAGTTGGTATCGAAAGATCACACGCTGTGGGGCACCGACGCCGAACGCGAGGCGTCAGCCCGGCTCGGCTGGCTCGACCTGCCGCATTCGTCGCGCCAGTACCTGCCCGAACTGTCTGAGCTGCGTGAGCGTTTGGAGCACGCCGGTCTCGACAGGCTCGTCCTCGCGGGCATGGGCGGATCTTCGCTGGCCCCCGAGGTGATCGCGGCAACCGCCGGTGTGCGGCTCACCGTGCTCGACACGACCGACCCGCATCAGGTGGCGAGCGCCATCGCCGATCATCTCGACCGCACCGTGCTCGTCGTTTCCAGCAAGAGCGGGACGACGATCGAGACCGACAGCCACCGGCGGGCCTACGAATACGCGTTTCGCGAAGCCGGTATCGACCCGGCGCGGCGCATCGTCGTCGTCACCGATCCGGGTTCACCGCTGGAGAAAGCCGCGAGAGACGCCGGCTACCGCGTGTTCCTCGCCGACCCGAATGTCGGGGGGCGGTACAGCGCGCTCTCGGCATTCGGCTTGGTGCCCAGCGCGCTCGCCGGCGTCGACGTCGAGGGTCTGCTGGACGACGCGGCAGCGTTACTGCCAAGTCTTGCGGGCGACCTCGATAACCCGGCCCTCACGCTCGGCGCGGTGCTCGGCGAGTTGGGCCGCGCCGGACGCGACAAGGTGATCCTGGCCGAGTTCGGCTCGCGTCACCCGGGTTTCGCCAGCTGGGCTGAGCAGCTCGTCGCGGAGTCGACCGGCAAGCACGGAACCGGCCTGCTGCCGGTCGTGGTCGAATCGGTCGACGCTCCCGACTTCGTTGGCGGCCCAGACCGCCAACTGGTCACGCTGGGCACCGCGTTGCACATCGACGGCATCACTGTCGCCGGAACGCTCGGGGCGAAGTTTCTGGCCTGGGAGTACGCCACCGCGGTGGCGTGCCGCCTGCTCGGCATCAACCCCTTCGACCAACCTAACGTGCAGGAATCGAAAGACAACACCAACAAGATTCTCGACGCCGCGGGCGAGGGCCCACTGCCCGAAGGCCGACCCGTGTTCGTCGACGGCGCGGTCGAAATTCACACCGACGACCCCATCATGCTCGGCGGAGCCGGCGATCTGGCCGGCGTCTTTTCGGCGGTGCTGCGCGCCGTCCCCGATCGCGGTTACCTCGCGCTGATGGCCTACCTCGACCGGCACGCCGACTCGTCGACGGCGCTTCTTCGCCGGTCGCTCGCGGCGCGAAGCCCGTGTCCGGTGACGTTCGGGTGGGCGCCGCGCTTCTTGCATTCGACAGGCCAATACCACAAGGGCGGCCCGCAAGTCGGGGCGTTCGTGCAGATCACGGGTGCGGTCGAACACGACCTCGCGATTCCCGGGCGCCCGTTCGGCTTCATGCGCCTGCAACTCGCCCAGGCGCTCGGCGACCTGCGGGCTTTGCAACAACGCGGCCGTCCCGTCGTCCGGTTGCACCTGCGCGATCGCACCCAAGGAATTCAGCAACTTCTCGACGCCGCTAGCGTCGGCCGATGAAATCACCGAAGACTGCGGAGGTCTTGTGACGACGCCTGACCACAGGCTCTTGAATCCCCTGCGCGACCCCCGCGACCGACGACTCCCCCGCGTCGCCGGACCATGCGGGCTCGTGCTGTTCGGCGTCACGGGCGACCTGTCGCGCAAGAAACTGATGCCGGCCATCTACGACCTCGCCAATCGCGGCCTGCTGCCGCCAGGCTTCGCACTCGTCGGCTTCGCGCGCAGGGATTGGGCCCACGAAGACTTCGCCCAGGTGGTGCACGACGCCGTCAAGCAGTATTCGCGTACGCCGTTTCGCGAAGAAGTCTGGAACCAACTCGCCGAGGGCTTTCGTTTCGTGCCGGGAGAATTCTCCGACGACGAAGCTTTCAACAACCTCGCCCAGACCATTAACGATCTCGACCGCGTGCGCGGCACGGGCGGCAACCACGCTTTCTACCTCTCGATCCCGCCCAAGTTCTTTCCGATTGTGGTGTCGCAACTGAAACGGTCGGGTTTATCGGCGACCAATCCCCCGGCCTGGCGCCGTGTCGTCGTCGAGAAGCCGTTCGGCCACGACCTGGAAAGTGCCCGCCAACTCAACGCCATTCTGAGCGAGGTGTTTCCACCAGAGTCGGTGTTTCGCATCGACCACTATCTCGGAAAAGAAACAGTGCAAAACATTCTCGCGCTGCGTTTTTCCAATACATTGTTCGAGCCGATTTGGAACCGCTCGTACGTCGACCACGTGCAGATCACGATGGCTGAAGACATCGGAATCGGTGGCCGCGCCGGATATTACGACGGCATCGGCGCCGCGCGCGACGTCATTCAAAACCATCTGTTGCAACTGCTGGCGTTGACCGCGATGGAAGAACCGGTCAGTTTCGAGGCGCGGGCATTGCACTTGGAAAAGACCAAAGTCTTGTCGGCTGTGCGCATACCCGACAACCTGGCCGTCGACACCGCGCGCGGGCAGTACGCCAGCGGGTGGCAAGGCGGTGAAAGAGTCTGCGGATACCTCGAAGAAGAGGGCATACCGGCGTCGTCGTCTACCGAGACGTACGCGGCGGTCAAGCTCGAGGTCGACACTCGCCGGTGGGCGGGCGTGCCGTTCTACTTGCGCACCGGCAAGCGGCTCGGACGTCGAGTCACCGAGGTTGCGGCGGTTTTTCAGCGCGCGCCGCATTTGCCTTTTTCGGCCACGGCTACTGAAGAGCTCGGGCAAAACGCGTTGGTGATCCGCATCCAACCCGACGAGGGAGTCACCATGCGGTTCGGCTCCAAAGTTCCGGGTACCGCGATGGAAGTGCGAGACGTCAATATGGATTTCGCCTACGGCGAGTCGTTCACCGAGTCGAGCCCGGAGGCTTACGAGCGGCTGTTGCTCGACGTGCTGCTCGGCGACCCACCGCTGTTCCCCCGCCACGAAGAAGTCGAACTGTCGTGGAAAATTCTCGACCCGATCGAGGACTACTGGGCGTCTCAAGGCCAACCCGAGCAGTATCCGTCGGGATCGTGGGGACCGGCATCGGCGAACGCGATGCTCGCCCGCGACGGGCGTGCATGGAGGCGGCCGTGAGGACGCCGGATCATGTGGGGAGGCGGCCGTGAGGACGCCGGATCATGTGGGGAGGCGGCCGTGAACCTCGACCTTCCGAACACGAAATCATCGGCCATCTTGACGGCGCTGACCGATGCCCGGCACCGCTCGGGCGTCGCCGCTCTCGGCATGGTCTTGACCCTCGTCGTCGAGGTTAACGAGACGGACCATCACGATGCTTTGCGCGCGGCGATGTCGGCGGCGCGCGAGCACCCGTGCCGCATCGTGACGCTGATCAAGCGCACCGCCAGCTCACCGGCGCGTCTCGACGCCGAAATCAGAGTGGGCGACGACAACTCGTTGGCCGAGGTCATCATCTTGCGGCTCTACGGCGAGCTGCGTAACCACGCCGATTCCGTCGTGTTGCCGCTCCTGCTGCCGGACGCGCCCGTGCTTGTCTGGTGGCCCGGCCAACCGCCCCCTGTTCCGTCGAAGGATGCTCTCGGCGCGCTGGCGCAGCGTCGAGTGACGGATGCCGCCGCGAGCCCCAAGCCACTGGTCGCGTTGAAGGCGCGCTGCGACAGCTACGCGCCAGGTGACACCGATTTCGCCTGGACCCGGCTGACCCCGTGGCGCACGATGCTCGCCGCGGCCCTCGACCAACCGTTCGACTCGATCGCGAGCGCCGAAGTGGGCGCCGCGCGCAACAATCCGAGCGCGGAGCTGTTGGCGACGTGGCTGGAGTTTCGGCTTGGTATTTCGGTCACCCGCAAGGTCACTCGCGGGCCTGGCATCACGGGCGTCGAGCTGTTGACCCAACGCGGCGAGCTCACCATTACCCGCCCCGACGGCCGGCTCGCGACGCTAGTGCGCACTGGCCAGCCCGATCGCCGAGTGGCTCTTCCCCGCCGCGACGTCAGCGAGTTGCTGGCGGAGGAGGTACGCCGGCTCGATCCAGACGACGTTTACGACGAAACTATTTGCCGAGTGTTCGGGGCGAAGCCAGCGCGCTCCTTCCCGATGTCGCCCACGATTGCGAAGACCACGACTGCGAAGACCACGACTGCGAAGACCACGACTGCGAAGACCACGGCAAGGAGTACGGCGGCGAAACGTACGGCCAACGCCCCGACGAAACGCCGATCGCGGTCGGCGCGGAATGAGTCATGAGCCGTCCCGAGGTCGTCGTCCATCGTGACGCGAAGCTGTTGACGCACGCGGTTGTCGCGCGGCTTGTCACCCGGCTCGTCGACGCTCAGGCAGCGCACAGCCAGGCTCACGTCGTCCTGACCGGCGGCGGCATCGGCACCGCCGTCCTCGCCGATCTCGCGACGGCGCCGGCACGCGACGCGATCGATTGGTCGCGGGTGCACGTGTGGTGGGGCGACGAACGGTTCGTGCCGGCCGCGAGCGGCGATCGCAACGACGGGGCGGCCCGTAAGGCGCTGCTCGACCACGTTCCAGTCGACCCGGCGCACGTGCATGCGATGCCTGCCTCCGACGGGCCGGACGGCGACGATGTCGAGGCCGCCGCCGCCAGGTACGCCGCCGAACTGGCCGCCGCCGCACTTCCCGAAGACCATGCGCCGGTTCCCCGGTTCGACGTGCTACTCCTAGGTGTGGGCGAGGAAGGTCATATCGCATCGCTGTTTCCCGGCATGCCGGCGCTCTACGAAGAGCGCCCGGTGGTCGCCGTGCACGGCTCGCCGAAGCCGCCGCCGACGCGGCTGACCTTGACGTTTCGAGCGATCCGGGCGGCGCAAGAGGTGTGGCTTGTGGCAGCGGGGCCGGCCAAAGCCGCGGCGATCAGCTTGGCCCTTAGCGGCGCCGGCGAAGTCGAGGTGCCCGCCGCGGGCGCCCTCGGGCGGCAGCGCACGCTGTGGCTGCTCGACGACGACGCCGCGAGATTGCTGCCACGAGGTGTGTCGCGGCACGCCTCGCCGTAGCGACGTCGCGTCGTCCGCGAATGCACGACGAAGACGATGCCCGCAAAGTTCGTCAACCATGATGGTGCACGCGCGGCAACCACGCCGCACGGGGTACGTGAACCGGGTGGCGGCATCGCCAGCAAGCCGTCATGTCCGCTTTCTTCGGTCGTGCTGGCGCGAGGCTCAATCGTTGGCAAAGCTCACAACGCCTTACGCGCACGGTGCCGATGACGCCGAGCCCCCCGAGGATAAACATCACCGCAACGGCGAGCATGAACGCACCGCTGAGCACGAAAGTTCCGTCCTCGAAAGGCATAGTCGCCACCTTCTCGCAATATCGTTATACGATATAGTACTCCGCGAGGCGAAGTTTCGCATGTATGCGATTTACCCGCCGGTGATCCGGTGGTGACGACCTAGAATTTCGTTGTGCGCGGCTAGAGGCGCGGGTACACCTTCGAGTTGCGTAACCGCTCGAGTGCTTCTTCCAAGATCGCGTCGCCGTCATTGTCGTTGCGGCGCTCGCGTACGTACGCAAGATGCGTCTTGTACGGCTCGATACGCGGAGCGGTCGGCGGCTCTTGCGGATCGGGGCCAGCGGGCAGGCCGCAACGCGGGCAATCCCAGGAGTCAGGGATCACGGCGTCGGTCGCGAAAGACGGCTTGGTCTCGTGGCCGTTCGCGCACCAAAACGAAACGCGCCGACGTGGTGCCGCCTCACCGCGCTCCGCTTCGCCCATCGGGCCAGCACCTACCCGGCTCCCCCGAATCGCGTTGCCACCAGCCACGAAAATCTCCCTTGCGTCGCACGATCTCGGCCACTCGTCAGGCCGCCCGACACCAGAACAGCTAGCCGACTTACGTCCGCGCCGTCCGATTAGGTGGTCTTATTGTAGGGTGCCACGCGCGCGCATGATGGCAGTACTGGGCCAACCGCTGTGGCGACGCCTACTTGATCAAGAAAAGCAGAGCAACGATTGCCGCGAACCAGATCACGCCGGTGACCAAAGTGAACCGATCGAGGTTGCGCTCGACCACCGACGAGCCCGCGAAGTTGGACGTGAACCCGCCGCCGAACATGTCGGACAGGCCGCCGCCCTTGCCGCGGTGCAGCAAGATGAGGACGACGAGCACGATGCTCGTCAGCGCGATAACGATCTCGAGCGCGGCGATCACGACAGCTCCTCCGGAAACGGTGTACAGCCCAGGGCCGCGAAGCCTTACATCTATGCGCCAGCCTAGCGACAGGCGCGCCCCCTAGTGTAGGCGGACCCGCGGGTCGAGCACCGCGTAGAGCATGTCGACGATGATGTTCATGACCACGACTGCCGCCGCCGCGATGATAACGATGCCGACGATCAACGGGAGGTCTTGATTATCGATCGCATGCACGGCTTCCCAGCCGAGCCCGGGCAGTCCGAAAACGGTCTCGGTGATGATCGCTCCGCCTATCAGCACCGCGATGTCGATGCCGAACTGGGTGACGACGGGCGTCAAAGCCGAGCGCAACGCATGCCGGAAGATAACCCGCCCCTCGCTGAGCCCTTTCGACCGCGCGGTGCGGATGTAATCCTCGCCGAGGACGTCAAGCATCGAACTTCGGCTTAGCCGCAGATAGACGGCCGCCGAGATCAACGCGAGCGTAAACCAGGGCAGAATGAGGTGCCTGAACCATTCCCACGGGCTTTGGGTAATGCCGACGTAATCGGTAAAGGGCAACACCCGCAGCTTTCCGGCGAATACGAAAATAAGGGCAAGGCCAAGTACGAACACCGGCGTGGAGTAGAAGAACAGCGCCCCGGCGGTAAGCGCCCGGTCAGAGAATGTGCGAGCGCGAACACTCGAATACACGCCGAGTGAGACTCCGATGATGAGCCACAACACGGCCGAGCCCACGGCAAGAGATAACGTGATCGGCGCGGCTTGCTTCAGCACGGTGGTGACCGGTACGCCGCTGTAATAGTCGTGACCGAGGTCGCCGTGCAACAACCTCCACACGAAATGGCCGTACTGCTTGTAAAGCGGCTCGTCGAGCCCGAGATTGTGATAAATCCGCAGAACCAGATCCTCTGTCGCCTGACGGCCGGCCAGCCGACGGGCAACCGCCATCGGGCTGCCCATGAAGAACAGCAGGTAGATAGCGACCGTCACCAAGAACATGACGACGACACCCTGAAGCACCCGGCGGACGAGGAATCGGATCATCGGTCAACCGCCTATTTCGCGAAGAGCCGGTCGCTGCGCGGGTCGAACGCGTCGCGGACGCCGTCGCCCAGGATGTTGAAGGCAAGTGTAGTGATCACCAACGCCATTCCCGGGAAGAAGAGGTACCACCACGCGACACCGGAATTCACGTACAACTGGGCGCCAGAGATCATCTGTCCCCAGTCGGCGGTGGGTGGCTGGATGCCTATGCCGAGGTACGAAAGCGCCGCTTCCGCGACGACGGACACTGGCAGGAGCAATGTCGAGTACACGATCGCGGGCGCGATGATGTTGGGCAGGATGTCGACGAAGATGATGCGCCAGTCGCTCGCGCCCAACGATCTAGCCGCTTCGACGTATTCGCGTTCACGGATCGAAATCACTTGGCCTCTGATGATGCGGCCGACCGATGCCCACCCGAATCCGCCGATGATCAAAATGATCACGAGTTCGTTCACGTGTCCGACCACGGACGCCAGCGAGATGGCGAACAGCAGATATGGAATCGCCAGCACAACGTCGATGACTCGGGCCAGCAGCGTGTCGACGATGCCGCGGAAGTAGCCGGTCACCAGCCCGACCAACACGCCGAGCACCACCGTGACTGCGGTCGCGCCGAGCCCGACCACGAGGGATACTCGGGCGCCGTAAGCGACGCGCACGAGGATGTCACGGCCCTGATCGTCGGTGCCGAACAAGAATCGCCCGCTTGGCTCATGCGGCAAGCCAGCGGCAGACAACGCGCCTGGGTCGCGATACTGATGATTCGGGCCGTGTCCCGTGATCAAGCCGAACACCGGCGCGGCGATCGCCATGACCGCGATCGCGACGATCACCCAAAACGAGATCACCGCCGCACGGTCGCGGCGCAACCG
This sequence comes from Actinomycetales bacterium, assembly GCA_040255675.1. GTDB lineage: Bacteria > Actinomycetota > Actinomycetes > Acidothermales > Acidothermaceae > JBDZVM01. Next base: position 120,700 of record JBDZVM010000004.1, on the reverse strand, counting down.
GGCAAAGGCCAAAACCAGCGGGCTGCGGCCTTCGATCTTCTTTCCCGGAACCTGCGGTAGTTCCTCTTCGATGCCGGGCTCGCCACCGGCTACCAGAGAGTCATTGATCCCCTGGGTCACGGCCGGCCTCCTACTTGGCTGATCACTCGCACCGTCATCGCAGCCTCACCCCGACAGCGCGCCGGGCTCGGCAACCGCCGACTCGTCACCAAACAATGTCGAGCGCGCGTCGGCCAGGTTTTCGTCGTCGGCAACCGGATGGTGGCACGCCGCGGCGTGGTTCGGCGGGTCGTCGAACCGCGGCAGTAGCGCGGGCTCCTGATCGACGCACACCTGCGTCGCCTTGGGACAGCGGGGATGGAACCGGCAGCCTCGCGGGGGGTCGATCGGAGACGGGACGTCGCCGACGAGGATCACCCGTTCGCGCGTCTTGGCAAGTTCAGGGTCTGGTAGTGGCACCGCCGACAGCAACGCTCGCGCGTACGGGTGACGCGAATGGTTGTAGATATCGCTGCCGGCCGCGATCTCGACGACCTTGCCGAGATACATGACCGCGACTCGGTCGCTGACGTGCCGCACGACCGACAGGTCGTGCGCGATAAACAGATATGTGAGACCGAGTTCAGATTGAAGGTCGGCCAGCAGATTAATGATCTGCGCCTGGATCGAGACGTCGAGCGCGGAGACCGGTTCGTCACAGATGATGAGCTTCGGCCGCAAGACAAGTGCGCGGGCAACCCCGATTCGCTGCCGTTGCCCGCCGGAAAACTCAGCGGGGAAACGGTTGTAATGCTCGGGGTTGAGGCCGACGAGCTCCATCGCTTCTTGGACGGCGCGCTTGCGGCCGCGCCGTGAATCCCCGACGCCGTGGATCGTGAGTGGATCAGCGATGATGGAGCCGACGCGCCGCCTGGGGTTGAGCGAACCGTAGGGGTCCTGGAAGATCATTTGGATGTCGCGGCGAAACGGCCGCATCTTCCGGCGCGACAGCGTCGTGATGTCCGCGCCGTCGAACTGGATACGGCCGCTCGTGACGTCGTAGAGCCGGGCTACGCAACGCGCAAGCGTCGACTTGCCACAGCCTGTCTCGCCGACGAGCCCAAGGGTTTCTCCCCTGCGAATCTCCAGATCGACACCGTCGACCGCGTGCACCGCTTCTCGCGAGCGCCTCAAGGCAGTCGACTGCACCGGGAAATATTTGACGAGGCTTTCGACGCGAACGAGGACATCGTCATCGCTGGTGTGGTCGCCGCGAGCGTCTGGGGTTGGCGCGACGGAGCTTGAGGAGGTCGCGGCCGCGGACTCGTGCGTGCTCACCGTGCACCTCCACCGCTCGGGACGGGCTCGCCGGCGAGCCTTGCCTCGACCGCGGCGCGCGCCGCCTGCCGCTCCGCTGGGTCTCTCGACACGAAGCACGCCGACACGTGCGGAGAAGGCCCTGGAACGTCGTACAGCGACGGCACCTCGCGACGGCAAATATCCATCACGTACGGACAGCGGGGATGGAAAGCGCAACCGCTCGGCAGCGTGATCAAGCTCGGCGGCTGCCCGTCGATCGGGTGCAAGCGATCGCGCTGGTCGCCATAGCCGGGCAGCGACTGCAATAGGCCCTCGGTATATGGGTGATGGTAGGCGTAAAAAAGATCGTCGCGATTCGCCTTCTCGACGGCGCGGCCCGCGTACATCACCACGATGTCGTCGGCAAGGTCAGCGATGACGCCAAGATCATGGGTGATCATGATGATCGCGGTGCCGAACTCCGCCTGAAGCCGCTTCATTACCTCGAGCACCTGAGCCTGCACCGTCACGTCGAGTGCCGTGGTGGGCTCGTCAGCGATCAGAAGCTTCGGGTTCAAGGCCATCGCCATCGCGATCATTGCCCGCTGTCGCATGCCGCCCGAGAACTGGTGAGGAAAGTCGTCGACGCGACGATCGGGTTGGGGAATCCCAACCAGACGCAGCAGGTCGATCGCCCGGGCACGTGCCGCTGCCTTCGACATCGTCTTGTCGTGCGCCCGGATCATTTCGACGATCTGCCAGCCGACCCGGTAATACGGGTGCAGACTCGATAGCGGATCTTGAAAAATCATCGCGATCTGCGGGCCGCGCAGAGCGCGGGCGTCGCCCTGGTCCATAGACAACAGGTCGACACCTTCGAAGAGCGCGCGCCCACTGATTTTCGCGCCGCGGGTCAGGCCCATCACGGTCTGCGTCGAGACGCTCTTCCCTGACCCGGATTCGCCGACGATCCCGAGCGTCTTGCCAGCGTCGAGCGAGAACGAGAGGTTTTGCACCGCCTTCACAACGCCGTCAGGCGTATGGAAGGAAACGCTGAGGTCTTCGACCTCCAGTAGGCGCATGCGTGCTCCGTCGGCGGTAGTGGCCGCCAGTTGTAGCTGGCCAGCCAATTCGGTTCTACCCCAGGGTGGCCGCCGTTGCCACGGGTTGCGTCGACACGGCAGCGAACTGCCCGCCGTGGTGAGCCGGAACCAATTCCGGCTCACCACGGGCGGTCATGTCACTACTTCGATAGCCAGACGTTTGTCGGGTCGAAGTTTTGGATCGCTGGAATGAACACGGTGTGATGCACGTGGCTCGCGTGATACACCGGCTGGTTCGGCGCCGTGATCGGGTAGAACGCGGCGTCCTCCATCACCTGCTTGTCGGCCTGGGCCCAAAGGTCCGCCGACTTCGACGCATCTTGTTCCGCACTCGCCTTCTTGATCAGGTCGTTGACCTTCGAGCTGTTGTAGAAGCCGAAGTTGCTGCCGTTCGGCGGGAACGACGGCTCGCCGGAGAACAACGGGCCAAAGAACGACAACGCGGCGTCGCCGTACCAGTCGGCGCCCCATCCCGCGATCGCGGCGTCCCAGGTGCCCTTCTTCGCGACGTCGGGAACCTCGAGGTACTTGGTGTAGAAGTCGGCGTTGGGCGACGGCACACCGGTGACCTTGATGCCGGCTTGCGAAAGGTCTTGCTGCAAGGTTGTAAAGATCTTGCTCGACAGCGAAGACTTCGGCCGGTACAAGACCTTGAGCTCGATCCCGTTCGAATAGCCAGCCGAGGCCAGGTCTTTCTTTGCCTTCGCGGCGTCATACGGGTACAGGTCGGGGCTCGTGTTGCTCTTCGTGCCCGAGATACCAGCAGGCAGCACGTGAGTCAGCGGCGGCGAGACCTGCGGCCCGTTCGCGTCTTGGATCAGGTTGGCGCGATTGATCGCCTCCGAGATCGCCTGCCTGACCGCGACCTTGCCCATCGCGCCGTTGTTGTTCGGCGAAACCGTGTTGAACACGATGTAGGGGTTGGACGCCGCCTGCGGGCCAAGGACGAAGTTCGGGTCCTTGCTCGAGATCAGGCCAGGAACAGCGGAGACGGGCGGGAAGCTGTCGAACTCCATGTCGGCGTTCGGAGCATTCGCCTTCAATTGCTGCTGAATGGTGTCTTGGTTTCCGGTTTGGCTGATGTCGATCGCGTCGACGTACGCCTTGCGCACATCGTCGGTCTTGGAATCCCACGCCGGGTTGCGATCGAATTTGATCTCGTGCGCTGGGTTGTAGCTACTGATCTTGTACGGACCGTCGGAGATCGTGTGCTGGGCGAGATCGGCGCTCGCGGGAATGTACTGGTTGTACTCTTCCGGGGCCGGGGAGAACGCCGGCATCGACACCATGGAGGTGAAGTACGAGGCCGGCTGCGTCAGCTTGAACACAACGGTCAAGTTGTTCGACGGCTCGACGCTCAGGCCCTCGACGTCGTGGCTGGTTTGGTAGTCGGCGATCGCCTTGGCGTCTTTGGGGTCGACCTTGGCGAAGCCCTGGCAGAACTGGTCGAAGCCCGCGATCAGGGTCTGGTAGTCAGGCAGACCACCGAATGGTTGAGCCGGGTTGCAGGTGCGCTTGACCCCGCGGATGACGTCTTGGGCTGTCACCTGGCGTGCGGGATTGGTGTCCCACTTCACGCCCTTCTTGATCGTGAACTTGTAGGTGAGGCCGTCTTTGCTGACGCCGCCGTTTTTCACGGTGGGGATTTCCGTCGCGATGTCGGGCACGACCTGCGTGGTCTGACCCGGGACCGCCGGGTACGTGACGAGCTGCCGGCTCCAGATCCGAAGGGCCAGGTAGCCGATCGAGTAGTACGAGATGTTCGGGTCCATGTAGTCGACATCGCCGGTGCCGAGCATGTGGAGCGTGCCACCGGTCTGCGGAGACCCTTTATCGTTCGTGTTTTGGCCCGGGCTGCTACTGCCTCCGCTGCTACCTCCGCCTCCGTTGCTGCCACCACAACCGGATGCGGCAAGCGCAATCACAGCAAGTGCTGCTGCAGCTTGAAGCCCTCTACGTCTGCCGAGCATGTCTCTCCTTCTTCCGACCGCCTTGTGGGTGGTCCGCAAGTAGTTACGACTCTCCCGTACACCGGGCCTGACCCCGTCACAGGCCCGCGCGCCGATCGCGGTGACTGTATGTCCGCACTTCCCCGCGATCGAGCGTCAGACGGAAATCTAACGCAGATCGTGACTCAAGAGTTACGAAGTGGATCTCGTTGTGCGAGATGTCTCCGAAGTGACGCTAATTTGTACTCTCAAATCGGACAATGTTCACAAAGTCATCGGCGTCGAGGCTCGCACCCCCCACGAGCGCGCCGTCGATGTCGGCCTCCGCCATGATGCCGGCCGCGTTATTTCCCTTGACGGACCCTCCGTAGAGCACCCGCACCGCTTCGGCCACGCCGGCGTCGTACAGTTCGGCGACCCGCGCACGCACTGCCGCGCAGACCTCCTGGGCGTCTTGCGGCGTGGCGACTTCGCCGGTGCCGATCGCCCACACCGGCTCGTACGCGACGACGGACTTCGCCACCTGGTCGGCCGAGAGGCCGGCGAGGCCGCCGTCGAGTTGGGACAGGCAGTGCGGCACGTGGTCGCTGGCTTGCCGGATGTGCAGTTGCTCCCCGATGCAAAGGATCGGCGTTATGCCCGCGCCAAGCACGGCTTTGACCTTCGCGTTTACCAGCGCGTCGTCCTCGTGGTGGTATTGCCGGCGTTCCGAGTGGCCCACCACGACGAACGTGCAACCCAGCTTGGCCAGCATGGCGGCTGAGATCTCGCCGGTGTAGGCGCCGGAGGCGTGCGCCGAGACGTCTTGAGCGCCGTACGTGATGCGCAGGCGGTCGCCGTCGACCAGCGTCTGCACGCTGCGCAGGTCGGTGAACGGCGGGATGACCGCGACGTCGACCGCGTCGTAGTCGGCGTCAGTGAGCGAGAACGCCAGCTTCTGCACGAGCGCGATCGCCTCGAGATGGTTGAGATTCATCTTCCAGTTGCCGGCCATCAACGGCTTTCGGCCAGTCTTTTTCGGGCTCACGTTTCAGTCCTCCAGAACTTGCAGGCCCGGAAGCGTCTTGCCTTCGAGGTATTCGAGGCTTGCCCCGCCTCCGGTCGACACATGGCCGAAGTCGCTCTCCGCGAAGCCGAGCTTGCGAACCGCCGCGGCGGAGTCGCCGCCGCCGACCACGGTAAGGCCATTCACCCTGGTAAGCGCCTGCGCCAGCGCCTTCGTACCGCCCGCGAAGGCATCGAACTCGAACACGCCCATGGGACCGTTCCAGAACGCTGTGCGAGCGTCGGCCAGCTTGCTGGCGAAAATTTCGCGGGTGGCAGGACCGATGTCGAGACCCTCGCGATCGGCGGGGATAGCGTCAGCCGGGACGACGGCGTGTTCCGCGTCGGCGGCGAAGTGGGTGGCCGCGACCACGTCGACCGGAAGCACCAGCTCGACGCCGCGTTTTTCCGCTTCGGCGAGAAAACCCCGCACCGTGTCGAGCTGGTCGGCCTCGAGCAGCGAGTTGCCGACTTCAAGCCCTTGCGCCTTCAAAAAGGTGTAGGCCATGCCGCCGCCGATGATCAGTCGGTCGACCTTGTCGAGCAAGTTGGAGATAACGCCGAGCTTGTCGGAGACCTTCGCCCCGCCGAGCACCACGACGTACGGGCGGTCGAGGTCTTCGGTCAGCCGCTCGAGCACCTTCACTTCGGCGAGCACGAGACCGCCGGCCGCGTGCGGCAGCAGCTTCGGCAGGTCGTAGACGCTCGCGTGCTTGCGGTGCACAGCGCCGAAACCGTCGCCCACGTACGCGGCGCCCTCGCCGGCCAGCGCGGCGAGGGCTTGCGCGAATGCCGCCCGCTCGGCGTCGTCCTTGCTCGTTTCCGCTGTCTCGAAGCGAATGTTCTCGAGCAGGACGACGGCGCCCGCCCCGGCGCTCGCCACCGCCGCCTGCGCGGCGGGGCCAGCGACGCCACCCTCCGCCGTCTCGGGGAAGGCGACGGGCTGGCCGAGCAGCTGTCGCAGCCGCTCGGCCACCGGGCGAAGGGAGAGCTCCGGCGTCACGCCCTTAGGGCGACCAAGGTGGGCCATGACGACGACGCGCGCGCCCCGGCCTGCGATGTCGCGAATAGTCGGCAAGCTCGCCTGGATCCGCTTGTCATCGGTGATGACGCCGTCTTTGAGCGGCACGTTGAGGTCGGACCGGACCAGGACGGTACGGCCGGCGACCTCGAGGTCGTCGACTGTGCGCATGCGGCGCCCCTAGCCGAGCCGAGCGGCGACGAGCGCGGTGAGGTCGGCGAGGCGGTTGGAGTAACCCCACTCGTTGTCGTACCAGCCGAAGACCTTGACCTGGTTGCCGTTCGCCATCGTGAGCGGCGAGTCGAAGATGCAGGACGCGGGCGAGCCGACGATGTCGGACGACACGATCGGGTCTTCGCTGTAGGCGAGGTAGCCCTTGAGCTGGCCTTCGGCGGCAGCCTTGTACGCCGCGTTGACTTCGTCTTTGGTGACCTCGCGATCGAGTTCGACGACCAGGTCGGTGATCGAGCCGACCGGCACCGGCACGCGCAGCGAGTAGCCGTCGAGCCTGCCCTTGAGGTCGGGCAGCACGAGCGCGACGGCCTTGGCGGCGCCGGTCGTCGTCGGGATGATGTTCACCGCGGCGGCCCGGGCACGCCGGAGATCCTTGTGCGGAAAGTCGAGGGTGACCTGGTCGTTCGTGTACGCGTGAATCGTGGTCATGAAGCCCTTGGCGATACCGAACGCGTCGTGCAGCACCTTCGCCAGCGGCGCCACGCAGTTCGTCGTGCACGACGCGTTGCTGACGACGTTGTGCTTGGCGGGGTCGTAGTCGCCGTCGTTCACGCCGAGCACGAATGTCGCGTCTTCGCCCTTCGCGGGCGCGGAGATGATGACTTTCTTCGCGCCAGCGGTGATGTGCTTGCGCGCGTCGTCGGCGTTGGTAAAGCGGCCGGTCGACTCGATGACGATGTCGACGCCCAGCTCGCCCCACGGAAGCGCCGCCGGGTCGCGCTCGGAGAGGACCTTGATCTCTTTGCCGTCGACCGTGATCGAGCCCTCCGCGGAGCGGACATCGCCCGGGAAGGTGCCCAGGGTGGTGTCGTACTTCAGCAAGTGGGCCAGGGTCTTGGTGTCGGTGAGGTCGTTGACAGCGACGATCTCAAGGTTGCTGCCCTGCGACGCGGCGACAGCACGATAGAAGTTGCGCCCAATGCGTCCGAAACCGTTGACGCCAACACGAATAGCCACGAGTGAATCTCCTCGCCCCTGTAGGGAACCGACAATCGCCGTTCGTAATGATCGACCGAAGCGATCAACACTGATCGCTGCCGCCGCGCACACCCGTAGGGCGTGAAAGGCGGGGCACCGTTGAAGGTGCCGCGGCGACATTCACGCGGACGCCGGGGGCGAGTCGGCACTGCCAACCCTAACGGATCGACCCCGCGACTCCGCCATCGGGATTCGTCCCGGCCGATCAGGGTCCAATGGCCCGACTTCGGCCTCATTGCGCGCGGGTTCCGGCGCGCGGCGCGGCCGACCCACGCTCCCGCCCACCGCGTGCTACACGACGACCGAGTGTGCCAACGCCTAGCCGAGCATGTCCGGCGTCAGGCCGGCTTCGGTGCTCGGAACACCCAATTCAAGCGCCTTCTTGTCGGCCATCGCCAACAGGCGGCGGATGCGGCCCGCCACAGCGTCTTTCGTCATGGGCGGGTCGGCAAGCGCGCCCAGTTCTTCCAGCGACGCTTGCGAATGTTGCATACGCAGATGCCCTGCCGCGACGAGATGCTCCGGCGCCTCATCGCCGAGAATTTCCAGCGCCCGCTTGACTCGCGCGCCCGCCGCCACAGCGGCCCGCGCGGAACGACGCAGGTTGGCGTCGTCGAAATTGGCCAGCCGATTCGCGGCGGCGCGCACCTCGCGGCGCACCCGGCGCTCCTCCCACGCCAGCACACTGTCGTGCGCGCCCAGGCGGGTCAACAGCGCGCCGATCGCATCGCCGTCACGAATAACGACCCGGTCGACGCCTCGCACCTCGCGAGCTTTGGCCTGTACCCCGAGCCGACGCGCCGCGCCGACGAGCGCCAGGGCCGCCTCCGGGCCTGGACACGTCACCTCGAGAGCTGACGACCGGCCCGGCTCGGTCAGTGAGCCGTGCGCCAAAAATGCGCCTCGCCACGCGGCCTCCGCGTCGCACACGCCCCCCGAAACCACCTGCGGCGGCAGGCCCCGCACTGGACGGCCGCGGCCGTCGAGCAGACCGGTTTGCTTGGCCAGCAGGTCGCCGTCCTTGGAAACCCGGACAACGTAGCGAGTGCCCTTACGCAGCCCTCCGGCCGCGACGACCGCGACGTCCGAGCTGTGTCCGTACAGCTCCGCGACGTCCTTGCGTAACCGCCGGGCAGATGCGCCCGTGTCGAGCTCCGCTTCGATCACGATGCGCCCGCCCACCAGATGCAGCCCTCCCGCGAAACGCAGCAGCGCGGAGGTCTCCGCCTTGCGGCAGCAAGTCTTGGTGACCGACAGCCGTGACAGCTCATCTTTCACCGCGGATGTCATCGCCATCGGCTAACGTCCCTTCGCGCCGCGCGCTCATAGCTGGCCATACGTCGTGCCGCCCCCCTCGCCGAACCTTCTGCCCGC
>JBDZVM010000004.1:0-111619 GCA_040255675.1 Actinomycetales bacterium | reverse complement strand
ACCCGCATCTTCGGTGAAGATGCCCTGCTCACCCGCATCTTCGGTGAAGATGCCCTGCTCACCCGCATCTTCGGTGAAGATGCCCCGACAAGCCGACGCGAGCAAGTCGGGGTCGTGCCGCGGACTGCCATCAGCCATCGCGACAGGTGCGAGCACGAGACGCGCCCCGAGGTCGGCCGCCACTCTACGCAAGTTATCCGCGCCCTCGGTACCCGCGGCGTCCGGACCGGCGACGCCAGAATCGGCGAGAACGACGTCGATTTTTAGGTCGGGCGCATGCGCCGCCAGCACGTCGAGATGGGTTTCCGGCGAGAAGTTCGGCGTCTCGCCCGGTTGCGGCGCGAGGTTGATCAACACAAGTTTGCGCGCGGACGTCGACACCAAAGCGCGGGCGAGTTCGGGAACCAGCAGGTGCGGAATGACACTGGTGAACCACGAGCCGGGACCGAGCACGACCCAGTCGGCATCCGACACGGCGGCGACCGCCTCGGGGCACGCCGGAGGCCGGTCGGGCACGAGCGCGACACTCACGATGCGGCCGGGAGCGGTCGCGACCTCGACCTGGCCCCGAATTGTGCGAACCGACTGAGGGTCGGCGGGGAACAAACCGGCGACCTCCGCTTCGATGTCGAGCGGGACCATCGACATCGGCAACACGCGGCCGTGCGCCCGCAGCAGCCTCCCGACCAAATCGAGGGCCGCAATTTCGTCACCGAGCAGCTCGTTGATGGCAACGATCAGCAAATTGCCGAGGGCGTGATCGTGCAGGTCACCCGCGCTTTTGAAACGATGCTGCACGACCTCGGCCCAGGTGCGGCCCCACGTGTCGTCACCGCACAACGCCGCGAGCGCCATGCGCAAATCGCCCGGCGGGAGCACGCCGAATTCTTTGCGCAGCCGGCCGCTTGAGCCGCCGTTGTCGGAAACAGTCACGATGGCCGTAAGTTCGTCGGTAATGCGCCGCAACGCGGAAAGCGACGCCGCCAAGCCGTGGCCGCCTCCAAGCGCCACGACCTTCAGCCCGCGCTCGATCGTGCTCAGACGAGCGCTCACCTGCCGCTCCCCCGGAGTCATTCGCGGCCCAAATCACGGTGCGTTATTTGCACGTCGATAACGTCTCTTTTGCCAGCGTCCGCCGAATCGAACGAACGCAACCGGCGGGCGAGTTCTTCGGCGATCGCGACGCTGCGATGTTTGCCGCCCGTGCATCCGACGGCGAGAGTCAGATATCGCTTGCCTTCGCGGTGATATCCGTCGACGAGCAGACGTAGCACGTCGGTGTAGCGGTCGAGGAACTCGTTGGCACCTGGTTGCTCCATGACGTAATTCCGCACCTCGTTGTCGAGGCCCGAAAGTAAACGCAGCTCAGGCACCCAGTGCGGATTAGGCAAAAACCGGCAGTCGACGACGACATCAGCGTCGACCGGCAAACCGTACTTGTAGCCAAATGAAACGACGGTCGCGTGCAATGCTGGTTCGTCGACATCCGAGAACGCGGAGACTATTTTCGCCCGCAGCTCGTGCACGTTGAGGCGCGTCGTGTCGAGCACCAAATCGGCTTCGCCGCGCAGGTCGCGCAGAAGGTCTCGTTCGCGGGAGATGCCGTCGACCAACCGGCCGTCGCCTTGCAGCGGGTGAGGCCGGCGCACGTTTTCGAACCGCCGCACGAGTTCTTCGTCGGACGCCTCCAAGAACAGCACGCGTCGTTGCACCCCGTGCCGCTCGAGTGCCGCCAGCGAGCCGTGCAGGTCGGAGGTAAAGCCCCGGCTCCGGACGTCAACAACGGCCGCGATCTTGCCGATGGCACCGCCGCTGCGCTGGCCGAGTTCGACCATCGTGTCGAGCAACCCTGGCGGCAAGTTGTCGACGACGAACCAGCCGAGGTCTTCGAGACACTTCGCCGCGGTGCTGCGACCCGCGCCCGAGAGACCGGTGAGGACGACGAGTTGCAGCGGGGCGGGGGCCGCCGGGCGTCCGGGCCGCCGACGCGGCACCGGCGAGCCTTTCGGTGTCTTGGTCGCAGGCCCAGTGTCGGACGGAGTCACCGCGCGATCACGTCCCTTCGCCGTTGGCCGTGCCGGCGCGCCGCTCGGTGTTGTCGGGGTGCGGCGCGTTGTCGGAGTGCGGCGCGTTGTCGGGGTGCGGCGCGTTGTCGGGGTGCGGCGCCTTGTCCGGATGAAGCGCGACGAGGACCGCCTCGGCGGTCCGTCGTCCGACGCCGGGCACCGAGGCGACCTCGTCAAGCGTCGCCGCGCGCAACCGTTTCACGGAACCGAAGTGTTTCAGCAAAGCGGTGCGTCGCGTGGCTCCTAAGCCCGGAATTCCTTCAAGGCGGCTGCGAGTCATCGACTTGGAGCGCTTCGCGCGGTGGTAGCTGATCGCGAATCGGTGCGCTTCGTCGCGGACTCGCTGCAGCAGATAGAGCCCTTCGCTGGAGCGCGGCATGATCACCGGCTCAGGATCGTCTGGCTTCCAGACTTCTTCCAGTCGCTTGGCGAGACCGACCAAGGCAATGTCGTCGAGATCGAGTTCGGCGAGCGCCCGCCGCGCGGCGGCGACTTGCGGCGGCCCGCCGTCCACGACGACGAGGTTCGGCGCGTACGAGAATTTGCGTGGCTTGCCGGTGGTCGGGTCGATGTGGCGCGAGACCTCGCGCCCTTCGTCGTCCGGCTCATCCATTTGCAATTCGCTCTGGGATCGCTCGTCGAGATAACGGCGAAACCGCCGGCTGATCACCTCGTGGATGGCCGCGACGTCGTTGGCCGTCGCTCGATCGCCGTCCGCAACGGGCACCCCGACGGTGTTGATAGCGAACCGGCGGTATTCGCTCTTGCGCGGCAACCCGTCTTCGAACACCACCATCGAGGCGACGATGTCGGTGCCCTGCAGGTTCGAGATGTCGTAGCACTCGATGCGCAGCGGCGCCTGTTGCAGTTCGAGGGCGTCTTGGATCTCTTGCAGCGCGCGGCCGCGAGCCGTCAGATCGCCAGCCCGCTTCACTTTGTGCAACGACAGAGCCTGGACGGCGTTGCGCGCGACGGTCTCCATGAGTGCGCGCTTGTCGCCACGTTGCGGAACGCGCAGGTCGACGCGACCCCCGCGTCGTCCGCATAACCAGTCGCTCATCGCGGCGGGATCGTTCGGCAACTCCGGAACCAGCACCTCGTGTGGCACTTCGCTGACCACGCCGAGTTCGGAGGTCGCCTCGCCGTAGAGCTGAATCAAGAAATGTTCGACGAGGTCGGCGGTGGTGAGGTTTTCAACTTTCTCGACCACCCAGCCGCGTTGCCCTCGCACGCGACCACCGCGAACGAAGAACACCTGGACGGCGGCCTCCAGCGGATCGTCGGCAAACGCGATCACGTCGGCGTCAGTGTCTTCAGAAAGGACGACGACCTGCTTCTCGATCGCCCTTCGCAGGGCTGCCGCGTCGTCGCGCAAACGGGCGGCGCGCTCATACTCCTGCTCAGCGGCGGCCTCGCGCATCTCGCGCTCGAGCCGCTTCAGGTATTCGCCGGTGTGGCCGGCCATGAAGTCGCAGAAGTCTTCGACGATCGTGCGATGTTCTTCTTTGGTGACCCATCCGACGCAGGGGGCGCTGCATTTGCCGATGTAGCCGAGCAGACACGGGCGGCCGGTGCGTTCGGCCCGGCGGTAAACACCTGCCGAACAGGTGCGGGCCGGAAACACCCGTAGCAGCAGGTCGAGGGTCTCGCGAATCGCCCAGGCGTGAGAGTACGGACCGAAGTACTTGACGCCCTTGCGTTTCGGGCCGCGATAGACCATGAGCCGCGGCACTTCCTCATTGAGGGTGACCGCCAGGTAGGGGTAGCTCTTGTCGTCGCGGTACTTGACGTTGAACCGCGGATCGAACTCTTTGATCCAGTTGTATTCGAGTTGGAGCGCCTCGACCTCGGTCGACACGACGACCCAGTCGACCCGGCATGCCGTGGTGACCATCGTCTGGGTGCGCGGATGCAAGGCGGCGTAGTCGGCGAAGTACGAATTCAGCCGTGATCGCAGGTTTTTCGCCTTGCCGACATAGATCACTCGGCCGTTCTCGTCGCGAAACCGATACACGCCGGGCGACTCCGGGATAGACCCCGGAGCAGGTCGGTAAGTCGCCGGATCCGCCACGGTTGCCAGCGTATCCGCGATCGCCCCCAACTCCCGCTGGGAGTTGATCACGTTTACGTGATCAACATGCCCGAGGACAGGCGTCCTAGCCTCTTCTCGGGGGTCTTAGCCTGTCCTCGGCCCGCGCAGATTGTCCAGGGCCCCACAGGGATCACGTGACTTACGACACGTACGCGCCCGTAGCCGGGCCGGGAACACCTCGCGCTATGACACTGTTGCCGCCAGTATGAGCCGCTCTTTCGCAATCACCTGGGATTACCGCTGCCCCTTCGCCCGCAATATGCACGAGCACGTGCTTGCCGCTCTCGCCGCTGGCGCCGATTGGAACGTGCGCTTCTTGCCCTTCTCACTAGGTCAGGCGCACGTGGCCGAGGGCCAGCCGAGTGTGTGGGAGAAGCCTGAGCAAGACAGCGGCATCGTCGCGCTACAAGCGGGAGTCGTGGTCCGCGACGAATATCCCGACCGGTTCCGCGCGGTGCATCACGCGTTGTTCGCCGCGCGTCACGACCAGGCCCTGCACCTCCAAGACCGCGATGTCGTCGCGCGCGTGCTCGACGAGAATGGCGTACCTTCCGAAAAAGTGTTCGCGCGGATCGACTCCGGGGAGCCGCTGACGACGGTCCGCGATGAGCACGAGCAGTTCGCGGAGTCACATCAGGTGTGGGGCGTGCCGACGTTCGTCGTCGATCGTCAAGCCGCGTTCGTGCGTCTCATGAACAGACCGGACGCCGACGGCAGCGCCTCGATCGCCGCGATCGAACGGATTCTCGACACCATGACGGGCTGGCCGGAACTCAACGAGTTCAAGCACACGTCGCTCCCGAAGTAGTCGCGCGACGCAGCGCGCGGCGCGTCTTTGATCGGGCGAATCGGTTGATCACCCCCCAGGGCGACAGGGTGGCGTGCGGCTCCCGCGCGGGCGGCGTCAGCGGGCAGCGACGCGGCGCGCGCGCTTCTTTGTCGAAGCCGCTCCGCGTCGAGGCGTCGCGATGGACGTTCCGTCGAGTACGTGTCGCAAGAACGCGCCGGTGTGGCTTTCGCCGATCTCGGCGAGATCCTCCGGTGTACCTTCAGCGACGACCAATCCGCCACCAGAGCCGCCTTCCGGGCCCATGTCGATGATCCAGTCGGCGGTCTTCACGACGTCGAGATTGTGCTCGATGACGACGACCGTGTTGCCCTTGTCGACGAGCGATTGCAAGACGCCGAGCAGTTTGCGAACGTCTTCGAAGTGCAACCCGGTGGTCGGCTCGTCGAGCACGTAGACGGTGCGCCCGGTCGAGCGTTTTTGCAGTTCTGACGCCAACTTCACGCGTTGCGCCTCACCACCCGACAGGGTGGGCGCCGGCTGGCCGAGCCGCACGTAACCGAGCCCGACGTCGACCAGCGTCGTCAGGTGCCGCGCGATCGCCGGTATCGCGGCGAAAAACTCGGCCGCTTCTTCGATTGGCATCTCGAGCACTTCGGAGATGTTCTTGCCTTTGTAGTGGACGTCGAGGGTTTCGCGGTTGTAACGCGCGCCGTGGCAAACCTCGCACGGCACGTAGACGTCGGGCAGGAAGTTCATCTCGATTTTGATGGTGCCGTCGCCGGCGCAGGCTTCACACCGGCCGCCCTTGACGTTGAACGAAAAGCGCCCCTGCAGATAGCCGCGAATTTTCGCTTCGGTGGTTTCGGCGAACAGCTTGCGTATGTTGTCGAACACGCCGGTGTAAGTGGCCGGGTTGGACCGGGGCGTGCGACCGATCGGGCTTTGGTCGACGTGGATCGCCTTGTCGACCTGGTCGAGTCCGTTGATGCGCACGTGCCGCCCGGGCACCGTCTTCGCGTCGTACAACTCGCGCGCCAATGCTGCATACAAGATGTCGTTGACCAGCGTCGACTTGCCCGAGCCGGAGACGCCTGTCACTGCGATAAAACAGCCGAGCGGAAAGCTGACGTCGATACCGCGCAGGTTGTGTTCGCGTGCACCCTTCACGACGAGCTGCCTCTTGGGGTCGGCCGGACGCCGTACCATCGGCACCTCGATCGACCTTCGCCCGGACAGGTATTGGCCGGTCAACGAATCCTTGCTGGCTAGCAGTTCTTCTACCGGACCCGACACCACTACTTGACCGCCGTGCTCGCCCGCACCCGGGCCGATGTCGACGACCCAGTCGGCGGTGCGGATGGTGTCTTCGTCGTGCTCGACGACGATCAGCGTGTTGCCGAGGTCGCGAAGCCGCACCAAGGTATCGATGAGCCGATGATTGTCACGCTGGTGCAGGCCGATGCTCGGCTCGTCGAGCACATACAACACACCGACCAGACCTGAGCCGATCTGCGTCGCCAGCCGAATTCGTTGCGCTTCACCACCAGCCAGGGTTCCGGCGGCGCGATCGAGGGTCAAATAGTGCAGCCCGACGTCGAGCAAGAATCCCAAGCGGGCGTTGACTTCTTTGAGCACCCGCTCGGCGATCTGGCGCTCGCGCGCGTTCAATTCCAATCCGCGAAGAAACGATGCGCAATCACCGATGGCCAGCGCGGCGACGTCCGCGATGGATTTGTCGCCGATGGTGACCGCGAGGGAAACCGGCTTGAGACGCTTGCCGTCGCACACGGGGCACGGCACTTCGCGCATGTAGCCTTCGAACTTCTCGCGGCTCCAGTCGCTTTCGACTTCGCCGTGTCGGCGCTCGATGAACGGGATAACGCCTTCGTACGTTGTGTAGTACGAACGTTCGCGCCCGTAACGGTTTTTGTAGCGAACGTGCACTTGTTCGTCGTGGCCGTACAGCACGCACTTGCGCACCTTCGCTGGCAGTTTCTCCCACGACACGGACGTCGAGAACCCCATCGTGTCGGCGAGCGCGTCGAGAAGCCGCACGAAGTAGTCGGACGTGTGACCACTGGCCCACGGCGCGATCGCTCCTTCGGCGATCGACAAGGTGGGATCGGGAACGATCAGATCGGGGTCGACTTCGAGCTTGGTGCCAAGGCCGGTGCATTCGGTGCACGCGCCGAACGGCGAGTTGAACGAGAACGATCGCGGCTCCAGCTCCTCGAACGACAGATCGTCGTAGGTGCAGGCCAGATGCTCGGAGAAAACGCGCTCGCGATGGGGATCGTCTTCGGGAAGGTCGACGAACTCCAGCGTGAGCAGGCCGTTCGCGAGCTTCAAAGCGGTCTCGACCGAGTCGGTGAGCCGCCGTTGCGCCGACGCCTTGACGGCGAGCCGGTCGACGACCGCCTCGATCGTGTGCTTTTCTTGCTTCTTCAGCTTCGGCGGATCGGTGAGCGGATACACGACGCCGTCGACCCGCACCCTCGCGAAACCCTTGGTCTGTAGGTCGGCGAACAGATCGGCGTATTCACCCTTGCGACCGCGCACGAGCGGCGCGAGCACCTGGAAACGAGTGCCCTCCCGCATCTCGAGGATGCGGTCGACGATCTGCTGCGGCGTCTGCCGAGAGATCGCCCGGCCGCACACCGGACAGTGCGGGTGGCCGATGCGGGCGTAGAGCAAGCGCAGGTAGTCGTAGACCTCGGTGATCGTGCCGACCGTCGACCTCGGGTTTCGCGAGGTCGACTTTTGGTCGATCGACACCGCCGGCGAGAGACCCTCGATGAAGTCGACGTCGGGTTTGTCCATCTGGCCGAGGAATTGCCGGGCGTACGCCGACAGCGATTCGACGTAGCGTCGCTGACCTTCAGCGAAGATCGTGTCGAACGCCAGGCTCGATTTGCCTGACCCAGACAGCCCGGTGAAGACGATCAAAGCGTTGCGCGGCAGGTCGAGCGAGATGTCTTTCAGGTTGTGCTCGCGCGCGCCGCGCACGATGAGGCGATCGGCCATAACCGGACTACCCCATGCCTTTCATATGATCACCAGCCCCGGAGACTCCGGGCGTCGTCCATGGTATGTGGCGGGTCTGACACAACGCCGCGACGATTTAGGACGGCGCAACCGGGAGCCGCGCGATACCTTCACGTCATGCCCGAGAACTTTGATCCTGCCCAGCTGGCGACCGAGATCAACGAAGCCACCACCCGCGTGCTCGACACAGCCTGTTCGATGAATGACGACGACGTGTTGGCGCCGTCCTTGCTACCGCGGTGGTCGCGTGGACACGTGCTCACCCACCTGGCTCGCAACGCCGACGGCATGCGCAATCTGCTGCTCGGGGCAATCGAAGGTGTCGGACGCACGATGTACCCGAACTACGAGACGCGCGACGCCGACATCGAGGCCGGGGCACGCCGTCCGATCAAGGAACAGGTCGCCGACCTGGAAGTGGCACACGATCGCTTCGCGGCCGCCGTCGCGTCGGTCACGCCGGCGCGTTGGGATTTCGTGCAGGATTGGGCGGCCGGCGGGCCTGGCCGGCCGACCCGCGAGGTGCTCGAAGCGCGATTGCGCGAGGTCGCGATCCACCATCTCGACCTCGGATTCGGGTTCACGGCCGATCAGTGGACGCCGGAATTCGCGCTGCGCATGCTGCGGTCAACGCTGCCGCCAATCGAGTCGCGAGGGCTTACGCCATGCTTGTTGAAGCCGACGGACGTCGACGCGGTCGTGCCCGCGAACGGCGGATCAGACGTGGAGATCAGCGGCCCGGCACATGCGCTGACGACGTGGCTACTCGGCCGCGACTCGGGTTCGTCGTTGCGAGCGCGCGGCGGCGCGTTGCCGACTCCCCCAGCATGGTAGGCCGACGACTCGGTAACCGCGGCGGCCAGGAGATGGGTCAGAATCGAGTCATGAGCGCGTACACGGGTGACGTGAAAGTCGGTGGGCCGCCTGACGTGCGCGAGCTTCGCGGCGTCCACATCACCAAAGTCGCCGTCGGGCCGATGGACAACAACGCGTACTTCCTACGCTGCGCGCGCACCGGCGACACGCTGCTGATCGACGCGGCCGCCGAGCCGGAACGGTTGCTCGAGCTGCGCGACGACGGCTTGCTGACAGCTGTGGTGACGACGCATCGGCACCCCGACCACTGGCAAGCGCTGGAAGCCGTCGTCGGCATTACCGGTCCCGCCGTCATCGCTCATCCGAACGACGCCCCCGGGCTGCCGATCCCGGTCACCGATTTTGTGTCGGACGGCGACGAGATTGACGTCGGCGCCGTCCGGTTGAAAGTAATTCACCTTCGCGGGCACACGCCGGGCAGCATCGCGTTGCTGTACGACGCCGATCCGTCGGCACCGCATCTGTTTACCGGCGACTCGCTTTTTCCTGGCGGTCCGGGCAATACTCGCGGCAATGCCGATGACTTCAATTCGCTGATGAATGACCTGGACAAGAAAATCTTCAGTATGTTGCCCGACTCGACGTGGGTCTACCCCGGACACGGCCGCGACACCACCCTCGGTGCCGAACGGCCGCATCTCGCCGAGTGGCGGGCCCGAGGCTGGTAGCCGAGATCACGACAGCGAGATCACGACAAGGTGTGGCCGACCCGCCGCTAACACGACATCATGGAGCGATGCGCGATCTAGTCCCGTTCTTGATGTTTTGCGGCGAGCAGCACGGCAAGGCCGAGGAAGCAGTCAACTGGTATTGCACGATCTTCGAGAACTCGCGGATCGTCGCGATCGATCGCTATGGCCCCGGCGAATCAGACCCCGAAGGCACCGTGCGGGTCGCAACGTTCGAGGTCGGCGGGCACCGAATGATGGCGATCGACAGCGCCGCGCCCCACGCGTTCACCTTCACCCCCGCGATGTCGCTGTGGCTCGAGTGCTCATCGCGCGACGAGATCGAGCGCCTGTCGAAAGTTTTAAGCGCGGACGGCGCGATGCTCATGCCGCTCGGCGATTACGGCTTCAGCGAGCAGTTTTGCTGGGTTCAAGATCGCTACGGCGTCACCTGGCAGCTCAACCTGGCACGCTGACCGCCGTCCGCGATTGGCGATCTGCCTCTCGCGCTGCTTACCGTTGGCTACGTGAGCGAGCCGGGCGTCGGCGAGAAGCCGATCTACCGCGACCAGGTCGTGCGGTTGTGCGATCTCGTCGTGCTGGACGACGTCATCGACGGCGTCACGTTCGAAAACTGCGAGATTCACGGGCCGGCGGTCATCTTCTTGATCGGCGAGACGACGATGACCGATTGCGAGTGGTCGGGCGACGCCGAGGCGATTTTGTGGCCCGCGTATGGGCGCGACTACGTGGTCGGTGCGATCGGATTGCGGGACTGCACGATCACCGGATGTCAGTTTTTCCGTGTGGGCATGCTGGTGCCCGACGATCAGATGGACGTCGTCCAGGCGGGCTTCGGGCTCGCGTAAGTTGAGGATCGAGTTCAAGGTCTGAAATGGCCTTCGACTGAACGCGTGCCGGGCGTCGTTAGCCGCCGACGAGCACGGCGTGGGCTTCGTCGACCTCGAAGGTGGTCGTGATGCCGGGCATGCGCAGATCGGGAAGGTCGAATGTCTGCCCGGCGGCGGCGAACGTCGCGTGCCACGTCACGACCAACGTGACCGACGCGTGCGCTCGCGGCTCGCGATAGGTGTGCGAAAGGTAGTAGCCCGACCTGTCGTAACGCGGATCAACGCCATCGGCATACGGCCGGCCGACTCCGTTGAGGATCGTGCCGTCGTCGAACGTCCAGGTGAACGTCGGCGTGGCCACTAACTGGCCTGGCACCGGCTGTTGAACGCTCATCACCTGTTCACCGGGATCGGTCACACTCACCAGCACCGGCAAATTCACCAGCGTGTATGTGCCGGGCTGCACATTCGGCTTCGGGATCGGCACATGAACACGCTCATACTCGCTGACCTCGTCGACTACCTGCTGCTCGGAAACAGGATCACCAAGCCCACCGGAGCAAACATCACCGACAATGAGCCACTGCTTGAAATCGCTGAGTTCGTCCGTACGCCAAACGTACTCGTGAAAGCCCGCCTTACCGACGCTCGCGCAATACGACGACGCGCCCGCGCAAAGGGTCGCATCAAAAGGCGCCGCTGCCGGACACGCCGGACCCAACGTATACCGGTACGAAATACCGGGAGTTGTCGTGCCGGCAGCCGACGCCGGAATCGCCACCACAGTCTTACTCACAGCATCAAAACCATAGACATACCCGTCATCGGTCGGCGTCGGGTGGTAAAAGACTGTGCCGCCACCATCGTTCGCACTCGCTTTTGGTGACTGACGCGAAGCGGCGGACGCCGCAATGGCGAACGCGGTAATCGAGGTCGATAACACCACTAGCACGAGAATTGATATGAGAATGAATGCAGTCGCCAAGGAGCGGCGCAGCACATCTTTCACGATGCGTCACCCACGCGAGTGACCATCCAAATCTTTGGAGGATCAACGTCTAGTTCCAGGTCGAACACGAACTTGGTAGGCACGGCTGGGTCGATGGTTCGGACTACGTTGCCTTGCCCGTCAATCTGCTGCAAAGCGTCTTCATTACTCGTGACGTAGACGGTGACCACCTGGCTATACGAAGGCGCCGCCGAATCTACGCTGATCAGATGTAGGTGACCACCTCGAAGCGTGTAGCCGCCGTCACGCAACTGCTTAATGCTGTATACCTCCTCGCCGCAGAGTTGGCACTTCGGAGTGAAGGTGGCAATCGCCGCGGCTTCGTCACCGGTGTCGATTTCGTGGTTGACACCGTCGAAAAAGTTACGAACCGTTTGAACCGCGTCCGGAATCTTCGCCATCTCGTCGGGGTACTTTGACGCCAACTCGCTCGGGACAGCGGGGAAGGTCGACGCCCCTACGGACGGCGACACTCCGTCGGACAGCGACGGCACAATCGATGCCGCAGGCGATGGCGGGTCAACGCGGGAAGCGGCCGGACTCGGTGCCGCCCCGCTCGACTCGACCGGCGTCGACGGCAACGGTGACGCCACGATCGGCTTGCTGTGCGCGTCACAACCCGCGGACAGCACCACGGCCGCGAAAACCAACGCACTGGCAGCCCGAAACCAAGATCCCCTGAAATCCACGGGCGCGAGCATACCGATCTTGCGCCAGGTACACAAAGCCGGGTTGTGGATAACGGCGTTCCGCGGAACGCGGCCATCCATCTCGGCGCGTTCAGCCGAACGCCCCTCGCGGGAGGGCATCGTCCGATCGGCGAAATCACTGGTGTGCTACACCCGTGACGCGGTACGACAGTGTTATGCCGCTGACTTTGCGCCCGATCGAGGCCGACGAATTCGAAACGTATATGACCACGGGAGAGCGCGCGTTCGGATCCGACGCCCATCCCGACGACATGGCCCGCGAGCAGCTGGTATTCGAGCGAGAGCGCAGCCTGGCCGCGTTCGACGGCAACGAACTGGTCGCGTCGGCGGGCGCCTTTTCGTTGCCGATGACTGTGCCGGGCGGCCCGACGCCCGTCGCCGGCGTCACGTTCGTCGGAGTGTCACCGACGCATCGCAGACGCGGCATTCTGACGAAAATCATGCAACGCCAGCTCGAAGAATTCCACGACGGGCGCGAGCCGCTCGCCGCATTGTGGGCGTCCGAGGCGGGCATCTACGGCCGCTTCGGCTACGGCATCGCGAGCCATTCGTACGCTGTCGAAATTCGGCGCGGTGAAGGCGCGTTTCGCCGCGACGCGCCGATCGCGAGCGCCGATATTCGTCTCGCCTCCCCGGACGACGTTCGGGAGGAGCTTGCCGCCGTCCACGAAAAAGCTATTGAAAACCGCGTCGGGGATTTCGCGCGCGACGAGCGATGGTGGTCGTTCCGCTTGGCCGATCCGGAGCATCGCCGCGGTCCTTGGTCGAAGCGGCTGGCGGTCGTGGCGTTCGACAACGGCGAGCCGCGAGGCTACGCGCTCTACCGGCGTCGCTCGGAGTTCGGTGCTGACGGTTTGCCAAACGGTGCGCTCGACATCGTTGAAGTCGTAGCGCGAAGCCTGCCGGTGCACCTTGCGATCTGGCGCTATTTGCTCGACATCGACCTTACGACGACGTGGCATGGCCATGTCGCCGTTGACGATCCCATCCTGTGGCAACTCGCCGACGCCCGTCGTTGCCGTGCTTGTCGACATGACAACCTGTGGATTCGCCTCGTCGACGTTGATCGAGCGCTCGCGACGAGGGCGTATGCGCTCCCGATCGACGTCGTCTTTGAGATAGTTGACGACCGCTGCCCCTGGAATGCCGGGCGGTGGCGACTTTCAGCGGACCAGACCGGCGCGACGTGCACCCGAACCCCCGACGCTGCTGAGATTCGACTCCCCGTCGCCGCGCTCGGCTCTGCTTACCTCGGCGCTATTTCGCTCAACGTATTGGCTCGCGCCGGGCTAGTGACCGAGCTACGGCCGGGCGCGCTGGCCGCGACCGCCGCGGCATTTGGCTGGCCAACCGCGGCTTACTGTCCGATGGTCTTTTGAGCTGGGGCGTCACGTCACCGCGACGATGACGGTCGCTTCGATTTCGGCAACTTTGCCACAACACGCTCGTACGAAGCGTCGATGAGTTCGCGCAACTCCTCGAGCGGAACGTGGCCGTCGAGCAGCACCGAGTTCCACCCGTATCGGCCGACATAAGGCGCCACCGCGACGGACGACGGATAGCGAGCACGCCACTCGACAGCGTCAGGACCGCAACTCACCGACATCGAGGGCGAATCGTCACTGCCGAAGATTACGAACATCTTGCCGACGACCTTGCACACGACTGTGCCCTGCCACGGTTCGTCGACGTACGCGTCCGGCTTGGCCGCGGCGAGGGCGAGGAGTACCGAGCGCCGTGTCGCTGAGGTAACCGGACAAGGCGAGGCAGTCATGAGCGAATGCCGGCAGCTTGCATGCCGCGCAGCTCTTTCTTAAGCTCCGCGACTTCGTCGCGCAAGCGCGCCGCGAGCTCGAACTGCAGTTCGGCGGCCGCGGTGTGCATCTGCTCGGTAAGTTGCTCGATCAGCGACGCCAACTCTTCGCGTGGCATGCCAGCGAGTTCGCGAGCATGGGCCCCGACCCGGGCTGCCCCCGGCCGCGACGACAACCCGGGCACCGGAGACTTGCCGCGGCTGACCTGCCGCCCCGCTCCCCCGATGAGGGCTTGGGTGTCGGCGTCTTCGCGCACGATGGTGTCGAGAATGTCGGCGATTTTCTTGCGGAGTGGCTGCGGGTCGATGCCATGCTCCTCGTTGTACGCGATTTGCTTGGCCCGGCGACGGTTCGTCTCATCGATCGCATGCTGCATCGAGTCGGTAATGGTGTCGGCGTACATGTGCACCTGGCCCGACACGTTGCGCGCCGCACGCCCGATGGTCTGGATCAGCGACTTGTCGGAACGCAGGAAGCCTTCTTTGTCGGCGTCCAGAATCGAAACGAGTGAGACCTCCGGAAGGTCGAGCCCTTCACGAAGCAGGTTGATGCCGACCAAAACGTCGTACTCGCCGATGCGCAGCTCACGCAACAACTCGACGCGGCGCAACGTGTCGACCTCGCTGTGCAAGTAACGCACCCGAATTCCTAGCTCTAGCAGGTAGTCGGTGAGGTCTTCGGCCATCTTCTTCGTGAGAGTGGTAACCAGCACCCGCTCGTCGCGCTCGGCACGCAAACGAATTTCGTGCACGAGGTCATCGATCTGGCCTTTCGTTTTCTTCACCACGATTTCGGGGTCGACCAGGCCGGTCGGTCGAATCACCTGCTCGACGACGTCGCCCTTCACCCGGCCGAGCTCGTAGGAACCGGGCGTGGCTGACAAGTACACGGTTTGCCCGATGCGGTCGGTGAATTCTTCCCAACGTAGGGGGCGGTTGTCCATGGCGCTCGGCAACCGGAACCCGTGCTCGACCAACGTACGTTTGCGCGACATGTCGCCCTCGTACATCCCGCCGATCTGCGGCACGGTGACGTGCGACTCGTCGATGACGAGCAGAAAATCCTCGGGGAAATAGTCGAGCAGCGTGTTCGGCGGCGTACCAGGACCGCGACCGTCGATGTGGCGGCTGTAGTTCTCGACGCCGGAGCACGATCCGACCTGGCGCAGCATCTCGAGATCGTAGGTGGTGCGCATGCGAAGCCGCTGCGCCTCCAGCAATTTGCCCTGCTTCTCGAGCTCGGCCAGCCGCTCCCCCAGCTCGGTCTCGATGCCACGCAACGCGCGCTCCATGCGCTCGGGCCCCGCCACATAGTGGGACGCCGGAAAAACGTACAGCTCCTGGTCTTCGGTGATGATCTCGCCAGTCAACGGGTGCAAGGTCGACAGCCGCTCGATCTCGTCGCCGAACATCTCGATGCGGACGGCGAGTTCTTCGTACTGCGGGATGATTTCGATCGTGTCGCCGCGCACTCGAAACGTGCCGCGGGTAAACGCCATGTCGTTGCGGGTGTATTGGATGTCGACCAGCTTGCGCAGCAACTTGTCGCGCTCGATCTCGTCACCAACCCGTAGCCGCACCATGCGGTCGACGTACTCCTGCGGTGTGCCGAGACCGTAAATGCACGAGACGCTCGCCACCACGACGACGTCGCGCCTGGTCAGCAAGCTGTTCGTGGCCGAGTGCCGCAAGCGCTCGACTTCGTCGTTGATCGAGGAGTCTTTCTCGATGTACGTATCGGTCTGCGGGATGTAGGCCTCGGGCTGGTAGTAGTCGTAATAGCTGACGAAGTACTCGACGGCGTTGTTGGGCAGCATCTCGCGCAGCTCGTTGGCGATTTGCGCGGCGAGCGTCTTGTTCGGCTCCATAACCAACGTCGGGCGCTGCAGTCGCTCGATCAGCCATGCGGTGGTCGCCGACTTTCCGGTACCGGTAGCGCCGAGCAGGACGGCGTGCTGCTCGCCGCGCCTGATACGCCTTTCGAGCTCGTCGATCGCCTGGGGCTGATCGCCCGACGGCTTGAACTCGCTGACGACTTCGAACGGGGCCACTCGGCGTTCAAGATCAGTGACAGGTCTCACGGGTACCACGGTACGTGCCGTCACTGACAAGACGCCGGGCATGGTTCACGTTGAACGCGATAGAGCGCGTCAAACCTCAGCCACGCCCGGTAGGCGGCTCGACACCCGGCTTCGTAGCGACTTCCGCAACTAGGTCGGCCCACACCTCGTCGACCCGTTCGCGCAGCTTCTCGAGTGTGCCGTCGTTCTCGATCACCCACGACGCGATGGCCCGCCGCTGCTCATCCGACGCCTGCGCCCTGATGCGACTCAACCCCTCGTCACGGCTCATGCCACGCGACGCCGCCAGCCGCGCCAGCCGGGTCTCGACGGGCGCCTCCACCACGATCACGCGGTCGAAATCGTCGACCAACCCGGTTTCGACCAGCAGCGGCACGGCGTTCACGACAATGGCATCGGACGGCGCTGCCGCCACACGCCGCCGCACCTCCGCCCGCACGCGCGGGTGCACGATCGACTCGAGCAGCGCGCGCTTTTCGTCGTCCGCGAAAACGATGGACGCGAGCCGAGAGCGGTCGAGAGAGCCGTCGGGCAGCAGCACGTCGGCGCCGAATGCCGCGATGACGTCGGCCAGCCCGTCTGTGGTGACGGACACGACGGAACGCGCGACCTCGTCGGAATCGATGACGACCGCGCCGAGTTCGTGAAAGCGGTCGAGGACAGCCGATTTGCCTGCCGCGATGCCGCCGGTCAGGCCGACGGTGAGGGCCGGCGTCATCGTCGTCCTAACTAGGAGAAGCGGCGGGCGAGACGGCGCCGGAGTAGTGCTCGACGTCGAACTGCAACATCACCGAAGCCATCGCGGCGAGGGCGGCAGGCGCCTTGGCCGCCGGCAAGACCGACGGCGCGGCTTCGACGACGATCGTGCGAGCGCCGTCAGCCAGCACCAGTTCGTTCCACTCCTTGCCGAGCAGCACGAATCCGGGCTTGCCGCCGACTGTGACGTTCGAAATGCTCGACGACTGACCGTCAGTCTGCACGGTCAAATGCACCCGGCTTTCGGCGGTTTTCGCGTCGACGTAGGTGATGTACGACGCTTCGACGAGACCGCGCGTGCCCGCCGTCGGACTGGCTGACTGGCCTGCACTCGACGTCGGTACGCCGTAATCGCACGTGACGCGACCGGTGCGGCCCGACTGCGGCACCGGAGCCGCCCGCAGATAGTTCGTCTCGCCCTGCAGCGCCACGCCGAGCGCCTGCTGCACAGTCGCGAGCGGCAGCAGTTGCGCGCACCCGCGCGGCAGGACCGCCTCGGGCATCGCGCTGGACGACGCCGGAGCGGGCGACGTCGAAGCGATCGACGTCTCGGGCGCGGGCGACTGCAACGTCGGCGTCGGGATGTTGTCCTTCGAATGCGACGAGCACCCGGCCAGCAATACCCCGATGGCGGCGAGGACGGCGGCCACGTGCCGCGGTGCTGACATGGCCCGCACAGTAGTCGCTCGCGGGCGAAAAAACGTGGGCCCCGCCACGGCGGGGCCCACGTGTCACGAAACTGAAAACTGACGTGTTAGCTCTCGCCGCTGGTGAGCTTGCGACGAAGCTCCTCAAGTTGCTCGTCGGAGGCCAAGCTCCCCTGCGGTTCGCCCATGCCGGACGACGAAGAACTCGCGCCTTCGGCGGCACCCGCCGCGGCGTCAGCCTTTTGTGCCTCGGCGATCTGCGCCTGGTGCGCCTCGAATCGAGCCCGCGCCTCGGCGTACTGGCGCTCCCACTCGGCCTGCTCGGCCTCATGCCCCGGCAGCCAATCGTTGGTCTCGGGGTCGAAGCCGTCGGGGTAGATGTAGTTGCCTTGCTCGTCGTAGCGCGCCGGCATGCCGTACAGGGTGGGGTCGAAGTGCTCGACCGACCCGTCGCCACTGGCACCCTCGTTGGCCTGCTTGAGCGACAGGCTGATGCGGCGCCGCTCGAGGTCGATGTCGATGACCTTGACGAAGATTTCGTCGCCGACCTGCACGACCTGCTCGGGGATTTCGACGTGGCGCTCGGCCAGCTCCGAAATGTGCACGAGACCTTCGATGCCTTCATCGACTCGCACGAACGCGCCGAACGGCACCAGCTTGGTGACCCGGCCGGGCACGACTTGGCCGATCTGGTGGGTGCGCGCGAACGCCTGCCACGGGTCTTCCTGGGTCGACTTCAGCGACAGCGAGACGCGCTCGCGATCCATGTCGACGTCCAAGACTTCGACGGTGACCGGCATGCCGACCTCGACCACTTCGCTCGGGTGGTCGATGTGCTTCCACGACAGCTCGGAGACGTGCACGAGACCGTCGACCCCGCCGAGGTCGACGAACGCGCCGAAGTTGACGATCGAGCTGACCACGCCGTTGCGGATCTGGCCCTTCTTCAACGTGGTGAGGAAGGTCTGGCGCACCTCGGACTGGGTCTGCTCGAGCCACGCCCGGCGCGACAGCACCACGTTGTTGCGGTTCTTGTCGAGTTCGATGATCTTGGCTTCGAGCTCGCGCCCGACGTAAGGCTGCAAGTCGCGCACCCGGCGCATCTCGACGAGGGACGCCGGCAAGAAGCCACGCAGGCCGATGTCGAGGATCAGGCCGCCCTTCACGACCTCGATCACGGTGCCCGTGACGATGTCGTCGTTCTCCTTGATCTGCTCGATCGTGCCCCACGCGCGCTCGTACTGCGCCCGCTTCTTCGACAGGATCAGCCGGCCCTCTTTGTCTTCCTTCTGAAGAACCAGGGCCTCGATGTGGTCGCCGACAGTGACGACCTCGTGCGGGTCGACGTCGTGCTTGATCGACAGCTCGCGCGAGGGGATGACGCCCTCGGTCTTGTAGCCGATGTCGAGTAGCACTTCGTCGCGGTCGACCTTGACGATCGTGCCCTCGACGATGTCGCCGTCGTTAAAGTATTTGATGGTCTCGTCGATCGCGGCGAGGAAGTCCTCGGCCGAGCCGACGTCGTTCACGGCCACCTGGGGGCTCGTGGCGGTGTTGGTGCTTGGGGTGGTTTCTGGGCGCACGTCGGTGCTGCTCGTCATGTGGGGGTCGGCTCCGGTCACGGACATACTCAGTCGGTTAAGAGCGTACGGGCCTGTCGGATCAGCCGCTACCGGCGGCCACTGCCCGTTCATAGAGCCGAGGAGAGGGAACCGACGTCGACTGAGGCGATCGCGAACCTACCCATGCCAAGGCACGCGCAAGCCCAAACGCACAGATCACAATACGTGTGGCTCCCCGAAAGGGTCAATCCGGGCTAGTGTCGCTTCGGTAACGCTTATGTGATCATGCGCCGGGGCTCGTCGTGAGCGTGCGGTTAGGAGCGACCATGACGCCGGAAAGTCAGCCCTCCTCGCATGATGACGGCGTCGAGTCGAGCAGCCTGCGCAGGCCGGCAGACGCCGCGGAGACCGTGCGCGCGAACCGCGGGTGGTGGGACGCCGCCGCCGACGAGTACCAGGCCGAGCACGGCCGGTTCTTGCGCGACGTTGGTTTCGTGTGGTGCCCGGAAGGCGTCGACGAAGCCGACGCTCAACTCCTCGGCCCCACGAACACGTTGGCCGGGCGGCGGGTCCTCGAAGTCGGTTGCGGCGCCGCGCAGTGCGCGCGCTGGTTGACGAGCGTTGGCGCGCGAGTGACCGCGTTCGACCTGTCGGCCGCGCAGCTCCGGCACGCGAGGCGGCTGTCGGCGTCGTCCGGGATCGACGTGCCACTCGTTCAGGCTGACGCCGCGCGGCTGCCGTTCGCCGACACGACCTTCGACTCGGCGTGCAGTGCCTTCGGCGCGCTCCCGTTCGTGGCCGACGCGGCGACGGTGCTGCGCGAGGTCTGCCGGGTCTTGCGACCGGGCGGGCGGTTCGTGTTTTCGGTGAGCCATCCGATCCGCTGGGCATTTCGAGACGACCCCGGCCCGGGCGGGCTCACCGCCGTCCACTCGTACTTCGACCGCACGCCGTACGTCGAATCGGACGGCGACGGGCGGGCGACCTATGTCGAGCATCACCGCACCGTCGGCGACTGGGTGCGAGTTATCGTCGCCGCCGGATTCACGGTGACCGATCTGGTCGAACCCGAATGGCCGCCAGGCCACAGCCGGATTTGGGGCGGCTGGTCACCACTGCGTGGCGAGCTCATTCCGGGCACCGCCATCTTCGTGTGCGACAAGCCGAGGGCAGCCCTTGCGGAGCAAACCCGACCCTCAGGGCATCCGTGGACGCCGTAAGGGACCGGTTACCCGCCCGAACGTGATCCACGGGCCGGGTGGCTTAGTGGGCGGCGGAGTCCCAGTTGGGGCCGACGCCGACCGACACCTCGAGGGGTGCCTTCAGCGGGTAGGCGGCCGCCATTTCGTGGCGCGTGAGGCTTTCGACCGCGGTCCGCTCCCCCGGCGCGACCTCTAGGACGAGTTCGTCGTGCACCTGCAAGAGCATGCGAGATTTCAGGCCCGCCTCGCGCAGCGCGCGCTCGACGTTGAGCATGGCGACCTTGATGATGTCGGCCGCGCTGCCTTGGATCGGCGCGTTGAGCGCCATGCGCTCGGCCATTTCGCGACGTTGCCGATTGTCGCTGTTGAGGTCGGGCAAGTAGCGGCGGCGCCCGAGGATCGTCTCGGTGTAGCCCTCGCGCCGGGCGCGTTCGACCACCTCGGCGAGATAGTCGCGTACGCCGCCGAACCGCTGAAAGTACTCGTTCATCAGCCCGCGCGCTTCTTCGGTGCTGATGCCGAGCTGTTGCGAAAGCCCGTATGCCGAAAGGCCATACGCCAAGCCGTAATTCATCGCTTTTACCCGGCTGCGCAAGGCGCCGTCGACGTGCTCGAGCGGCACGCTGAACACGCTGGCCGCGGTCGTGGCGTGAAAGTCGAAGCCGGAGCTGAACGCGTCGATGAGCGCTTCGTCGCCCGACAGGTCGGCCATGATGCGCATTTCGATTTGGCTGTAATCGGCGGTCATTAGCGACTCGAAGCCCTCGCCCACCACGAACGCTTGCCTGATACGGCGGCCTTCGGCCGTGCGGATCGGGATGTTTTGCAAGTTCGGGTCTTGCGACGACAGCCGGCCGGTGGCCGCGACGAGTTGGTTGAAGGTGGTGTGCACCCGGCCGTGGTCGTCGATCATCGGCATCAATGAGTCGACGACGGTCTTCAACCGCGACACGTCGCGGTGCCGCAGCAGGTACTCCAGCAACGGATGGCCGGTCTGCGCGAGCAAGCCTTGTAACGCGTCGGCGTCGGTGGTGTAGCCGGTCTTGATGCGCTTGGTTTTGGGCAGCTTCAACTCGTCGAAGAGAATCTGCTGAAGTTGCTTCGGCGAACCGAGGTTGAACTCGCGGCCGACGACTTTGAAAGCCGCCTCTTCAGCCTGCCGCACGAAGTCGCCGAATTCGCTCGACTGCGCGTCGAGCACACCGCGGTCGACCGCGATGCCGGTGCGCTCCATCTCGGCGAGCACGCCGATGAGCGGCAACTCGACCTCGTGCAGCAGCTTGGTGGCGCCACGTTCGTCGAGGTCGTCGTCGAACGCCTCGGCGAGATCGAGCACCGCGCGCGCTCGAACGATCTCGGCCAGGACGGCGCCTTCTTCGTCGAGCCCGTCGAGCGAGAGTTGCGCCTGGTCAGACCCGGACGACGAACCGGGCCCGTCGGCACGCAACTCGCGGTGCAGGTAGCGCAACGCCAAGTCGGCGAGGTCGAAGGAGCGCTGGCCCGGCAGCGCGAGATAGGCGGCGAGTGCAGTGTCGCTGGTGAGGCCGCGTAGCTCCCAGCCGTACGCCGCTAGTGCCAGCATCGGCCCCTTGGCATCGTGCATCGCCTTGGCTTGACCGGGATCAGCGAGCCAGGTCGCCAGTGCCCGCTCGTCGACCTCGGTGAGCTGCGTCGGATCGAGATAGGCGCCCGCACCGTGCGGCGCCGCCAGCGCGATGCCGGTGACCACTCCGGTGCCGCGGCCCCACGACCCGGCCACCGAGACGCCGACACGAACGCCGGTCGCGTGCTCGGCGAGCCAAGTGGGCAGCTCGTCGGGGCCGAGCTGCCCGCCGTCGACCTCGAATCCCGACTCTGCCTCGGGCTCGGGCGTCGCCAACGTCGAGTAGAGCCGCTCACGCAACACCCGAAACTGCAACGTGTCGAAGACCCGATGCACTTCCTCGCGGTTCCATTGCCCGAGGTGCAGGTCGTGCGGGCCCACCGACAACGGCACGTCGCGCACTAGCTCGGTGAGTTGGCGATTGCGCAGCACACTCGACAGATGCTCGCGTAGCAGGTTGCCCGCCTTGCCGGGCACTTCGTCGACGCGGTCGACCAGCGCGCCCAGCGAACCGAACTCGCGCACCCACTTGGCCGCCGTCTTCTCTCCCACGCCCGGGATGTTCGGCAGGTTGTCACTCGGGTCGCCACGAAGGGCCGCGTAGTCGGGATATTGCTCCGGCGTGAGGCCGTAACGCTCTTCGACCGCGGCGGGTGTCATGCGCGCCATGTCGGAGACGCCTTTGCGCGGGTAGAGCACCGTGACGTGATCGTTGACCAGCTGGAAGGCGTCGCGATCGCCCGTGCAAATGAGGACGTCGATACCCGCCGCTTCGGCCTGGGTGGCGAGCGTGGCGATGACGTCGTCGGCCTCGTAGCCCTCGGCCATGACGGCGGGAATAGCCAGTGCCGCGAGAACTTCTTGGATCAGGCTGACCTGGCCCTTGAACTCGCCTGGCGTCTCGAGCCGGTTGGCCTTGTAGTCGGCGTATCGATCAGTGCGAAAGCTCTGCCGCGACACGTCGAACGCGACCGCGATGTGCGTCGGCCGCTCATCGCGCAACAAGTTGATCAGCATCGAGGTGAAGCCGTAGACGGCGTTGGTCGGTTGGCCCGTCGTGGTGGCGAAGTTCTCGACCGGCAAGGCGTAAAACGCCCGGTAGGCGATCGAATGGCCGTCGATCAGCAGGAGCTGGCGAGACGTGTCGCCGTCGGCCATGCCCGTTGCTGTCGTCTGAGCTGTCGCTCGTGCCGTCGTCGAGGTCGTCGCTGATTTTTTCACGGTTCGGGAAGGCGCCACGCCGAAATCCTAGGCGCAGCCGCCGACAACACCACCCGCGGCGACAACTGGCTCAGGCGTCGCGGGGCTGATCGGCAACCCCTGGCGCGACCGCGATGCGGCGAAGCGCCGCGCGTACACCGGCACGGCCGGCGACCGGGCGCCGGCGCGCTAGCGAGTCTCGGCGTGGGGTGGCGAGGTCGACGGTGGCGAGCCTGCGGCGCAACGACGCGACGGCAGCTGCCCGGCGAACAACGAGCGGGGTGAATCCGAGTTGAGCGTAGAACCGGTTCGCCTCGCGCAGCATCGGGGCGACGCTCGCGGTGATGTGCTCGGCGCCGATGTCGTCGGCGAAGGAGAGCGCGCCGCTAAGCAACGCGCGGCCGACGCCGCGGCGACGGTACGCCTCGGCGACGACGGTGTATTCGATCTGCACGCACGGCGCTTCGCTCAACGCCTCGAGCCGCGCCGTCGTGACGACGGCCATTCCGACCGCCCGACCGCCGATGGACGCGAGCAAAACACGGCAGTCGGGTCGCGTGGCGAGCCGGCGGACGTACTCGGCGATGGTGTCGTCTTGGGCGAGTGCGGCGACGCGCGCCGGAAGGCCGCCGCAACGGCGCACCTCGGCGAAAAGCCGCAGCACCTCGCCAAGATCGTGCTCCCCGGCCGGTCGAACCGTGATGGCCGATCGTGTCACAGCCCTCGCTCCTCACCTGCGTCTGACCGCACGCACGACCGACGCCGGTGGCCCCGAGCTGGCGAAGGGTCGATGCCCGAATGGCCCCCCGAAGGAACGCTTGGAGCGTAGCGGGGATCCGCGATTTCGGGGAGTCCCCCAGATCACGAAAGGCGCGGATTCGTGAGGCAGGCCGGCAGATCGTCTTTGAGAGCCAGATCACCCGACTGGGGACGAATCGGTCGGGTGTTATGTCACTGTTGTGCGCTTGCCTACCGATCCGTCGATGACTTTTCGTAGTTGGCGCATGACGATCAGTGCCGCGACTAGTTACATGACGCCCCGAAAAATAGTCACCGAATGATTACGGTCTCGGCTCGGCTCAACTGCCGGCGGCGGCGGCGTTCTGACCGGACGGCGACACGAAAGAATCCGCCCGCGGCCTTTGCCGTGAACCTGCCAAGGTCGCTACCGTGTTCCCGACGAGCCCGGGTACCGAGTAGAGAACGTCCAAGACCGGGGAAGGCTTGGACGGCGCCAAAGGCACCCGGGCTCGCCGCGCGCCTGCCGCATGCCGAGCGCGGCAAGGTTTCAAGCACGACACCGTCCCGCGACGCCGTGTTAGGTCACGACACGCTCGCGATCTGCCGAAACATGCTTCCTACCACTAGCGCCGTCCACTACGTTCTAGCCATCCGACGGCGGTGATCACCGCCAGGCGCGGAAGTCTGGGCGCAGGCCCTGAGCTTCGGTACGGCGGATGAGTAGGAATTGGAGTGAATATGCGACGAGCACACAGAGCCCTCGGCGTCGTTGCCGCGGTCTCCGCGTTGATGGTGTTGGCGCCTGCATGCAGCAGTTCTGGAGGCAGCAAAGGAGGTGGCGGCTCGAGCAGTGGCGCACTGAAGCTCGGGTACATTCTCCCCGAGACCGGAGACCTGGCAAAGGCAGGCCTGGGTGCGCCGCAGATCGCCGCCGTCAAGTACGCGATCAAGACGATCAACGATGCGGGCGGTGTCAACGGCGAGAAGATCGCCGATCCCGCTGGTCAGGACGAGACGGGAGACGCCGCCAAGGCAACCGTCAACGTCGGCAACCTGATCAACGACAAAGTCGATGCGATCATCGGCGCGGCCGCGTCGGGCATGACGCTGGCCATCATCGACAAGGTCGTGAACGCCGGCATCGTCGAATGCTCCGGTTCCAACACCGCACCCACACTGACCGACTACAAGGACAACGGCTACTACTTCCGCACCGCTCCGAGTGACGCGCTGCAGGGGCCGATTCTCGGCAATCTCGTCGTGCAGAGCGGGCACAAGAACATCGTGGTCGCCGCTCGCGCTGACGATTACGGGCGAGGCTTGCAAAAGGCCACCGTTGAGGCGATTCAGAAGGCTGGGGGCACCGTGGTAGACCAGCCCACCTACGACCCCAGCGCGACCAACTTCGGTTCGCTGATCAGCGAGATCCAGGCGAAGAAGCCGGACGCCGTTGTGCTGATCTCGTTCGGTGAGGCGGCGCAGATCCTCAAGGGCCTGATCGAGGCGGGTCTTGGTCCTGACAAGATCGGTATTTTCGGTGCCGACGGAGAGCGCAGCGAAGAGTTGCCGGCACAGGTCGACCCGAGCAACGCGAACGTGCTCGACGGCATGATGGGCACGGCGCCGGCGTCGTCCGACAACCCGACCTTCATCGACGGCCTGAAGAAGTTCGACACGTCGCTGAAGACCGAGCAATACGCACCGCAGGTGTTCGATTGCGTGACCACGATTGCGCTCGCCGCCGAAGCCGCGAAGAGTAACGACGCCGCGAAGATCAAAGAGCAGATGATCCCGGTCACGACCGGTGGTCAAGAATGCAAGAGCTTCGCCGACTGCAAGAAGTTGCTCGACGAGGGCAAAGACATCAACTATCAGGGCGCCAGCGGACCGGTCGACTTCGACTCGCATGGCGAGCCGTCCAGCGCGTCGATCGAAATCTGGAAATTTGATGGCGGGAAATTGACGACGGTCAAGACGGTCGAGAGCAAGGAACAAAGTTAGCCGCGACTGCGGATTTAGGCAGGACGGCGATGGATAGTGCCCCGGCGTAACGCCGGGGCACTATCCAATTCGGCTGTTTGGTTCGGCTGTCTGTTTCGGCTGCTTACCGCACCCGCGCGAGCGTCCCGAGATAAAGCTCGACGACTTTCGGATCCGTGAGCAGTTGCGCGCCGGTGCCCTCATAGGCGTCGCGGCCTTGGTCGAGCACGTACCCACGGTCGCAAATCTGCAGACAACGGCGGGCATTCTGCTCGACGATCAGCACCGACACACCCGTCTGGTTGATCTGCTTTACCCGAGCGAATACCTCATCTTGCGCGATCGGAGATAGCCCGGCCGACGGCTCGTCGAGCAGCAGCACAGAAGGTCGCATCATCAAAGCTCGACCCATCGCCAGCAGCTGACGCTCTCCGCCTGACATCGAGCCTGCCTTTTGCCGATGCCGCGTCTTCAACAGCGGAAAGAGTTCGTAAATCTCGGCAAGCCTCGCGGCGAGTTCTCTGTGCCGAAGGTAGAGGCCCATCTCGAGGTTTTCCGCGACGGTCAGGCGCGCAAAGACGTTTTGAATCTGCGGCACGTAGCCGACGCCCTTCGCCACGAGTTCGTGGGTCGCGAGGTTGGTGATGTCTTCCGAACGCAGCAAGACGGTGCCCGAGCGCACCTTCACCAGCCCGAATACCGCCTTGATAAATGTGGATTTGCCTGCCCCATTCGGCCCGATGACGCCGATCAGTTCACCCTCGGCGATTCGCAGCGAGCACCCGCGCAAAATATCGACGCCCGGAAGGTAGCCCGCGACCAAACCCGAAGCCGACAAGATCTCGCTTCGGTTGTCGGGACGAACGGCGTCGTCCGCGATGACGTCCCCGCCGGTCACGCACTCACCCCGTCGTGCTGTCGACCGAGGTAGGCGTCGATGACGTCCTCGTTGCGACCGATCGTGGCAGGCGTGCCTTCGGCGATAACCTCGCCGGAGGCCATGCAGACGACCCAATCGCTGATACCCATGACGACGTCCATGTCGTGCTCCACGAACACCACGGTGACGCCGTCGTCGCGCAGGTCGGTGACGTGGCGCAGCAGCGATTGCGTCAACGCGGGGTTGACTCCGGCCATCGGCTCATCGAGCATGATCAACGCCGGTTGAACCATCAATGCTCGGGCCATCTCGAGGAGTTTGCGCTGACCTCCGGACAGCGTGGCGGCGAACTCGTCACTCATGCGCTCCAGGCCGAAGCGCGCGAGCATCTGGCGAGCACGGTCTTCGATCTCGCGTTCCTGCGCGCGCCACATCGGCCGGGTCAGGGCTCGCAGGAAGCTTTCACCACGCTGTTGAGTGGCTGCCAGCTTGAGATTCTCGAGGCAACTCAGCAGGTTGAGCGCTTTTGTGAGTTGAAACGTGCGGACCATGCCGACCCGCGCAATCTTGTACGCGGGAAGGCCCTGCAAAGCCGCACCGTCGAATGACCAACGCCCCTGATTCGGTCGGTCGAAGCCGGTCAGCACATTGAACAGGGTCGTCTTCCCGGCTCCGTTCGGGCCGATCAGGGCTGTAATCGTGCCTCGTTCGATCTCCAGATGAGCCACGTTCACGGCGCACAACCCGCCGTAGTGTCGCCGGACGTCGTCGACAACCAAGATCGGGTCTGGCTTCGCCACACCAGGATGGCACGCGACGCCGGCCAGGCGCGCCCGCGCCGCGCGGGCGACGTCGCTCACCGGCACGTGAGATTCCGCGGCCACGCCCTCGGCGCGGGCGGCTACGGCGTCGGGCGAATCAGGATTAACGGGCATCGAGGATCATCTCCTTTCGATCACCGAGGATTCCTTGTGGTCGAAAGGCCATCAGCAAGATGAGTCCGAGCCCGACCAGCCCAAGCGTCACGGCACCGGTGTCAGTGCCGCTGAGCACCGACGACGGAATCGTGCCGTCGTTGACAAGGCTGTTGAGCAGGTTGTTGCAGAAGTTGTAGAGGAACCAGAAAAGCAGAGACCCGAGCACCGGCCCGAAAATCCGGGCGGCGCCGCCCAAGATGAGCAGTGCGTAGAGGTCGAAGGTGATGATGGGCTTGAACGCGTCTGGGGTCACGGCCTGTTGGTAAATGGCGAACATCGCGCCCGCTACACCGCCGATGGCGCCGCCCAAGACCAAGCTTTGCATCTTGTAGTTGAACACGTTCTTGCCCAAGCTGCGCGCGGCATCCTCGTCTTCGCGGATAGCTCGCAACACCCGACCCCACGGGCTGTGGATCAGCAAGAAAAGCAAGGCGCAGCACCCACCGACCAGCCCCCACGTCACCAGCATCACCCACAGGTCGCTGGCCGAGAACGTCAACGAGCCCCAGCCGTACGTGCCTGACGGAATGGGATTGGCGTCGTAGAAGCCGTTCGCGAACTGCCGCAAGCCGTAGACGCCGCCAGTAACCGGTTCGGCGAAGTTCGATCGATAGACGTAGCGAAGGATCTCCGCGGCCGCGATGGTGGCGATCGCCAAGTAGTCGGCTCGCAAGCGAAGCGTCGGGATGCCGAGCACCAGTGCTAGCGCCGCCGCGCACAAGATTGCGAACACGATGCCGACCCACAGCGACATGCCAAAGGTAGCGCCGGCTACCGCAACCGCGTACGCGCCGACCAGCATGAATCCCACGTGACCGAAGTTGAGCAGTCCGGTGTAGCCGAAGTGGACATTCAATCCGATTGCCGCTAATGCGTAGATCGCGCCGACCGGCCCGCAGGCCGCGCGCAACGCCCCTTCGACCGCCTGCCAGACGATCATCCGCGTGCTCCGGCGTCCGTGACGGGCATGACGTTCACCCGATCCTCTCTTTACGTCCGAGGATGCCTTGCGGGCGAACGAGCAGCACCAGCACCATGACCAACAACGCCCACGCGTTTTGCAACTCGACCGGAGACCACAGCGACGACAGTTCCATGACCAGCCCGATGAGCAGGCAGCCGACCATCGCGCCATAGGCGGTGCCAAGGCCCCCCAAGATGATGCCGGAGAAGATCAGCAGCAGCAGAAGAAAGCCCATTTCGAACGACACCAACTGGGTAAGGCCGTAGCAAATGCCTCCGAGCGCGGCCAGCGCCGTCCCCGTAATCCACACGACCCGGACGACGCGCGTGACATCGATACCGGACGCCGCGGCAAGGTCGCGGTTGTCGGCTACCGCACGCATGGCCTTACCGATCTTCGTGCGCTGCAGCATCAGTGCGATCACGAGCAGCACGAGAAGCGACCCGATGGTGATGACCAGATCGCGATCGGTAATCGCGATCGGGCCGTATCGATGCGCGGCTTGTATGCGGTAGTTGCGGTAGGACTGCGGGTCAGTGCCGAACAACACCTGAACGACACTGCGCAATAAGAGCGAGAGCCCGATCGAGATGATGAATAACTGGATCAAGCCGGTCTTGCGCTTAGTCAGCGGTTTCCACATCACGCCGTGGAGCAGCCACCCGAACGCCCCGGACACGACGAGCGCGATCGCACCGGCGACCAGCAGCTGCAACCGCGGGCCGTGCGGAGCGGCATTCAAGAAAAACGCGACCACCGCGCCGATGGTGACCAGTTCACCGTGCGCGAAGTTGATCAGTCCGGTCGTACCGAAGATAAGCGACAGGCCGACTGCGGTCATAGCCAAAATGGCCCCGAACTGAATGCCTTGAA
Source organism: Actinomycetales bacterium (assembly GCA_040255675.1). Classification (GTDB taxonomy): domain Bacteria; phylum Actinomycetota; class Actinomycetes; order Acidothermales; family Acidothermaceae; genus JBDZVM01. The sequence goes on along the minus strand of JBDZVM010000004.1, from coordinate 82,233 downwards.
CGGTCAAGGTCAGCGGTCGGTTCGGCGGCCCAGCAGCGGCCAGCACCCGCATATGATCCGGAACAGCGGCCATCGCGTCAGCTCCGGAAAAGACCGCAAAGATCAGCAGGCCAGCGACGAAGAGCATTAGCGTCGCCAATCGGCTTCGCACGGGCGCCCCCAAAGTGGCTGCGTTGACCATGGGCGCGTGCAGCATAGCAGCGCCAGCACGCCGCAAAAGGCGATCCGCGAGCACCCGCGACTCACCCGAGTTCAACACGAATCACACTGTTACGTCAGGTTGAACTGTCATGCCTGGGGGTTAGCCGCGCGCCGCCTCGATCACCGACTCGGCGACCGCTCGCATGCTGACGCGCTGATCCATCGCCGTGCGCTGGATCCAGTGAAATGCCTCGGGTTCGCTCATCGCATGAGCCGATGCCAAGATCCCCTTCGCCCGCTCGATGACCTTGCGAGCTTCGAGCCGGTCGGCGAGATCAGCGACCTCGCTCTCGAGCGCCGTCAGTTCGGCATACCGGCTCAAGGCCATCTCGATGGCCGGCAACAAGTCTGCCGAGGTGAACGGCTTCACCAAATAAGCCATGGCCCCGGCGTCGCGCGCTCGCTCGACCAGGTCGCGCTGCGAAAAGGCGGTGAGGATCACGACAGGAGCGATGCGCTGCGCGGCGATGCGAGACGCCGCCGTGATGCCGTCGAGCACCGGCATCTTCACGTCGAGGATCACGAGATCCGGACGACGCTCTTGGGCCAAGGCAACCGCGCGTTCGCCGTCACCTGCCTCGCCGACGACGTCGTAGCCGAGTTCGCCAAGCGTCTCTTTCAGATCGAGCCGAATGATGGCTTCGTCTTCGGCGATGACGACCCGTTTGCGCGCGGCACCGGATTGCTCGGACGCCGGGTTGGCGGCCACAGTTTTCGCGGATGCCGGTTTCGCCGACGCTGTTGTCGCGGACGCGGCACTCGCCGCAACGGGGTTTTCCCGACGCGCACGATGCGCGGCGGCGACATCGGCCGGACTCGGGTGGTCGAGTCGCTGCTCGGTCTGTCGCTGCTCGTTTCGTCGCTGCTCGGTTTGTCGCTGCTCGGTTTGTCGCTGCTGGTCGTCGTCCCGCACGCTGGCAGCCTAGCGGGAACCGGTACATTGGCGGTCGCGGCTAGTCCCCGCGCCCCGGTAGCCCAACGGCAGAGGCAATGGTCTCAAACACCATCCAGTGTCGGTTCGAATCCGACCCGGGGTACCGCCGCTGTTCGTCAGCGTGGTCTCGTCACCGTTTGCTTCGTCAGCCGAGCCGAGGACAGGCTAAGACCCCCGACAACAGGCCAGGAACCCTGTTCTCGGGGGTGGTGACCACGTTTACGTGATCGTCACCCGGCGTAGGCCGGGGCGTCGGTTTCGAGCGTGTCGCCGATGCGATGCACGCGCAAGGTGTTCGTCGAACCCGGCACACCGGGCGGGCTGCCGGCGACGATGACGACGAGTTCTCCTCGATTGCAGCGCCCCAAGTCGAGCAGCGCTCGATCGACCTGGCGCACCATTTGGTCGGTATGCGACACCGGCGACACCAAGAACGTCTCGACCCCCCACGTCAGGGCGAGCTGCGACCGGGTGGCGGCGACCGGCGTGAACGCCATCAACGGAATCGGCGAGCGATACCGCGCTAGCCGGCGCGCGCTGTCGCCGGTTTCGGTGAACGCCACCAGGTAGCTCGCACCCAGATCGGCGCCCACTTCGGCCGCCGCGTGCCCGATCGCGCCGCCTTTCGTGCGCGGTTTGCCGGAGATTTCGGGGATCGTGTCGAGCGCGGCGCCCTCGACCGTGCTGATGATGCGCGCCATCGTCTTCACTGTCAGCGCCGGATGCGCGCCGACGCTCGTCTCTCCCGAAAGCATCAACGCGTCGGCGCCGTCGAGCACCGCGTTCGCGCAGTCGGACGCCTCGGCCCTCGTCGGCCGGGTCGCCGACACCATCGAGTCGAGCATCTGGGTGGCGACGATGACCGGCTTGGCGTTGCGGCGTGCCAGCGAGATCGCGCGCTTTTGCACGACCGGCACCTGTTCGAGCGGCATCTCAACGCCCAGGTCGCCTCGCGCGATCATGAAGCCGTCGAAGGCCTCCATGATGGCTTCCAGTTTCTCGACAGCCTGCGGTTTCTCAATTTTCGCGATGACGGGCACCCGCCGCCCCACGTCGTCCATCACCTTCGCGACGTCGTCGAAATCGGCTGGCGAGCGCACGAACGACAAGGCCACCATGTCGGCGCCGATCTGAAGACCCCAGCGCAGGTCGTCGACATCCTTGTCGGAAAGCGCCGGCACCGACAGCGCCGCGCCGGGCACGTTGATGCCCTTGTGGTCGGACACCGTGCCGCCCTCGATCACCTTGGTGCGCACCCGCGGCCCGTCGACCGATTGCACTTCGAGACAAACCCGACCATCGTCGATGAGAATTTGCAGGCCGGGAGACACGTCGCCCGGCAACCCCTTGTACGTCGTCGACACGAGCGCCCGGCTGCCCGCGACCTCCTCGGTCGTGATGGTGAACTCGTCGCCGGGAGCGAGCGCGACGGGTCCCTTGGCGAACGTGCCGAGCCTGATTTTGGGCCCCTGCAAGTCAACCAGGACGCCGACGGCGCGACCCGTGACGTCGCCCGCCTGGCGAACCCAGCGGTAGATTTCGGCGTGCTCATCGTGCGTGCCGTGGCTGAGGTTGAATCGCGCGACGTCCATGCCCGCTTCGACCAAACGGGTGATCGCGGCCGGTGACGATGTCGCCGGCCCCATGGTGCAGACGATTTTGGCCCGGCGATGCATGGCGTTCAGCTTAGAGGCGACGGCTGATTGCTCTGCGACGTGGTCTTGGAAAGAACCGTGTGGTCGGCCAAAGCGCCGCAAGCCGCCGACTGGCTGACGAGGTTTTGTCAGCGAAGCCAGGTGCGAAACCAACCGGTTGCGAGGTCGACGACCCGATCCAAAGCACCTGGTTCTTCGAACAGGTGAGTCGCGCCCGGCACGATCGCGAGTTCGTGGTCGGCGAGTTCGCGGGCGGCCATACTGTTCAACTCGAGCACCTGCGCGTCTGCGGCGCCCACGATGAGAAGCACAGGTGCTTGAACGGCGGACAGCTGCGCGCCGGCGAGATCGGGCCGGCCGCCGCGAGAGACCACCGCACGCACCCGCGCCGGGCGACGCGCCGCCGCGATCAAAGCCGCGGCCGCACCCGTGCTCGCGCCGAACGTGCCGACCGGCAAGGTTGTCGTCGTCGGGTTGGCCGCCAGCCAATCGACCGCCTCGCAAAGCCGCGCCGACAGCAAAGGGATGTTGAAGCGATACGCGCCGGTGCGCGCGTCGGCGTCCCCTTCCGGCTCGGTCAAGAGATCCATCAACAGCGTCGCGAATCCGGCGGACTGCAACCCAGCGGCGACGATTTGGTTACGCGGGCTGAACCGGCTGCTGCCCGAACCGTGCGCGAACAAGACGACGCCCCCGGCGTCCGGCGGCACGACAAGGTCGCCGGCAAGCGTGGCTCCAGGGACCGGAATGTCGATATCGACTCCCGTACTCATATCCCGGGCTGCTTCCCGGACAGCCCCAGGAGAAACGGCCCCGACACATGGAAACCGCGGTCCGAGCGGTCAGACGACGAGCGGCCGAGACGTCGGCGCGATCGGTACCGGCAGCCGATCCAGCCCGGTCAAGAACCGGTCGACGGCCGCCGCCGCCGATCGTCCTTCGGCGATCGCCCACACGATCAACGACTGGCCGCGACCCGCGTCGCCCGCCACGAAGACGCCCGGCACGTTGGTCGCGAACGAGCCATCACGCGCGAAGTTTCCGCGCGGGTCGAGCGCGAGCCCGAACTGTTCGGCGAGCAACTTCTCGGGACCGGTGAAACCCAGTGCCAGCAAGACGAGTTCGGCTTTCAACTCGAACTCGGTGCCAGGAACCGGCTCGAACCCCTTCGCCGTGCGGCGCACCTCTACGAGTCGCAGGCCGCGCAGGTTGCCGTCGTCGTCCGCCAAGAATTCCGTCGTGCTGACGGCGAACTTTCGGTCGCCACCCTCCTCTTGCGACGACGACACTCGCCACATCAGCGGCCAGGTCGGCCACGGTGTGCTCGCGTCAGGATCGTGCGGCGGTCGCGGAAGAATTTCGAGTTGGACGACGGACGCCGCGCCCTGGCGGTGCGCCGTGCCGAGGCAGTCGGAGCCGGTGTCGCCACCGCCGATAATCACGACGTTCTTGCCCTTCGCGGTGATTGTCGGCGCCTCTAGATCGCCTTGCCGCACTCGATTCGCGATGGGGAGGTACTCCATGGCCTGGTGCACGCCGCGCAGTTCGCGGCCGGGCACCGGCAAGTCGCGCCCTACGGTGGCCCCTACCGCAAGCAAAACAGCGTCGTAGCGCGACTTGAGTTCGCGCGCCGTGATATCGACACCGACGTTCACACCCGGGCGGAACTTTGTTCCCTCCGCCTTCATTTGCTCGAGCCTGCGGTCGAGCACCCACTTTTCCATCTTGAACTCGGGGATTCCGTACCGCAGCAGGCCGCCGATTCGGTCGGCGCGTTCATAAACGGCAACGGTGTGGCCAGCGCGGGTGAGTTGTTGCGCTGCCGCCAGGCCCGACGGACCGGAACCCACCACGGCGACCGTCTTGCCGCTCAACCGAGTGGGCACCCGCGGCGTCAGCCAGCTCTCTTGAAAGGCGCGCTCGGCGATTTCTTCCTCGATGCGCTTGATGGTGACCGCCCCGCTGGTCTGTTCGGGGTTGATGTTGAGCACGCAGGCCGCTTCGCACGGCGCCGGGCAGAGTCGACCGGTGAAGTCTGGAAAGTTGTTCGTGGCGTGCAGCCGTTCGCTGGCCTCTTTCCAGTCGGAGCGACCCACCAGGTCGTTCCACTCCGGAATGAGATTTCCGAGCGGACACCCGTTGTGGCAGAACGGGATTCCGCAGTCCATGCAGCGGCCGGCTTGCGTCTCGAGGTCGTCGTGCGAGATCGGGCGGTGCACGTCTTTCCAGTCGGTGATGCGGACGTCGACCGGGCGGTCGACTGGCAGCTCCCGCTGCCACTTCAAGAAACCCTTGGGGTCAGTCATTGATCACCGCCATGATCTGCTCGTTGACGTCGCGTCCGGACTGCTCCGCTTCCGCGCGAACTGCCAGGATGCGCTTGTAATCGCGCGGCATAACTTTGGAGAACCTCGCGACGGCCGAGGGCCAATCGGAGAGCATGAGAGCCGCCAGCTGCGAGCCTGTCTCGGCGGCATGCTTTCGAACCAGGCTCTCGAGCAACTCGCGGTCGTCGTCGTCCAGTGCTTCGGCGTCGACCATCCCGGTGTTGAGCCGGTGCGGCTCGAGGTCGACGACATACGCGACGCCGCCGGACATGCCTGCCGCGAAGTTGCGGCCGGTCGCGCCCAACACGACGACTACGCCGCCGGTCATGTATTCGCACCCGTGGTCGCCCACGCCCTCGACAACCGCGGTGGCGCCGGAGTTACGCACGCAGAACCGCTCGCCGACGACACCGCGGACGAACATCTCGCCGGCGGTGGCACCGTAGAGCAAGACGTTGCCAGCAATGATGTTTTCATGCGCCGCGAACGGCGCGTCGTCGAACGGGCGCATGACGATGCGGCCGCCGGAAAGGCCCTTGCCGGCGTAGTCGTTCGCGTCACCGACGAGACGCAATGTGATGCCGCGCGGAACGAACGCGCCGAACGACTGCCCCGCGGAGCCGGTGAACGTGATGTCGATCGTGTCGTCGGGCAACCCCGCGCCACGGTAGCGCTTCGTCACCTCGTGGCCGAGCATCGTGCCGACCGTGCGGTTGACGTTGCGTATCGGCATTTCTAGCTTGACCGGAATGCCGTCGTCGAGTGCGCCTTCGGCGAGCGCGATGAGCGTGTTGTCGAGAGCCTTCTCCAACCCGTGGTCTTGACTCACGATTTGGCGGCGAGGCTCCTCGCGATTTTCCGGCGGGCACAGGACAGCCGACAGGTCGAGGCCGCTTGCCTTCCAATGCGCGATCGCGTCTAAGGTGTCGAGGAGTTCGACCTGGCCGACGGCGTCGGCGATCGAGCGGAAGCCCAGCGCCGCAAGGTACTCGCGCACCTCTTGCGCGATGAATTCGAAGAAGTTGACCACGAATTCGGGCTTGCCGTTGAAGCGCTTGCGAAGCACCGGGTCTTGGGTCGCGACGCCGACCGGGCAGGTGTTCAGGTGGCAGACCCGCATCATGATGCAGCCAGACACGACCAAAGGCGCCGTGGCGAAACCGAACTCTTCGGCACCGAGAAGCGCCGCGATCACGACGTCACGCCCGGTCTTGAGCTGACCGTCGGTCTGGACGACGATGCGCTCGCGCAACCCGTTCGCTACGAGCGTTTGCTGAGTTTCAGCGAGGCCGAGCTCCCACGGTGAACCGGCATGCTTGATGGAGGTCAGCGGAGCCGCACCGGTGCCGCCGTCGTGCCCGGAAATGAGGACGACGTCGGCGTGCGCCTTGGCGACACCGGCCGCGACCGTGCCGACGCCGACTTCCGCGACGAGCTTGACGTGCACCCGCGCGCGAGGGTTGGCGTTCTTCAGGTCGTGAATGAGCTGCTTGAGGTCTTCGATCGAGTAAATGTCGTGATGCGGCGGCGGCGAAATGAGGCCCACACCTGGCGTGGAATGCCGGGTCTTGGCGATCCACGGATAAACCTTGTGGCCGGGCAGCTGGCCGCCCTCGCCAGGCTTGGCGCCCTGTGCCATCTTGATCTGCAGGTCGTCGGCAGCGGTGAGATATTCGCTCGTGACGCCGAAACGCCCGCTGGCCACCTGCTTGATAGCCGAACGCCGCTCGTCGTAAAGGCGCTCGGCGTCTTCGCCGCCCTCGCCGGTGTTCGACTTCGCGCCGAGCCGATTCATCGCGTACGCGAGATTTTCGTGCGCCTCCTGGCTGATGGAGCCGTACGACATCGCGCCGGTCGAGAATCGCTTCACAATCTCGCTGACGGGCTCGACTTCTTCGATAGGAACGGGCGGCCGCACGCCGGTGCGCAGCTTGAACAAGCCGCGCAGAGTCATCAGGTTTTTCGCCTGCTCGTTCACGGCCTTGCTGTACTCGCGAAATACCTCGAACTGGCCTGTTCGCGTTGAGTGCTGCAACCGAAAGACGGTCTCGGGATTGAACAGGTGCGGTTCGCCCTCGTACTCGCGCCGCCAGTGGTAATCAGCGCCAATGTTCAGCTTGCGGTGGGTGGGGTGGACGTCGGCAATCGGGTACGCGACGCTGTGCCGCGATGTGACTTCCGCGGCAAGCACGTCGAGACCCACACCGCCAAGGCGCGACGTCGTCCCGGTGAAGTACTTGTCGACGACGTCCGGTGACAGGCCGAGCGCCTCGAACACTTGCGCGCCAGTGTAGGAAGCGACCGTCGAAATGCCCATCTTCGACATCACCTTGAGCACGCCTTTGCCGAGCGCCTTGACCACGTTGTGCACGGCCGTATCGGCGTCGATGCCGCTGATTTCGCCCGTACGCACCAGGTCTTCGACGGTTTCCATCGCGAGGTACGGGTTCACCGCAGCCGCGCCGTAGCCAACGAGCAGCGCCACGTGATGCACTTCGCGGACGTCGCCCGACTCGACGACGAGGCCCACTTTGGTACGGGTCTTCTCGCGAATCAAATGATGGTGAACCGCCGAGGTCAGCAACAACGAAGGAATCGGCGCGCGCTCACGATCGGAATCGCGGTCTGACAAAACAATGACCCGCGCGCCGTTGCTGATGGCGTCTGAGACTTCCGCGCAGATTTCGGCAAGCCTGGCTTCGAGCGCCGCTCCCCCACCGTCGACGTTGTAGAGCCCGCGCACGACGTACGGCGAGAGGCCGGGCAAGTCGCCGTCATCGTTGATGTGCAGGATTTTCGCGAGTTCGTCGTTGTCGATGACGGGAAACGGAATGACGATTTGCCGGCACGAGGCCGGGCCAGGCTCCAAGAGGTTCTGCTCTGGGCCGATCGTGCCCGCCAGCGACGTCACGAGTTCTTCACGAATAGCGTCGAGCGGCGGGTTCGTCACCTGCGCGAAAAGCTGCGTGAAGTAGTCGAACAACAACCGCGGCCGACTCGAGTAAGCGGCGAGCGGGCTATCGTTGCCCATCGAGCCGATCACCTCGGCGCCGTTTGTCGCCATCGGCACCAGCAGCATGCGTAGCTCTTCTTGCGTGTAGCCAAAGGTTTGCTGGCGTCGTAACACTGATTCGTGCGTGTAGACGACATGCTCGCGTTCAGGCAGGTCGGGCAGCTTGAGCAGGCCCGCGTGCAGCCAGTTGTCGTACGGGCGCTCCGAGGCCAGCCGGGCCTTGATTTCGGCGTCGTCGACGATGCGGCCCGCCGCGGTGTCGACCAGGAACATGCGACCGGGCTGCAGACGGCCCTTGCGCACGACAGATCCAGACTCGAAATCGAGAACGCCGACCTCGCTCGCGAGCACGACAAGGCCTTCGTCGGTGACCCAGTACCGCGAGGGTCGCAAGCCATTTCGATCGAGCACGGCGCCGATCAGCGTGCCATCGGTGAAAGTGACACACGCGGGGCCGTCCCATGGCTCCATGACGCTCGCGTGGAACTCGTAAAACGCGCGGACGGCGGGATCCATCTCGCCGTGCTTTTCCCACGCCTCGGGAATCATCATGAGGACGGCGTGAGGTAGCGACCGCCCGCCGAGGTGCAGCAACTCGAGGACTTCGTCGAAACTCATCGAGTCACTGCCGCCGGGGGTGATGACAGGAAAAAGCTGCTCGAGGTCGCCGGGAATCAGCTCGCTCGCGAGCAGTGCTTCACGCGCGCGCATCCAGTTGCGATTGCCCTTGATGGTGTTGATTTCGCCGTTGTGCGCGATGAAACGGTACGGGTGCGCGAGCGGCCAGCTTGGAAACGTGTTCGTCGAGAACCGTGAGTGCACGAGGGCGATCGACGACGCGAAGCGCTGGTCGGAGATGTCGGGAAAGAACGGCTCGAGCTGTGGCGCCGTGAGCATGCCTTTGTAGACGATCGTGCGCGGCGACAACGACGCGAGGTACACGTCGACTTCCCGCTCGATGCGCTTGCGGGCGCGAAACGTCAACCGCTCAAGCGCGATATCGCGAAGCGACTCGTCGACCGGCGCGACGAACAGCTGGCGAAACCGCGGCATGACGGCTCGCGCGCTCGGGCCGGCGAGTTCGGGCACCGTGGGCAACTCGCGCCAGCCAAGAAGCCGCAGGTTCTCCTCCGCGACGATGCGCTCGATGGCGGCGACGGCAGTTGCGGCGGTGAAGTTGTCGGCCGGCAAGTAGGCGATTCCGGCGGCGTACGTTCCGGCGGCCGGCAACTCGAAGTCGACGACGGCGCGGAAGAAAGCGTCGGGAATCTGAGTGAGCAGGCCGGCGCCGTCGCCGGTCTCGGCCTCACGGCCCGTCGCCCCACGATGCTCGAGATTGCGAAGGGCGGTCAACGCCTTGGCGACGACGTCGTGGCGCGGGCCTCGCGACACGGCGCGCAGGTCGGCGACGAACGCGACACCGCAGGCGTCGTGTTCGTTGGCAGGGTCGTAAAGCCCATGCGGCGGATGAACGGCCAACATCATGGCTCTCCCGTCGTCTGCAATGGCTGCGTTGTGGTGCGGACGGCGGAACAAAACGGGCATCAAAAAACGCCGCCACCTGCACTGCTTGTACAGGGACGACGCTGGCCCTGCTTCATACTGACACGCTCGCGCCGCGACCGAAAGTAGATATGCGAGCCGATCCGGGCGAAAGCTCCGCCGAAAGATTAGCGCATCTCGGCGCCACCGCTAGCGGGCGGGACCTGCTGTCACGAGACTGTCATGAGATGTGGGTGCCGATGGCCGCGCCGACCCCGTACGTAACCGCTGCCGCCGCCGCGCCCAGCAACAGTTGGCGCAGCCCGGAGAACCACCACGGCTTGGCCGTGATCCGGCCGACGGCCGCGCCCGCCGCGAAGAGCGCTACGCCGGCCACGAGCGCGGCCGGCAGCAGCACTGAGACGCCCATGATGAACGGGAGCACCGGCAAGATCGCGCCGATCGAGAACGACACGAACGATGACGAGGCGGCGAGCAACGGCGACGGCAAGTCGTCGCTGGAGAGACCGAGTTCTTCCCGAGTATGGATCTCCAGTGCCTGCTCAGGATTGCGGGAGATCTGACGAGCGACCTCGTGGGCAAGCTCGCGGTCGACGCCCCGCGAGATGTACAGCTCAGCTAGCTCGCGTTCCTCCGCGTCGGCGTTGTGGTGCAGTTCGCGCCGCTCGATTTCGATCTCGGCATGCGCCAGATCGCGCTGCGACGCGACCGAGACGTACTCGCCGACCCCCATCGAGAAGGCGCCGGCAACCAGACCCCCGACGCCACTCAAGATCACCAGATTTCGGTCGGCGTGCGCGCCGGCAAAGCCCGAAATCAGCGAGAAGTTGGAGATCAGGCCGTCCATCGCGCCAAAGACGGCCGGCCGAAGCCAACCTCCGGTGACGTCGCGATGGTCGTGATGCACCTCCGCTCGTTGCGAGAGCGGGACGTCGGACTCAGCGGGCCGGTCCGCGCCCGCGCGTGCGGGCGGGCGCTCGCGCTCAGTCGTCACGGGTTCGCCCCGTCAGGCCCCTCGGAGACGGCGACCTGCGGCGGACCTTGCGCTTCCGGCTCGCGACCAGTCGCGGCGTCCGCCGACACCTCGGCGCGGTCGGCATCGGACGCGAGCGGGCCGTCAGCGGCGCGGACCGCCGCCAGGCGAACGTTTTCGACGACGCTTTCGCGGCCCGGGCTGCGCCGCAGTGAGACGAGGAAAGTGATCAGCGCGCCGAGAAACACCAGGATGCAGGTCCAGATGTTCAGCCGCAGACCCAACACGTGGTTGGCGTGATCGACCCGCAAATATTCGATCCAGCTTCGGCCCGCGACGTAGGCCATGACGTAAAGCAGGAAGGCCCGGCCGTGACCCATCTTGAACCGGCGATCGGCCCACAGCACCAGCGCGGCGACCCCGACGTCCCATAGCGATTCATAGAGGAACGTCGGCTGGTAGATGCCCGCTGGGACGTTCGCGTTGGCCGCGTGCGAGGCGTCGATGCGCAGTCCCCACGGCATCGTCGTCGACTTGCCGAACAACTCCTGGTTGAAGTAGTTGCCCCAGCGCCCGATTGCCTGGGCGAGCACGATCCCGGGCGCGGCGGCGTCGGCAAACGCCGGAAACGACGCGCCCGCGCGGCGGCACCCGATGTACGCACCGAGGGCGCCGAGCGCGATCGCGCCCCAAATACCGAGGCCGCCATTCCAAACATAGAACACGTGCACCCAGTCGTTGCCGTGCTCGAAGTACAGCTCGGGGTCGGTCATCACGTGGTAGAGCCGGCCACCAACCAGACCGAACGGCACCGCCCACGTGGCGATCTGGTTGACGGTGGCCGAGGTGCCGCCGCGGGCCCGCCAGCGGCGATCGGCCATCCACACCGCGACGATGACGCCCACGATGATGAGCAGCGCGTATGCCCGGATGGGGATAGGGCCGACGTGCCACACACCCTGGCTCGGGCTGGGGAGATAGGCGTGCAGGCTCACGGTTGCTCCGGGGTCACGGCCACTACGACGTCAACGACTCCTCCGACGCTACAGCGCCTGGCGCCGTTTCACTGGTCGGGTTACTGCTTGGGTGTCTGGCGTACCCCGGCGGCCAGTTCGGTCGCGAGCGCCCGGACGCCGTCGCCTTCGTCACCGATGCCGCGCGCTTCGAGCACGCGGCGCACCAACGCCGACCCGACGATGACGGCGTCCGCGTAACCGGCTACCTCGGCCGCTTGGGCACCGTTGCTGACGCCGAGCCCCACCCCGATCGGTAGGTCGGTGTGCGCCCGCGTGCGGGCGACCAGTTTTGGCGCGGCCGCGCTCGTGGTAGCCCGAGCGCCGGTGACTCCCATGACCGAGGCCGCGTACACGAAGCCTCGGCAAAACCGGGTGGTGAGCGCGATGCGTTCGTCGGTCGAGCTCGGGGCGACCAAGAAGATGCGATCGAGACCGTGGCTGTCGCTGGCCGAAAGCCAGGGTTCGGCTTCGTCGGGGAGCAGGTCTGGCGTGATCAAACCGCTGGCGCCGGCCGAGGCGAGGTCGGTGGCGAATTTCTCCACCCCGTATCGCTCGACCGGGTTCCAGTAGGTCATGACGACGACCGCGACACCGGTAGCGGCGACCGCCTCGACCGTGCGAAGCACGAGGGCGGTGGTGGAACCTGCCCGCAGCGCGATGTCATGTGATTGCGCGATTGTCGGGCCCTCGAGCACCGGGTCGCTGTAGGGCAGGCCGACCTCGACGATGTCGGCACCACCGTCGACGAGCGCGCGCAACGCGGTGATGCCGCGGTCGGGGGTCGGGAAGCAGGCCGGCAGGTAGCCGACGAGAGCCGCCCGGTTTTCGGCGCGGCAGCGGGCGAAGGTGTCGAAGACACGACTCATGCGGCCGCGCCTCGTGCCGCTGCGACCCCTGCTGCGACCCCTGGTGCGGCGTTACTACCCGAGGACAGGCGTCCTGGCCTGTCCTCGGGGGTGATGACCACGTTTACGTGATCGACTTCAGCTGGCACGTCAGCGTCCCGTCGTCAGGTTGAACCAGCGGGCGGCGGTGTCGACGTCTTTGTCGCCGCGACCCGACAAGCTGACCAACACGATGGCGTCGGGGCCGAGCTGGCGACCGAGGTGCACAGCACCCGCGAGCGCGTGCGAGCTTTCGATCGCCGGGATGATGCCCTCGGTGCGCGAGAGCAGCTTGAATGCCTCCATCGCCTCGGCGTCGGTGACGGGCTGGTAGGTGACGCGTCCGGTCTCGCGAAGCCAGGCGTGCTCGGGGCCGACGCCGGGGTAGTCGAGACCAGCCGAGATCGAATGAGACTCGATGGTCTGGCCGTCGGCGTCTTGCAGCACGTAGGTGCGGGCGCCGTGCAAGACGCCGCGCGCTCCGGCGGTGAGCGTGGCGGCGTGGCGACCTGTCGCCACGCCGTCGCCCCCGGCTTCGAAGCCGTACAGCCGAACCGACGCGTCGGGCAGGAACGCGGTGAAGATGCCCATCGCGTTCGACCCGCCGCCGACACAGGCGGCCACCGCGTCGGGCAACCGCCCGGTCAGCTCGAGCACCTGAGCCCGGGCTTCCTCGCCAATGATCTTTTGGAAGTCGCGCACGAGCGCGGGGAACGGATGCGGGCCGGCGACCGTGCCGAACAGATAGTGGGTGTGGTCGACGCTGGCCACCCAGTCTCGGAACGCCTCGTTGATGGCGTCTTTGAGCGTGCGGCTGCCGGCCGAGACGGGCACCACGTCGGCGCCGAGCAATCGCATGCGTGCGACGTTGAGCGCTTGCCGGCGGGTGTCTTCTTCACCCATGTAGATCGTGCAGTCGAGCCCGAACAAGGCCGCGGCCGTCGCGGTCGCCACGCCGTGCTGGCCCGCGCCCGTCTCGGCGATCACCCGCTTCTTGCCCATGCGCACGGTAAGCAACGCCTGGCCGAGAACATTGTTGATCTTATGTGAGCCGGTGTGGGTGAGATCTTCGCGCTTGAGCAGGATTCGAGCACCGCCCGCGTGCTCGGCGAACCGGCGCGCTTCGGTGACCTGAGTCGGGCGACCGGCATAGCTCGACAGCAGCCGCGACAACTCGCCCGTGAACGTGGGGTCGGCCATCGCCTCGCGGTACGCGATCGCGAGTTCGTCAAGCGCGGCAACCAGCGCCTCGGGCACGAACCGCCCGCCGAACGGACCGAAATGGCCCGCGGCATCGGGCAGCGGACCGGCCGGCATCAAGCGCGCCCGTGCCGCAGCGCAGGGTGCGCGCCGGCGGCAACGAGGTCGGCAACCGCCTGACGGGGGTCCTTGTCGGTGACCAAACCTTCGCCGACGAGCACGGCGTCGGCACCTGCCGAGGCGTACGCCAACAAGTCGTGCGGGCCGCGCACACCCGACTCGGCGACCTTCACGATGCCGTTCGGGATGCGCGGAGCGAGCCGGGCGAACACGGCGCGGTCGACCTCCAACGTGCGCAGGTCACGGGCGTTGACACCGATGATGCGCGCGCCGGCGTCGACCGCGCGAGCGACTTCTTGCTCCTCGTGCACTTCGACCAATGGCGTCAACCCCAGCGACTGCGCCCGCTCGACGAGCGACACCAGCGCGCTTTGGTCGAGCGCCGCCACGATCAGCAACACCAGGTCGGCGCCGTAGGCCAGCGCTTCCCAAAGCTGGTAGGAGCTGTACACAAAATCCTTGCGCAGCACGGGAATCTCGACCGACTTGCGCACGAGTTCGAGGTCGTCGAGCGAGCCGTTGAAGCGCCGCCGCTCGGTCAAGACGCTGATCGCCGCCGCTCCGCCGTCCTCGTACGCGCGGGCCAACCCCGAGGGGTCGGCGATCGGCGCAAGCTCGCCACGCGACGGACTCGACCGCTTCACCTCGGCAATGACGGTGACGGCGTCACGCCGCAGCGCCGCCACGCCGTCGACCGGCCGCTGGCGCTTTTCCGCTTTGAGCTTCAGTGCGTCGAGCGGGACGGCGCGCTGACGGGCCTCGACGTCGGCACGGACGCCGACCATGATCTCGTCGAGCACGCTCACGTATCGATCCCCAAAATAGGTGCAGGCTTTCACGGGCGGACGACTCTTCGACGCTGACTGACGGGTGGGCTCAGGGTAGCGGCCCGGCTTTGTCGACCTTTCGTGACCCCCGCGCCTCAGCGCGCCGCGGCCGGCCGGCCGAGCGAGATCGCGGCCCTTGGGAGCAAGATCGTAAAACAGGCGCCCCCCTCAGGCGAGCGCCCAGCGTGGGCGAAACCCCCGAGCCGGGCGGCGAGTCCGGCGACGAGGGCTAATCCGACCCCGGTGCCGACCTTGCGCACGCCCCGGTATCGGTCGTAGAGCACCGAGCGGTCGAAGGCGACGCGGCAGTCGTCGTCCGTCAGACCGGGCCCGCCGTCACGGACTTGCAGCGCGACGTCGGTTTCACGACCGACCACGGCGAACACGATCGGCCGGCCGCTCGGCGTCACCCGCAACGCGTTTTCGGCCAAGCCGTCGAGCATTTGCCGCACACGCGTGGGATCAGATCGGACGACGACAGGATGGGCCGGGGTGTCGACCGAGAACGGCACCTTCTCCCGTGCGCATCGTGCCTCCCAGACGAGGCCGGCTTCTCGCACCAACTCGGTGAGATCGATCTCGGCGACGTCGACCCGGAAGTCTTGGGCCCGCAACCGCGCCAGATCGAGCAGGTCGGACACCAGCCGTTCGAGACGAGCCGACTCCGCGAGCATCACCTGTCCTGTGGGCGCCACCGCGTCCGGCGGCACGACGCCGTCCGCCAACGCCTCGGCGTAACCCTTGACCGCGGTCAGCGGCGTGCGCAGTTCGTGCGAGACCGACAGCAAGAAGTCACGCTCGCGACCCTCGCTCGTCGAGAGCGCCGTCGCCAAACCGTTGAGCGCCTCGGCCACGTCGGCGACTTCGGCCGGCCCTTCAGGTAGCAGCCGGACGTCGCGAGCCCCCGTCGAAAGCCGATGCGCCGCGGCGGCGGCACGCTTCAACGGGCGGGCAAGTCGCCCGGCGAGCAGCACGCCCGCAATCGCCGCCACAGCGAGCCCGATCGCGAGCGCCACAACGAGGCGACGCCAGATCGGCGCCTCGCTCGACCGGGCGTTGGACACCTTTTGGAACAGCACGACCGCACCGCCCGACGTGAGCGGTCGGCCTTCGACGTACACGGTCGCGCCGTCGACCGTTCGGGTCGCGTGCACTGGCGACCCGGAGTTGAGCCGGGCAACCTGTTTCGCGCCGAGCGGCCGCGTCGAAAGCGGTCGGCCCGCCGCGCCGGTGATCGTACCGTCCGGGTCGACGACGACGATCTGGATGTGCTGTTGCCGGTCGAGGGCGATCGCGACCGCGGCCGGCACGCGCGGTCGCCCCGCCCTCGTAGCGGCAGTGTTGTCGGTAGCGGTCGCGATCAGATCGGCGTCGTTCGCGAGCACCCGTTTGCCTTCGTCGGACGCCGACTTGCGCAGCAGCCCGAACGACACCAACGCGGCCACCACGACGGCAACAGCGGCACACGCCATCGTGACCCACGCGATCTTCCACGCGAGACTGTGCCGCGTTGTCTGGTGCCGCGTCGTGGCGCTAGGCATCGGCGCTGTACCCGACGCCGCGAACGGTCCGGATCGGGCTCGCGTCGGCAAGCTTCGCCCGGATCTGCGCCACGTGCACGTCGACCGTGCGTGTGCCGGCGGCCGCCTCGTAGCCCCAAACCTCTGACAGCAGGTGCTCGCGCGAAAACACCCGGCCGGGTCGCTTGCACAAGAACGCCAGCACATCGAACTCGGTGGCGGTGAGGTCGATCGTCACGCCGCGCGCTGTCACCTTGCGCCTGGCCGGGTCGATCGTCACGCCGCCGACGACGTAGACCCGTTCGTCGCCACCGTTGTTGGCGCTTCGGCGCAGCACCGCCTTCACCCGCGCCACCAATTCACGCGGACTGAAAGGCTTCGTCAGGTAGTCGTCAGCGCCGAGTTCGAGGCCGAGCACGCGGTCGATCTCGTCGTCGCGGGCGGTCACGAAAAGGATCGGCGTCCAGTCGCCGTCCGAACGAAGGATGCGGCACACCTGCGTGCCGTCGATGGTCGGGACGCCGACGTCCAAAACGATCGCCACCGGGTGCAGATTGCGAGCGGCGGCGAGCCCCGCCCGGCCGTCTGATTCGACGTGGACGCCGAACCCCTCGCGCGTGAGGTACATGCGTTCGAGGTCGGCGATCGGCGACTCGTCTTCGACGACGAGCACCAGCCCGCGGCCGTCCGGCCGTGCCGTCATGCGCAACCTCCCGCGGTGTCGATTTCTCCGTCACCGCGATCATCGTCGTCCGGCGACAGCGAATTGTCAGCGAATTGTCAGGACGACGTAAGGGAACGGCGGGCGATTACGCCGTCGGGTCGTCGCCGCGGTCGAGTTGATCCCACATCGAAGTCTCGTCGCGGCCTTTGCGCGTAGCGCCCGACTCGTAGCGACGGCCCATGCCGGGCCAGCGATTCGCGAACAACGCAATAAGAACGCCGGCGGCAAGAGCGATAAGTCCCGCGCAAAACGCGATCCACGGCCACGCCGTCAATCCAGCGGACGACGGACGAACGCCAGTGTGGCCGGTGAGGCGAGCCGCCTCACGGGCCACCGAATCGCCCGGCGACACGGCCACCTGGAGCGCCACCACCACAAGGCCGACTCCGGCAAGCGCGACCAGGAGGCCGGCAATTCGGCGTCCGATATTTCGAGTCGCCGGGAAGGCGACCACACCGGCGAGAATGACGACCGCGAGCGGCGCGGCCGCCCCGGCCACCACGTGCCCCGAGGCGCCGCTGTGCAGATCAGGTAACGGCGGCTGCGCCACGGTGAAGCGCACCCACTCGCGGCCCGCGGCCAGCAGCGCCACGCCTCCGGCGACGACGCAGCCGACCGCCGCGAGCGTAAGGCCGGCGCGGCTGACGCTCGTTCGTCGCGGCGTTTCGACCATGGTCAGCGGATCGTCACCTCGGGCGACCGGAGGGATTCGGCGATAGCCACCGCCGACAGCACCGTGTTGGCCTTGTGCCGGCACTCGGCGTCTTCGGTTGCCGGGTCGGAGTCGGCGACCAGGCCGGCACCGGCTTGCACGTAAACGGTTGCGTCGCGCACCAACGCGGTGCGGATCGCGATCGCGGTGTCGAGGTCTCCGGCGAAGTCGACGTATCCGACGACGCCGCCATACAGGCCGCGCCGGGTGGACTCGAACTCCTCGATGATTTCCATTGCGCGCACCTTCGGCGCGCCAGACAGCGTGCCCGCGGGAAACGTCGCGGCGAGCACGTCGAGCGCATGCCGCGCCGGATCGACCTGCCCGATCACGGTCGAGACGATGTGCATGATGTGGCTGTAGCGCTCCACGCTCATGAAGTCGACTACTTCGACCGTGCCGGGAAGGCACACCCGGCCGAGGTCGTTGCGCGCGAGGTCGACCAGCATGACGTGCTCGGCACGTTCTTTCGGGTCGGCCAGCAATTCCGCGGCGAGCGCATTGTCGTCTTCGGGTGTTGCTCCACGCGGCCGGCTGCCCGCGATCGGGTGCATCAGCGCGCGGCCTTCCTTGACCGTGACATGAGCCTCAGGGCTCGACCCGACGATGTCGAAGCCGTCGAACCGCAGCAAATACAGGTACGGGCTGGGGTTGCGCGAACGCAGCACCCGGTAGATGTCGAGCGCGCTCACCTCGGTGGCGACCTCGAACCGCTGGCTCGGCACCACCTGGAAAATGTCACCGGCCCTGATGTATTCGCGCGCTCGCTCGACCCAGGCCATGTATTCGTCAGTGCTCGTACGACGAACAGGCGGTTTCGCCTTCACGTCAGACATCATGGTGACGGTCGACGGCGCGGGTCGCTGGAGCGCCTCGACCATGTCGTCGAGGCGGCGCTCAGCGTCGTCGGGCGAATCTCCCGGAAGCACGTTCGCGATGAGCAGCACCGAGCCGTCGTGGTGGTCGAGCACGGCGAGATCGGTGACGAGCAGCATCATCAACTCGGGCAGATGAAGATCGTCTTTGGTCAGCTCAGGTAACCGTTCGAGGCGGCGAACAGCGTCGTAAGCGATGAACCCGACCATGCCTCCGACCAGCGGCGGCAGCGACACGTCGCGCGGCTCGCGCAGCGCGTCGACCGTCGCGGCGAGCACCTTCAAGGGCTCGCCGGCGAGCGGGACGCCGGGAGGCGGGGTGCCGATCCAGACCGCCTGGCCGTCGCGTTCGGTAAGAGTCGCGGCAGCCCGGACGCCGACGAACGAGTACCGCGACCACGACCGCCCGTTCTCCGCCGACTCGAGCAAGAACGTGCCGGGGCGATCGTGGGCCAGCTTTCGGTAAAGGCCGACCGCGGTTTCGCCGTCGGCGAGCAGCCGGCGAGTGAGCCTGGTGATCCCGCTCATGACGGCGGCGCGCCGACGACCACCGGCAGGGTGTCGGCGTCGAAGCAGGTGCGATCACCCGTGTGGCAGGCCGCGCCGATCTGGTCGACCTTGACGAGCACGGTGTCGCCGTCGCAGTCGAGCGCCACCGACTTCACCCACTGCTGGTGCCCGGACGTGTCGCCTTTGACCCAGTACTCCTTGCGGCTGCGGCTCCAATACGTGCAGCGGCCCGTCGTGAGCGTGCGATGCAGCGCTTCGTCGTCCATCCAGCCGACCATCAAGACTTCGCCGGTGTCGTACTGCTGGGCCACCGCTGGGAACAGCCCGTGCTCATCTCGCTTGAGACGGGCGGCGATCGTAGGGTCGAGGTTTGCGGACGTCGAGTGAGTGGGCATGGCGCCTATTGTGCCGGGGCGTGTCCCGGCAAGTCTTGCGAGATACCCGGTCTTGTGACGAACGAGCGAGAGGAGGGCGTCGTGGCACCGATGCCCGTGACGACGCTTCGTACCACGAGGCGTGAGATCCGCAAGCACGTGCGGCGCGAAGTGATGCTGCGCCGCCTCGCGCGCGAGCTAGCCGCCGGCGGCGATCTCCCGATCATGGCCAGGCTTCGCGGGCCGCGTTGAATTTCAGCGCACGGCGTGCCCGCAAGCACGCAGCGCTTTCTTGACATCGCCGACGCGAAGCGTGCCGAAATGAAAGACGGACGCCGCGAGCACCGCGTCGGCGCCCGCTTCGACGGCAGGCGCGAAATCGGCCGCCCTTCCGGCACCGCCGCTGGCGATCACCGGTACCGAGACGACGCGCCGCACCGCGCGGATCATCTCGAGGTCGTAGCCGCTTCGCGTGCCGTCGGCGTCCATGGAGTTCAGCAAAATTTCGCCCGCGCCCAGCTCGGCCGCTCTTGCCGCCCATGCGACGGCGTCAATGCCGGTGCCGCGTCGTCCGCCATGCGTGGTGACCTCGAACCCTGACTCGGTGCGGGTGTCGCCGCTCGCTCGCCGGGCGTCGACCGACAGCACGACGCATTGCGCGCCGAAGCGGTCGGCGGCCTCAGCGAGCATCTCGGGCCTGGCGATCGCGGCGGTGTTCACGCCTACCTTGTCGGCGCCCGCGCGCAGCAGCCGGTCGAAGTCGTCGGCACTGCGCACTCCCCCGCCGACGGTCAGCGGGATGAACACCTGCTCGGCGGTGCGCCGGACGACGTCGTAGGTGGTTTCGCGATTGCCGCTGCTCGCGGTGATGTCGAGAAAAACCAGCTCGTCGGCACCTTCTTGGTCGTAGACGCGGGCCATCTCGACCGGGTCGCCGGCGTCGCGCAGATCGACGAAGTTGACGCCCTTGACGACGCGCCCGGCGTCGACGTCGAGGCACGGGATCACGCGGACGGCGAGCAACTCGGCGGTGGTGTTCACCAGGCGACGATACCGAGCCCGACGTCTCGTAGACGACGGGATTCTCGCTCGCGCGATCGCCGCGATTCGGCGCGGGGGCACATCGCGACTAGATCAGCCCGAACGCCAGCATCGCGTCGGCGACCTTGACGAAACCGGCGATGTTCGCGCCGACCACGTAGTTGCCGGGCGATCCGTACTCCGCCGCGGTCTCGTAGCACGTGGTATGGATGCCTTGCATGATCTCAGTGAGGCGCTCCTCGGTGTGTTCGAACGTCCAGGAGTCACGCGACGCGTTCTGCTGCATTTCCAGCGCGGACGTCGCGACCCCGCCCGCGTTCGCCGCCTTGCCGGGGCCGAACGCGATTCCGGCGTCAAGAAAAACGGCTACACCCTCACGAGTCGTGGGCATGTTGGCGCCTTCACCGACCGCGATGCAACCGTTCTTCACTAACGTCGTCGCGGCATCGCCGTCGATTTCATTCTGGGTGGCCGACGGCATCGCGACGTCGCACGGAACATCCCAGATCGAGCCGCCTTCGACGTAGGAGGCGTGCGGCACGCGAACCGCGTACTCCTTGATGCGCAGCCGTTCCTTTTCCTTGATTTGCTTGAGCACCTCGAGGTTGATGCCCAACTCGTCGACCACGTAGCCACTCGAATCGGAACAGGCGATCACGCGGCCGCCAAGCTTTCCGATCTTTTCGATCGTGTAGATAGCGACGTTGCCCGAACCTGACACGACGACGGTGCGGCCGTCGAACGACGTGCCGCGCACCTTGAGCATCTCGTCGACGAACATCGCGGCGCCGTAGCCGGTTGCTTCAGTACGCACTTGCGCACCGCCCCAGCCGATTCCTTTACCGGTCAACACTCCCGACTCGTAGCGATTGGTGATGCGCTTGTACTGGCCGAACAAGTAGCCGATTTCGCGAGAACCCACGCCGATGTCGCCAGCCGGCACATCGGTGTATTCGCCGAGGTGGCGATACAGCTCGATCATGAAGCTCTGGCAAAAGCGCATCACTTCGGCGTCTGACTTGCCTTTCGGGTCGAAGTCGGAGCCGCCCTTGCCGCCGCCGATTGGCATGCCGGTCAAGGCGTTCTTGAAGATTTGCTCGAAGCCGAGAAACTTGATGATGCCGAGATACACGCTCGGGTGGAAACGCAAACCGCCCTTGTAGGGGCCGAGCGCGCTATTGAATTCGACGCGGAAACCTCGGTTGATGTGCACTTCGCCGCGATCATCTGTCCACGGAACGCGGAAAATGATCTGCCGCTCGGGTTCGCAAATGCGTTCGATGATCTTCGCTTCCGCGAATTGCGGGTGTTTCGCCATCACCGGCGCCAGGCTCGATAACACCTCGCGCACCGCTTGGTGAAATTCGAGTTCAGAAGGGTTGCGCCGCAAGACCTTTTGGTAGATCGCTTCAAGCCGCGCTTGTTCCGACACCGAGCACCTCGTTTCGTCTCACCCGCTACCGCGGAGGTCTGTATACCACGATGTGGACGACGCTGTCCGCGGCATGCGCGAGTTCGCGGGGCGATGCCGGAGGCGCTCGAACATGAACCATCACAAGGTTATTGCGAGAATTCGCCCCTGTGGCGAGCCCGTTAGGTGAGGCGCGTCACACATTCTCGCGATATGCGGTCGCTTCGATCTCCACGACCATGGTCGGTTCGATCAATGCCTTTACTTCAACCATCGTGCTCACCGGCCTGACGTCGCCGAACGCTTCGCCGTGCGCCTTGCCGTACTCGCGCCAGCGCGCGATATCGGTCACGAACATCCGGGTACGGACGACGTCATGAAGGCTCAGGCCCGCTTGGGCCAGAGCGAGCCGGATCTTCTCGATGGCGGCTTTCGTTTGCTCGTAAGGGCTCTCGCCCGCCTCGGGCGCTGTTGTGCCGGCAACCTCGGCATAGGGGCCGGCGACGACGGCTCTCGAGTACCCGACGATCGGCTCCCACGGCGAGCCGGAAGAGATCCGCTGGACGTTGGTCATAGCGGCGAAGGTAGCGCACGGCCCTGGACGACGGCAGTGAAGCGGGAGGCTGTCGCGACACGCTTCTCGCGCCTTGGACAAAAGTAGTTGACCAGACCTGACATGATCCTCATATGCGTGTCACGGCGGTACGGCTGTATCCGGTCAAGTCGATGGGCGGGCTCGACGTCGAAAGCGCCACGGTCGAGCCGTGGGGCCTCGCGGGCGACCGCCGTTGGGCGCTGGTCGACGATGCCGGCGACCCGGTCACGGCCCGCGAAGTGCATGCGCTGTTGCGGTTTCGCGCCGAACCCGCCGGCGGCGACGCCGTCCGCATCGTCGATCGCGACGAGTCGTCGATCGTCGTCCGAGCTTTGTCGGACGCCGAGAAGGTGCCGGTCGGCCATTCTCGTCAAGGCGCCGCGACCTTGGGTCCTGGCGAAGCGAATCGGTGGGTCAGTGAACGAGTCGGCTTGCCACTTCGGCTGGTCTGGCAAGACGATCCGACGATGCGCTCGATTTCGCTCGAGCGCGGAGGCCTGCCCGGCGAATCGTTGTCGCTCGCCGACGCCGCGCCCCTCCTGCTGGCCAGCGAAGCCTCGATGGCGCAACTCAACTCCTGGATTTCCGCTGACGCCGGGATCGCCGACCCACCCGATATCGACCCGGCCGACATCAGCGATCCGGCGGCGTCTTCGAACGGATTTCAGCCGCTCAGCATTCTGCGATTTCGGCCGAACGTCGTCATCGACGGCGAGACACCTTTTGCCGAAGACTCTTGGGAATTCGTGCGCATCGGCGACGTCACGTTTCGCAAGACGATGATCTGCGACCGCTGCGTGATGACCACTCTCGATCCAGTGACCGTAGCGGGCGGCAAAGAACCCATCCGCACGCTTGCGCGCCACCGCCGATGGGAGCGAAAGACCTGGTTCGGCGTCCGGCTAGTTCCGCTGCGTGCCGGCACGGTTCACCTCGGCGACTTTGTCGAGCCGTCAGCCGCGTCCGGCTGAACGCATCGACTCAACCCACAGCAGCAACTGCGGCTAACGCTTCTTGCAGAGTGAATTCACCTGCGTACAAGGCCTTTCCGACGATCGCGCCTTCGACGCCGTGCGGCACCAGCTCAGCGATCGCGCGCAGGTCGTCGAGCGACGAGACTCCCCCGCTCGCAATCACCGGCTTGTCGGTCGCGGCGCAGACGTCGCGCAGGAGTTGCAGGTTCGGCCCGGTGAGAGTGCCGTCACGGCGCACGTCGGTGACGACGTAACGCTCACACCCGTCGGCGTCGAGTCTTGCCAGGACGTCGAAAAGCTCGCCGCCGTCCTTTGTCCATCCGCGCGCGGATAACGTGGTGCCACGGACGTCGAGGCCGACCGCGATGCTGTCGCCGAATTCGGCGATGGCGCGGCGCACCCAGTCGGGGTTTTCCAACGCCGCCGTGCCGATGTTCACCCGCGCGCATCCGGTCGAGAGGGCCGCGCGCAGCGATTCGTCGTCGCGGATTCCGCCCGACATCTCGACTGACACGTCAAGCTTGCCGATCACCTCGGCGAGTAACTCGCGATTCGAACCGCGCCCGAAAGCCGCGTCGAGGTCGACCAAATGCACCCACTCCGCGCCGGCCTCTTGCCAGGCAAGGGCGGCGGCGACCGGGTCGCCGTAGCTGGTCTCAGAACCCGCCTCACCCCGAACCAACCGAACGGCTTGGCCGCCAGCGACATCGACAGCGGGCAACAACACGAGTGACGTCATGAGATTGACTCCAGCCAGTTCTTCAAGAGGTGAGCACCCGCGTCGCCCGACTTCTCCGGGTGAAATTGCGTTCCTGACACGACGCCGTCTTCGGCGGCCGCCACGAACCGCGACCCGTGCGTCGCGTAGGTAACGAGGCCGCGGGCAACTCGGGCGGCATAAGAGTGCACGAAGTAAAACCGCTCGCGCTCGATGCCTTGGAAGAGCACCGAGCCGTTCGGCACCGACACCACGTTCCAGCCCATGTGCGGCAGGACGTCGGCGTCGAGCTTGCTCGCCGTGCCTTCCCAGTAACCGACGCCAGGGGTGCGCACGCCGTGCTCGTCGCCGAACGCGAACAACACCTGGAAGCCGACGCAGATGCCGAGTAACGGCGCGCCGGCGGCGATCCGCTTGCGTATCAAGGAGGCTCCGCCGATGGAGTCGAGGCCTTGCATACAGGCGGCGAACGCGCCGACGCCGGGAACCACGAGCCCGTCGGCAGAAAGCGCGGCGTCGGCGTCGGCAGTGACCTCGACGGAGGCGCCGACCCGCTGCAATGCGCGTTCAGCTGAACGCAAGTTGCCCGACCCGTAGTCGAGGACGACGACTTTCATGCCCTACAAAGCGCCCTTGGTACTAGGAATCCCGGCCACGCCGTCGAGACGAACCGCGTCGCGCAAGGCGCGCGCGACGCCTTTGAATTGGGCCTCGTTGACGTGGTGGGCATTTCGCCCTTCCAAAACCCGAATGTGCAGGCAGATGCGCGCCTCGGCAACGAACGACTCCCAAATGTGCTTGGTCAAGGTGGTTTCGTACGTGCCGATCAGCTCGACGATGTCGGGTTCGGTGTGCACAAGATAGGGCCGGCCCGAAAGATCGACCGCCACCTGGCACAGCGTCTCGTCGAGCGGCACCAGCGCGTCTCCGAACCGGCGAATGCCGGCCTTGTCGCCGAGTGCTTCACGAAACGCCTGCCCGAGAGCCAGCGCGGTGTCTTCGACGGTGTGATGCGGATCGACGTCGACGTCGCCCTTCGTGCGCACGTGCAGGTCGAACCCACCGTGCTTGCCGAGTTGGGCGAGCATGTGGTCGTAGAACGGCACGCCGGTCTCGACGTCGACCGCTCCGGCTCCGTCGAGTTGAAGTTCGACGAGCACGTCGGATTCTTTCGTGGTGCGCTGAACGCGCGCGCTGCGGCTCACTGTGCCTCTCTTTTCGTGACGTCGAGCAACGCTTGCTTGAATACGCCCATTTCGTCAGGAGTTCCGACGCTCACTCGCAACCAGCCGGCGGGGCCGGTCTCGCGAATCAGCACGCCCCGGTCGAGCAGCGCCTGCCACACCGCGTGCCGATCGTCGAAAACGCCGAAAAGCGCGAAGTTCGCGTCGGAGTCGGCAACCGAAAACCCCTGAGAACGCAGCCATTCGACGCAATCGTCACGCTCTTGACGCAACGCGGCTACTTGCGCGAGCAACTCGTCGGCGTGCGCGAGCGCGACACTCGCGACCATCTGCGTGACCGCCGAAAGGTGGTAAGGCAAGCGCACGATGCGCACCGCGTCGACGATCGGCGACGACGCGATCAGGTAGCCCACCCGAGCGCCCGCGTAGGCGAAAGCCTTGCTCATCGTGCGTGTGACGACAAGGTTTTCGTGCCGGTCGAGCAACGTCAGCGCCGACGCCGTGCCCGGGCGCCGAAATTCGGCGTACGCCTCGTCGATGACGACCAGTCCGCCGTATTCGGCCGCTGCCTCGAGCACGGCTTCGGCTGTGGCCAGCGGCAAGGCGGTGCCGGTCGGATTGTTCGGCGATGCCAAGAATGTCAGCACCGGCTGATGCGCACGCACGGCTTTCACCGCGGTCTCGACGTCCAACGAAAAATCGGGCTCGCGAGCCTCGGCGATGTAGGTGGTGAACGTGTCTCGGCAATACTCCGGATACATCGAATACGTCGGCGAGAAACTGAGCGCGGTGCGGCGAGGCCCGCCGAAGGCGAGCAAGAGCTGGTGCATGATTTCGTTCGACCCGTTCGCGACCCAGATGCGCTTCGCGTCGAACTCGGCGTCTTCGAAGCGCTGCAGGTAACCCGCGAGCCCGGCGCGTAACACCGAAGCTTCGCGGTCGGGGTAGCGGTTCAGCTGCGCGGCGGTCGCGGTCATCGCCGCCCCGAGGTCGGCGATCAGGGACGCCGGCGGCGGATACGGGTTTTCGTTGACATTCAGCCGCACCGCGACGTCGAGCTGCGGCGCGCCGTACGGAACTTCGCCGCGTAAGTCATCGCGCAGCGGCAAATCATCGAGGTTGCTCATCGGCGGTTCACCGAGGAATTCGAGCGCGGACGGCGGCCACGTGCGCGGCGAGATCCTCGGCGCCGCCAAGCGAATCGATGAGCGGCGCGACGTCGGCCAATGCCTCTCGCTCGTAGTCGATGACGTGAATCATGCGCTGGAACGACTGCACCGAAAGGCCACCCGTGAACCGCGCGGTGCCGCCTGTCGGAAGCACATGATTCGAGCCGGCCAAATAGTCACCGAGACTCACAGGCGCCCATGGCCCGACGAAAATCGCGCCCGCGTTGCGCACTTTAGCGGCAACGGCTCGCGCGTCACGAGTGATGACCTCGAGGTGTTCGGGGGCCCACGCGTCGATAATGGCCAAGCCCGCGTCAACGTCGTCGACGAGCACGTATGCCGATTGACCGTCCAACGCCTTGCGCACGCGCTCGACGTGCTTGGTGCGCGGCACCTGAATGGCGAGCTCGGCGTCGACTTCGTCGAGCAGCTCAGCCGAATCGGTGACGAGCAAGCAGCCGGCCAGCTCGTCGTGCTCCGCCTGGCCGATCAGGTCGGCGGCGACGAACGCCGGATCGGCCGAATCGTCGGCGAGAATTCCTATCTCGGTGGGGCCCGCCTCGGCGTCGATGCCGACGACGCCTTTCACCAGTCGCTTCGCGGCGGCCACGTAAATGTTGCCAGGGCCCGTCACGACCTCGACCGGCTCCACCTCTTCGCCGTCGTCGGCACTGCTGCCGTAGGCGAACAACGCGATGGCTTGTGCCCCGCCAACCGCGTAAACCTCGTCGACGCCGAGCAACGCGCACGCGGCGAGCACTGCCGGGTGCGGCAGGCCGCCGAATTCTTTTTGCGGCGGCGAGGCGAGCGCGAGCGATTCGACGCCGGCTTCCTGCGCGGGCACCACGTTCATAACCACGCTGCTCGGGTAGGCCACCAACCCGCCCGGCACGTAGAGCCCGACCCGGCGCACGGGCACGAACCGTTCCGTGACGACGGCACCCGCGGCGACATCGACCCTGACGTCGGCGCGACGCTGCGCCCGGTGCACCGCCCGGGCTCGCTTCGCCGCCTCCTCGAGCGCGGCGCGCACGCCGGGGTCGAGATCGGCCAGCGCCTGCTTGATCGCGTGCGTCGGCACCCGCAAGCTGTCGAGTTCGACGCCGTCGAACCGCTTGGTGATCTCGCGGACGGCGACCGCGCCGCGGGTCTTGACGTCGTCGCACATGGGTTGGACGGCGGCAAGCGCGGAGCCGACATCGGCCGCGGCCCGCGGCAGCAACGCGCGCACCTCGCGGGTGCCGAGCGCGCGACCGCGCAGGTCGAT
Organism: Actinomycetales bacterium; assembly: GCA_040255675.1. Classification (GTDB taxonomy): domain Bacteria; phylum Actinomycetota; class Actinomycetes; order Acidothermales; family Acidothermaceae; genus JBDZVM01. The sequence goes on along the minus strand of JBDZVM010000004.1, from coordinate 54,506 downwards.
GCGATGCAGCATGGGCCCTCCGCAAGGCTTAGGTTCAGTTTCGGACCAGGATCGAACGCGTGTGGCCGCGCCCCCAAAGCCTATCGGCGACGAGCGCGTCGCCGTGGCCGCGGATCGGCTGCCTCATGGGCCACCACGAGGCTCCCACATCCCACCGCTAGCGACGATCTTCTGGCGCGTTCACCTTTACGCGCTCGGCCGGCTTTGAGCCCGCATCTGACGATGCCGCGGTTTGCGCGCGCGCACGGCATTCGAGTCGAAACGCTCCCGCGCGCCGCGTGGCGCGTTCGGCCGACGTGCGTCCTCCGTCGCGCGCGCGGCACGCGGTTCGCGCGAGGCACGCGGCTCACGAGCGAAACGCGGCTCACGATCTTCACGCGGCTCACGGGTGCCACCCGATCGCCGACCGCGTTGCCGCACGAGCTTCGACGACCCAGCGTTCGACGTCCCACGCTTCGGCGTATCGGCGTTCGGCGCCGTCGCGACTCGCACCGGCTCCCCGGACCGCGCCAGTTTCCGGACGGCGGCGTGGCTGGGGTGGACGTCGACTGCCACCGGAGAAACTCCAGCTCCACGATGCAGCGCGGCCACCGCGGCGATCTGCTCGGGAAGCACGAGCATGAGCGCGGTGCCGGTCGCGCCGGCTCGCGCCGTCCGGCCGGATCTGTGCAAGTAGTCTTTCGCGTCGTTCGGCGGATCAAAGTGCACCACCAGATCGACATCGTCGACATGAATGCCGCGCGCGGCGACGTCGGTGGCGACGAGCACCCGAGGATGCCCCGCGGCGAACGCGTCGAGCGCGCGCTGCCGGGCGTTCTGCTTGATGTCACCGTGGATCGCGCCGGCCTCGACACCGGCCTGGCGTAACTGCTTCGCCAACCGATCGACGCCGTGCCTCGTTCGCACGAAGATCAACGTACGGGCAGGGCGCGCGGCCACTTCGGCCATCACGGCGACCTTGTCTTCGGCCCTCAGCACGAAGACCTGATGATCCATCGCCTCGATCGGAGCAGCCGCGGCAGCGACCGCGTGCAGAGCGGGGTCAGCAAGGTAGGCGCGCACTAGCGTGTCGACGCCGCGGTCGAGAGTCGCCGAGAACAGCATCCGCTGACCATCGGGCGCCGTCTGATCGAGCAGTCGGGTCACCGCGGGCAAGAAGCCGAGGTCGGCCATGTGGTCGGCCTCGTCGAGCACGGAAATCTCGACGGCCGACAGCGTGCAGGCGCGTCTTTCGATGAGGTCGATCAGTCGGCCGGGCGTGGCAACAACGACGTCAACGCCGCGGTTCAGCGCGTCGATCTGCTTGCCGTATGAGGCGCCCCCGAACACGCAGGCCAGTTTGAGTGCCAGCGATTCGCCCAGCGGGCGCAGCTCGTCGGCCACCTGGGTGGCAAGCTCGCGGGTCGGTACCAACACAAGAGCGCGTGGCGCCTTCGGCGTCCGCTTGGAACCGGACGACGTCGAACCGGACGACGCGAGGCGGGCAAGCATCGGCAAACCGAACGCGAGCGTCTTGCCGCCGCCGGTTTGCGCACGGCCGAGCACGTCGCGGCCGGCAAGGACGTCGGGTATCGCCCGCGCCTGGATAGCGAACGGCGCGTCGATGCCTTTTTTCGACAGCGCGAGCACAAGCGGTTTCGGCAAGCCCAGTGCGGTGAACGTGGTCGCATTCGGGGTCGGGATGCGCTGTGCCGCGTCGAGCGCGGCTTCTAGTTCAGACGCGAGAGAAGGCCTGCGCGGCGATTTGGCAGTCGGCGGACGGCGGCGTGCTGGCGACCTACGCGGGCTCGAATGGCTTTTCGACTTACGGACGTGGGTGGTGGCGGGGGCAGGCATGAAAAAAGCGACGCTCCATCGCGTGTTGCGGAGGCCGCGTCATGGTGGGCACTGACGCGCGAACACGTCAGGACCGCGAGATCCTGTTGGAGACGAAGCCTCGCGGGCGGCTCGCCCGCGGGAGGGACGGCGAATTGTGCGCCGTCGTCGGATCAAGGGTAACAGGGTGAGAACGCGGGCACTCAGCGGCACTCCGGCGTGGACCGTGACCACGCCGACGTTTCGAGGCGCTACAAGGCCTTTTTGAGCAAGCCGAAGACGCCACGCACGACTTGCCGCTCGACGGCCTTGCCTTGCCGCGACTTCAAGAACGCGCCGAGCGCGCCGGCGCCGCTAGCCATCGCCCCGGCTGCCTCGCGATGCTCGGTTTGGGTTTCCGGTTTCGTCCGCGCCCGCTGCGGGGCCGCTGTTTGGGCGCTCTGCTGTTGCATGCGCGCGGCGAGCATTTCGCGGGCGCTCTCGTTGTCGACACGCGTACCGTATTTCGCGTACAGCGGCGAGGCTTTCGCCGCGCCATCGACGTCATCTGCCGGGCCCATTCGCGACGCGGGTGCGCGAAGCCTGGTGTGGACGACGGGCGTCGGCACTCCGGTCTCGGAAAGAATCGTGACGGCAGCTTCGCCGATACCGAGTTGCGTGAGCAAACTTTCCAGATCGTAGAAGTCAGACTTGGGAAACGTCGACACTGTTGCCTTGAGCGCTTTCGCGTCGTCCGGGGTGAACGCCCTTAGGGCGTGTTGAATGCGATTGCCGAGCTGGGCGAGTACGTCGCTCGGCACGTCTTTCGGCGTCTGAGTGACGAAAAAAATCCCGACACCCTTCGAGCGAATCAGCCGCACCGTCTGCTCGACCGAATCGAGAAACGCCTTCGACGCGCCGTCGAACAGCAAATGCGCCTCGTCGAAGAAGAAGACCAGCTTAGGCTTGTCGAGGTCGCCAACCTCGGGCAACTGTTCGAAAAGCTCCGCGAGCAGCCACATAAGAGCGGTGGAGAAAAGCTTCGGTTTGTCTTGCACACCAGGCAATTCAAGGCATGAGATGACGCCTCGGCCGTCACGCCCGGTGCGTATGAAATCTTGGACGTCGAATTGCGGCTCGCCGAAAAGCTCGTTACCGCCGCCGTCTTCGAGCATCACCAGCGAGCGCAGCAAGACGCCGATTGTCTGCGACGACACGCCACCAAGACTCGCCAGCTCGGCTTTTCCGTCGTCCGACGAAAGGAAATTGAACAACGCGCGAAGGTCGGAAAGATCGAGCAGCGGCAGGTGGTTTTCGTCGGCGTAGCGGAATACCAGGCTGAGCGACTGCTCTTGGGTCTCATTCGCGTCGAGCACCTTCGCGAGCAACCGCGGGCCGAAGTCGGAGACGGTGGCGCGCACCGGTACTCCGGCGCCGATGCCGCCGAGCGCGAGATATTCGACAGGAAATCCGGTAGGCGTGAACGTGAGACCAAGTTCGGCGTCGCGCTTGGCCGCGGCACCCGAAACCTCGCCCGGCTGGCCAAGACCCGACAAGTCGCCCTTCACATCGGCCACGAATACCGGCACGCCCGACGCCGATAACTGCTCAGCAATCACCTGCAGCGTCTTGGTTTTCCCGGTACCCGTGGCACCGGCGACCAGGCCGTGGCGGTTCATCATGCGCAACGGAATCCGCACGACCGCCTCAGGCGCGAGAGCTTCGTCGTGCACGCCGAGGCCGAGGTCGATCGTGGCGCCGTCGACCTTGTAGGCGGCCTGAATGGTCTGCCCGAAGTCGCTCATGGCCCGCTCATTCCACGCGGGGTCGAGCGCAAACGCCTTTCCGCGACGCCTCTAAACTGCGGCTTCGTGTCGAAAAAGGTGTCGAGTGCGGGCACGCCCGCCACCGTGGCGCTCGTCAAGGCCGGCGTCGCCCACGTCGTCCACCCGTACGAGCATGATCCGGCCGCGCCGTCGTACGGCGAGGAAGCCGCGACCGCGCTGGGGGTTTCGGCGTCCCGGGTGTTCAAAACGTTGCTGGCCGAGGTCGACGGCACGTTGGTCGTCGGGGTCGTGCCGGTATCCGGCTCGCTTGACCTGAAAGCGCTGGCATCGGCCATCGGCGGGAAGCGAGCGGTGATGGCCGACCCGGCGACGGCCGAGCGAGTCACGGGTTACGTGGTGGGCGGCATCAGTCCGCTCGGGCAGCGGCGCCCGTTGCCCACCGTGGTCGACGCGACGGCCCTCGACCACCCGACGGTTTTCGTGTCGGGCGGACGGCGCGGGCTGGACGTCGAGTTGGCGGCGTCCGACCTGATCGCGCTGACGAAGGCGACCACCGCACCGATCGGCCGCCCCTGACCGCTCGAGGGCGGTGCTAACGGTTTAAAGCCTCGGGCGCCGGCTCGCCACTCGACGTAGAACGCCCGCGATCCTGCGTTGCCAAGGCCACGATGAAGGTGATGACGAGCGCGACGAACGGCCACGCCACGATGAATGGCCTAGTCTGCAACTGGATGAACAAGTGATGCGTGCCCGTCGACGTATGCGCAACCCAGTGCGCGAAAGGGCCGCCGGTGAGCCATCGTCCGCACCACGCGACCATGAGTGACGACAAGAGACCGCCGCCCGCCATCGCGATCGCGACCGCAAGGCCCCGGTGACGGGCAACGACCGCGGCGATTCCGGCACACACCGCACCGGCCACGAGTGTGACGAACAAGAACGTGACGTCGGCGCCAGCGAAAGCTTTCGTCTCCGCGTTGGCAAGCGACACCCCGCCCGAGGCGTCGCGTACGACGGTCGCCCGAGGGGCAATCCATACCCACACGAATGTGGCGACGACCCCCACGAGCAGCACACCGATGGTGCCGAGGACGACCGTCCAAAGGTCGGCGCGGTCGAAGATCGGCTGCTTCGGCGGTGCCGGAAACTCCACGGGGGTGGCGTACGGGTCGGGCCCGTAGGGCGCGGGCCGATGCGAGAAGGTGCCGGACGACGGCGTCCGCTGCGCCGGCGGGTGCCACGGATCGCTCGACCAGGGCTGGTCGGGTTCGCCGGGCGCGCTCACGGCGTCAACGGTAACGAACGGCGGTCAGCTGCCACTGACGGCCCGCCGGAATGCCCACGACGCGAGCGCGAGAGCGAGAACACACACGCCAACGCAAATCCCGAGGTCGGCCGCGACGACCCACCACCGCACGTGTTCCTGAAAAGACTCGGCGAACGCGTCGACCGCGTACGTCGACGGGACGACGGCCCGCACCGCCTGCACAATGCCGGGCAACCGGTGCGCCGGCACCAGCCCGAGAAACATCACGATCGCCATGCCGAGTTGGCCAGCGACTGTGGCAATTTCTGGCCGCGGCGCGATGAGCCCCAGCAACGCGCCCAGACCGGCGAGCGAAATGCCGGCGGCGGCGACCACCGGCGCGATCACCCAGATGTTCGCGAGAGGCAAGCCATAGAAAACGGCACCGCCCGCGGCGACGAGAATCGTGCCCGGCACAGTGAACAGCGCCCACGCGGCAGCCGTCGCCGTCACGATGGCGCTCGGCCGAACCGGCAACGCGCCGAAATAGTCGAGCGCCCCGCTTGCCCGAAGCGCCCCGTACCGCTGAGCCAGCAGGTTCAAAGCCACGAACGAAACGACCGTTACCGACGAGCCGGCCACCACCGACTGCTGCGTGATCGCGCTCGTCGTATCGACAAGTCCCTTTAGTAACACGACGAGGCCGACCGATTGCACGGTCGCCGCCATGAAAATCGGGATCGCCGCGGTTCTCGCCCGCGCCAGCTGCCCCGCGAAAACGGCGGCGAAGGACGCCGAAAAGCCCGGCCGCGCGGAAGCCCGCGGCAACGCCGCCGCGACTACGCTCATGACCGCTCCAGATCACGAGCCGCACCGCCAAGGGCAAGGTAGACGTCCTCGAGCGACGGCGTCGTCAACGTGAAGTCGTCGAGGCTAGCGAACAGCGAGCCGCCAGTGAGTTCGCCGAGCGCGGCGCGCGCTTCGTCGGCGCCCAACCGGACACTCCAGCGGCGTCCGTGCTCTACGGCTTTCTCTCGAAGGAAGCGAACGAGCGGATGCTGAGCGGGCGGTTCGTCGCGCCACGCGAGTTCGAGCCGTACGTCGCGATCGACCATCGCCTTCAGCCGACCCGGAGTGTCGCTCGCGATGATCCGGCCGCGATCGACGACGGCCACTCGATCAAGAACTGTCTCGGCTTCGAGCACGTTATGGGTCACGAGCACGACCGTGGTGCCGTACTCGGCGCGACGCCGATCGATCGCCCCCCACACCGCACGCCGCGCCGTCGGGTCGAGGCCGGTGGTGGGTTCGTCGAGCACGAGCACCGGACGATCTCCGACGAGCGCCGCACCCACGCCGGCAAGCCGCCGTTGTCCGCCGGAGAGCTTCGCGATCGGCCTACCCGCGAACTGCGCCAGACCAAGTTCGGCGACGATGGCGTCGCGCTGCGCCCGCGCCGCGACTTTGCTCAGTCCCCGCAACCGCGCGGTCGTCTCAAGCGCGAGCGATGGCGGCAAATCAGCGAGCGCCGCGTCGTCTTGCGGCAGGTACGCGACGTAGTCGGGCACCGCGGACGGCGTTGCGACGACGTCGTGACCGAACAAACTGATCTCGCCGGAGTCGGGGCGGAGCAGACCCATCAGCTGTCGCACCAGCGTCGTCTTGCCGGCGCCGTTGGGGCCGAGTAATCCGAACACTTCGCCGCGCCGAATCACGAGGTCGATGCCGACGTTCGCCGAAACATCACCCGACTTGGTGCGGTACGTCTTCGTCAGATCACGGACGACGTAGGTGTGGGCGGGTGTGGCCGCGTCCGTTACCGCGGCCGCGTGCTGCAACTCACCCGCGGTCATCGCCGTCCAGAGTACGGGTTGGCGCCGCGTCTACTTCGCCGGGAGCCCGCCGTGCAACGGGAATTCCCGGTAGAGCACGTGACCAAGCTCTACGCCGGCGTAATCCTTCGCCGCGGCCGAGACGGTGACGTCGACTTCGTTGCCGTGGTACCCGCGCTCCGGCTTGAACGCGAACTGGGTGGCGACCAGCGCGCCGTCAGGCGCCCGCTGCGGATCGACCGGCGCCCATGTGCCCGGCACCCGGCTTTTGCCCGGGCCCTCCACGCGGGAGTTCGCGAGCACGCTGTCGACGTCCATCCAGGTGTCGAACGACAGCGTGATCTGGTCTGGCGTCAACTCGACGCTGGTGGCCGACGCAGGTGCGAGCCGGCCGAGGCCGACATTGAGGTCGGTCCACTCCGGCAGCACATGCACGACCTTGCTGTACGCGGTGGAATAGCCGTCCTTGTCGAAGCGCACCCGGTACCAGCCGACCGGCACGTCCCAGCCGTAGCGGCCCTGGGCGTCGGTGATCTGCGGGTTGTCCTGCCCGAAGTCGGCGGCGTTCCACGTCGTCCACGGGCCGTCCGCGCTCGGCGCGGTCTCGATCGTCGCTGTGACGCCGGGCAGCCGGTTCGACGCGACGGCCTCGTAGGTGTAGCCGCTCGGGTCGAAAATCCACGTCGGGCGCGCGGCGGGCGGCTTCATCGGCGGCCAGCCGGGTGGCGGCGTGCTGGTGCAGGCGGCGATGTCGTGGTGGATCTCGGCCACGGTGTCGGCCAGCGCGTCATCGACGAGGTGGTCCTCGTACGAGGTGACGCCCGTGCCGAAGAACAGCCCCAGCGCGCCGGGCAAGAAGTTGGCCACGAAGTTCGTGGCCTTGCTCGCGCCGTCGGTAAAGCTCGCGAATACCGCGCTGTCTTGCACGATCTCCCGCATGTTCTCCTTCTGCTCCGGCGGGCACGCGCAGCCGGCGATCTCAGTGTCGAGCGCCGCCAGCTTGTCGAGCGCGCTCGTCGTCGGGAGGTTCGGCCGGCTGCCGCGCGAGCGGTAGATCAGCTCCGCTACCTCGAGGTACGCCTGCGGCTCGAGCGCGGGCTGCAGTGAAAGCGCGGTCGCCGACAAACTGAGTGACGGCTGCGCCAGTGCGCTCGTCATCGCGTTCCGCGGCGAGAAGCCGCTCAGGTCGAGCCACGACTTCGGGATGGCGACCGTCACATCCGCCACGCCGGCGTCGGCGTCGATGTTCCCGACGACGTAGCCAGGGATCGGCCCGGTCATGGGCTGCATGCCGGCGGGCAACGCGTCTGCTGCCATCACGCCCAAGTCGTTGAAACTCAGCGAGAACGGCTGGTCGCCGAGGTTGCCGGTGACCGTGTTGCCGCTCACGGCGACGTCTGTGATGGTGCCGTAGGCCGTGTGCGACATCTGCTCCAGTTGCCCCGCGCTCGGCATCGGGACGTCGTCCGGCGACGCGTACGGCAGCGCGGCGACGTCGTAGTCGACCCACACGTCGCCGGCGGTGCTGGGCGTGATCTGCACGTCGGCCGTGCACACGGTCGTGGTGCAGCTCATGGCCGCGCTGTGCCCGCCGACCCAAGCCGTCGGGTGCAGCAGGCGGCTCGTATCAGGGAACGAGGCCTGCACGCGAATCGGCTCGCCGGGTGCGTAGACCAGCGTGAACGTCGCGACGCCGCTCGACGGGTCGAACGAGTGCGCCCGGCCCGAGGGTTGGCTCACCGTGATGGAACTCGGCATCAGCCACGACCGGTCGTAGATGACCTCGACCGGGTGCGAGGTAAGCAGGCCGCCGTTCGACTCGACGCTTGCCGTCAAGGTGTGCGCGGTGCCGGAGAACGGATCGCCGAGGTCGACGGTCGCGCCCCAAAGCCCACCTGGGCCCGCGGTGGCCGTCGCGATGACCGCTCCCGACTCAGTGACGCTCACCCGCGCGCCCGGTATCGCCTGCCCGCGGACGGCGAACGACGTCGTGGCCGTGTGAGTCGGCGCGAATAAGGTGACGCCGACGACCTGCGTGGTGCCGGTGCCGACCGGGTCGTCGAGCAGCCCGTTGTACCGCACCCGAACCGCCGCGGAGAGCGCGCCCGCCGCCGCGTCGTCCGCGACTTGAAGCGTGTAGCGAACGACGCCGGTGTCACCAGTGACCAGGTCGCCAAGCGGCACCTCGTAAAAGCCGTCGACCATCGCGCCGGCGACAGGCTGACCGTTCAAGGTCACCCCGTCAGGCACCAGCGTCGCGCCCAGCGGGACGGCGAGGCGCAGCACCGCGCCGTCCATCGTGGTGGCGGCCTCGAAGACGGTGCGGACGTCGACCAGCTGCCCCGGCAGCACGGACGACGGAGACGCGACCACGCTGGTGCCGCTGGCGACGAACGGAGTGCGCGACACGAGCTGGATCGTGCCGAGGTCGACGCTGGTTTGTTCCGGCACGTTCTTGGTCGTGAGGTAGGTGCCGTCGTCAGAGGAGACGAGAATCCGGTACAGGCCGGGGGTCGGGACGCCGAAGCGCATCGCCGCGCCGTCGCCGGCGGTGGTGATCGCCGCGCCGATCTGGCGGCCAAGCGCGTCGACGGGTGTCGCCGAGACCGACCAGCGGCCGGAGAGGGCCGAGCCGTCATCGGCGAGCAGTGACCCGGTCACCGCCCCCGACTGCGAGAGGTGCAGCTCGAGGGTGGCCGCGTATGTGTCGAGCGGCACGGTCACGCAGCCCTTCGACATGCCGGCCTCGCGGCCGTCGGCGCAAAACGTCAGGCTTGCGCTGTCAGTGGCGAGCAGCATGTCGCTCGCAATGGGCTGAGCATGCCCCTCGGCGTCGGTCAGCGTGACGTGGAAGTGGTAGTTCGTGCGCCAGTCGAGCGTCTGCAGGGTCTCGGGGCTCCCGAAGTCTTGGGTGTAAAGCCGCAAGCTGACCGGGTGCTGGCCCTCGTAGGTGCCGAGCGAAAGGTCGACCGTCGTGGTCTGGTCGGCGACCGCGTCGACGGTGGCCCCCGCCGGGCTGTAACCGAACGGCACCTGTGGCGTGCGCACCGTCACGCTGCCGGCGAACACCTGGGCGCTGTACGCGCCGTCGGCGCCGCTGGTGGCGGTGAACGTCCAGCTCCGGCCGTCGACGCGCTCGGCGAACTCGATGCCCATGCCGGCGTACGGCGCGCCCGCCGCGGTGACAACGCCGGAGATCGTCGCGGTCGGCAACGCCGCCTCCTGCACCGTGGCTTCGTTGACACCTTCACCGACGGTGACCTGCGAGGAGAGCTGTTGCGTCAGCGGGCGCGTCGCGTCGTCAAGCGTGGCCTTGATCGTGTACGTGCCGCCGGTGCTCAGGCCGGTGAACGCCGCGTCGGTCTGGCCGGCCGCGAGATCGACCTCCCGGTAGTAGTTGTAGCCGTTGCCCACGGACACCGTGAAACCGCCGGCGGCGTGGCCTGCCGGGGGCAGCAGGTGCACCGTCAGGTCGGCGTACGGCCACACCGGCTGCAGGCTCGTCTCGGTCGTCGCTGCCGACGTCACCGACAGGCCGGTGGCGGACGAGATGACCGCCCCGCCGGGCAATGCCAGCGAAAGCTCGTAGTCGTTCGCTGGCGCAAGGGTGAGGTTGACCGTTCCCGGACCCGTCAGGGTCGCCTGCGCGTGTCCGAAGGTGGACCGGGAGTTGGCTGTCAGCGTCGCGCCGTCGAGGGTGCCGGCGCCGGGGGCGCTGATGGTGACCGCCAGCGTGCCGCTGGTCGCGAGTGGCAGCCCGGCGGCGTCAGCGGTGACGGCGTGCGCGGCGACGCCGTCGGTGAGGGTGGCCGTCGCCGACCCCAGCGCGGTTGCGGCCGAGGGCACGGTTGTCGAGCCGCCGTACGCGCCCGCCGCGTTTTCGGTGAGCGGCACGGTGACGTCACCGGCGCCGGCCCAGTGCAAGACGGCGGTCGCGGTGCGATTTGCCTCGCCCTCGAGCCGGACGCCGACACTTCCGCCGACCGGGATCGCGTTGCCGTCGATCTTCTCGGGGCTCAGGACGAAGCTGCTGATCGTGATCGGCGGCGTGTCGACGGCCGCTTCGACCGTGTAGGGAGCCGCGGTGCCGCCGGTGACCGACTCGACCAGGTAGCGGTAGTGCGTGTCGGCCAGCAAAGCGGAATCGGTGAAGGTGGTCGCGGTGACGCCGTCCGCGATTTGCGCGAACTCGCCGTCGCCGATGGCGCGCAGCACGCGGTACGAGTCGGCGGCGGTGTCGGCGTCCCACCGAAGGGTCGCGGTTCCGCCGGGCGCGGCGGTCGCGGAGAGCGGCGCGGTGCCCGAGCGGCTCGACGGCAACGGCGTGGTTATGTCGAGCGCCGGCAGGTCGGTCATGTTTCCGGCCAGGTCGCGCGCCTGAACCGTGAACGTGTGGTGGCTGCCCGGCTCGAGGCCGGTCACCTGGTACGACGTCGCGGCGAGGACGTCGGCGACGAGCTTCCCGCCGTCGCTCACCGCGTAGCCGGTCACGGCGGTGTCGTCGGTCGCCGCCGGCCATTGCAGCACCAGCGACGAGCCGGTCACATCGTGGGCGCTCAAGGCGGAGCCGGCCGCCCAGGCCGGCGCCACGTCGTCCGGTGCGTGCGCGAACCTGATCTCGTAGCCGCTGTTGCAACAGCTGCTTGAGTAGCCGTTTGTGATGAAGGCGATCCCCCGGCCGTCCTGGGTCAAGCTGGCTTCGTTGAACCCATACGAGTTGTTCGGGGCCACCCGGACCGAGCCTGTGTTCCACCAGGTGCCCGACCGGCCGGCCAGCGCGAAACTGTAGAGGCCGTAGGTCGAGTCGCCGGTGTCGGCGGAGAAGGCAAGAGTGCTGCCGTCGGGCGAGATCGCCGGCGCGTTGGCGCTCACGCCGTAGTGCACCTCCACCCTGTTGCCATCGGCGAGGTTGACGACGTTGACGTGCGACCAGTCGGATCCCTCGTAGGCCAGCACGTCGCCGTGCGCGGAAAGCCTTAGCGGGCCCCGGCCGTCGTCCGCGCTGAACCGATACGAGTTCGTCGCGAAGTCGTACACGCGCACGCCGCCGTTGCCGTTGATAAACGCGACGGTGTGGCCGTCGCCCGACAGCGTCGGCTCGGAGAGCTTGTCGGCAGTGGTGAGCCCCGGCACTTCTTGGAAGGCGCCGGTGCGCCAGTCGACCACGAGCACCCGCGGTGCCGCCCCCGAGTACGACGCGACCATCACGGCGAGCCGCGAGCCGTCGGCCGACAGGTTGCCCACCGACAGCCAGTTGCCCGGTGCGACCGGGAGCGGCACCTGCGTGACGGCGCCGGTGATCATGTCGACGACATACGGATATGCCCCATAGATGGGCGCGGGGTCGCTGACGATGTTCGTCGCATTGGAATCGAAGGCGACATAGCGCCCGTCGGCGCTCATGCCGAGCAGCGTTGACGTCTTGTCGGCGCGGACGTCCGGGGCGCCGTCAGCGTGCGAGGCGACCACCGTGTCACCGGTCGCTCGATCGGCGACGACCACCTCGTTGTACGAGACTTGCGGCTCGGTATAAGTGCCCCAGTTCAGCACTTCCTCGACGTCATAGGCGAAGAACCGGCCATCGGCGCTCACCACCGGCCGGTTCACGACGTCGAACCTCACCGCGCCGGGGTCGAGCACGCTGCTGACGAGGTCGACCTGATATGTCGGAGTCGTCGCGGATGCCGGTAAGGCCGGCAGAATCGCGGCAGCGAGCGCGGCGACAGCGGCCAGTGCGAACGGCGTGCGAACCACAGAGCGAAACGACAGCACTGCACCCCCAGGGGTGTAGATCAGACGGAGAACGACGGACCCCGTCACCCCGCACCGCCGTTTGAGCGAGCACAGCATACCGATGTATTCATCTGAATCAAACGCATAACTCACGCGACGGACGCGCTTCACCTGAACGGCGCAAGCTGCGTGTGCTGAAATGTCCAGGTTTAGGTGCCCGCAAGGCACGACGGACCGAGCAACGCCTTCAAATCGCCCATCAGCGCGGGCGTTGGCTCGACACGCAGGTTGTCATCGAGCCGCAAGACCGTGGTGCGGTTGCCGTTTCGCAACTGAAGTTGCACTTCGGTGACTCCCGGGTGGGTTTTCAGGACGTCGCGCAGCCGCTCGACCACCGGCGGCGTGCACCGGGCGGCCGGAATTTGCAGCACCACAGGCCCGCGCGGCGCCGCTTCACCGAGATCGGGCAGAAACATTTCGATCGCGTTCAAAACCGGAACGTCGTCGCGCCGGTTGACCCGGCCTTTCACGCAGATGACGGCGTCTTCGGCGAGTTGCATCGCGTATTGGGCGTACGTCTGCGGAAAGAAAAGCACGTCGATCGCACCCTCGAGATCCTCGACCGACGCGATCGCCCAGGGACTGCCCTGCTTGGTCATTTTGCGCTGCAAACTCGACACGATGCCCCCGACGGTGAGGATCGTGCCATCGGCCCGTTCGTCGGCAACCACCGACGGAATCGGGCAGTCGACCAGCCGCGCCAGCACATGCTCGACCCCGAGCAGCGGATGGTCGCTCACGTAAAGGCCGAGCATGTCGCGTTCGGCGGCAAGCAGCGTAGTTTTATCCCACTCCTCAAGCGGAATCGCCACCTCGAAACCCAAGACGGCGGCCTCGTTGTCGTCGACGGAGCCGAACAGGTCGAACTGCCCTACTGCCTCGGCACGCTTGGTGCCCATCGCGGCGTCGATTACCTCGGCATGGACGGCGAGCAACCCGCGTCGCGTATGCCCGAGTGAGTCGAACGCGCCCGCCTTGATGAGCGACTCAACCGTCTTCTTGTTGCACACAACCGGCTCGACTTTGCTTAGAAAATCGGCGAAATCGGCAAACCGGCCCTTGCCGCGCCGGATCGCGATGATGGAGGCGACGACGTTCTCGCCGACGTTGCGAATCGCCGAAAGACCGAACCTGATGTCGGTGCCCCGAGCGGTGAAGTTCGAGTCTGACTCGTTGACGTCGGGAGGCAGCACCTTGATGCCCATGCGCCTGCACTCGTGCAGATAAAGGGCCGACTTGTCTTTGTCGTCTTTCACGCTGGTGAGCAGCGCGGCCATGTATTCGGCCGGGTAATTGGCCTTGAGGTACGCCGTCCAGTATGAGACGACGCCGTAGCCCGCGCTATGCGCCTTGTTGAAAGCGTAGTCGGAGAAGGGGACGAGAATGTCCCAGATCGTCTTGACGGCGTCTTCGGAGTAGCCGTTCTTGCGCATCCCTTCAGAGAACGGCACATACTCTTTGTCGAGGATTTCTTTTTTCTTCTTGCCCATCGCCCGGCGCAACAAGTCGGCTTGGCCGAGGCTGTAGCCGCCGAGCTTTTGGGCGATCGCCATGACCTGCTCCTGATACACGATCAGGCCGTAGGTCTCGTCGAGAATTTCCTTCAGGGGCTCGGCGAGTTCGGGATGGATCGGCACGACAGGCTTGCGGCCGTTCTTGCGGTCTGCGTAGTCGTTGTGCGCGTTAGCGCCCATCGGCCCGGGCCGATAAAGCGCGATAACAGCGGAAATGTCGTCGAACTTGTCGGGCTTCATCGAGCGCAGCAACGCACGCATCGGGCCGCCGTCGAGCTGGAAAACGCCGAGGGTCTCGCCAGAAGCCAGTAATTCGTAGGTGTTTTGGTCGGCGTCGAGGTCGAGGTCTTCGAGCACGACGTCTTCGCCGCGGTTGTCTTTGATGCCCGCCAGGCAGTCGTCGAGCACGGTGAGGTTGCGCAGGCCCAAGAAATCCATCTTGAGCAGGCCAAGTTTCTCGCACGCGCTCATGTCGAACTGGGTGATGATCGCGCCGTCTTGCTCACGGCGCTGGATCGGGATGACGTCGAGCAGCGGCTCACGACACAAGATGACGCCGGCGGCGTGAACGCCCCATTGCCGCTTCAGGCCTTCGAGGCCGCGGGCTGTGTCGACGACGCGCTTGACGTCGGGATTCGCCTCGTACAGCGCGCGGAACTCAGCCGCCTCGGCATAACGCGCGTGCTCGGAATCAAAGATGCCCGACAGCGGTATGTCTTTACCCATGACGGGCGGCGGCATGACCTTCGTGATTTGGTCGGACGTCGAGAACGGGTAGCCGAGCACACGAGCCGCGTCTTTGATTGCCTGCTTGGCTTTGATGGTGCCGTAGGTGATGATTTGCGCGACCCGTTCTTCACCGTACTTTTCGGTGGCATAGCGAATCATGTCGCCGCGACGGCGTTCGTCGAAGTCCATGTCGATGTCGGGCATCGAGACGCGCTCGGGATTGAGGAAGCGCTCGAACAGCAGCTTGTGCTGAAGCGGGTCTAGCTCGGTAATGCCGAGTAGGTAAGCGACCATCGAGCCTGCCGCGCTGCCACGGCCGGGCCCGACTCGGATGCCATTCTCGTGCGCGTATCGCACCAGGTCGGCCACCACCAGGAAGTAGCCGGGAAAGCCCATCTGGCAGATGATGCCTAGTTCGTATTCGGCCTGCTTGCGCTGGGCGTCTGGGACGCCGCCCGGGAAACGCCGATGCAGCCCCGCCTCAATTTCTTTGACCAACCATGATTCTTCGGTCTCCCCTTCTGGCACGGGGAATTGCGGCATCAGGTTGGCGCCCTCGTGGAACTCGACGTGCACGCGCTCGGCAATCGCCAGCGTGTTGTCGCACGCGTCGGGAAAATCACGCCACAACTCGCGCATCTCGTGCGGCGTCTTGAGGTAGAAATCGCGAGCGTCGAACTTGAAGCGGTTCGGGTCGGCGAGCGTCTTGCCGGTCTGCACGCAGAGTAAGACCTCGTGCGCCTCGGCGGCAACTTGGTAGGTGTAATGGAGGTCGTTGGTGGCGACGAACGGCAGATTCAGTTGCTTCGCGAGCCGGATCAGGTCGTCGCGATGGCGGCGTTCGATGTCAATGCCGTGGTCCATCAACTCGCAGAAAAAATTGTCTTTACCGAAAATGTCGCGATAATCGCCCGCCGCCTTCTTCGCCGCCTCGTACTGCCCATGCTGCAAGAGCCGATTCACCTCGCCGCTCGGGCAACCCGTGGTGGCGATGATGCCCTTGGCGTAGGTCTGCAGGAGCTCGCGGTCCATGCGCGGCTTGTAGTAGTAGCCCTCGAGGCTTGCCAGACTCGACAATCTGAACAAGTTGTGCATGCCCGCGGTGTCTTCGGCGAGCAACGTCATGTGGGTGTACATCTCACCGGCGTTGTCGTCGCTGACGGCGCCGGTTAACGTAGCGCGCTTGCGCTCGAACCGGCTGCCTGGCGCGAGGTAACCCTCCATGCCGATGATCGGATTGACGCCAGCGGCCTTGGCCTGCTTGTAGAAGTCGAACGCGCCGAAGACATTGCCGTGATCGGTCATCGCGAGCGCCGGCATGCCCATCGCCGCCGTCTCTTTGAAGAGATCTTTCAGCCGGGCGGCGCCGTCGAGCATCGAGTACTCGGTGTGCACATGGAGGTGGACGAAAGACTCACTACCGCCTGCCATGTGTGCCCGGCCTCCCGCCTTAGGCGTCGAGACGCCCGCTCGTGCTTGTGGTGCCACGGGGTGACCGGGGGAAGGTCGGCCTGCCGTTGCGCTGTGTACTCACTCGCCTTGATCGTCGATAGCCCGGATGAGTGGGCCACCGACGGGGATCGACTCTAGTCTGGCTTACCGACAGTCCGAAGCAGGCTCGCCAGAATTCCTGTCGCGACACCACGGCTAGCATCGGTGCACTCGGCGAAAGGGCGTTGTGGTGGGAGATCGGTGGTTGCAGCGCCTCGATCATCGCGCACGCCTGCGCGAGCAGGCCGGGCTCGCTCGCCACCTTTCACCGCGCGACACGTCGTCCGGCCTGATCGACCTCGCGGGCAACGACTACCTGGGCCTGGCGAATCACCCGGACGTAGTGGCGGCAGCCTCGAAGGCGCTCACCGAATACGGCCTCGGCGCTACCGGATCCCGCCTGGTCCGCGGCTCCACCGACGAACACACCGCTCTCGAAGCCGCCCTCGCGAACCTGCTCCATCAACCCGCGGCGCTGGTTTACTCGTCAGGCTATCTCGCGAACCTCGGGGCGATCACCGGGGCGGTGCCGCCACGCGGCGTGATTGTCGTCGACTCGCACGCGCACGCGTCACTGCACGACGGCTGCCGGCTGTCGGGCAGGGAGACCAAAGTCTTTACTCATGCGGACGTCGACGCGCTGCGCGCCACCCTTGCCGATCTCGGAGACTGGCCGATTCTCGTGGTGACCGAATCGGTGTTCTCGGTCGACGGCGACCTCGCGCCGCTTATCGACCTTCACACGGCCTGTCGCGAAGCCGGTGCCGTGCTGCTGGTCGACGACGCGCACGCGCTCGGCTTGCTCGGACCGTCGGGTGCTGGTGCCGTAGCCGATGCCGGCCTGGCCGACGAACCCGATGTCGTCGTCACGGCAACGTTGTCGAAATCGGTAGGCGCGGCGGGCGGTGTGGTTGCCGGGCCGTCCGCGTTTATCGACCATCTCGTCAACACCGGGCGCACGTTCGTCTACGACACCGCATTGCCGCCGGCGGTAGCCGCGGGCGCTTCACAGTCGGTCGAGATTTTGCGCGCCAGCAACGATTTGCGGGCGCTCGTGAAATCACGTGCCACGCACGCGGTCGCGGTCTTGCGGGGGGAAGGGCTCGACGTCAGCGAACCCGCCGCTGGCATCGTGTCGGTCATCGCACCGGACGCCGCTTCAGCGCTTGCCTGGTCGCTCGCCTGCCGCTCGCGCGGAGTCGCGGTCGGCTGCTTTCGGCCGCCTTCAACCCCCGACCACAGGTCGCGCTTGCGATTGACGATTAACGCCGGCATTTCGGCGTCCGATTTCGAGAAAGCCCTGGCGGTAATCGTGGAAACCGCGCCGTGAGCGGGTTACGAGGGCCCATCGTTATCAGCGGCACTGATACCGGAGTCGGCAAAACTATTGTCACCGCGGCAATTGCCGCCGCCGCGACGGTAGCGGGTTTGCGGGTTGCGGTAGTCAAACCGTGCCAGACTGGGATCGTGACGGGCGAAGAGGCGGACGCCGATGTCGTCTCACGCCTCGCCGCACCGGAGTTCGCGACCACAATGGCGAATTACCCAGAACCGCTTGCCCCGACGGTAGCGGCGAGGCTCGCGGGTCTGCCCACCTTGGAGTTGGACGCCGTCGTCGACGCCGTGCGAACCTGGTCGCGGGTGCACGATGTGGTTTTACTCGAAGGCGCGGGCGGTGTACTCGTTGGGCTCGGGAGTAACGGCTGGACCGTCATCGACCTGGCGATGGCGTTGTCGGCACCGGTCGTGCTCGTGGTGAGACCCGGCCTGGGCACGCTGAACCACACCGCCTTGACGCGACTCGCTTTGTCCCGTCACGGAATTCGCGACCTCGTCGTTCTCGGTTCGTGGCCGCGCGAGCCAGAGCTCGTGCACCGTACGAACCTTGCGGAACTGCCGGGCGTCGCGGGCGCGGTCGCGGAAGGGGCAGGCGCGCTTTCGAGCGAGGTATTCCGTGCGCGAGCAGCGGAGTGGCTGAATCCGGAGTTGCACGGCAACCTCGACATCGCGGCGTTCACGGCCACGCACCGCCGCTGACTTCCCGCCTTCGATGCGCGGCGCACGCACCACCGGTGCGCCGCACCGATTCAGCGGCGCAGGCGCAGGCCCCTACCATTTCGGATGATCCGAACGATATCCGGAATATCGAAGGACGCACTATTCACGCCGATCCCCCAGGTCAATAATTTGCTCGTTTGTGACCGACGCCGCGGAAGGATCGCTATGTCAGCCGGGCGAATTTGCGCCGTGCCATCGTGTTCGCAGCCCTTGCGCACGGCCGGCACGTCACCGATTCCCGAAGGGCTATGCGCCGCGTGCGCGAGCAGGCTGCGCAACAACATCTCGAGTCTGCGTGTGCTATATCGCGATTGCGGCAGCCTGCTCGTCAGACCCAGGTACGGTTTCCTCGAGCGAACCTCGACATTCCGGGGCGGTGGTATTTCGTTGAACGAGGCGGCCGTCGAAGTTCGCGGCGAGATACTCGCGGTCGCTGCGTCCTGGGCGGCCTTGGTGGTCGACGAACGTCGACTGGCCGCGCGGCCGAGGCGAGAGGTGCCTCCGCTCACCGAATTTCTGCTGGCGCACGTCGATTGGCTTTCGCGGCACCCTGCCGCGGCCGACGCGTATGCCGAAATTGCCCGTGTCGTTTCAAAAGCAGAAACCTGCGCAACATCGAGCCGAAACCACATCGACCTCGGCCCCTGCTCGGCGGCTGACTGCGAAGGAATCGTTCGCGTGACCTTTCATTCACGGACCACCGACGTCAGTTGCGAACACGGTCACCGCCCGATGCCCGACGAATGGTTGGAGTTGGCACAGCGCACCAAGCTCGCCCCTGCGGCGGGCGCACAGTGAACATAGTGCGCGGTGCGGACAGGCCCACCGTGAACGCAGTGCGCGCGGCCGACTTACGCCTCGTAACCACAGATCTCGCCGCGCTGGCTACCGGTATGAGCGAGGCCACGATCAGAAAATGGGCCAGCCGGGGAAAGCTGACGCGCTACGGCGAGCCGACGAAAGCCCAATACGACCTCGCCGAACTGTTCCTGGTGATGCAGCGCGGCTCGAAGCCGAAATCAGGAAAACTGGACGCGACCCAACCGGTGCCCGCGAGCGACCTCGTCGATCCGAAGTGCTGATCAGCGTTCACCTTTCACCCATTACCCGCGCGACCACAGCTTCACTGTCCATAGCGCAATTCACACGTTCGGGCAACGTCGTTGCACAGCGTTTTCGACCCGACATGCACCCGCAAGTTGATTCCGGATGCCCGCTTGACTTCTCGGAGCCGAAGTGTCACGCTACTCCTGACGGGCGACGTATGCCTTCGATTCAGACAACCATTTACGTAGGGCAGATTCTTCACGGATCTGCCCTACTTGCATTCGACAAGGCGGGTTGCACGATGCACAGCACGCTCATCGTCGCGCGGCTTCGAAACACCAACAGTGAAGCGATTGCTAATCTGTTCGCCGAGTTCGACAACACCGAGATGCCGCACCTCATGGGCACCCGGCGTCGTCAGCTTTTTCAATACAACGGGCTGTACTTCCACTTGCAAGACTTCGACACCAATGACGGCGGTCGCGCGATCGAAGCGGCAAAGCAACACCCGCTGTTCATACGGATCAGCGAGGATCTGAAGCCGTACATCGAAGCCTACGATCCGGCCGCGTGGAAGTCACCGAAGGACGCGCTCGCCACGCGGTTCTATTCGTGGACCCAGAGCGTAAGCCACCCCAGCGTGCCAACTCGCTGAATGGGAAGGCACATATGCGAAAAGGTGTGGTAATCACCGGCATCGGCGTTGTAGCTCCCGGCGGTGTCGGCGTCAAAGACTTCTGGAGTTTGCTCTGCGATGGCCGCACCGCGACGCGGCGTCTTTCTTTTTTCGATCCGAGTGCGTTTCGATCGCAGGTGGCAGCCGAAGTCAACTTCACGCCGTCCATGCACGGCTGAGCCCGCAGCAGATTCGGCGCATGGATCGCGCCGCGCAGTTCGCGGTTGTCGCTGCTCGCGAAGCTTATGCTCACAGCGGGCTCGACGTCGAACAGTTCGACCCACAACGCGTCGGTGTCGCGATCGGAAGCGCCGTCGGCGCCACCATGAAGCTCGACCAGGAGTATTGCGTCGTGAGCGACGGTGGCCGGCTGGATCTGGTTGACCACCGTTATGCGGTCGAGCACTTGTACGACTATTTCGTGCCCAGTTCTTTTGCCCGGGAAGTCGCGCACGCGATCGGAGCCGAAGGTCCGGCGACGGTCGTCTCGACCGGCTGCACCTCCGGGCTCGACACGGTCGGTCACGCCGCCGAACTGATTCGAGAAGGAAGCGCCGACGTGATGATCGCGGGAGCCACCGACGCGCCGATCTCGCCGATCACCGCCGCGTGTTTCGACGCCATCAAGGCGACGACCCCCCGTAACGACGACCCCGAGCACGCGTCGCGTCCCTTCGACCGCACGCGTAACGGATTTGTGCTAGGCGAAGGCGCGGCGATTTTCGTCCTCGAGTCAGACGACCACGCGCGGCGCCGGGGCGCACCAATACACGCGGAGATAGCCGGGTTCGCCACGCGGTGCAACGCCTTCCACATGACTGGGCTCCGGCCGGACGGCGTCGAGATGGCCGAAGCTATTCGTGTCGCGCTCGACGAAGCGAAAACCAATCCGGACGAGATCGGCTACATCAACGCCCACGGATCAGGCACAAAGCAAAATGATCGGCACGAGACAGCTGCCTACAAACGAAGTTTCGGTGAGGCGGCCCGCCGAATACCGATCAGCTCGATCAAATCGATGATCGGCCACTCGCTCGGAGCGATCGGGTCGATTGAGATCGCGGCAACGGTTCTCGCGATCGAAAACCAGGTGATTCCGCCGACGGCAAATCTGCACGAGCCGGATCCCGAATGCGACCTTGACTACGTGCCCCTGGAGGCACGGGAGTCGCGCGTCGCCGCGGCGGTGACGGTCGGCAGCGGCTTCGGCGGTTTCCAGACCGCGATGGTGTTGCGGAAGCCATCATGACTTCAGTCAGCACAACGCCAGCCGTGAAACCAGCTGTCGTCACCGGAATAGGGGTGGCCGCCCCAAATGGTCTGGGCCGCAAGCTTTATTGGGAGGCCACTCGAGAGGGAAAATCTGGCATCCGCAAAGTCGTGCGGTTCGATGCGTCCGGCTACCCGGCGAAGCTCGCCGGCGAAGTCATCGACTTCGTCGCGGAGGATCATCTGTCGAGCCGGTTGCTGCCGCAGACCGACCACATGACAAGACTCGCGCTGGTCGCGGCGGATTGGGCGCTCGACGACGCGGCGCTGCTACCGAGCGATTGGCGCTCGTTCGACCTCGGTGTCATCACCGCCGCCTCCTGCGGTGGTTTCGAGTTCGGGCAACGAGAACTAGCCAACCTTTGGAGTAAGGGTCCGCAGCACGTCAGCGCATATCAGTCGTTCGCTTGGTTCTACGCAGTCAACACCGGACAGGTCTCGATCCGCCACGGCTTGCGCGGCCCCAGCGGTGTCCTCGTCGCAGAGCAAGCAGGCGGACTCGACGCTTTGGCGCAGGCCCGCCGGCAGATACGAAAAGGCGCCTCGGCAATCATCTCCGGTGGAATTGACGGCTCGATCTGTCCTTGGGGATGGGCCGCGCAACTCACGAGCAAACGGCTCAGTATTTCGACTGATCCGCGCGCTGCGTTTCTCCCGTTCGATCGCCGTGCCCGCGGACACGTTCCTGGTGAGGGCGGCGCGCTTTTGGTCGTCGAAGACGCAACGTTCGCGTCTCAGCGTGGTGCTCGGGTCTACGGCGAGATCGCGGGCTACGGTGCGACGTTCGACGCCGCGCCTTGGCTCCACCAAGAACCAGGACTTCGGCGTGCCGCTGAAATCGCAATAGCCGATGCCGGATTGACACCTCGCGACATCGGCATCGTCTTCGCGGACGCCGCGGGCGTTCTCGAGCTCGACCGCGTCGAGGCCGAAGCGATCACATCGTTGTTCGGTCCGTACGGCGTTCCAGTCACGGCGCCAAAAACCAACACCGGACGGCTGTACTCGGGCGGCGCGTCGCTTGACGTCGCGACCGCGTTGCTCGCGCTTCGTGACGGCCTCATCCCGCCAACTACCAATGTGACGCCGGGATACGTCATCGATCTCGTATGCGACGAACCACGACGCACTGACGCGACCGCCGCGCTGGTACTCGCACGCGGGTACGGCGGCTTCAACTCCGCGCTCGTCGTGACTTGCACACACTCATGAACGAAAGGGAAACCTGTGAGCCGACAACGATTCACGATAGACGATTTGATCGCAAAGTTACGGACAGCAGCCGGCGACGGCGACGGCGACGGCGGCGCGGCGGGAACTTCCGCCCAGATCCTCGACGTCCGGTTCGATGAGCTCGGGTACGACTCCATTGCGCTTCTGGAGACGGCGGCCCATATCGAGCGCGAGTTCCGAATATCGTTGCCCGATTCGACCGTCGCCGAAGCAACGACGCCTCGTGCGTTTCTCGCGGTTGTGAACGAACGGCTGGCCGTGCTCGTCGCCGACTAGAAAGTTTCACCTCACGGCATTACACGGGAGAACCTCATGACCACACGGGTGGCGCTCGTCACGGGAGCGACCAGCGGGATCGGCCGCGCAACCGCAAAAGCTCTCGTTGCACAGGGCGATCGGGTCTACATCTGCGCACGCACCGGTGACGATGTCGAGCGCACCGTCGACGAGATTCGCCGCCAGGGTCACGACGTCGACGGCACGACGTGCGACGTCCGGTCGCTGTCCGACATAAAAGCAGCAGTTGCGGCAACGGTGAGCAGGTACGGACCCATCGACGTGTTGGTGAATAACGCGGGGCGCAGCGGCGGTGGTGCGACCGCGGACATTCCTGACGATCTCTGGCTCGATGTCATCGAGACGAACCTGAACTCGGTCTTTCGCATGACGCGTGAGGTGCTCACCATCGGCGGGATGCGCCGCCTCGACAAAGGACGAATTATCAATATCGCCTCCACGGCCGGCAAGCAGGGCGTGGTACTCGGAGCTCCCTACTCGGCGTCGAAGCACGGCGTGGTCGGCTTCACGAAGGCCCTCGGGAAGGAGCTCGCGCCCACCGGCATCACGGTGAATGCTGTCTGCCCCGGCTACGTCGAAACGCCTATGGCACAGCGGGTTCGCGCGGGCTACGCGAAGGCGTACGACACCGACGAGGAAGCGATCCTCGCGAACTTCACCGCGAAGATTCCTCTTGGACGGTATTCGACACCCGGTGAGGTCGCGAGCCTCGTGTGCTATCTCGCGTCCGACGCAGCGGCCTCCATAACCGCGCAGGCCATCAACGTGTGCGGTGGGCTCGGAAACTTCTAGGAGAAGCAGATGCGTGAAACAACGCACACCATCGAGGTGGCCGCGTCGGCCGACGATGTGTATCAAGCCCTTGCCGACGTCGGCAACTGGCCACGCCTCTTTCCCCCGACCGTCCATATCGACGTCGTCGAACACCGCAGGGGCAACGAGGTGATCCGCGTGTGGGCCACCGCAAACGGCGATGTGAAAACCTGGACGTCTCGTCGCGTCCTCGACGAGACGACACGGCGGATCGACTTCAGGCAGCAGGTCTGCGCCTCACCTGTCGCGGCGATGGGCGGCGCCTGGATCGTCGAGCCACTTTCCGCAAGTCGCTCCCGTGTCACGCTTTTGCACGACTTCCGGTCGATCGACGACGATCCCGCAGACGAAGACTGGATCGAGCGCGCCGTCAACAACAACAGCGAAGCCGAACTGGTTGCCATGAAAGCGAACGTCGAAGCGGCGAGAGCCGAGGGCGAACAACTCGTGTTCTCATTCGAGGACTCTGTCGATCTCACCGGTTCGCGCGACGAGGCGTACCGCTTCATCGAAGAAGCGGATGCCTGGACCGAGCGGCTGCCGCACGTGAGTCGAGTCGCTCTCTCGAACCCAGCGTCGGGCGTGCAACGGCTGGAGATGGACACCCGAGCCAACGACGGTTCCACGCATACCACCGCGTCGATCCGCATCTGCTTTCCATACGACAGAATCGTCTACAAGCAAGTCACCCTTCCCTCGCTGTTGAGCGCACATTCGGGCTGCTGGACGTTCGAGGATCGAGGCGGTGCCGTGCGTGTCACGTCGAGTCACACCGTCGCCATCAAGCCGGCCGCCGTCCACCTGCTCGGCCCCGACGCCACGGTGGCGAGCGCGCGCACCTACGTGCGAGACGCGCTGAGCGCCAACAGCTCAGCCACCCTGCTGCTGACCAAACAACACGTCGAGTCTTCGCGCTGATCACATGGACACCGACGTCATCGTTGTGGGTGCCGGGCCCGCCGGCCTTATGCTCGCCGGCGAACTGCGCCTCGGCGGAGCCGACGTGGTCGTGCTCGAACGGCTAGCGACCCCGACCGACGAATCACGCGCGAGCACGCTACACGCACGGACGATGGAGTTGTTCGACCAGCGTGGCCTACTCGAGCGCTTCGGCACCCCAAACCGAGAAACCCTCGGCCACTTCGGCGGAATCTCGCTCGAGCTCGGCGGCGTCGACAGCGCGCACTCCGGAATCTGGAAAGTAGCACAGGCAACAGTGGAGCGCGTGCTGGCGGACTGGGCATCCGACGCCGGTGCGAAAATCCGCCGAACGCATGACGTCGTCGACGTCGAAGCCGGACAAGTCGACGCGGGAAACAGCGACACCCAAGACGGCGACACCCGGGGTTCGGTGCGCGTCAGGGCGAGAACACCCGACGGCGCCGTGGAACTTCGTGCTCGATATGTCGTCGGCTGCGACGGCGAGCACAGTACGGTGCGAGGCGTTACGCAATTACCGTTCCCCGGGCGGGCGGCGAGTAGGCGTCTGCTACGCGCAGACGTACGAGGCATCGACATCCCCAATCGCCGTTTCGAGCGATTACCAGGGGGGTTGGCTATCGCATCACGCCGGCCGGACGGCGTGACCCGCGTGATGATGGCACCATTCGAAACACCGGCACCACTCGCGGACGACACACCATCGTTCGCGGAAATTTGCGAGACCTGGCAAAAGCTGACCGGCGAAGACTTGCGCGCCGCGACGCCACTCTGGTGCAACGCATTCAGCGACGAGAGTCGTCAGGTCAGCCGCTACCGCAAGGGGCGTGTCCTTGTCGCCGGTGACGCCGCACATCGCCAGTTGCCCATCGGCGGTCAGGCGATAAACCTCGCACTCGCCGACGCAGTCAATCTCGGGTGGAAGCTGGCGGGCGTTGCAACCGGCCGATGGCACGACGCCTTGCTCGATAGCTACGACGACGAGCGGCGTGCGGCCGGCGCGCGCGCACGCATGCTCGTCGAGACGCAAGCCGCGCTCTTGTTGGGCGGTGCGGAGGTCGATCCGGTACGTCACATGCTCAGCGACCTGCTCGCGCATCCACCGGTAAGAGACGCACTCGCCGCGGCAGTCGCAGGGGTCGACGTTCGCTACGCGACGAGATGGACGCACCCGCTCGCGGGCCTTCGCCTTCCGGACGTCGCGATCGGCGTTCGACCCGTCGACGAGAGCGGAACGTGCCGCCCGAACGCGGACGTCACGACGACGTACCCGCACGACCTGCTGCGTCCGGGACGGCCGATATTGCTGAACCTCGATTGTGATGCCGCATGGCACGGGATTTCGCATTCGAAGGCCGCCGCCGCCGGATTGACGCTGGTCTGCGCGGAACAGCCACCGGCGCGCTCACTCGACACGGTGAAGGCGCTATTAGTTCGACCCGACGGTCACGTCGACTTCAGCAGCGACGTGCGTGCCGAGAGCCTTCAAGCACTCGCCGCTTGGCAGGCATGGCGCCGCGGGAGCGCTGCCGCCCTCGCCAGATGACAGGAGAACCGCTGATGACCACCGCGACCACCTCGACGAGTCGGAGCAACGCGGGCGCTGTTCGGACCTGCGACGTCGTCATCCTCGGCGCCGGACTCGCGGGCGCCGCAACTGCCGCGATTCTCGCACGCAACGGCGCACGGGTCGTGCTCATCGACGCGGCCTCTCATCCGCGTTTCGCAATCGGTGAATCGATGACGCCGCAGCTGGTGGAATGGCTCCATATTCTGTCGGAGCAATTCGATGTTCCTGAAATCAAAAGCCTCAGCAGTGTCGACCGCAGCATCCGCGATATCGGTCCGGTGTTCGGCACCAAGGCCCATTTCGGTTTCATGCTGCATCGACCCGGGCAAGAGCCCGACCCGCGGGAGGCGACGCAGCTCGCGTTGCCAAAGATCTTTTCGCAAAACAGCCACCTCTTCCGGCAAGACAGCGACTCCTTCATGTTTCACGTGGCCGTTCGCTACGGTGCCGAGCCACGGCAGAACTGGCGGGCGACATCCATCGACTTCGACGACGACGGCGTCACTATCGCGAACGCGAAGGGCGAAAACATTCGGGCGAAGTACCTGATCGACGCGAGCGGGTATCGCTCCCCCGTCGCCGAAAAGTTCGGTCTTCGTGAAGACCCACCGCGTTTCAAGCACCACTCCAGAGGCATGTTTACGCACTACATCGGTGTCAAGCCGTTCGACGACGTCTGCGGGCATTCGCGGAAACTGCGACCGCCGACGCAGTGGCATCGAGGTACCATGCACCATCTCATCGATCGCGGATGGTTTTGGATCATCCCCTTCGACAGCCACCCACGGTCGAAGAACCCGCTTTGCAGCGTCGGCTTGATCCTCGACGAACGCACGTACCCTAAACCCGCGGAGCTTACCGCAGAACAAGAGTTCGAGCTGTTTCTGGATCGCTATCCGGCGGTCAAACGTCAGTTCGCCGGCGCGCGCCGCGTGCGGGAATGGGTCTCCACCGACCGGATGCAGTACTCGTCCACCCGGACCGTCGGCGATCGTTGGTGCCTGATGTCTCACGCGGCGGGCTTTATCGACCCGCTGTTCTCGCGTGGGTTGTCGAACACTTTCGAGGTCGTCGACGCGGTTTGTTCTCGACTTCTGCAGGCGTTGAAAGACGGCGACTACTCGGCGACGCGGTTCGCATACGTCGAAGAGTTGCAACGCGGGTTGATGCAGTACAACGACGACATCGTCAATAGTTCGTTCATCGCTTTTTCGCATTTCCGCCTCTGGAACGCGGTATTCCGCGTATGGGGCGCATTCATCAGCCCGGGTGTGATGCGGCTCACCCGTGCTCGCCTGCTGTATGTGCGAGATCACGACGAACGCCACTTCCAAGAGCTCGAGCAAACGTCCTATCCGGGCTTGTGGTGGCCCGAGAGCGACAAGTTCAAGCGTCTTCTCGAAGCGACTGCTGAAACGTGCGAAAAGTACGAGGTTGGCGAGATGGCTGCCGACGAAGCGGCCGACCGCGTTTTCCGACTGCTGCGCGAAGCCGACATCGTCAATCCGGTTTTCGGCTGGAAGGACGAGGATCACCGTTTCGTCGCGCCGAGCACGTTGGCGATGGCGGGATTCATGTTCTGGGCGTCGGTCGTGGGCCCTCGAGAGATGAACCATCTCGGTCGAGAGTTCATGAAGGGCATCGTCAAAGCCGGCGTTCGGGCACGCAAAATTCTTTGAGGACAGGAATGACGCCTCTCTTACAACCGACAATGGAACCATCGGCACTACGCCGCGTGTGCGGACTCTTCGTCACCGGCGTCACCGTCGTCACGGCGGGCGCCGCCGGTTTCGCGACGGGTACGACCGTCAATTCGTTCACCTCCGTCTCGCTCGCTCCGCCGCTCGTGCTCTTCTGCCTACATCGCAAGGCCCGCCTGAACGAGACATTGCGCGAGTCGGGCAGCTTCGCGGTGAACGTTCTGGCCGGCCATCATGAGCGAGTCGCCCGGACGTTCTCGAGCGGTCGTGCCGCTGCCAACGCCGACGTTCGTTTCAAATGGACGGCGACAGGGGCGCCGATCATCGAAGGTGCTCTCGCCTACCTGGCATGCAAAATCTTCGACGTGCATCCCGGGGGCGACCACGCCATCGTGGTCGGAGAGGTGTTGGAAGCCGGTACCGGTAACCGCCAACGCCCGCTCATCTTCTTTGACGGCGCACTGAACGTGCTTGACGACATGTGCCCACGCTGGCCGATCCTTGACGGCTGAATACAGGGAGCCTTCCATGCCACTCGATCGCAAGGTCGCCCAATTCAACCGGCGATTCGCCAATCACCTTGCGGGGCCGATATTTCGACGGCTTCCCGGCTTCGCGGTCGTGCATCATCAAGGACGGCGATCGGGTCGCCGTTATGCAACACCGGTCAAGTTCTTCAGGAACGGTCGCGATTACGTCGTGACCTTACCCTACGGCTCGCGGTCCGATTGGGTGCGAAACGTGTTGGCCCGCGGCGGATGCGAGCTCGAAATTCGCGGAAAACGCCGGCCGATGACCAACCCGACGCTGTTCGAGGACGACGGCACGACTCCCGTACCGACCTTGGCGCGAAAGTTCATGCGGCGGATCGATGCAACGGTGTTCTTGAGACTGCGCGAGGCCGCGACGTCCACACCTCAAGACGTGACCCTGGTCGAGGTGTCCGAGTAAGGAGAGATGACGACGTCATGACCACCATGCTTTTGGACGGCTCGGGTGACTTGGCATGGGTGTTGTGCTCCCGATGCAAAGCCATCGTCTATGGCAAGCGATGGGAGCGACTGCTGCACGTCTGCCCCGAATGCGGCCAACACGACCAACTCGGCGCGTACGCCAGATTGGTCAGCCTTGCCGACTCCGGAACCCTCGACGTGATCGAGTTGCCCGCCGACGATTCCCCCGACCCACTCGAATTCGTCGACACCATGCCGTACGTTGAACGGCTTTCACGCACGCGTGCTGCCACCCGTCGGCACGCAGCGGTGCTTTCCGCGACCATGACGATCGAGGGCACGTCGGCAGTCGTGGCGGCGATGGACTTCGGGTTCCTCGGCGGCAGCCTCGGCACGTTGGCGGGCGAGGTCTTGGTCCGTGCTGCCGATCTCGCGATCGCGACGAGGCGCCCACTCGTGGTCGTCACGGCGTCCGGCGGCGCGCGCATGCAAGAGGGCGCGTTGTCACTCATGCAGATGGCACGAACCAGCGCCGCTTGGGCACGCATGGACGACGCTGGGCTGCTCACCGTGTCCGTCATCACCGACCCGACGTACGGCGGTGTCGCCGCGTCTTTCGCGACGCTCTCCGATGTGCTCATCGCCGAGCGCGGGGCGCGGCTCGGCTTCGCGGGACGGCGGGTTATCGAACAAACCATCGCGGAGCAACTGCCGGCCGACTTCCAGTCTGCTGAGTTTCTCCTTGCGCGCGGTTTCGTCGATTCAGTCGTGCCACGCGACCGCGTCAAGGGCGAGTTGGGTCGGATCTTGCGCGTCGGCAACCCGGCGCGAGCGCGCGTTCGGACGACCGGACGAGGCGGTGCGGTCGTTCGCGATCCGGGACTGCTGCGCGAGCCCGATCCGTGGACCGAAGTGCAACGCGCTCGCGACGTGGCCAGGCCCACCGCGCTCGATTATTTCCAAACAGCTTTCGACGAGTTCATCGAACTGCGCGGCGACCGGTTGGGCGGCGACTGCGCCGCGATGGTCGCCGGCTTCGCGCGGCTGGGCGACGGTTGGGTCGTCGGCGTCGGGTCGCAAAAAGGTCATACGGCGAAACAACTAAAGGAGCGCAACTTCGGAATGCCGTCGCCGGCCGGTTACCGAAAGGCCGCCCGCGTCATGCGGCTCGCCGCCAAGCTGGGCCTGCCCGTCGTCGCGCTGATCGACACGCCAGGCGCTTTTCCTGGCGCAGACGCGGAAGTTCAGGGGCAGGCGTGGGCAATCGCCGAGAATTTGCGCCTGATGTCCTCGCTCCGGGTGCCGATCGTTGCCGTCATCACAGGTGAGGGCGGTAGCGGTGGAGCACTCGGCATCGCCTTGGCGAACCGGGTCTTGATGTGGGAACACGCCGTGTACTCCGTCATCAGCCCGGAAGGATGTGCCTCGATTTTGTGGAAGGACGCATCGCGAGCACCGGACGCCGCGGCGGCGTTACGGCTAAGTTCTCGGGATCTGCTGCGACTCGGGGTGGTCGACGCGGTGCTGCCCGAGCCACCGGGCGGCGTCGCGGCCGATCCCGACGCGGCTGCGACGCAGTTGCGCGCCGTGGTCTCGGCAAGCCTCGACGAACTGCACCTCATGACGGGCGCCGAACTCGTGCGTGACCGCGAGCGGCGATTCTCGCGCTTCGGCCACGACACGATCGCCGTCGTGGCCGACCGCCTTGCGGTTGCGAACCAGGTGGCGTCTTGAGCGACACGAGTAGCAATGCCCCGAGCATCGAAGGTCTCGTCGCAGCGGCGCTTCGACTTCTCGCACAGATGACCAAGCACCCGGAGCGGCTTCGTGTGCAAGCCGGCGAGCACTCCATCGATGTCGACTGGCGTCCGGCGCGAAGCGCATCGCCGTCCGCATCGGCATCGCCCGAGCCCTCGATGGTGTCGGCATCCGTCGCCGCGGCCATGACCTCTTCAGCGTTCGCCCCTGCGCCGGCGACCGACACTCTCCGGCTTTTCGCGGACGACGAAAGCGGACTCGACTACATTTGCGCGCCCATGGTCGGCACGTTCTACCATGCACCGTCACCCGAAGCGCCGCCGTTTGTCAGCGTTGGCGATACCGTCGCGAGTGGTCAGCAGGTCGGCATCGTCGAGGCGATGAAACTCATGGTCCCCATCGAGGCCGTAGCGCACGGCCGCATTGTCAAGGCGTTCGTCGACAACGGGGAGCCGGTCGAATACGGGCAACATTTGTTCGCATTCGCTCCTGCGTAGGCGGTCCGATGTTTCGAACGATCCTCATCGCGAATCGTGGCGAAATCGCGCTGCGCGTCGTGCGAGCGTGCCGCGAACTCGGCATCCGCTCGGTAGTGGTGCACTCGACCCGCGACCGCGACAGCGCCGCCGTGCGGGCGGCCGACGACGCGATACAGATCGGACCCCCGGCGCCAAGGCGAAGTTATCTCAACGCGGCCGCCGTGATCGAAGCAGCACTTCGCTCGGGAGCTCAGGCGGTCCACCCCGGATACGGGTTCTTATCGGAGGATGCTGATTTCGCCGACGCGTGCGAAGCAGCCGGTCTGGTCTTCATCGGCCCCTCGGCCGCCACTATGAAACTGCTTGGGAGCAAGCAGGAAGCGCGACGGCATATGGCACAAGCCGGGCTGCCGCTCCTGCCGGGTACCCTCGAACCGCTCGACGCCCGAGCCGCCTTGGCACTCGCGAAACAGATCGGCCCACCGGTCATAATTAAGGCCGCTGCCGGAGGTGGCGGCCGCGGGATGCGGGTCGTCGATTCGCTCGACGACTTCGTCGAGGCTTTCGACGCGACGGTGACGACGTCCCGCACGCTGTTCGGTGACGGTGCCGTTTATGTCGAGCGGTACCTCCCGCTCGCGAGGCACATCGAGATTCAAATACTGTGCGACAACGACGGAAACGGCGTCCACCTCGGCGCACGTGACTGTAGCGTGCAGCGCCGCCACCAAAAGCTCATCGAGGAGTCGCCTGCGCCGAGACTTTCTGCCGACGTCGTCGCGGAAATGGGCGGCGCAGCCGTGCGCGCCGCCTTGCAGGCAGGCTATCGGGGCGCTGGCACGGTGGAGTTCTTGGTTGCCCCCGACGGTCGCTACTACTTCATGGAGGTCAACTGCAGGATCCAGGTGGAGCACCCGGTCACCGAGATGGTCACCGGTATCGACCTCGTGTCCGCGCAGTTGACAGTTGCGTCCGGCGAGCCGATCGGACTCACACAGCGCGACGTCGTCAGCCGCGGCGTCGCGATCGAATGTCGGCTCAACGCTGAAGACCCGGATCGCGGTTTCGTGCCTTCGCCCGGCGAAATCGAGACGTACGTGCCGGCAGCTGGGCCGTTCGTGCGAGTCGACGGACACCTTCAGGCGGGCGATGTCGTGGCTCCCGAATACGACTCCCTCATAGCGAAAGTCGTCGCGTGGGCGCCCGACCGTGCGTCCGCTCGCGCTCGCATGAGGCGAGCCCTCGACGAGTTCGTGATCGATGGACCCAACATACGCACTACTCGTGAGTTCTTGCTTCGTGTCATCGACGATACCGAGTTCGCCCAGGCGACGCATCACACAAACCTCGTCGATCGGCTCTTCGACAATATGTCGCTGCACGAGAACACAGCCAACGGGTGACGTCGGCACGTGAAAGTACAGCCGACGGGTAACCGCCAGCTGTACTTTCGCGTGCTGCAGGTGAACGGAGAACGCATGCCTGCCCATGCGGCCACGACCGCAATGACGCCGTCCGCGCATTTAATTTTGGTACTTCTCGTGCAAGTCGCCGGGCTACTCGTCGTCGCACGCGCGCTCGGTGCGCTGGCACAACGGTGCCAGATGCCCGCCATCCTCGGTGAACTCCTCACCGGCCTGCTACTGGGGCCATCGCTACTCGGCCACGTCTCGCCGATGATGGAACGTTGGCTATTCCCGTCAAGCGGATCCGGATTCGAGCCCCTGTCCGCAGTGAACCAGGTAGGGGTGCTGCTGCTCGTCGGCATCGCCGGGTGCCACGTCGACTTGAATATGATCCGGCGGCACCGGACGGCCACGATTCACGTCAGTGTTCTCGCACTGGTCGTTCCGCTTTGCTGCGGCGCAGCGATCGGATTCGTTTTGCCGAAGCAGTTTCTCGGCGACGACACGCCGCGCACGCTTTTCGCGGCGTTTGTCGGTGTGGCGTTGTCCGTCTCCGCGTTGCCCGTCATCGCGAAGGTTCTCGCCGACCTGCATCTCCTGCACCGTGACTTCGGCCAGCTCACACTCGCCGCGGGAATGGCGGACGACGCATTGGGCTGGTTCTGCCTATCGCTCGTCTCGGCCGCCGCGGCGACCGGCTTGACGGCAAGCGGTGTCGGGCGTGCCGCGGCTTCGCTCCTCGGGTTCGTCCTCATCGCCGCGACTGTGGGATCGCGCCTCATCCGAACGTGCTTGCGGCGCGCCGCCCGCGCACCAGACCAGGGAGCGGCAGTCGCGACGGCTAGCATTGCGATCCTCTCGGCGGCCGCGCTCACGCAAGGACTTCAGGGTGAACCCGCGTTCGGCGCGTTCGTCGCCGGCATCGTGTTAGGTACGGCGCCGCCTGCGGAGCTTGCCAGGTTGGCGCCGCTGCGCACGTTCGTGCTATCGGTGCTCGCCCCGCTGTATCTCGCGACCGCCGGGTTGCGGGTCGACCTCGCCGCGTTGGCCCGGCCTACAACGGCGGCGATGGCAGCACTTGTGCTAGCCGTCGCGGTCCTCGCGAAGTTCGGCGGGGCCTACGTCGGCGCTCGCATCAGCGGCCTGGACTCTTGGACCGGACTCGCCATCGGTGCGGGCATGAACGCGCGCGGCGTCGTCGAGGTGATCATCGCTTCGACGGGTTTGCGCCTCGGGGTTCTCAACACCGCGTCGTACACGGTCGTCTTGCTGATCGCGCTCACGACGTCGGCGATCGCTCCCCCGCTCTTGCGGTTGGCGGCGTCACGTCTGGCACCGACGCGTCAAGAACTCGAACGACTTGACCTGCAAAGCCTCATGTCCGGCGCGCAGGCCCCGGCCCGATCAAAGGCGTTCACGGTTTTGTGAGGCGCCGCAGTTGAAGGAGAGTCGATGAAACCAGCGGAGTATGACGTCGCGATTCTTGGCGCCGGGATCGCCGGTGGCATGCTTGGCGCGGTACTCGCCCGCAACGGAGTACGCGTCTTGTTGATCGACGCGAGCACTCATCCGAGGTTCGCGGTTGGCGAGTCGACGATCCCCTATACCTCCGCCATCACGAGCATCATTTCGGCACGCTACGGCGTCCCCGAAATAGCTCCGCTCTCCGGCTTTCACGACACGGTGAAGCGGGTGAGCCCGATGTGCGGCCGCAAGCAAAATTTCGGCTTCGTTTACCACCGGCGCGGCACGAGTCAAAACCCCGACGAGATCAATCAGCTCGTCATACCCGAGTGGCAAAGGACGGAGACTCATCTGTTTCGCCAGGACACCGACGCATACCTTTTCAATCTCGCCGTCGCGTATGGAGCAGAACCGCTTCTTAACACGAAAATCGTGAGCTTCGATATCGACCCCGCGGTGGGCGTGGCACTACGCTCGGCGGCGGGAATCGAGTATCGAGCGCAATACCTCGTGGATGGGAGCGGCTATCGATCCCCCGTCGCCACGGAGTTCGGGTTACGCGAAGAGCCCACGCGCGCGCGATTGCATTCGCGCGCCATCTTCACCCACATGGTTGGCGTGACTCCGTTCGACGACACCCCGACGGCCGCGCGTCATGACCAACCCGATCCATGGCACCACGGGACGCTCCACCACGTCTTCGACGGCGGTTGGCTTTGGGTCATCCCGTTCGACAACCACGACACGTCGCTCAACCGGCTCTGCAGCGTTGGGTTGACTTTGGACTCACGAAAGCATCAAAGCGACGGACTGTCGCCTCAGCAAGAGTTCGATCGTTTTCTCGCCGACTTTCCCGCAGTCGCCGACCAGTTCCGAAACGCTCGGTCGGTGAGGCCGTGGGTCGCTACCGGACGTCTTCAATATTCGGCGACCAGCACGGTCGGTGAGCGTTACTGCCTTACCTCGCACGCCGCGGGCTTTATCGATGCCCTCTATTCACGTGGGCTTACGAACACGCTGGAGATCGTGAATGCATTGGCGTGGCGGCTGATAGCTGCAACCCGCGACGGTGACTGGTCGACGCAACGGTTCCAATACCTTAACGAGCTGCAGCAAGGTTTGTTCGACGTCCACGACGACCTTGTCTACAGCTCGTTCGTCGGATTTCGCGACTACAGCTTGTGGAATGCGGTCATCCGAGTGTGGAAGACGACCAGCATTTTGCCGACGATGGTGCTGGAGAAGGCACTCCACACCTACCTCGACAACGGCGATGAACACGTGTTTTTCGATCTGGAGAAGACCAACACGCCAGGACTCGTCGCACCCGTCGGCGTCGACGTCCGCGAATTGCTCGAATTTACCCGCACCACGTGTCAAGCCGTCGATGCCGAAAAGATGGACGCCGAAAGCGCGGCAGACGCGATATTCGCGCGTGTTGACGGCGCACCGTTCTTGCCTGCGCCCTTCCGATTAGGCGATCCGAAAAGCCGGTATTTCGAGGCCACGCCCGCCTTGTTGGAGGAAGTGCGCGCATGGGGTCGCGCGCACTCACCGGCGCATCTTCGCGGGCTTTTCACCTAAGCGACCACCGCTTGGCAACACGTTTCTGTCGATCTGACCGTCGCGGGCGGACGACGGAGATCACGCCAAAGCTCGAACACGTTCGACACGCCGTCGGCCTGAATCGAAAGGAAAAACACCATGGCAGCAGACGTGACATTGTCAGGAGCTACCGCAACAGCCAGCGCGACACGGCAACGAGGGATCGTCGATCAGATTTGGCTCGTCGGGCTCAACCAAGGCGACCTCTCGATCGCCGACAAATACCTCACCCCGGATTTTCGCAACCACGGCAGCCACGACGACGCGCTGACCGGGCCGGAATCATTCAAGCTCACTATCAACAAGCAGCGTGCCGCGTTCAGCGACATCCGGTACGAGATTCTCGACTTCTTGTCGGACGGCGACCGCGCGTGCGTGCGCTGGGTCATGCACGGCAAGCACACCGGGACGTTCATCGGAGTACCGCCGACCGGAAAGCAGGTCGAGCATCACGCGATTTTGATCCTCCGCTTCGAGGGCGACAAAATCGCTGAGCGGTGGGGCATCGTCGACAACTTCTCCCTCATGCGCACTCTGCGTGGTGAGGCCCCGCTCGGCCAACCGGCCCCGCAACAACCATTGCCCGACGGACCGGCGCAAAGACCGGTGGGCCGGTGGTTCGGAACCGTGTTCTACCAAGGCAAGCGTGACGACTACACTGTCCTATTCAAGGACGACGGAACTGTGCGGCTGGACACCGCCGACAGTACCGGCGTTGGAGCATGGTCCGCAGTGGACGACGGCACTTTTACCTTCGTCGTTCGAGAAGATTTCCGGCTGGGGCCCGACGGCAGCGTGCCGGCCAAGGTTTTGCCCGGCGCGGCCTACGTGCACGCCGAATTCACTGCGAAGGCCGTCGACGGGCGGCTGGCCGGTAATGGCCTCGCACGTATCCATCGGACCGACGGTTCGGTCGTGCACTCGACCTCGGCCGGGACCGTGGCGACCCGGATCGCGGCGAACTGACCATGACGTGGGATGTGGTGGTGGTCGGTGCCGGG
Organism: Actinomycetales bacterium; assembly: GCA_040255675.1. Classification (GTDB taxonomy): domain Bacteria; phylum Actinomycetota; class Actinomycetes; order Acidothermales; family Acidothermaceae; genus JBDZVM01. The sequence continues at coordinate 18,052 of JBDZVM010000004.1, read as the reverse complement.
CCGGCCGGTTTGATGCTCGCCAGCGAGCTGAAGCTCGGCGGCGCGGATGTCGTGGTCGTGGAGAAGCTGGAGCGCCCGACAGGCCAATCGCGCGGGCTCGGATTTACCGCCCGCACGATGGAAGTGTTCGACCAGCGTGGGCTGCTCGACCGGTTCGACTCGATCGAAATTAGCAACCAAGGGCATTTTGGTGGGCTGCCGCTCGATTTCGGACTCGTCGAAGGTGCTCACTTCGGCGCAAAGAACCTTCCTCAATCACGCACTGAAGAAATGCTGGCGAGTTGGGTGAGCGACCTCGGGGTCGAGGTGCGGTGGGCTCACGAGGTGACGGCCGTGAACGACCACGGCGGCGGCGTGGACGTCGAAGCGAAGACACCGGACGGGCTCGCCCGCCTGCGTGGCCGCTACGTCGTCGGCTGTGACGGCGGACGCAGCGCCGTCCGCAAACTCGCCGGATTCGACTTCCCGGGCACGCCGTCGTCGATGGAGATGTTTCTCGCCGACCTTCGAGGAGTCGAACTCCGGCCTCGAATGATCGGCGAGACCTTGCCCGGCGGGATGGTGATGGCGGGACATCTGCCCGGAGGAATCCAGCGAATTATAGTGTGCGAACGCGGCACAGCGCCCAGGCAGCGCACGACCCCGATCGAGTTCGCCGAGATAGCCGACGCGTGGAAGCGGCTCACCGGCGAAGACATCAGCCACGCCGAACCGGTATGGACGAGTTCCTTCGGCGATGCCACCCGGCAGGTCACTGAATATCAGCGAGGTCGAGTTTTGCTCGCCGGTGACGCCGCGCATATCCACCTCCCCGCCGGTGGCCAGGGTATGAACGCGAGCATCCAGGACTCGGTGAATCTCGGTTGGAAACTCGCGGCCACGCTACGGGGTTGGGCGCCACCCGGATTACTCGACAGCTATCACAGCGAGCGGTACGCCGTGGGCGCCCGCCTGCTGATGAACACCCAAGCTCAAGGCTTGCTGTTTTTGAGCGGCAGCGAAATGCAGCCGCTTCGCGATCTTCTCGGTGAGTTGATGCGCCATGACGTCGTGAGCCGACACCTCATCGGCATGGTAAGTGGATTGGAGATTCGCTATCCGGTCGGTCCGGGCGAGCACCCGTTGCTCGGGAGTCGGATGCCGGACCGCCGCATAGCCGGTAAAGGCAAGACGGTGTACGGCCTCCTGCACAAGGGTCGCGGATTGCTCCTCGATACGACGCTTAACGCTTCATACGCCGCCGTCGCCCGTCGCGCGAAAGACCGACTCGAACATGCGAAAGACCGGCTCGAGGTGGTGACGGCGCGATTCGACGGTCTTCAGGACGGCGACCCGTTCAACGGCGTCGACGCAGTGTTAATCCGCCCCGACGGCCATATTGCGTGGATCGCGGACACGCCCGGAGGCGAGGACGTCGACGAGGCGATGGCAAGGTGGTTCGGCACTTCCGCGGGGTTGCGATGAAGCGCGAAGACCCGCTGCTCGATCGGCTGGAAATCGCGGATCTGTTTGAAAAATACCTATCGATGTTGGACGACGGCTCGTTTTGCGAGTCGAACGCCGGCGACATCTTCACCCCGGACGCCATGTTCGCATTTCCGTCCGGTACGCACCAGGGCCTCGAGGGGCTCGACACCTTCACCGATCGTTTCATGGGCCATTGGGCGCTCACTCACCATATTGTGGGTCACTGCCGCGTCGATGTCGGACGAGACATCGCAACCGTGACGCAAAGTGTTCTCGCCACGCACGTCCACCGCGATTCTCCGCCACCGCCAAAATCGGGAAACCATTTCCAGCTCGGTGGCCGTTTCGACGGCACGGCTCGCCGCACCGCCGTCGGTTGGCGGCTTTGCCGACTCGATTTCCACGTGGCATGGACGGTCGGCGTGGGGGTTCCGACCATCGCCGCGCGTATGACGCAGGCACATCAATAGCCGCACTCTCGCAGCCGCACTCTCGCAAAGAAAGGTTTTTTTATGAACACGCTTCGTAGCCGTACCGCATTGGTGACGGGCGCCAGCCGCGGGATCGGCCGGGCTACCGCAGGACGGTTGGCGGACGACGGGGCGCTCGTCGCCGTCCACTACGGGTCGCGAGCCGACACCGCGAAACAGGTGGTCGACGCCATCACCGCTCGGGGTGGCCGCGCGTTCGCGATCCAAGCGGAGCTAGACGCACCGGACGGGGTGGACCGGTTGTTCACCGAACTCGAGCTAGGACTCAAGGAGCACAATCAGGGCGACGTGCATCTCGACATCTTGGTGAACAACGCGGGTGTGATGGGCGGAACGTCGATCGAGGAGACGACACCTGCCCAGTTCGACCACATCATGGCCGTGAACGCGCGGGCTCCGTTCTTCATTGTTCAGCGCGCTCTCACGTTGATGCCGGACGGCGGCCGAATCGTCAACATATCGTCCGGGCTGACACGCGTCGCCAATCCTTCCGAGCTCGCGTACGCGGCCAGCAAGGCAGCGCTCGAAGTGCTTGCGCTGCACCTGGCGCGCCATCTCGGACCCCGCAACATCACCGTGAACAGCGTCGCACCCGGGATAACCCGGAACGAGAATCCGCTCTTCGGAATTCCCGAGGCCGTCGAGCAGATGGCGAAACTGTCGACGTTCAACCGAGTCGGTGAACCCCAAGACGTGGCCGACGTCGTCGCTTTCCTGGCCTCGCCACGGGCCCGCTGGATCACCGGCGCTTTCATCGACGCGACCGGAGGGACACTCCTCGGGTGAGCACGGTCGTCGGTGTTTCCCAGCTTGGCGTCGCGCCACGTGGCGGCGCCGACCGGCGATTGCAGCGGTTGTTGCTCGTTCTCTCCGCCAACATGTTGGTCGACGCGCTTGAAGTGTCGACGACGATCGTGGCGATGCCGACGATCGCGCGGTCGTTCGGCCTGTCACAACGGATGAGCAGTTCTCTCGTCGTCGCTTTCGCGTTGGGCTTCGGCGGATTCGCCATCGCGAGTCAGCGACTGGCGGTACGCCACGGTCGTCGTCCGGCGTATCTCGTGGCGATGGCGGTGTTCGCCGTCGCTTCAGTCTGCGCGGGCCTGGCTCCAAACCTCGCGGTGTTGCTGGCCACCCGCGTGGTAAAGGGCGCATGCGTCGCGTTGACGGCGCCTACCGGGCTCGCCATCATCGCAGCGACATTTCCCGACGGCCACGCACGTCACCGGGCGCTGGCGACGTATTCGCTGTTCGGAGCGTGCGGGTTCTCGGCCGGCCTCGTCGTCTCGGGCCTGTTGACCACGGCGAGTTGGCGGTGGGCAATGTCGTGGACGGCGCCGGTCGCTCTCGCGTTGTGCCTTGCGGCAAGCGGTCTGATTCCGCGCGACCTGACTCCGCGCGACCTGACTCCGCGCGACGCCGCGAGGCCGACCGCCGTCCGACTCCGCCGTGCGATCATGCGGACATCGAAGAGCCCGGCGTCCCCCCGGCCGCGCCGATGGGCGTTAGGGCAGGCGAGTGCCGGCGCCGCCGCTCTCAACGGCTCCTACTGGGGATTTCTCTTCCTCACCACGTTCGACTTCCAGTCGCGGCGGACATTCGCACCCTGGTGGGCGGGTCTCGCCCTGCTGCCCAGCAGCTTGCCGCTTGCGCTCGCCACGCCGTGGTGCAAGCACCTCCTTGTAAAGGCTGGTGCGCGGAGGTTGATCGCCGCGGGAGCCGTCTCGGCTTGTGCCGGATACATCTGGTACGCGCAGCGGCCGTCGATGGGGTACGGCGCGCTGGTTCCGGCGTTGCTGTTAATCGCGGCCGCATTCGTGTTGAGCTTCACCGCGTTGAACGCGCGGGCGATGTCAGGGCTGGCCCCGCACGAGCAAGCGTCCGCCGGCGCCCGATTCCAAACCAGCGTGCAACTCGGCGGCGTTGCCGTGCTGATAGCAGTGGCCGCCGCGCCACACCGGCTCGGCCCGTGGGTCGTCGTCGTTGCCGCCACGTGCGGCGTGGCGGCGGCATTCGCGGGCGTGCCGTCGAGTTCGAAAGAAGGACGTGCGTGAACCCGCAACTGAATGTCACCGTCATCATCTCGAGCGTTCGGGAAGGCCGACTCGGCCCGGCGATCGGGAACTGGTTCGTAACGCAGATGGCTTCGCGCGCGGACATGCGCGCGGACGTCATCGACCTCGCAGACTACGAGTTGCCTGGGAGTCTGTCGCCGAGCCACCCCGCCGTCCGGTCGTTGCAGCCGCATCTGGCAGACGCCAACGCTTTCGTCATCGTCGTCCCCGAATACAACCGGAGCATTCCAGGTCATTTGAAAACCGCAATCGATTGTTTCAACGTCGAGTGGCAGGCAAAGCCTTTTGGATTTGTCAGCTACGGCTTGAGCCTCGCGGGCGGCGCCCGGGCGGTGGAACACTTGCGCCTGATCTTCTCCGAATTTCACGCCGTAGGAATGAAAGACGTCGTCACCTTCCCGCGGGTGCTCGATTGCTTCGCCGCCGACGGCGCATTCTCACCCTCCGACGGGTCGTCGTCCGCCACCAAGCTGATGCTGGACGAGCTCGCCTGGTGGGCGCACGCGTTGCGCGCGGCGAAACTGATTCACCCGTACGGCTCGTGACCGGGGCCCGGTCTGCCTTGCACGGCGAGAAAGTGCTCTTGTATCCTCCTGTCTGAGTAATTGCCCGCTATGTCGCAGCTGGCCTCGGGGAACACTTTTGCGAAGAGTTTGGTCTGTTTCCAGGCGAAATTCGCCGGTCGGGCACAGCGCACTGGCGACGATTCTGCGCGGCCAACGTGCTGCCGTTGTCACGAGGTTCCGCGCGCGGCTGAACCAGACGGCGAGTCCCCTCGCACGCGACCGGGCGTGGGAAGACTGTCGCCGTCATGCCGAAGAAATTCTGGTCGAGGTGGAGAACACGGTTTCGCTCGGTCGGCCGGCGTCACGACCTGGTCGACGCCAGCTCGCTCGGCGGGTGGGTACCCGGCGAGCAGCCGACGGCCTGCATCCCAACGAATCCCTGCGTGCGGCCGCGGTGTTGTTCGAGGTGGTGTTTTGCACGCTCTTCGAGCAGCCAAGCGCGCGCGAGCTGCCCCCCTCCTCTGTCGCCAGCCTGGCGCTCGCGCTCGACGCGAGCATCAGCAGCAGAATTCAGGACGCGGCTGCCGCGTACGCGGGCTTTCTGCTCGACCGGATTGGCGAGGCGCACGCCGACGAGCGTCGCCGCATCGCGCGCGACATCCACGACCGGGTAGCCCAAAACGTGGTGGTTGCTGAGCGCAACCTCAGCCTCTTCATCGACGCCGTCAGTGGCGGCGCAGTGAGGGCCGACGCTGTGAGTGGCGACGCTGTGAGGGCCGGCAGCGGTCGGACCGTCGATCCCGTGGAGCGGGTGGCTGTCGCCCGTTCGCTGCTCACGGAAGCACTCGACAACATTCGCGATGTGACGTCCGACCTGCGATTGCGTCGTCCCGTCGAATCGCTCGAAGCCGCCGTGCAGACCTATGTTGCGTCCCTTGCGGCATGGGCGATCCAATTCGAGCTCGTCGTCAACGGCGAGGAGGGCTGGCTTCCAATCGAGGCGCGCGACCAACTCTTCCTCGTCATTTGTGAGGCGATCCGCAACGCCGTCACACATGCGAGCCCGACCACCGTACTCGTTCGAGTCGACATCGCTCCGCACGAAGTGCGCGCCAGCGTGGAAGACGACGGCGTCGGATTCGACACGGGCACTGCGCGCGACCACAAGGGCACCGGGCTGGTGTCGATGCGAGAGCGGGTGGAGCTGCTCGGAGGCGACCTCACCATCGACGCCGCGGCTGGCGGGGGCGCCCGCATCGACGTGCTCGTCCCGTTGCGCGCGACGAGGAGGGCGGGTCTTGGATAGCAGCGTGCGCATCGTTCTCGTCGACGACCACACCCTTTTCCGCGATGGAGTCAGGGAAATCCTGTCGACGGTCGAGGGGCTGGAAGTCGTCGGAGAAGCGGCGGACCACGACGGGGCAATAGCGCTGATCGCCGAGCACCGCCCCGACGTCGTGTTGCTCGACGTCCAACTAGGCGACAGCGACGCGGTCGAGACGGCCCGCGAGATTCGGGAAACCTCACCGCAGACACGGATCGTCGTGTTGAGCATGCATGACGATCCTGAAGTCGTGCGGGAGCTCATTGCGGTCGGCGTACGTGGGTACCTCATCAAGAATGCGACCCGCCACGAACTCGTCTCGGCCATCCGTTGCAGTCTCGAAGGCACGCACGTGGTTTTAGCGACATCCCTGCAACTGTTGGCACGCCGAACCGACCGCGCCGCCCTCGAGCACGTGCTCTCCCCACGGGAACTCGAGGTGACGGCGTTGGTCGCGCAGGCACTCAGCAATGCGCAGATCGCTCGACGCCTCAACCTGAGCGAGGCGACCGTGAAGCGCCACCTGCGAGCGGTCTTCGCCAAGCTCGGCGCGGTCTCGCGCGTCGATGCGGTCAACAAGGCGGCCGCCGCCGATCTGCTTTCGCGGCCGAGCTAGCTGCCGTCACGGCGATCGGCCCGACAACGCGGTGACACCAGCGACCGAAACGAGTACGGCCACATGGGTTGCGAGCTGAGTGGCCATGAAGATTCGATAAGGCACGCGGAGCCGGTCACGCGCACGACGGTCGGCCAGATCGCAGGTGGTGACGCTCCCGTGTACCGCATGCCGGGCGAGGACGGCGGCGCCGACGAGCATGACCACAGCCGCCGGTACCACGGTTGCCGCAACCAAGGATGCGCCGACAACGAACGACCCAGCGACGACCAGCGCTGAAAGGGCGACCAGTCGGCGCAAGCCGGTGTCACCTAGCACGCCGAACAACGTGTGCCGGCCTGCCTCGCGGTCGCCGGGAGAGTCGCCGAAGTCCTTGGTCGTCGCGCCGATGAGTCCCATCCAGGCCGCCATGACGGCGGCGGTCAACAACACCGGCCGGCCGAGCCCGCGGTCGAGCGACGCGCCGGCCGCATAGGTCAACAACCCAGCTGCCGTGGTCACGATCGTCGCGCCCAAGAAGCGTTTGCGCACGTCGAACGGCGGCAGCGAATACACCGCGCCCAGCGCAAGGAATGCCGCGGTGCCGGCAAAAAACCCCAAGCCGATAGCCGCCGCGGATGCGAGCGCGACGACGGCGAAACCAGCGGTGAAGCACGTCGCCAGCCGAGGCGACAAATCACCTCCCGCGATCGGCCGCCGCGAACCATTGACACGATCGCCGGTCACGTCGACGACGCCGTTGCACAGGTACACCGCGACGACGGCACACTGCCACACGGCGAGGCCGCAAGCGAAGCGCGCGAGCGGAAATCCGCCCCCGTACCGTGCGTCGCCGGCGAGCACCGCACCGCAGCTGAAGCGCAATGCGAATGCGAGTTGCACCTGCGGTCGGGCTTCTATCAAGGACAGTGTCAGCGGGTTTCGGCGCACCGCATGCGCGGTGCGCCGAAACCCGCGCGCCCACCTGGTCGATACGGGACCGCTCGACCTGCTCGCCGCTGCACCCGAGCCCGCGGCCGATGCTGCACTCGCACGGGTGCTCGTCAGTCGGTCTGCTTGCGCGGTCGCGGATGGCGGCGCAGTCATCGGCGGCGACGCGCGGGCTTCGGCGTCCACGACCTACTCCGCATGACGACCTTCCCCCTTTCGTGCCGCCCGCTTAGTGCGGCTGCGCGGACACGCGTACTCGAAGTGTCAGCAAGGCGACAACCAGACCCGCGAGGAACAGTGCGCCACCGACCAGAATCCCCGCAGTGTAGCCGTGCGTGAGCGCGACCAGCCGAGTGTTGTGCGTTGCCGCGTGGCGGGTGACGGTTGCCGCTACGGTAACAAGCGTCGCGAGCCCCAAAGCGCCACCGATCTGTTGAGCGGTGTTCACGACTCCGGAGGCGATCCCGGTGTCACGAGGGGCCACTCCCCGCACCGCCACGATCGTCACGGTGACGAAAGCGAGGCCAAGGCCGAAGCCCGTGACGAATTGTGCGGGGAGTAACGTGGCCACCTCCGACGACGTCGGGCTCAACAGCCGAAACCACAGCGTGCCCACCACCGCTATCGCCAGACCAATGGACACGACCGCACTTGCCGACATTTGAGCAAGCAGTCGAGGACCGAAGCCACCCGCGGCCAGGCCGATACCGATCGCGAACGGCAGGTAGGCGAGGCCGGTATGCATCGGTGAGTAATCGCGCACGACTTGCATGTACAGCGTGAGGAAGTAAAACATCGCGAACATTCCGGCGCCGATCAAAAACATCACGGCGTATGCGCCGGAGCGCGCTCGATCGGCGAGGACAGACGGCGGTAGCACCGGTGTGCTCGCCGTCCGCTGAATGCCGATGAAAACGGCAAGGAGCGCGGCCCCTGCGATCAGGAAGGTAATTGTCAAACTGTCGGCCCAACCGTCGACATTCGAACGGTTGATGGCGTACACCAGCGAGCCGAAGCCTATCGTTGCCGCGACCGCACCCGGTAAGTCGAGGTGCCCGCGGTCACGCTCGCCGACCGGGAGGATCGCCGTCCCGATCAACACGGCGACGGCGATCGGCACGTTGATGAAGAGCACCCACCGCCAACTCGCATATTCGGTGAGAGCCCCGCCCAGCACCAGGCCGACGACGGAACCGAGACCACCCATCGCCCCGTAGACGCCGAGGGCCTTGTTGCGCGCCGGCCCCGCCGGAAAAGTGGTGGCGAGCAGCGACAACGCGGTCGGCGCCGCGATTGCCGCTCCGATGCCCTGCGCGACGCGCGCGCCGATCAGCACGCCGGACGTCGGCGCGAGCCCGCCGGTGAGCGACGCAAGCGTGAAAAGCACCAGGCCCACCCGAAAGACGCAACGCCTCCCGAACAGGTCGCCCGCACGACCGCCCACCAAGAGCAGACCGCCGAACGCCAAGGCGTACGCCGTGATCACCCAATTCAGGTTGGCCGTTGCCATGTGCAGCGCACGCTGGATGCTCGGCAGGGCGACATTCATGATTGTGTTGTCGAGGACGAGCATCAGTTGCGCAGTCGCAATGACAAGAAGCGCCAGGCCGAGCTTCTCGTCGCGCGCGCGGACGGGCGCGACGGTCGGCGCGCCGAGACCGGCACCGACCGTTTCGTCATGGACCGACATTCTCAACTCCATTTGGCATCTGTAGCGAAAAATTCACGACGTGGCGTTTGCCAGGTCGCTCCAGGGGCGCAAATCTTGGTAGGCCGCCCGCCACTCGGTTTCGTACGCCGCACGCAGCGGTTCCGGCATCTTTTCGAGCACCCGCGAGACCGCCGCGGGCGAGGCGTCGTCGAGCAGCCAGGGCAGGTAGCGGTTCGCGTTGGCGCCGACCCGGGCGCGGTGGTCGTCGCTGAACACCTTCCATTGCTCTTTGGTCAGCGTTGCGTCGACGAGCGCCAGCCCTTGGGTCTCCTCGTGCTCGAGGTGGTGACGAAGCCTCGACGTCAAAGCGTCGACGGCGTCGAGCAGCGTCGTCCGGCCACTGCCCGGTGAGGCGACCGCCGCGTCGACGGCGTCGAGCAACGGGTCGATCGCAGCGTGTTCGGCCTCCATCATTTCAAGCACGGCACGGCCCTCGGCGTGTTCGGGCAGGGCATCTTCGATGACGGCCCACACGGCAGCATCTTCGGAACTGTGGTGGATTCGTAGGAACGTTTTGAGCATCTCCCAGCCGACGGCTGTGCGAAGGATGCCCCCGGGTTCGCCGTGCTCCTGCGCCGCTATCTGCGCGAGCCGGGCGAGATCCCGGCGCAACGCATCGTGCACCGCGAACATCATCGACATGTCGAGCTTGAAATCGGAAACCACGCAAGCCTCCTCGCGCATCCGCCTCGAGCGGTCTTGTCATTAGTACAACTAACGTTGGTGAGACTAACGGATGTTGCCCCGCTTGTCACTAGGCGCTCGATATGCTTGCGACATGGATGCCGCCCCCGAAGAACTCGCCCCACGCCGTCTGACCGGCGCCGCCACCTGGCTGCTGACGCAGGCCGCCTCGTACGCCAGCAGGCTCGTAGCGGCCGGCTTTGCGGTCGCGGGCTCTCGCGGCTACCACTACCGGTTGCTCGCGGCGCTACAGGAGTACGGGCCGGCTAGCCAGGCCGCGTTGAGTCGACGAACGGGCGTTTACGTCAGCGACGTCGTCGCGGCGGTCAACGAGTTGGTCGCCGAAGGACTCGTCGAACGTTCGGTCGATGCGAGTGACCGACGCCGTAACGTCATCATCCTCACCGGTGAAGGCCGACGCCGACTTCGCCAGCTCGACCGGCGGGTCAGCGCGATCCAAGACGAATTTCTTTCCCCGCTCGCACCCGACGAGCGCGAACAATTCATGCAGTTGCTCGAAAGGCTGCTCGAATATCACGGTCGGAGGTCGACCGACGAACGGCGGCCTAGTGCCGCCCCGAAGGCCCACCGCGGTACCCGCACGCCGAAGGCTGCCCCGAGCACCTGAGGTCGCCGGCAACAAACGAAGCAGCCACTGTCTGCTCGAATATCACGACGTCCGTAGTGGCCCAGGCACGGTGCGTGCCCGCCCCGCCTCCTCGGCAATCGGGCGCATCGTCACGGCGGTGTAGCCCTCGGCGAGGAACCGCCGACGGGCCACCTCGAGCACCTGCGCCTTCGTCGCCAGGCCGCCTGGACGACGCCCGCGCCGTCCGCCGGAGCCGCGGTTTTGATCGGCCTCCTGATGAACACGCCACGGCCGACCACCGAGGCCGCGGGACCTTCGCGGCTGCCTGTCGGCGTGGAACTCTAAGCCCGCATACCGGCTTTGCCGCTTACGAGCAACGCATTCGGCATGCGAAATGACAGATTTTCCTTGTGCAGCGGGCCTTGCGCGAGCTCGCATCGGCTTAGCAGCGCCGCCGACTCAGCCACGACTACCTCCGCCTCCATCGTCGCTAAATGCGAACCGAGGCAGCGATGCAACCCCGCGCCGAACGACAAATGGCGCCGTGAGCCGCGCTGGCCCGGCATGAAATCGTCGGGATGCTCGATGATTTCCGGATCACGGCCGACCGAAGCAAGCCGTAAGATTACCGACGCTTTCGCCGGAATCGTGACCCCATCCAGTTGGGTCTCGCGGGTCGTGACGCGGCGCCAGGTCACCACCGAGGTGTTCATTCGCAATCCTTCAGCTACCACATCGGACGCCGAAACCACGCCGTTCGCAACGTCTCGGCAAATCGCGGGCTCTTTGACGAGACGATGCAGCAGCGCGGTCAAGAACTGCGACGTCGTCTCTTGGCCCGCTACCAGCAGAAAGAACAGCACCGCGACGATGTCGTCTTCACGGAGTTCGCCGCGTTCACCGCGTTCACCGCCTTCGCGAAGCGCTTCTGCCAGCCCGGGGCCGGTGCGCGCGAATTGCCGCAGGCGGGCGTGGTACTCCCCCACGATCTCAGCGAGTTCAATCTGACGACGCACGTCGAGCGGTGCCCAGAAAAGTTCCAGCGCGGACGCCGAAAACCGCTTTACCACGTCGACGTCGTCGTCAGGCAACCGAATCAATCGGCCGAGCACAAGAAGCGGTAGCGCATGTGAAATCGCACGATGCAGGTCGACCCGCTCACCTCGACCAAGCATGGCTTCCGCCTCGGCGACTCGTGCCCGAACGAGTTCGGTAACGAACGGCCGCTGCTCGTTTACTCGCCGCGGCGACAAGAACCGCGCTACCGTGGCGCGAATGCCCGCATGCGTCGGCGCGCTGTTGTTGGCCAGCGTGTGAGGCAGCCGAAATTCGTATTTCGTAAGGATTCGCAGCGCCCGTGTCGACATCGGCGTCACAGCATCGAGCGCGTTGTCGGGCGAAAATGTCTCGGTATCGGCCAGCACCTGACGAACCAGCGCGTGGGTCGAGACGAGCCAATGCCCCCCGACCTCCATCACGGGACGATCGGGGATAGCGTCCCAGTCCTGGTAGAGCAGCGCGTGCGGACACGCCATCGAAGCGACGGTCATCGCACAGCCTCGGCAACGGCGCCGACGATGCCGCTCGTGATCGTGGCGATGTCGTCGTCGGTGCAAATGTAGGGCGGCATCGTGTAAACCAGGTCACGAAACGGCCGCACCCACACGCCTCGTTCGAGCGCCGCCGCGGTGACGGCCTCGACATCAACCGGCTTGCGGGTCTGCACGACGCCGACCGCGCCGAGCACCCGAACGTCCCTGACACTAAGCAGTTCCGTTGCGGGCGCGAGCCCTTCAGCCAACCGCGCTTCGATGCCCTTCACGCGTGTACGCCAATCGGTCTCGATCAGCAGATCGAGGTTAGCTAATGCGACGGCACACGCCAACGGATTCGCCATGAACGTGGGCCCGTGCATCAACGCGCCGCCGGCCTCGGCACTCGACACGCCGCGTGCGACGTCGCTCGTGCACAGCACCGCCGCGAGCGTGAGGTAGCCGCCGGTCAAAGCCTTTCCGACGCAGACGATATCGGGCACCACGCCCGCGTGGTGCATCGCGAACATTTCACCGGTGCGGCCAAAGCCGGTCGCGATTTCGTCGAAGACCAGCAGCAAGCCGTGCTGATCGGCCAGATTTCTCAGCACGGTAAGGCATTTCGGCGGATAGATGTGCATGCCGCCGGCACCCTGCACAACCGGCTCGACGATGATGGCGGCCAGTTCGCCGGAATGCTCAGACACAAGTCGCGTGGTTTTCGCCGTCCATTCTTCGATATCGGCGGCAAAGCCGGAGGGCGGCCGCGGCGCGAACACCTGCCCGGGCACGACGTCCGAAAAAAGCTGATGCATGCCGTCGACCGGATCGCACACGCTCATCGCCGCCAGCGTGTCGCCGTGATAGCCGCCGCGCACCGTAAGCAGCCGTGACCGGCCGGATTTCCGTTGGTATTGCAGGCACATCTTGATGGCGACCTCGACCGCCACGGACCCCGAGTCGGCGAAGAACACATGCTCCAGACCGGACGGCGTCAGCTCGACCAGCCGCCGCGCCAAGACAACCGCCGGCTCGTGGGTGAGACCACCGAACATCACGTGGCTCATGCGCTCGATCTGCGCGTGCGCGGCCGCGTCGAGTACCGGGTGCCGGTAGCCATGAATCGCGCACCACCACGACGACATCGCGTCGATCACGTCGCTGCCGTCGGCAAGTTCGAGTCGCACACCCGAGGCCGATCGGACGAGACGCGCGGGGGCCGGCGACATCATAGACGCGTACGGGTGCCAAACGTGAGCACGGTCGTACGCCAGCAGTTCGTCGGGTCTCATGACGAGATTTCTCCGTGCTCGACGCATCGAGCGTGCCAGCCGCGCGGAAGGACTTTCACGACGAGCCGTCGTCCGCACTCGGTACAAAAGCGCGGCGGTTCGAATCGGCGGGCGTTGCCACAGCCCTCGTGGTCGACGTCCGCCATGGGTATGCCGCAGCGGTCGCAGAAGACACGCGACTGCACGGTCACAGCGCGGCCGACAACGCCTTGATAGGCATGGATAACTCGTCGAGCAATGCCAAGTCTTCGGACGGTTCACGCCCCAGCGTGGTCAGGTAATTACCGACGATCACGGCGTTGATACCACCGAGCAAACCGTCGCGCGTGCCGAGATCGCCCAGGGTAACCTCGCGCCCGCCCGCGAACCGCAAAATCGTGCGAGGCAACGCCAAACGAAACATCGCGATCGTGCGCAGCGCCTCTTTCGCGTCGAGCACCGGCTGGTCGCCGAGCGGGGTGCCCGGGCGCGGGTTCAAGAAGTTGAGCGGAACCTCGTCTGGCCGCAGTTCTGCTAGCTGCACGGCGAATTCAGCGCGCTGCTGGCGTGATTCGCCCATGCCGACGATGCCACCGCAACAGACTTCCATGTTCGCTTCCCGCACCATGCGCAACGTTTCCCAGCGCTCTTCCCAGGTGTGGGTGGTGACGACTTTCGAGAAATGCGAGCGCGCGGTCTCGAGATTGTGGTTGTAGCGGTGCACGCCCATGGCGGCAAGCTCGTCGACCTGCGATCGCGAAAGAATGCCGAGCGAGCACGCGATATTGATGTCGAGTTCGTCGTGGATTGCCTTGATGCCGGCTCGCACCTGGCTCATCAAGCGTTCGTCGGGCCCCCGCACAGCGGCAACGATGCAAAATTCCGTAGCCCCTGTAGCTGCCGTCTGCTTCGCGGCTTCGACAAGCTCGGCGATGTCGAGCCACGCGGCTCGCACCGGCGACTCGAAACGGCCGGATTGCGAGCAAAAATGGCAGTCTTCGGGGCAGCCGCCTGTTTTCACCGACACGATGCCCTCGACCTCGACCTCGGGGCCGCACCAGCGCATGCGCACCTCGTGCGCAACAGTCAGTAGTTCGTTCAGGCGGTCGTCAGGCAGTTGCAGCACCCGTCGCAGGTCGGGCTCTGCAAGCCCCTCGCCGTCCGCCAGCACATGGTCGCGAGCAACCGACAAGACATCGCGGACGTCGTCCACCTGCTCCTCCTTCGCCGCGCCGGATCTGAACCGCAGCCTAGCCACCCACGTGCTCGGAAAGGCGAGCGACAGCTTCAAAATGCGGCGATGTCTTTTGACGCTTTCCCACACCGCGGTCGCGGGACCGGCGTCAAGCCGTGACGAACGTCAACCGCACGGTGCGCACCGGGTTATCGGCGTTCGGGTCGACCAGGACGACGCTCTGCCACGTACCGAGCGCTGGACGACCGTCGATCACCGGCACCGTGAGCGACGGCGAGACGAACGCCGGCACCACGTGGTCGCGCCCGTGCCCTTTTGACCCGTGCGCGTGCGTGTAGGGCCGCGACCGCGGCCACACCCGGTCGATGGTCTCGGCCAAATCAGCCTCGGTGCCCGAGCCGGTCTCGATCACTGCCACTCCCGCGGTGGCGTGCGGCACGAAGACGTTCAGCAGTCCGTTGCCGCGCCCGCGCACGAACGCGTCGAGCTCGCCAGTCAGATCGGTCGTGAGACGAGACCCGGTCTCGACTCGGAATTCGTAGCTGTCCACCGCTTACGCACCAAGCCGAACGGCGTCGAGCGCCCGCGCCAGATCGTCGGGATATTCGCTCGAAAACTCCACCGGCCTACCTGTAGCCGGATGGACAAAGCCGAGCCGCGCCGCATGGAGCCACTGCCGCGACAGCCCCAAGCGGGCGGCGAGAATGGGGTCGGCGCCGTACGTCTGGTCGCCCACGCAGGGGTGGCGCACCGCCGCCATGTGCACTCGAATCTGATGCGTACGGCCGGTTTCAAGCTTGATCTCGAGAAGTGAAGCCGCCGGGTACGCCTCGATCGTCTCGTAGTGCGTCACGCTCGGCTTGCCTCCGGCAACCACGGCGAACTTGTAGTCGTGCACCGGGTGGCGATCAATCGGCGCGTCGACCGTGCCGCGCGCTGGGTCGGGATGTCCCTGCACCAGCGCGTGATAAATCTTGTCGACGGTGCGCTCGCGAAATGCCTGCTTGAGCGCCGAATACGCCCGCTCGCTCTTCGCCACGACCATGAGGCCGCTGGTGCCGACGTCGAGCCGGTGCACGACGCCCTGCCGCTCCTCCGCCCCCGACGTCGAGACCCGGTAGCCGGCGGCCGCCAGGGCACCGACGACGGTCGGGCCATCCCAGCCGGGGCTTGGATGCGCGGCCACGCCCACCGGCTTGTCGACCACGACGATGTCGGCGTCGTCGTACACGACCGCCATACCCGCGACCGGCGTTGCCACGATCGCCGGCCCCGCCGGTGCCGCCGCCGGCAATTCCACCTCGAGCAGCGCACCGCCCGTCACCCGATCAGACTTCAGCGGTATTGCCCCGTTGAGCGAAACACGGCCCGCCCCGATCATTTCGGCCGCCTTGGTACGCGAGAACCCGAACATGCGGGCGAGCGCGGCGTCCAGCCGTTCGCCGTCCAGCCCGTCAGGCACCGGCACGATGCGTAACTCGAACGTCGGCGCGCTCACCGCTCGGCGTGGGATTCGTCGCGCTGCCGGACGTCGCGCTGCCGGGCTCCTACGACGGAGCCGTCGAGTTGCCGGCCGAGCAACGCAAGAAGGACGGCGAGAATGCCGCCGATCGTGATCGCCGAATCGGCCAAGTTGAAGACGGCGAAATGCGGCAGCCTGATCCAGTCGACGACATGACCGCGCAAGAACCCCGGTGAGCGAACCAGCCGGTCGATGAGATTGCCGGTCGCGCCGCCGAGCAGCAGGCCGAGCACGATCGCCCAGGGCTTGCTGTAGAGCCGACGTGCCGTCCGCAAGATCACGAAGATGACGCCGATCGCGACGATCGCGAACACGACGGTCGCGCCGGTGCCGAAACTGAACGCCGCACCCGCGTTACGGGTCTCTTCCAGCTTCAAGAAACCGCCGAGCAGTCGCACCGGCGCGCGATCAGACAGGTGAGCGACAACGAGCACCTTCGACACGATGTCGAGCACAAGCACGACAACGGCGACGCCCAGCAGCACGCCGACGTGCGGCCGCCTACCGTCGTCCGGTCGCGGCCCTCCGCGTCGGCTGCCGCGCCGACCAAAGCGTGTGGACTGCTTCGAGAGCCGCTTGAGCCGCCGAAAGGCTTCACTCGACACGGCAGGCTTGGCGTGCTCTTGGTCGCTTATCGACGTTCCTCGCGTTGTTTGCATGACACACACAGGGTCGCACGAGGATTGGCCTGAAGTCGAAGCTTGCCGATCGGATTGCCGCAGTTCTCGCAGCGGCCGTACGTGCCGGCGTCGATCCGGGCGAGCGCGTGCTGTGTTTGAACGAGCAGGTCACGCGCGTTGTTGGCGAGCGACATCTCGTGCTCGCGCTCGAACGTCTTGGTGCCGGCGTCGGCCTGATCGTCACCGGCGCCGTCGCCGCCGTCGCGCAGTCGGTCGGCGAGGTCGGTCTCGGCCGCCTCGATCTCACCACGAAGCCTGACGATCTCGGAGTCGAGCTCATTTCGGATCTCGTCGAGCTCCTCGTCGGTCCACGGCTCCTCGACGGGAGCCACCGGCGGCGGACTACTCGTCTTCTTGGGCACGGACGGCGGGTTTGTGTCGACGGACGGCGAGGAGGCGTCGGCGCCCTTCGCGGCACGAGAGCCGACGTCGGAAGGCCTTTCCGGCTCGCTGGCCTGATCGTTCACGTCCGGCTCGCGCGCCGTTGACACGGCCGGCTCCAACACGTCCGGCTCGGGCACCGCCGATACGGCCGGCTCTGACACGGCCGGTGCGGTGGCTGTCGCCGCGACGTCGGTATCGCTCGCGCGTGCGGTTTTCTTCACGGATGCCGCCTTCTTTGCCGCGGCGTTCTCGGGTTGCGCCTTCTTGGCTGCCGTCGTGCGGGCGCCGACCTTCGCGGCTGTGGTTAGCTTGCTAGCGGCCACCTCCGTGCCGGGCGCGGCCGTCTGTGCCGCCTTGTTCCCCGTCGGCGGCGTCGATACCGCTACCTCGGCGGCCTTTGCCGACACAGCCTTTTTCGCGGGCGACGGCCGCTTGCCGACCTTCGTCGGCGGCGTCTCGGGCCTGGCATTCTTAGCCGCGGTCGTCTTGGCCGCGGTCTTCTTGGCCGCGGTCTCCTTGGCCGCGGTCTTCTTGGTAGCCGCCTTCACGGGTGCGGCCTTCGTCGCTTCGATGGCAGCGGATCGTTTCGCTGCCGGGGTCTTCGCGGCAGTGCTCTTGGCCGCCGTCTTCGCGGCAGTGCTCTTGGCCGCCGCCTTCGCCGCGCTGTTCTTCCGGCTGTTGCTTTTCGCGGCGGTATCCCTGTCGGCGCTTTTCGCCGCCGCCTTGCTTGTCGCCTTGGTTGACGCCTTGCTTGACGCCTTGCCCGTCGACGTCGCGGCCGCCCGCGTCGCCCCCCGGGTGTTGGCTTTGGCCGGAGCCTTCGCGGGCGACTTCTTCGGGACAGCCTTCGTCTTCGGGGCAGCCTTCGTCGCGTCGCCCTTCGGGGGTGTTGTGCGCGCCCCAGCCTTCTTCGACGGGCTCACGACAGCCTCCTTGCCGCGCCCTTTCGGCGATTTCTCGGTGGGCGACTTCGCTGTGACAGACCGGACGCTCTGCGTCGCTTTCTTTGCCCCGCCACCCGACGAACGTGCGGTCGACGCGGAGGGCTTCGGCAGTGCTCGATTAGCTGCTCGAT
>JBDZVM010000027.1:0-49471 GCA_040255675.1 Actinomycetales bacterium | reverse complement strand
CTCGCCGCTAACGGCGCGCATGTCGTGACGATCGACGTCCTCGGGGGCACCAACGCGATCGATGATTCGGTCGTCACGGCGTTGCGCGCGGCGCTCGGAGGCGAAACGTGAGCGCCCGCGTCAGCAGACCGCGTGCATCCAGCCGTGAGTATCGGGCACTTGGCCGTATTGGATCGCGAGCAGCGCGTCGCGAATGTCTTGGGTGACCTTGCCGGTGTGGCCATCGCCGATCGCTAACTCGCCGCCGCGCCAGGCCAGGCGGCCAAGCGGCGTGACGACAGCGGCCGTACCGCAGGCAAAAACCTCGGTGATACGGCCGGATTCGACGCCGGAACGCCACTCGTCGATGCTGATCGGCCGCTCCTCGACCCGGTGCCCCCGCTCCGTTGCCAGGGTGAAGACGGCGTCGCGCGTGACACCTTCAAGAATCGACCCGGACGTCGGTGGCGTCGCCAGTGCGCCGTCGTCGAACACGAAATACACGTTCATGCCGCCGAGTTCTTCGACCCATTTTTTCTCGACAGCGTCGAGGAACACGACCTGCTCGCACCCGTGCGTGGCGGCCTCTTGCTGCGCAAGCAGACTGGCCGCGTAGTTGCCGCCGCACTTCGCGGCACCGGTGCCGCCCGGCGCGGCGCGCGTGTACTCCTCCGAGAGCCAGATCGACACCGGGTGCAGCCCACCCGCGAAGTAGGCCCCCGCGGGCGACGCAATCACGGCGAACGTGACGTGATTGGCGGGGCGCACCCCGAGGAACGCCTCGGTGGCCATCATGAAAGGCCTGACGTAAAGGCTCTTTTCGTGCTCGGCAGGTACCCAGGCCCGGTCTGTCTCGATGAGCAGATCGGCCGCCGCGACGAAGTCGTCGACCGCGAGTTCGGGCAACGCGAGCCGATGCGCCGAGCGTTGGAAGCGACGTCCGTTCGCGTCCGGTCGAAACGTCTTGATCGAGTTGTCGGGCTGCAGGTAAGCCTTGAACCCTTCGAAGATCGACTGGCCGTAATGGAAAACGGCGGTCGCCGGATCAAGCGTGAGCGGACCGTAGGGGCGTAGCCGCGCGTCGTGCCAACCGTCGTCGGGAGTCCAGTTGATCGTGACCATGTGGTCGGTGAACACCCGGCCGAAGCCGGGATCGACGAGGCTGGCGCGACGCTGCTCGTCGCTCACCGGGGCCGTGGTGAGCGTCTTCGTGAATTCGATGGTCATGGGGCAATCCTCAGGATTTTGGTAAATGCACGCTAGCCCATCACGCCGGGCGCGCGTTGCGAAGTCTGCGATCTCTGACCCGCGGCTGGGTCGCGAAGTGCCTGAGCGATGAGGCGTGTCGACGCGACGTGGCCCGACGGCTGGCGGGACTGTTATCCCGCGACTCGGGCCGCCAGCGCGTCGCCGACCTCGTGGGTCGCGCGACTGACCGGCCCGCGTACGCGCTCAGCCAGATCGGCGGCAACCGCTGATTCGATGCGGGTAGCCGCCTCGGGCAGGCCGAGATGGTCGAGCAACATGGCGACGCTCAACACGGTGGCGGTCGGATCGGCAATCGCCTTGCCGGCGATGTCGGGCGCGCTGCCGTGCACCGGCTCGAACATGCTTGGCGTCGTGCGTGCCGGGTTGATGTTGCCGCTCGCGGCCAGCCCGATGCCGCCGGCGATCGCCGCGCCAAGGTCGGTCAAGATGTCGCCGAACAAGTTGTCGGTGACGACGACGTCGAAGCGCTGAGGCTGCGTCACGAAATAAATGGTCGCGGCGTCGACGTGGGAGTAGTCGACTTCGATCTCGGGAAAGTCGGCGGACACCGCCCTGACCGTGCGGCTCCACAGGTCGCCAGAGTGCACCAGCACGTTGTTCTTGTGCACCAAGGTCAGTTTCTTGCGCGGCCTGGCCGCCGCACGGGCGAACGCGTCGCGCACCACGCGCTCGACACCGAACGCCGTGTTGACGCTCTCTTCCGTGGCGATCTCATGCGGCGTGCCCTTGCGCAGGAAGCCGCCCGCGCCCGCGTACGCCCCCTCAGTGCCTTCGCGGACGACGACGAAGTCGATGTCTGTCGTGTTCGCCAGCGGGCTTTCAACGCCCGGGTAAAGCTTCACCGGCCGCAGATTCACGAAGTGGTCGAGCTCGAACCGGAGACGAAGCAGGAGGCCGCGCTCGAGAATGCCGCTTGGCACGCTCGGATCGCCCACCGCGCCGAGCAAGATTGCGTCGTACTGGCGCAACTCGTCGAGCACAGAATCGGGCAGTGTCTCGTGGCTCGCGTGCCAGCGGCGCGCGCCAAGATCGTATTCGGTGCGCTCGACCTTCACGTCGTACGCGGGCGTGATCGCGTCGAGCACCTTGAGCCCCTCGGCAACCACCTCGGGGCCGATGCCGTCACCCGCGATGACCGCGAGTCGCACGCTTCGAGCCATACGCTCACCCTATCGGACTTGTCTCACCTCTCGTCTTGTTCATCTCGAATACTGGACGACGCCGCGACGGCGACGCCGTCGCCCGCCTCGAGAGGCGGGGTCACCCGACCGCGCGTCAACCGCCAAATCGTCCGCTATATCGAGTTACGAGTCTCCGGCTTGAGCGCCCTTTCGCTGTCGAACAGGTGGCGTCAAAACCACGATCTTTGTGTTAGCGCTAACTGTTCGGTGGAACTCGCTTGCACCGCCCGGTATGGCTAGCGGCCGGCCGTCTCGCGCGGGGCCGGTCCGCCCACGAGCATGTGGCCGATTGCGCATCGCTCGTCGCTTGCCGCGGCCACGTCGCGAGCGGGCGGCTGGTCGGGTCACTGCGCGACGCCACGCCGACGCCAAATGTTTAGCGTGCACAGACTCGATGCAGCGTCCGGATTGAGCCGAATCTAGGCGTACATCCCGTGTATATAACGACAACGAAACAATCGATTCGAGTTTGCGAAGGGGTCTTGACGGCGCTTACTGTTAGCGCCCACACTCTGCCGAGAGCAGCTTTCGCGCGGCGTTGCGAGCGCGGCCTAGCTGCGCAACCGTCGGTATCAACGCCGGCGGACTTGGACTCCTACGATGAAAGGCGTCGGATGCACAAAGCGACTAGGCTCACGGCCGTTTCCCTCGCGGCGTTCGCCCTCTTGGCAGCGGGCTGTTCGTCATCGAACGGCGGGTCGAATTCCACGAGCCAGACTCCAGCCAACAATGCGTCATCTAACGGCTCGTCCGCGAGCCAGCAGCCCAGCGGCGGCGACAGCAGTAGCCCCGCGAACGCTTCCTCCGGTGCACTCTCCGGCTCGATTGACTTCAACCAAGCGAACCTCGGCAAGCTCGACGCCGCGTTGAAGTCCGCGTTGTCCGGCAAGGATCTGTCGAACGTTAACATCGCCATGGTGGTAAACGTCGCCGCCGACTACTGGAAAGCCGGTGAGGTCGGCTTCAAGAAGGGCTGCTCCGACCTTGGGCTTTCGTCGAACAAGTGCACGTATTTCGCGCCGCCGAACGGAAAGCTCACCGAGCAGACCTCTGAGCTAGAAACCTTGCGCTCACAAGGCATTACGGGCTATGCGATTTCGGCGATCGACCCGACGTCAGCCGCAACCACAATCGCGTCCGACGTCTCCAAAGGCGTTTACGTGCTCGCCATCGACTCCCCCCTCCCCGGCACGAAAGCGACCCTTTACCTCGGCACGCCGAACTACCAGGCTGGCTTCGCGGCTGGCACGGCCATGAAGCAGGTGCTCGGCGGCAAGGGCAAAGTGGCCGTCCTCGTCGGCTCGCTGACCGCGGCCAACGCCACCCAGCGCATCCAGGGCTTCGAAGACGCGATCAAGGGCACCGGCATCAGTGTTGCTCAAAAGGTCAACGACAACTTGTCGGCAAGCACGGCTACCACCGATGCCGAGACGATCCTCGCGAACAACCCTGACATCAACGGCCTGTACGGCGTGTACTCCTACGACGGCCCCGCACTTGCGCAAGCAGTCGTGACCGCGAAGAAGACCGACTCGGTGCACATTATCTGCGACGACTCCGACGCGCAGACCCTCGACTTCATCAAGTCGGGCGTCATCTCAGGCACCGTCGTGCAGATGCCGTACCAGCAGGGCTACACCGGTGCGTACATCTTGGCGGCTGAAAAGGTCTTGGGCAACGACGCCACGATGGCCATCATCAAGCCGTACCTCGAGTCGGACGGCTCGACGCTGAGCTCGGGCGTCGGCCTCGTCACGAAGGCGAACCTGTCTGACTACCAAGGCCTCGAGGCACAGTTGGGAATCAGCTGACGATGGTGGAAGCTTCCGCCACCCGCAGCCGCGCGCTCGTCGCGCGGCTGCGGGGCGTACACAAGTCTTACGGCAACGTTCGTGTGCTCGAAATCCCCGAACTCGACCTCTACACAGGCGAAGTCGTCGGTGTGGTCGGTGAAAACGGAGCGGGAAAATCCACTCTCATCGGCACACTCGCGGGCTCTGTTCGGCCTGAAGGCGGCGTCATCGAAATAGCCGGTCACCGCCTGCCGCTCGGTTCGACCGAAGCTGCGGCCCGGCTCGGGGTCGGCCTAGTGTCGCAGGAGTTCCCGCTTGTCGGTCAGCTGTCGGTCGCCGAGAACATGCTGCTCGGGCGACGTGTCCCGGGCTCGAACAGGCGTTGGTTCGTCGACCGCCGGCGACAGCGCGAGGAGGCGGAAAAGATGCTCTCGGACGTCGGGCTCGACCCGGCGACCGTGCACGTCACCCGCACAGTTCGCACGTTGCCCGTGCCCACGCGCCAACTTTTGGAAATCGCCAAAGCCTGGGGCCGAAAGCCGAAGCTGCTTATCCTCGACGAACCGACGTCCGCGCTGGGTCCCGTCGAGGCAAGTCGTGTGCTCGCGCTCGCACGCGACTTGGCGAACCGCGGCGGCACGGTCCTGTTCATCGGCCACCGGCTCGACGAGGTTCGTGAAATCAGCGACCGCGTCGTCGTGTTGCGAAACGGCCATCTTGCCGCCGACCTGCCGGCGGCGGAAGCCACTGAAAAACGTCTGATTCGCGAGATGGTGGGCTCCGAACTGGCCGATCAGACGCCGACGCGTGCCGATCCGTCGGCGCCCGTGGTATTCGAAGCCGTCAAGCTCACTGCTGACGGGCTCGGCCCGATCGATATCGCGGTCCGCGCGGGCGAAATCCTCGGCGTGGCCGGCCTCATGGGGTCAGGTCGCAGTCGGCTCGTCCACACCATCGCCGGCGCCCAGCCTTCGACCGGCGGGTCGATGAGTTTGGCCGGCAAACGCTACGCCCCGAAGAGTCCCAAGGACGGCGCCGATTGTGGCATCTCGCTAATTCCCGAAGACCGCAAAGAGCAGTCGCTCGTGCTCTTCGCTTCCATTCGCACGAACGTCACCGTTTCGATCCTGCGCCAACTCATGCGCAACGGCTTGCTGTCTCTACGCAAAGACAGAACGGCCGCACGTGAGATTACAAAAGGCGTGAACGTACGAATGCAGTCGATCGAACAACCGGTCGGCAGCCTGTCGGGCGGCAATCAACAACGCGCTATCTTCGGCCGAGCCTTCTCGACACAGCCGAGAATCCTCTTGCTCGACGAACCGACACGCGGGGTCGATGTCGGAGCGAAAGCGGAGATTTACGAGCTCATTCGACGCGCCAGCTCGCAAGGAATGGCTGTCATCGCGGCGTCGTCAGAGCTTGAAGAGCTGCTCCTCATTGCCAACCGGATCGCTGTCATGAACCACGGCTCGATTGTCGATGTCATCGACCGGCTCGACGCCACGAAAGAACGAATTATGACCGCGGCCGCCGGCACGACCACGGGCCTTGCGGATTCATCACAAATCGTCAGTGACGAAATGAGGTCTTCGAGGTGAGTACCGAACTGACGGCACGTCCCGAGGCCACGGGGTCGCGGCTTTCGTCGTCGGCTCCGCGAGTCTTGCTGCGTAAGTTGGCGGCATCACCCGAGGCGGGTGTCGTCACCGCCTGCATCCTGGTCTTCGTCTCCATCGCGTTTGCCGCGCCTACTTACACTAATGCGGGCAACCTGCAGGTGATGGGACGAGACCTCGCGCAGATTGGCATCCTCGCGGTTGGCGAAGCGCTCGTCATGCTGACCGGTGGCATCGACCTGTCGGTCGGCGCACTGGCTGGGCTCGCTGGAATCTTAACCGCGTGGTTCAACGTCCGTGAAGGCGTGCCCGCGCCGTTCGCCATTGTTATCACCTTGCTAATTTGCGGGCTCGTCGGATTGTGGCACGGAATCACTGTCACCAAACTACAGGTGCCGTCGTTCGTCATCACCCTGGTCACCTACACCGTAGGAAAAGGACTTGCGCTAGCAATCACCAAAGGAAGCCCGATCAACGGCATCTCCTCGATGTACAGCCAGATCAGCCAGTACTACGTATTCGGCGTCCCGATGCCCGCGATCATATTTGTGGTCATCGCGGTGCTGTGCTGGATCGTGCTCGAACGAACATTCATCGGCCGAGAAATCTACGCCGTGGGCGGCAATGCCGAGGCCGCCCGGTTAGCCGGTATTCCCGTCGCACGGCGCACCACGTGGGCGTATGTCGCGAGCGGCGTGCTGGCGGGCGTGGTCGGAGTCTTGGTTATCGGCCGGATGAACGTCGCTGACCCCTCGGTCGGCGGCAGCGGATGGGAACTCACCGCCATCGCGGCCGCCGTTGTCGGCGGAGTTTCACTCTTAGGCGGCGAGGGTCGCATCCTGGGCATCGCGGCCGGCGCGATTTTGCTGGAATTCATCACCAACGGGCTCCTTGCCATGAAGGTTAGCCCGTACGACCAAGAGATTGTGCAGGGAGCGGTGCTCGGTATTGCTATCCTCGCCGACCGCCTGAGGGCCAGGCGCTTCGGCACCGCACGCAGATGACCGAGTCGTAGCGTTCCGTCGGGCTCCGCTCAAGATTCCTCGCGCTTCGCCGATATCGAGGTGGCAACGGGAGGCGAGAAGCCACGTCAACGATGGAGCGATGGTGACAACTGCGCAGCGCGATGTGAGCGATAACAGAACGCCGCCAGGGTCGACCTGGCGGCGCGCGACGCGCCCGGCGGCAGCCGCAATCGGCGAGCTGGCTCTGCTGGCGACCTTAGGGCTGGCAACACGGAACTGGCCAATCGCCACGCAGGCCGCGATCCTGCTCATCGCCACCGCTGTCTGCGCCGCGACCGCCGTATTCGCGCATCGGCGCCGGGAAGCCGGCATGCGCCGGATCGCCGACGCCATAAACCGCGTCGCCAACGGCGACCTGTCGGCGTCACCGCAAACGTCGGGCGATCCGGGCTTGGACGCCGTCGCCGTATCGGCGGCACGACTGGTCGCGGTTCTTCGTGAAACCGTCGTCGTGCTGGCCGATGGCATGCGACGCGCCTCGGAGGGCTACCGCGCGCTGGTCGAACTCAGCAAAGACATGGGGACGACAGCCGAGACGGCCGCTGATCGCGCCACTGCCGTCGCGGCGGCGGCCGACCAGGTCGCCGGAAGCGTGCATCGAGTCGCGGGCGCGACCGAGGAGTTCAACGCCACCATCGGCGACGTCGCACGCCACGCCGAGCAGGCGGCGGCTGTCGCCCGGTCAGCCGCCGCGCAGGCCCACGACGCGACCGCCACGATGCACGACCTCGGTGCGGCGTCGCAACAGGTAACACAAATCGTCGATCTCATCGCGAACATCGCGAGGCAGACCCACCTCTTGGCGCTCAATGCCACTCTGGAAGCGGCGCGCGCGGGCGACGCGGGAAAGGGCTTCGCTGTCGTGGCGAGTTCGGTGAAGCAGCTTGCCGAGCGCACCGCGGCGGCCACAGGCGACGTCACCGCCACGGTACGCGGGATTCAGGCCGGCGCCGCCTCAGCGTCAACCGCCATCGAGCAGATCACTTCGACCATTGCGCAAGTGAACGAGAACCAGACGGCGATTGCCGTCGCTGTCGACCAGCAGACCGCGACGACGACCGATATGGGCCGTGGGGCGACCGAGGCTGCTCGCGGCGCGTCCGAAATCGCGGGGTATATCGGCGGCTTGGTCGACCTCGCGACAGCTACCGCTTACGCGGGAGCGCAATCTCGAACGACGGCGGCAGACTTCGCGCATCTTGCCACATCGTTCGAGCAAGTCGCGAGCCGCTTCGACATCGCCGACCTTCTCAGCGATACGAGGGACGACGAGCGCGTGCAGTGCGCTGTCACGCAGGGCGACATCACCCGTATCGAAGACACCGTACGCGGCAGCGGCGTCAACCAATTCGAATTCCGCGGCCAGTGGCGGTTCTCGAGCGGAAACGTCGAAGCCGACGGCACGAACACTTACAGCTGCCGCCGTGACGACACCGCGCGCGTACGCTTCGTCGGTTCGAAAATAACCTTGTTCGGCGTTACGGACGCCAACCACGGGATTATCGCGGTAAAGATTGACAATGGCGACGAGGTCTCCATCGATGAGTACAGTCCGTCGCGAAGCGCCGGTGTGGCGTTATGGCAAAGTGAGGAGTTGCCGCGAGGCGAGCACGTCCTTCAGATCCGAGTGACTGGCGAGCGCAATCCGACGTCGCGGTTCAGCTGGGCCACGGTCGACCGCGTCGAGGTCAGCTAGTTCTCGACCGGCTCGGATGCGCGCTGACCGTAGACGTTTTGGTAACGCGCGTAGAGAGCGTCGATCGCATCAGGGTCGATCGGCAGTGGCTCGCCGTGCATTCGGGCCACATGCACAGTGCGCGCGATGTCTTCGCACATGACGGCCGCCTTGACGGCCGCGCGACCGTCGCGCCCAATCGTGAATACGCCGTGCTGCTTCATCAAAACGGCTGGCGAACGATGTTCCCGCAACGTCTCGACGATGCCCCGGCCGATGTCGTCGTCACCGATCAACGCGAAGGGCCCGACCGGAATCTCGCCGCCGAACTCGTCAGCCATGGCGGTCAACACGCAAGGGATTGACTCACCACGTGCCGCCCAAGCTGTCGCGTATGTCGAATGCGTGTGAACGACGCCGCCCACCTGGGGCATCTGCTGGTACACGTAGGCGTGTGTCGCGGTGTCGCTCGACGGCGCATAGTCGCCCGCGACGACGTTGCCGTCGAGATCGCAGACGACCATAGACTTTGCCGTGAGGTCGTCGTAGGCGACGCCGCTCGGTTTGATGACGAACAACTCGGTGTCGGGCACACGTGCCGACACATTTCCCGCCGTCCAGACCACGAGTTGCCAGCGAACCAGATCCGCGTGCAGCTCCGCGACGAGCGAACAAATCTCCTCGATTGAAGCGTCAATGGCTGTCGTCACGGCTTGCTGACCTCCACTCGCGTGCGACGCAATCGTCGCATGACGTCATTCGCGCCACGGCCGAAGTAATCGTGAAGTTGACGATATTCGTCGTAGAGGGCGCGATACCGCTGTGCGTTTTCCGGTTGCGGCACATACGCATTGCGGCGCTGTTTGCCCATCGCCGCAGCAGCCGCCTCGACGGTCGGATACGCGCCGGCGGCAACGGCCGCATGAATCGCCGAGCCGAGCGCCGGGCCTTGTTCCGATTCCAGCGCGTGGAGCGGCATGTCGAGCACATCGGCGTATGTCTGCATGACAAACGCGTTCTTCAACAACCCTCCCGCTACGACGAACTCAGTCACCGGAAGCCCGGCATCGGCGAAAGCGTCGACAATCACGCGCGTGCCAAACGCCGTCGATTCCACAAGGGCTCGATAGACGTCTTCTGGCGTCGTAGCCAACGTCATGCCGACGATCAAACCGGAAAGGTCGTGGTCGACCAGTACCGAACGGTTGCCGCTTTGCCAATCGAGCGCGACCAAACCGTGCTGGCCCACGCGTTGACGCGCTGCCAACTCGCTCAAGTACTCATGCGGGTCGAGGTCTCGTGCCCGTGCTTCGTCGGCGTACGACGCGGGCAGGAACTTGTCTACGAACCAACCGAAGATGTCGCCGACGCCGCTTTGCCCCGCCTCGTAGCCCCAACTTCCCCGCACGATGCCGTCGCGCACGACGCCGCATATACCCGGCACCGCCACAAGGCGTTCGCCATTCATGACGTGACACGTGGACGTGCCCATGACAGCGAGCATCTGGCCCGGCGCAATTGACTTGGCTGCAGGGGCCGTGACGTGGGCGTCGACGTTGCCGACGCTGACCGCGATGCCTTCGGGGAGGCCGGTCCAGGCGGCTGCCCGCGCGGTCAGGCCACCGGCTCGCTCCCCCAACGCGGCGAGCGGATGTGCCACCTTGTCGTCGACGAAACCGGCAAACGCCGGGTTCAGCTCGGCCAAGAATTCGCGCGACGGCCATGCGCCGTCCTGGAAGATCCCCTTGTAGCCGGCAGTGCAGACGTTGCGCGTCTCGACACCGCACAGCTGCCAGACGATCCAGTCGGCGGCCTCGATCCACCGATCGGTGGCCGCATAGACCTCGGGGTCTTCCTCGAGGAGTTGCAAGCCCTTGGCGAACTCCCATTCGGACGAAATCTTGTTGCCGTACCGGCTCAACCAGGGTTCGTCTCGGGAAGCTGCCACCTCGTTGATGCGGTCGGCATGCGGTTGCGCGGCGTGGTGCTTCCACAGCTTGACGTAGGCGTGCCGCCGATCCCGAAAACGATCGCTGTGAGAAAGCGGCGTCCCGTCGGAGAACGTCGGCAGCACCGTGCACGCCGTGAAGTCGGTACCGATACCGACGACGTCGTCCGGCCGGACACCGCTGGCCGCGACGGCCTTGGGTACGGCCTCGCGAAGGACATCGAGGTAGTCTTCAGGTTCCTGCAATGCCCAATCAGGCGGCAACCGCTCTCCTGACGACCAAAGAGTTGAATCCATGACACCGTGGCGGAAGGCGTGAACCGCACTCCCCACCGCGGCGCCGTCGGCAACTCGCACGACTACGGCACGACCCGAAAGCGTGCCGTAGTCGATCCCGACTACATACCGGTCGCGCGTCTCGTCGACGTCTTTCATGTTCTGATCCTGGTCCGTGAGGGCTAAGTGACGATTGCCGAAACTACAGCGGCCGAAGCTGTCGGGGGCGGCGCGGTCGCGCTTTGGCGGACGATGAGGTTCGGGTCTATTTCACGATGCCGCGTCTTGATGTATTCAAGCAGCAAGTGCTCCACGCCCTCGACCATCACGAGCGGGAGGTCGGGCGGCATCGCGCGCATGAGCGCCGGAGTTGTCTTCATCGCTCACCGCGTAAGCGGCAGCTCGGGTCGAGCAGCTTTGGTGAGCGCTAACACACTCCTAGTATGGCCCTTGAACACCCGCTGTCAACAGCGCGTGTACCCAATCGTTATGTGATGTTGCGGCGGCAGAAAGTGCGCCGGGCTAGCTTGTCATCGGTCTTCTGCGAAGAAGCGTTAGCTCCTTCATGCCGTCTTTCCGCTCGCCGGACCGCCACCTCGCGCTACAGTGGTTGACAGTGCGATATGTTATCGCTCACGATGACGGTCATGCTCGCTTGAGCACGGTCGCGCACGGCCGCGTAATGGCATTCCGCTCACTCTTAGGAGTTCAGTGTCAGCAGATAGCTTCGAGGTCTGGTTCCTTACTGGAAGCCAAGAACTCTACGGCGCCGAGGTGTTGCGACAGGTCGCTCGGCAGGCCAGCGACGTGGTTCACGATCTCGAGGCGGCGGGTGACCTGCCAATACATATTGTCCAGCGACCTGTACTTACGAGCGCCGACTCCATACACGAGGCGTGCGCGGCGGCGACGGCATCGCCCAACTGCGTCGGCGTTATCGCCTGGATGCACACATTTTCTCCGGCGAAGGCGTGGATCAACGGGCTCGCCGCGCTGGGCAAGCCGTTACTGCACCTGCACACGCAGGCGAATGTGAGCCTGCCATGGCACGACATCGACATGGACTACATGAACCTCAACCAGGCCGCGCACGGCGACCGCGAATTCGCGTTCCTCGAGACGCGAATGCGCATCCCGCGCAAGACGGTGGTTGGCCACGCCTCGCACCACGGCACGCGTGCTCGCGTCGCCGCCTGGATGCGCGCCACGACTGGGTGGAACGAGGCGAAGCACCTCCGGTTAGTCAGGTTCGGCGACAACATGCGAGACGTCGCCGTAACCGAAGGCGACAAAACAGAAGCGCAAATCCGCCTGGGCGTCTCGGTCAATACTTACGGCGTCAACGACCTCGTGCGAGTCGTCGACGAGATCGACGACGGCGAGATCGACGCCCTCGTGAAGCAATATCTCGCCGAGTACGACGTCGCGCCGGCACTTCGGTCCGACGGCCAGCAACACTCGTCGTTGCGCTACGCGGCCCGTATCGAAGCCGCGCTTCGCCGCTTCCTGGTCGAAGGCGGGTTCGACGCGTTCACCACAAACTTCGAGGACCTCGGCGGTTTGCGGCAGCTCCCCGGTCTCGCGGTGCAACGCTTGATGGCCGATGGTTACGGATTCGCCGGCGAGGGAGACTGGAAAACCGCCGTCCTGGTTCGTTTGCTGAAGGTCATGGGCCACGGGCTGCCCGGCGGAACGTCGTTCATGGAGGACTACACCTACCACTTCGGACCGGGCATGCCGCGCGTGCTGGGAGCGCACATGCTGGAAGTCTGCCCGAGTATCACGAGCCAGACGCCGTCCTGCGAAATCCATCCGCTCGGCATCGGAAATCGAGAGGATCCAGTACGACTGGTGTTCGACGCCGACACCGGACCCGGCTTCGTGGTCGGACTCCTCGACCTCGGCGACCGTTTCCGGCTCGTCGCCAACGATATTCGCATCGTCGGACCCGACGAGCCGCTACCCAACCTTCCGGTGGCGCGCGCGGTCTGGGAGCCCGCGCCCACGCTGGCAACCGCCGCCGAGTCGTGGATGATCGCAGGCGGTCCTCATCACACAGCGCTCACGACCGCGGTGCCATTCGAGACGTTAAACGACTTCTCAACCATCGCTGGGGTTGAACTGGTGCATATCGATGCCGACACGACAAGCCAGGGGATCGAGAAGGAATTGCGCTGGAACAGCCTGTATTACAAGTTGGCGCAACCGCTGTGACTGTTCAGCGCACATGGCGTCGGTAGCGATAACATCTAGTCCGATAACATCTGGTCCGTAAGCGATTCCGTCGCGAAAACTCGAGACTGCCAGCACAGGTGCGCGCGTGATGCCAAGACAACCGAACCAGCGGCCGGCCCGCGCTACCAAACGCGCCGAGGTGCCGAAAGCACAGCGAGATAACGGGTCCAGCCCTCAGGAGTCTCAGCGGCCGGCGATGACCGACGTCGCTCGCGTCGCCGGCGTCTCGCACATGACGGTGTCGCGAGTCTTGAACGACCCCGAACTCGTGCGACCGCTCACCCGGGCGCGGGTCTTAGCCGCGATCGAACAACTCGGCTATCGGCCGAATCTGGCGGCTCGCGCGCTGGTCACCGGGCGCACGAGAACTCTCGGCGTTGTGACATTCGACACGACTTCGTACGGACCAGCCTCGACGCTGTACGGCCTCGAACAAGCGGCGAGCAATGAAGGTTACGCGGTCACTGTCGCCGCGCTCGCCGCGACAGACCGGACGTCGGTACACGAAGCGGTAAGCCGTTTGGTGAGCCAGGGCGTCGACGGCGCAATCCTCATCGTGCCGCTTCGCTCAGCCGCCGACGCCGTGAAAGGCATCGTCAAAGACGTTCCGTTGGTTGTTGTCGAGGGCGATCCAGATGTCGGCGTCCCTGTCGTCATGTGCGACCAGCGCGCCGGAGCCGAGGCCGCGACGTCCTACCTGCTCGAAGCCGGCCATCAAACCGTATGGCACGTGGCCGGGCCGTCGAACTGGATGGAGTCGGAGGGCAGGGCGCAGGGGTGGCGTGCCGCGCTCGAAGCGGCGCACGCCGAGCACCCGCCGCCCATCGTCGGCGACTGGAGCGCCAAATCGGGTTACGAGGCCGGTGTGATTTTGGCGCGCATGCCCGACGTCAGCGCCGTGTTCGCGGCCAACGACCAAATGGCGCTTGGGGTCATGCGAGCCTTCGTCGAACGTGGCAGACGAATCCCCGACGACGTAAGCGTCGTGGGCTTCGACGACATCCCCGAGGCCGCGTACTTCACTCCCCCGCTCACCACAGTCAGGCAAGACTTCGCGCGCGTCGGCGAGAACGCATTAAAGCTGATGATCGATCAGATCGATTCCGGCGCGGCGTCGTCCGAAAAAATCGTCATCGACAGCACGCTCGTTACTCGTGAAAGCACCGCGCCGGCGCCAAGCCGCCAAACCGCGGCGTCTTCTCGCGCGACGGCAAAGCGAACCCGCGGCAAGCGCGCCGCGGAAGCGTCTTGACGGCAGGCGGACGGGGCTAGACCTCGACGAGATCGACGGCACGCCCCGAGGCCGCGCCGATCTTCTCGACGATCGTCTCCAGCACGGGCGCCGCGATCGCTGAGTCGACGGTCAGCGCCACCAGCGCCTGGCCGCCCTTGGTCGCGCGCGCGACTTGCATGCCAGCGATGTTGATGCCGTGCTCGCCGAGTATCTGGCCCACGACGCCGACGACGCCGGGCCGATCTTCGTAGCGGAAGAAACCGAAGTGCTCGTTCAACGTAAGGTCGACGTCGAAATCGTCGACCTTCACCAGCTTCTCGGCATCTTTCGGCCGCACCAACGTGCCCGCGACCGAAAGTTGGTGCCCGCTCGGCAACGTGCCGCGTACCGTGATCAAGTTACGGTAGTCAGCGCTTTCTTCGTCAGTAGAAAGGCTGACCTCGACGCCGCGGTCTTGCGCGAAGAGCGGAGCGTTCACGTACGTGACCGACTTCTCAACGACGTCGGTGAAAACACCCTTGAGCACCGCTAGTTCGAGCACCTTGACGTCGTATTGCGCGATCTCGCCGCGTACCTCGACCTCGACCCGGCCGGCAATTCCGGCCGCCAGCGCGGTGAAAACCCGGCCGAGTTTCTCGGCCAGCGGTAGGTAGGGCCGCACGTCTTCGGCGATGGCGCCGCCTTGCACATTGACAGCGTCGGGAACGAATTCGCCGGCCAGTGCGAGCCGCACCGATTTCGCGACCGCGACCCCCGCTTTTTCTTGTGCTTCATCGGTGCTCGCGCCAAGGTGCGGCGTGACGACGACGTTGTCGAAGTCGAACAACGGGCTGGACGTCGTGGGCTCGGTGGCGAAAACGTCGAGGCCGACGCCGCCGACCCGGCCTTCTTTCAACGCGATGGCAAGGGCGTTCTCGTCGACGAGCCCGCCTCGCGCGGCGTTGACGATGATGACGCCGGGCTTGACCATCGCGAGTTCGCGCTCGCCGATAAGCCCCACGGTTTCAGGGGTCTTCGGCAGGTGGATCGTGATGATGTCGCTCTCGCGCAACAACTCTTCGAGAGTGACCATGCGGACGCCGTACTGCGCCGCTCTCGCCGGCTGCACATACGGGTCGTAGGCGATGATGCTCGTGCCGAACGCCGCGAGCCGTTGGGTGACGAGCTGGCCGATCTTGCCGAAACCGACGACACCGACTGTCTTGTCGAGGATCTCGACTCCGGTGAACTTCGACCGCTTCCATTCGCCGCTCTTGAGCGACGCGTTCGCGTTCGGGGTGCGCCGGGCAACCGACAGCAGGAGCGCGATCGCCTGTTCGGCAGCGCTCACGATGTTCGACTGGGGGGCGTTGACAACCATCACGCCGGCGGCAGTGGCCGCCTTGACGTCGACATTGTCGAGGCCGACACCCGCGCGCGCCACCACCTTCAGCTTCGGCGCGGCCGCGATCGCCTCGGCGTCGATCTTGGTAGCGCTGCGAATCAGCACCGCGTCGACGTCGGCGAGCGCGGGCAGCAAAGCGGCGCGGTCGGCGCCGTCGACGTGGCGGAGTTCGAAATCGCCGCTCAGCAGATCGGTGACGGCAGGGGAAAGCTCTTCGGCGATGAGGACAACGGGCTTGCTCATGGGTGGGCAATCCTCCGACGTGAGACCAGGATCAGGTCGCTCTTCAATCGTCAGCGTTGGGCCACCACGCTGTAGCACGCGCCTCAGGCTGCGAGTGTACCGGGCGGCGCGGGTCGTGCCGGTACGGGGTCCGGCGTCCGCATCTGTCGCGGCCTTTGCGACGCGAACGCGTCCTTTATGACCTCGACGGATGTCATAAAGGACGCGTTACCCGCCCGAACGTGATCCACGAGGAGCTGGCGCGCGGCACCTACTCGGCGTCCTCGCTGATCCAGCTCATCATCGGGCGCAGGGTGCGGCCGGTGACCTCGATCTGGTGCTCGGTGTTCTCCTTGTAGTACTGCTTGTAGTTCGTGAGGCCGGAGTCGTACTCGTCGATCCATTCGCGCGCGAACTCGCCGTCTTGAATCTCGCCGAGGATTTTCTTCATCTCGGCGCGGGTGGCGTCGGTGATGACCCGAGGACCTCGCGTGTAGCCGCCGTACTCGGCAGTCTCGGAGACCGACCAGTACATCTTCGAGATACCGCCTTCGTACATAAGGTCGACGATCAGCTTCATCTCGTGCAGGCACTCGAAGTAGGCGACCTCCGGCTGGTAGCCGGCCGCGACGAGCGTCTCGAAGCCGGACTTGATGAGCTCGGAGACCCCGCCGCAGAGCACGACCTGCTCGCCGAACAAGTCGGTCTCGGTCTCTTCCTTGAACGTCGTGGTCAAGGCGCCGGCTCGGGTGCCGCCGATGCCCTTGGCGTACGACTTGGTGAGATCCCAGGCCTTGCCGGTGGCGTCTTGCTCGACGGCGAGCAGCACCGGCACACCGCGGCCTTCTTCGAACTGCCGCCGCACCAGGTGCCCCGGACCCTTCGGCGCGACCATGCACACGTCGATACCGGACGGCGGGGCGATGAGCCCGTACCGAATATTCAAACCGTGGCCGAAGAACAACGCGTTGCCGTCGGCGAGGTTTGGCTCGATGGCCTCCTTGTACAGCGTGCGCTGGATCGGGTCGGGCGCGAGCACCATGATGAGGTCGGCTTCCGCGCACGCCTGGGCGGGCGTAACGACCCGAAGGCCCTCGGCCTCCGCCTTCGCGCGGCTCTTCGACGTTTCCGGCAACCCGACCCGGACGTCGACACCAGAGTCGCGCAGTGACAGCGCGTGCGCGTGCCCTTGGCTGCCGTAGCCCAGCACCGCTACATGGCGGCCTTGGATGATCGAGAGGTCGGTATCGTCGTCGTAGAAGATCTCAGCCACGAGTCGTGCTCCTTCGGATCGTAAATGCGGTTCAGCGAGGATGATGGCCAGACGTTATCGCGCTCGATTCGGACGCGTCGCGCCTAGGCGATCCGCTCGATCGGGCGCAGCGCCCGATCGCTGATCGAGCGCGACCCGCGACCGACGGCGACCATGCCTGACTGCACGAGTTCTTTGACGCCGAAGGAATCGAGCATCTTCAAAAGCGCGTCGAGTTTGTCAGCGCTGCCCGTCGCTTCGATGGTCAACGCGTCAGTGGCGACGTCGACCACTTTCGCGCGGAACATCTCGACGATTTCGAGCACCTGCGACCTGGTGACGGCGTCCGATTTCACTTTGACGAGCAACAGTTCGCGCGAGACGGTCGACGAAGGTTCGAGTTCGACGATTTTCAAGACGTTGACGAGCTTGTTGAGCTGCTTGGTGACCTGCTCGAGCGGGTTTTCTTCGACGTTGACCACGATGGTCATGCGCGAGACTTCGTCGTATTCGGTGGGGCCGACGGCGAGCGACTCGATGTTGAAGCCGCGGCGGGCAAACAGGCCCGCGATACGCGCGAGCACGCCAGGCTTGTTTTCGACCAGCACCGAAAGCGTGTGCGTGGACATGATTAGAGCACCTCGGTTTCCCAGGCGGGCGCGAGATCGCGCGCGACATTGATGTCGTCGTTGCTGGTGCCGGCCGGGACCATCGGCCACACCATGGCGTCCTTGTGCACCTCGAAGTCGATCACGACGGGCATGTCGTCGATGCTCATCGCCTTCTCGATCGAGGCGTCGACGTCACCCGCGGACTCGCATCGCATACCGACACAACCCATGGCATCGGCGAGCTTCACGAAGTCAGGCACCCGCTTCGAATGCAGGTCGGTGTTCGAGTAACGCTCGTTGTAGAACAGCGTCTGCCACTGGCGCACCATGCCGAGCGAGCCGTTGTTGATGATCGCGACCTTGATGGGCGCGCCTTCGAGAGCGCAGGTCACCAACTCCTGATTCGTCATCTGGAAGCAGCCGTCGCCGTCGATCGCCCAGACCGGAGTGTCGGGGCGGCCGAACTTGGCACCCATGGCCGCCGGGACGGCGAACCCCATCGTGCCGGCACCGCCGGAGTTCAGCCAGGTGTGCGGCTTTTCATGGGGAAGGTAATGCGCGGCCCACATCTGGTGCTGTCCCACGCCCGCGACATAGACGGCGTCCGGACCGACGATCTTGCCGAGCCGCTCGATCACGTACTGCGGCGAGAGGCTGCCATCGGACGGCGTGTCGTAGGCGAGCGGATACACCGTGCGCCACCCGTCGAGCTGGCGCCACCAGCCGGTGAGGTCGGCCTGGTTGCCGGCCTCGAGTTCAGCTCGGACGGCGACGACGAGGTCGGCGATCACTTCGCGAGCGTCGCCCACGATCGGGACGTCGGCGATGCGGTTCTTCGAAATCTCGGCCGGGTCGATGTCGGCGTGGATCACCGCCGCGTTGGGGGCGAAACTCGCCAGCCTGCCGGTGACGCGGTCGTCGAACCGAGTGCCGATGGCGATGAGAAGATCAGAGCGTTGAAGCGCGCCGACCGCGCCTACGGTGCCGTGCATGCCCGGCATTCCCATGTGCAGGCGGTGGCTGTCGGGGAAAGCCCCACGCGCCATCAGCGTGGTGACCACCGGAATGCCGGTGAGTTCAGCCAGCGCGCGAAGCTCCGCGCTAGCTCGGGCGAGCAGCACGCCACCGCCGATGTAGAACACCGGCCGCTTCGCGCTGACGATGAGCTTCGCCGCCTCGCGGATCTGTTTGCTGTGCGGCTTGGCGGTCGGGCGATAGCCCGGCAGCTCGACCCGCTCGGGGTATTCGAACGTCGTCAACGCCTGCTGAGCGTCTTTGGCGACGTCGATCAACACCGGCCCTGGCCGCCCGGTCGAGGCGATAAAGAAAGCCTCGGCAACGGTGTGAGCGATGTCGTCAGCGTTGGTGACGAGAAAGTTGTGCTTGGTGATCGGCGTCGTGATGCCGCGGATGTCGGCTTCTTGGAACGCGTCGGTGCCGATCATCGGCGAGCCCACCTGACCGGTGATCGCGACGATCGGGGTGGAGTCCATGTACGCGTTGTAGATCGGCGTGACCAGGTTGGTGGCGCCCGGCCCGGAGGTCACGATCGCGACGCCGACCTTGCCGGTCGCCAGCGCGTAGCCCTCGGCGGCGTGACCGGCCCCCTGCTCGTGACGGACGAGTACGTGGCGAAGCTTTTGCGAGTCGAAAAGCGGGTCGTACGTCGGCAAAATCGCGCCGCCTGGGATACCGAACGCGACTTCCGCGCCGGCTGACTCCAGTGCGCGCACGAGGGCTTGCGCGCCTGTCATCTGCTCACTCATCGTTGACCTTCCTGTTCACTCGCCTGTTCGCATCTGGGCAACAAAAAACCCCTCGTGCCACGGGCACTGAGGGGCTGCGCGCCGACGACCTGACGGTCAGCCCGCGCGCTCGATAAGTACGAGGAGAAACTGCACGGTGCCAAGAGTGGCCTAAACCAAGGCCGCTGTCAATTCGATCAGCGATTTTTCCAGATATACAAGGACGTCCTAGTATTTCCGCCCTGCACATTTCCGCGCGGCGGGCGGCCGAGCGCAAACCGCTCAGCCGCACACCGCGCCCTGCACATTTCCGCGCGGCGGGCGGCCGAGCGCAAACCGCTCAGCCGCACACCGCGCCCTGCGCCGCCGAGCCCACCAACTTGCGATATTTCGCCAGCACGCCGGACGTGTACTTATTGGGCAGCGGTTCCCAGCCCACGCGCCGCTTCGCCAGCTCATCGTCGTCCACCAAAAGGTCGAGCGTGCGCGCATCGACGTCGAGGCGAATCCGGTCGCCGTCGCGCACGAACGCGATGGGTCCGGCGTCGACGGCCTCAGGTGCCACGTGCCCGACGCACAAGCCGGTGGTGCCGCCCGAGAAACGGCCGTCGGTGAGCAGCAGCACGTCTTTGCCGAGCCCGGCACCCTTGATAGCACCCGTCACGGCAAGCATTTCGCGCATGCCAGGACCACCCTTGGGGCCCTCGTAGCGGATGACGACGACATCGCCCGCCTTCAGCGTGCCATCTTCGACGGCGTCCATCGCACCGCGTTCGCCGTCGAAAACCCGTGCTGTTCCTTCGAAAACGGCCCGATCGAACCCAGCGGTTTTCACCACGGCGCCGTCCGGCGCGAGGGTGCCGCGCAGGATGGTCAGGCCGCCCGTTCGGTGCATGGGATTAGTGGTCGCGTGAATCACTTTGCCGTCAGGGTCGGACGGCGACAGCTCCGCCAAATTCTCGGCAAGCGTCTTGCCCGTGACCGTAAGGCAAGAACCGTCGAGAAGGCCGGCGTCAAGCAGCGCCTTCATGACGACCGGGACGCCGCCGATCCGGTCGACGTCGCTCATCACGTAACGGCCGAACGGCTTGACGTCGGCCAAGTGCGGCACCTTTTGGCCGACGCGAGTGAAGTCGTCGAGGGTGAGGTCGACACCGGCCTCACGAGCGATGGCGAGCAGGTGCAAGACGGCGTTGGTCGAGCCGCCCAATGCCATGACGACGGCGATCGCGTTTTCGAAAGCGGGCTTAGTCATGATTTGGCGAGCTGTAATTCCCTTGCGCAGCAGGCCGACCACGGCTTCTCCGGATGCGCGCGCGAAGCCGTCGCGGCGCCGGTCGGGCGCCGGCGGCGCGGCGGAGCCCGGCAGCGACATGCCGAGCGCCTCGGCGGCGCTGGCCATGGTGTTGGCGGTGTACATGCCGGCGCACGCGCCCTCGACCTGGCAGAACACCCGCTCGATCTCGTCGACTTCTTCGCGGCTCACGAGGCCGCGCGCGCAGCCGCCGATCGCCTCGAACGCGTCGATGATGGTGATGTTGTCGCGGTCGCCGATCTTTCCGGGCAACGTCGAGCCGGCGTAGAGAAACACCGACGCGAGGTCGAGGCGAGCCGCGGCCATCAGCATGCCGGGCAGCGACTTGTCGCAGCCGGCGAGCAAAATGCTGCCGTCGAGCCGCTCGGCCATCATGACGGTTTCGACCGAGTCGGCGATGATTTCGCGTGACACCAGGGAAAAATGCATACCCTCGTGGCCCATCGAAATGCCGTCGGAGACGGAGATGGTGCCGAATTCGAGCGGATAGCCGCCCGCCGCGTGCACGCCCTCCTTGGCGGCTTTCGCCAGCCGGTCGAGCGACAGGTTGCACGGGGTGATCTCGTTCCATGAACTCGCGACGCCGATCTGCGGCTTCTCCCAGTCGTCGTCGCCCATGCCGACGGCCCGCAACATGCCTCGGGCTCCTGCCTTCTCGAGACCGTCGGTGACGTCTCGGCTGCGTGGCTTCAGGTCAGGAGTACTCATGCGAACGTCCTTTAGAGCGGGGCATCAGTGTGCGCGGTCACTCTACGCCGCGTGACCGACGCGTACCCGAAGCGGTCGCGAGAGATCGATCACGCGTTCGGCGGGACCGCGAGCCGGGCAAGCTGATGATCGGAAGCGTCGAACAGGTCGACCGCGAGGGTCCGCCCGGCGAGCGTGCCGTACTGGTCGCCAACTCGCAAGCTGGCGAAACCGTCGGAACCGACCGGCGTCTCGCCGAGGTCGACGCCGTCGACGACCAGCCCGGCATACGCGACGCCGGGCTCGGCCACCACGCCCACGCGGGCGCCGTCCGTCGCGGTGTACTCGAAGGCGAACGCCAGCCCGTCGCCGCCGGGCAGGAGCACCGCGGATCTGTCGGTGACGCCGTGTCCTGACCACACCACGACGGCGAACCCGTTCGAACCCGTGCCGTCTCCATGCACGACGACCAACTCGGTGCCTCCGCTGTCGGTCGCGCCCCATACGCTCACCGGCCCCGACGTCTCAGGCACGACGCCGCCGTGAATGAGGTCGTGCAGGTAAACGACGGCTCCCTGCAACAGCACCGGATCCGGCTGGCCGTGCACGTATTGGGGCACGGTCGACGGCTGGCTTCGCGGTGGTGACGCGCCGGTCGAGCCGGCGAGCACGACGTCTGGCACGCGACCGTCCCAACCGACCGCGTCACCCATCGAAACTCGTAGCAGCAGAGCGCTCGACGGCACTCCGGAAACGTCGGCAATCGTGACGCCGTCGTCGAAAGGCACGTCGCTGTTGGCGCTCAATGAACTAACGATGCGAAGATTCGCGAGCTGGACACGCGTCGTGAGAGGCGACCCTACGACCACAAGCTCGCTGTGCCCGGATTGGTCGACGAGTACTTCCGCGACGACGCCGTTGTCGTCGAAGCGCGCGGCCAAAGGAGTGCGCGCGCCTTCGCGCACCGCGGTTGCGCCGGGGGCCGCGTAGAACCACGTCGCCATCGGACCGCTCGACGAGTTCGATACGACCAGGACGACGCGAAGCCACGACGCGTCGGCGGCGACAAGCACCTGTGCTGACG
Source organism: Actinomycetales bacterium (assembly GCA_040255675.1). Taxonomy (GTDB): domain Bacteria; phylum Actinomycetota; class Actinomycetes; order Acidothermales; family Acidothermaceae; genus JBDZVM01. Next base: position 26,937 of record JBDZVM010000027.1, on the reverse strand, counting down.
ACGACTCTTGCGGGTGTGCCGCCTTGAACGACGTGAAAGCGTTCGTGACGACGGCTTGAACAGCGTCGGGAGGAAGATTCGTTCGCAGCGGCCAGCCCACCACCGGCTCCACGTTGCCGTCGTACGAACGAAACGCCCGCGACTCCGGCGCGGGCGCGACGCGTATGGACGGCGCATCGCTCCCTAGTGCCGACGACGTGCCGGCCGTGCGCAACGCGGCGTCTGTTTTCGAGCTTGACGACGAAACGTTCGCGACGACGACAGCTGTCCCGACGAGGCCGCACAGCACCGCCGCGGCAGCAACTCCGACTCTCGCGCGCGCTCGCTTTGCCGACCGGATCACCGACGGATAGGGATCGACGAGGGGGGCCGAGGTGGCCGACTTCTCGCGCAATACGTCGGCAAGCAACGGCCCGATACCGGTGTCGCCGAGATCGCGAAACGCCCTCGCGAGTTCGGGAGATTTAGCCACCTCCCGAGCCAGCAAATCGTCGAGATTGGCCAACGCGGCAATCTCCAACGCACGCAGCCGCCGCGGCGACGCGAACGCCTCGGGAAGGTCGACGCCGTCGAGACGGCGCGACACAACGGTCACGTCGGCGAACAACAAGGGCACTCGTTCGCGCGGATGTAGTAGCGACCACGCGCTCCACACCGCGTCGGACGCCGGCACCTCGTCGGTTTCGGTCGCGGGATCGACGTCCGCGGACCTGGTCACGACCTCGCGGCGGCTCCGATGCCACCCGCGACGCGGCAGGCGCACGAGCAGGGCTTCGACCGTGACTGACTCGGGTGCGCCGGTCGCGCGCACGTCTCGCCAGCGCCGTCGCGTGTGGGCCAGCGCTTCGATCGCGGCCCGCTGGGCGCGCACGTCGTCGCCGGCAAGAAGGAGAAACGCCAAGCGAGTGAGCGGGTCGGAAAACCCCGACGCGAAGTCGTGGAATTCGTCGTCCGCTGTGGCCATCGGTGACCCGTCACCCCTCGCGCGTCGCGCCGGCGTCGACGACAACGTTCGCTAACGGCTCGCCGTTCACGAAACGCGACACCTGTTCGCGCACGAGTCGGCGGGCACGCGGAAAAAACGCCGACGTGTTGCCGCCGGCGTGCGGCGACAACAACAGCCCGGGAGCGTCCCAGAGCGGATGCCCCGGCGGGAGCGGCTCGGGATCGGTGACGTCGAGCGCGGCGCGCACCCGGCCTTCATGCAGCGCTCGCGTCAACGCGTCGGTGTCGACGACACCGCCCCGCGCGACGTTGACGAGCAACGCGCCGTGCTTCATGGTGGCGAGGAATTCAGCATTCACGAGGCCGCGCGTCTCTTGAGTGAGCGGCGTGACGATGACGACGACATCGGCGTCGGGCAAGACCTCGAACAATCGCGAAGTGCCGAGGACGTTTTCGGCGGGGCGCGCGGTGCGCGCGACCTTGGTGATGTCGACCTCGAATGGCAGGAGCCTGCGCTCGATCGCCGTCCCGATGGCGCCGTAACCGACGATGAGCACGCGCTTGTCGGCGAGCGCGGGGGTATCGCCGTCCAGCCATTGATGTTTGTCTTGCGCGCGCACGAACTCCGGCAACATTCGCATCGACGCCAGCGTGAGCGCGACGGCGAGTTCGGCCGTGCTGGTGTCGTGCACGCCACGCGCGTTGCACAACGTCACGCCCGCCGGCAGATAAGGCAGCGCGTGCTCGTATCCGGCAGTGAGCGTTTGCATCACGCGTAGCGAGCGCATCCTCGCGGTGACCCCGAGCGCCTCGGGGGTGACCGAGTAAGGGGCGACGAAGAATTCGACGTCCGCGATCGAAGGGGGCACGACGCCGTCACCTCGATAGACGTCGACCTCGAGGCTCGGTGCCAGCTTTTCGATGTCGGTGACGAACTCGTCGTACGGAACCCAGATGGCCACGCCGATCCCTCTCGGTCTTAGCGGCGACGCCTGACGTGTGTCGCGCTTCACGAAAGAGATTCTCTCTCCCGGCGAGATGTCGGTGGGCAGCCCTCGTGACGGCACACCCCTCTTGACGGTTTTTCGAGCGGAACGGTTCACGGATGATCGCGTCCGCGAAAGCCTAGGCGCTGGTCTTTACAACGATGTACAACTGGGCGCAGACTCAGCTACCGTCACGTCTCCACCACGACCGGAGGTGCGCTGTGCGGATAGATACCCTGCTTCGATCGCTCGTCGCGTTCGCTACCCTCGCCGCGACACTGTGGGTGGCACCGATCGGCGCCCCAACCGCCCTCGCGGACGCGCCCGCTTCGACGGGCGCGCAAGCGCCACCGACCTACCGCAATCCGCTCCGACTCAACCTCGGCAACGGGCAGCAGGCGCAAAGCTGCGCCGATCCGTTCGTGCTGCGCGGCCAAACGGCAGGTGATGTGGAGTGGTACCTGTACTGCACGTCCGACGCGTTGACCGCGACAGAACACAACTCAGACGGCAGCCTGGTGATTCACAACCTGCCGATGTACCGTTCCACCGACCTCACCCACTGGCAATACGCCGGAGACGCGCTGCCCGTCAAACCCTCGTGGGTTTCGGGTTTCTTGTGGGCGCCGGACGTCGTCTACCGAAACGGCCGCTATTACCTGTACTTCACGGCGTCCGATACGTCGTTTCCGCGGGGTGGCTCCGCGATCGGCGTAGCGACGAGCAACAGTCCAACTGGTCCATGGAATGTCGCGGCGGCGCCGGTGGTACCTCCCACTGATTCGCCGACCACGCCGGGTTCTCGCCGATGGGAATTCGACCCAGAGGTGGTGACCGCCGGATCGTCGAGCTACCTCTATTTCGGCAGCTACTTCGGCGGCATTTTCGTGCGGAAGTTGAGCGCCGACGGGCTAAGCACCGATCCCTCAACCGAACGACAGGTCGCGATCGACAACAGGTACGAAGGAACGTTCATCGTCGAGCACGACGGCTGGTACTACTTCATGGGTTCGGCGACGAACTGCTGCAACGGTCCACTAACGGGCTACGCCGTGTTCGCGGCCAGATCACGCAGCCCGTTAGGACCTTTCGTCGACCGCGACGGAGTTTCGATCCTCGATAGCAGGGTTGGCGGCACACCCGTGCTGACCCAAAACGGCAACCGTTGGGTCGGAGTCGGCCACAACGCGGTCGTCACCGACTTCTCCGGCCAAGACTGGATCGTCTACCACGGCGTCGATGCCAACTCTCCCTACTACGCAGGCAATGTCGGGTACACGAAGCGTCCGGCGCTACTTGATCCACTTGACTGGCGTGATGGCTGGCCGGTCGTTCGAGGTGGCCGCGGGCCGTCGGATCGGCCGATGCCCGGACCGGTCGCGCAACCCGCGGAAACGCCCGTGTACCGCCCGCACTTCACCGAGTCGCCAACCCCTGGCCATACTTATGCAACCCTGTCCGACGACTTCTCAGGCACCAGCATTGGTGCGCAGTGGAGTTGGATTCGCCAACCTGAAACCTCGATTTACACCGTCGAGGACGGCGAACTGCGCTGGCAAACACAAGCTGCCGACGTGCATCCGCCTGCGCAGCCGCTCGCCTCGGTGCTCGCCGAGCCCGCACCAGAAGGTGACTTCATGGTCGAGACCAAGGTGTCCGTCGACGTGCCGAGGTCGGGATGCTGCTTCAACTACGTGCAGGGCGGCCTGCTCATTTACGGCGACGACGGCAACTACGTGAAACTTGCGTCCGTCTCGATTTGGAACACCAGGCAAACCGAATTCGGTGACCAACAGTCGCCGATGCCGGCGGGCTATCCGACGTACGGCAACACCGTCGTCGGGCCCGTCGGCGACTGGACGTACCTGCGAATCGTCGCGCATCGAAGCGGCGGCGACGGCCCGGCGATAGGTGCGCGACTCACGACCTACACGGCCTACACCAGCCTCGATGGCGTGCATTGGGACGCCGGCGGCACCTGGTCGCGAAACCTCGGACCACACCCAATGATCGGATTAGTTTCGATGGGCGGCAGCGGCTTCACGAGCCGCTTCGCGTACGTGCGGGTCAGCACGCTCAATTGACCTCGTGTCCGGACGGCGCCCGCCGTGGCGCCGTCCGGACATCGACGCCACGACCCGTGCCAACGTTGTACCGTACGGGCGAGCGGAGTTGCATTTGACGGTCTCCGCGCTCGAGCGTCGGGAGGGGTCGGTGAAAGGCGGTCGCAGGAACGTCAGCCTGCGTGACGTCGCGGCTCGAGCCGGTGTCTCGGTCAAGACGGTGTCGAATGTCGTCAACGGCTATCAGCACGTCACCGAAGAGACTCGCGGCAAGGTTCAGGTCGCCATCGAAGAGCTTGGCTACACGCCAAACTTGGTCGCGCGGCACCTACGCGGCGGGCAGTCGGGCCTGATCGCCCTCGCGGTGCCCGAGCTGGCCCTGCCGTACTTCGCGGAACTGGCGAGCGCCGTAGTGCGAGCGGCAGAAGATCGGGGCTGGACCGTCCTCATCGACCAGACCGATGGCTTGCGCGAGCGCGAGCGGGTGGTGGTGTCGGGCATCCGGGCACATCTGATCGACGGCCTGATCTACAGCCCCCTCGCACTCTCGGCCGCGGAGATTGCACACCACCACGCGGGCACGCCGATGGTGTTGCTTGGCGAACGGGTGCCAGGCGGCGCGGCCGACCACGTCGCCATCGACAATGTCGCTGCCGCGCGTGCGGCCACCGCTCACTTGCTGGCGGGGGGCCGAACTCGGGTCGCGGCGATCGGCTACCAAGGAAGCGCCTCCGGAGAAACTGCCCGGCTTCGCGCGCGAGGCTACGAGGAGGCGCTTTCTGCCGCGACCGGCGTCCGCGCCGACCCCAAACTTCGTGCGACGACGCGGTCTTTCCACCGCGACGACGGCGCGCGTGCGATGGAGCGCCTGCTCGACAACGCGAAGCCGCCGGACGCCGTATTTTGCTTCAACGACCTGCTGGCCCTGGGCGCGCTACGCGTCTTGTGGCGCCGCGGCGTCAAAGTACCCGACGACATCGCGGTCATCGGCTTCGACGACGTCGACGAAGCCAAGTTCGCGACCCCCGCGTTGAGTACCGTCCGCCCCGACAAGGAAGAGATTGCGCGCGTTGCGGTCGACTACCTCTTCGACCGCGTGACGGGCGGAACGGCGCTTCCGGCCAGAGAATACAAGGCGGAGTTTTCCCTGATCATCCGCGAAAGCAGCTCCACGAACAGCTAGCGCCGCCTTCATCACGGCCCGGTAACGGTTCGCTCGGCGACTCTTTACAACGATGTACACAACGTTGTACAACTACGTCACCCCAAGCGTTAGGAGCACCGTGAAGCGAGCGGCTTTGAAGCTCGACCGTGCCTTTGCCATCGGAGAGGTCAACCGCCGCCTGTTCGGCTCGTTCGTCGAGCACATGGGCCGCTGTGTCTACACCGGGATCTTCGAGCCCGGACACCCGGCGGCAGATGACGAGGGCCTCCGCCGCGACGTCCTCGAGCTCGTGCGCGATCTTGGGGTGAGCGTGGTGCGCTACCCCGGCGGCAATTTCGTCTCCGGCTACCGATGGGAGGACGGCGTGGGGCCGGTCGACAGCCGACCTAGTCGGCTCGACCTCGCCTGGCGCTCCATCGAACGAAACGCCTTTGGTCTAGGCGAGTTCGTCGACTGGGCCCGCCTTGCCGACGTGGAGCCGATGCTCGCCGTCAATCTCGGAACCCGAGGGATCCAAGAAGCGGTCGAGCTCCTCGAGTACGCCAATTACCCGAAGGGTACCCGCCTTTCCGACCTGCGCCGCGAACACGGCCACGCCGAACCGTTCGATGTCGGATTGTGGTGTCTCGGCAACGAGATGGACGGGCCTTGGCAGATCGGCCACAAGAGCGCCGATGAGTACGGTCGGCTAGCCGCCGAGACCGCGAAAGCAATGAAACTCGTCGATCCACGCATCGAGCTCGTGGTGTGCGGCAGTTCCAACCGGCAGATGGCGACGTTCGGTTCGTGGGAAGCAACGGTTCTCGACCATGCGTACGACTACGTCGACTACATCTCGCTGCATGCGTATTACGAGCAACACAGCGACGATCTCGAAAGTTTTCTCGCCACCTCCGTCGACATGGACGAGTTCATCAACGGTGTGGTCGCGACGTGTGACCACGTACGCGCAAAAAAGCGCTCCCCCAAATCGCTGCGGCTTTCGTTCGACGAATGGAACGTGTGGTATCAGGACCGTTTTCGCGGTGCGGAAAGCCAGACTTGGGACGACGAACCTCGACTGATCGAGGACGACTACACGGTGAGCGACGCCGTCGCGGTAGGCGGCTACCTGATCACGTTGCTGAACCACGCCGACCGAGTCGCGGTCGCTTGTCAGGCGCAACTCGTCAACGTCATCGCTCCCATACGCACCGAACCAGGCGGGCCGGCCTGGCGGCAAAGCATCTATTTCCCGTTCGCGCAGGCGGCCCGACTCGCTCGCGGTCAGGCGCTGCGCGTGGCACTCGATTCACCCATGCACGAAACATCGACCTACGGGACTGTCGCATCAATCATCGCGGCGGCCACGTACGACGAGAGCAGCGGCGCTGTGGCGTTGTTCGTCGTAAACCGTTCCACCACCGAGGCCATCGAGGTCGATCTCGACCTTCGTGACCTAACACCGCTGAGATTGGCAGAGCAGCAGTCGCTCTACGACGCCGATGCAGCGGCTCGCAACACCGCCGAGACACCCGAGCGCGTCAAACCGCGCAATCACCAAACCGCGACCATCCGTGACGGCCGCATGCAGTTCGTCGCTCCACCCGTCTCTTGGACCGCATTGTCGTTGCGCCCGGAGGCATCATCATGAACCGCCGCCCCATGGCCGCGGAAAAGCGTCGTAAAGGAGCCAGTATGTCTGACCAATTCGACCCAGCATTGTCGCGACGGCGGTTTCTCGCGCTCACCAGTGCGGGAGGCGCCGCCCTTCTACTCGCCGCGTGCAGCTCGAGCCACTCAGCCTCGACCGCTGCCAGTACGAACGGCGCCGCGCCTTCGACCCCCACGGGCGGCTCGCCTCTCGGGCCCGCGTCTTCCGCGCCCACCGGCTTGAAATACACCGGACCCGCGGTCACTCTCGCTTTCTGGAACGGTTTCACGGGCGGTGACGAGCCCTTCATCAAGAAGGTCGTCGACCAGTTCAACAGCACGAACCCCAACATCAACGTCAAGATGAACGTCTATCAGTGGGCCGACTTCTTCCAGAAGCTGCCCGCCGCCGTCACGAGCGGCAACGGGCCTGACGTCGCGGCCATGCACATCGACGACATCCCGACGCAGGCGGCACAAAACGTCATCATCCCGATCGACGATGTCGCGGCAGCGCTCAACCTGACAGCCGACAGCTTCGCACCGGCGGTCTGGCAAGGCGGCATCTACAAGGGCAAGCGCTTCGGGATTCCGCTCGACGTGCACCCGCTCGTCTATTACTACAACAAGAAGGTCATGACCCAGGGCGGGCTCGACCCGTCGAAGCCGCCAACGACCATGGACGACTACATGGCGGCACTCGATCAACTCAAGGGCAAAGGCATCCAAGGGCATTGGATGAGTCCGTTCATGTTCACCGGCGGCTTCACCGCTCAGTCGCTGGTGTGGCAGTTCGGAGGCGACCTTTTCGACTCGGGGTTCACGAAGGCGACCTGGGACTCCGACCAGGCGATTCAAGCGGTCACCTGGTGCGTCGATCTGGTGAAAAAGGGCTACAGCCCGAAGAACGTCGGGCAAGATGCCGACTACGTGGCGTTCAAGAACAACAAGAACGCCTTCAACTGGAACGGCATCTGGCAAGTGAACGATCTCGCGGCGACGCCGGGCATGGAGTGGGGCGCGATGGCGATCCCGCATCTCGGCTCGCAAGGCGGCGCATGGGGCAACTCTCACCAGATGGTCATCCCGCGCTCGTTGCACGCCGACAAGAACAAGCAGGACGCCGCGCGCTACTTCATCAGCTGGCTCGGGTCGAACTCGCTCGAGTGGGCGAAGAGCGGCAAGGTGCCGGCGTCGAAGGAGGTTCGCGACAGCGCCGCATTCCAGGCGCTCGAGCCCGAGGCGACCATCGCCAAGGACCTCGCCGAGGTGCACTTCCCGCCGTCGGTCGCCGGCATCGACGACGCGCTCGGCCAGTTTTACGACGCCGTCAACCAGGCTGTTTTGTTGAAGGCCGATCCCGCCTCAGTACTGAAGTCGACCGCCGCCAAGGCAACTCAGATCATGCAAGACAACGCGAAGAAGTACGGCTGATCCGATGACTGTCTCGGAGCAGGCAGCTGTCAGGCAAAGTGTCGCCTCATCGGCCCGCACACGCGGGCCGATGAGGCGACACGCCCTGGCGACGCCCTATCTGTTTCTCGCTCCGTACTTGTTGTTTTTCATCGGCTTCATCTTGCTGCCGGCGATCTACGGCATCTGGATCAGCCTGCACGACTACGACTACCTGCTGCCCAAGAAGCCGTGGGTCGGCCTGCACAATTACGTCGATCTGTTCACGCCGGGCACCCGCGACAGTGGCGACTTTTGGCACAGTATGGTCGCCACCGGTATCTTCACCGGCCTGTCAGTGCCGTTCCTTGTCGCCTGCCCGCTAGGCGTCGCGCTGCTGCTCAACCGTGCCTTCCCCGGGCGCACGTTCTTTCGGGCGGTGTTCTTCGCGCCGTACGTGCTCGGCGTCGCTGTCGTCGGCCTGTTATTTCGCTACTTGCTCGACCCGAACGTCGGCCTCGTCAACTACTACCTCGACAAGCTCGGCATCAGCCACAACATTCCGTGGACCACTGCCATGCCTTGGGCATGGATTTCGCTGGTCGCCATGACCGTGTGGTGGACTCTCGGCTTCAACGCGATCATCTATCTTGCCGGTCTGCAAGACATTCCGCGTGACTTGTACGAGGCCGCCGAGCTCGATGGCGCCAGCAAGTGGAAGGTATTCCTGAACGTAACGTTGCCCGGCCTACGCCCGGTCATGCTTTTCGTTTTGACGGTGACAATCCTGGCCTCGGCCAACATGTTCGGTCAGGCCTACCTCGTGACGCAGGGCGGCCCCGGACATTCGACTCGAACGGCCATCATGTACATCGCCGAAACCGGACTGCGCGAATTCAGGCAAGGTATCGCGGCGGCGATGAGCTACATCGTCGCGATCATTCTGCTTTTGATCAGCGTCCTGAACTTCAGGTTCTTTCGGCAGAAGGAGCGGTACTGATGGTCGCCGACGCGCACCCGAGTGCGACCTACCCGCCCGCCACGCGCCGCCAGACCGTCGCGAAACGGCTCCGGCGGCTTCCGCTGGCGCTGACACTTCTCGTCTTGACCACGATATTTGTCGCGCCACTGGTCTGGATGGCTTTGACGTCCTTCAAGACTCGCTTCGATGCAATCAGGTTGCCGCTGAGCTGGCTGCCCCGACCCTTCACGACGGAGGAATACAAGCCGCTGCTCTCGACCAGCGCGCAGACACCCGTGATCAGGTGGTTCTTCAACAGCATGATTGCCGCGACCGCGCAAACCACACTCGTCGTCGCGACGGCATCGGCCGCGGCTTACGCGCTCGCCCGCCTACGGTTCATCGGCCAGCGCGTGATTTTCGCGCTGATCGTCGCCACCCTTTTCGTGCCGAGCTTCCTCTTCTTGATTCCGAACTTCCTTATCGTCAACCAGCTCGGTTGGCTCGACTCGCTGTGGGCGGTCATCATTCCCGGAGTCGGCAACGCCTTCGGGGTGTTCTTCCTGCGTCAGTTCTTTCTTTCGCTGCCGCTCGAGCTGGAGGAAGCGGCCGTGCTCGACGGCGCGAACCACTGGCAAATCTTCACCAGGGTGGTGCTCCCGCTGTCGAAACCGGCGCTTGCGACGCTCGCCGTGCTCGCGTTCCTGACCAACTGGAACGACTTTGTCTGGCCCATCTACGTGCTCTTCAACCCGCAACACCTGACTCTGCCGGCGGGCTTGGCGAATCTGCAGGACGCGGCAAACATCAACTATCCGCTCATCATGGCCGGCGCCGTCATCGCCAGCGTGCCGGTGCTGCTCCTTTTCATCGCGGCCCAGCGGCATGTCATTCAAAGCGTCGCCCGAAGCGGCCTGAAAGGATGATGGCGCGTCGTCGGCTGGTCTCGATCGTGCTCGTCGTGGGTGTTCTCGCGAGCGGCTGCGGCGGAGCCTCTGGCAACTCACACCCTGACCCTGGAGGTGCCATGACGACTCACCAGAGCAGCACCCAAGCAGCAGCGCCGCTAGCAAATGAATTCCGCAACCCGGTTTACGACTCCGACTTCCCGGACCCGGGCGTCATCTTGGTAGGCAAGACCTACTATGCGTTCGGCACGAACTCCGGCAACACGAACGTGCAGGTGCTCACCTCCCCCGACCTCGTGCACTGGACGCCGAAACCCGACGCGCTGCCTCAACTCGGCAGCTGGGCGGTCGGAGGAAATACCTGGGCGCCAGAAGTCATCGAGATCGGCAACCGTTTCCATCTCTACTACGTGGCGCGTAGCGAGGCGCATAACGTGCAGTGCATCGGCCACGCGACGTCCGATACGCCCGGCGGCCCCTACACCGACGACGCCGACGCACCGCTCATGTGCCAGGCATCGATCGGCGGCTCGATCGATCCGAACCCGTTTCGCGATCGCGACGGCAAGCTGTACTTGATATGGAAGAACGACGGCAACTGCTGCGGCTCGTCGGTCTATTTGTGGGCGCAACAACTCAGCGACGACGGATCGTCGCTGATCGGCTCACCGCGCAAGCTCATGACGAACACCAAGAGCTGGCAGGGCAACCTCGTCGAGGCGCCAGAAATGGTGGCACACGGCGACGACTACTACCTGTTCTACTCTGCCAACGCTTATAGCGACGAGCGGTACGCCATGGGCTACGCGGAGTGCGCCTCTCCCCTCGGACCGTGCACCGACCGCTCTGACCAGCCGTTGGTGCACTCCACCGACGTCGCGATCGGTCCGGGTCATTGCTTCGTCATCGAAACACCGGCAGGCGAATGGTGGCTGTTGTTCCACGCGTGGTCACCGGGCTCGGTCGGTTCAGTACAACCGGGTCGGCAGCTTTGGCTGCAAAGACTCCACTGGGACGGCGACACGCCGCGCGTCGACGCGCCCAGCGCGGCGCCACAACCGGTACCGCATGTTTGGAGTTAGGTCTCAGCTCGCGCAAGCTGGCAGGATGTCGTCATGCCGACGAGCCGTCTTGAGGCTTTCAGCGACGGCGTGCTCGCCGTCATCATCACCATCATGGTGCTCGAACTGAAGGTACCCGAGGGCAACGACTTCGCCTCGTTCATCGACACCGTCGGCACCGGCCTGCTCACCTATTTGCTGAGCTTCGTCATCATCGGCATCTACTGGAACAATCACCATCACATGTTCCAGGTGACGCCGCGCGTCACGGGCGGTGTCTTGTGGGCCAACCTTGCCCTGCTGTTTTGTCTTTCGCTCGTGCCGTTCACGACGGCGTGGATGGACAACTCCGACTTCGCCCGCGCACCAGTGGTCGTTTACGGCATCGACCTGCTCGCCGCGGCCATCGCGTATTTCATCCTGCAGTCGGTGATTGTGCGTGCGCAAGGCGCAAACTCGGCACTTAAACAGGCGGTCGGCCGCGACATCAAGGGAAAGCTCTCGCCCGTGCTTTACCTCGCCGCGATCGCATGCGCCCTCACTGGCAAAAGGATCGGCGTGTGGCTGGCGCTTGCCTTCTTCGTGGCGGTGGCGGTCATGTGGCTGGTGCCCGACCGCCGGATCGAACGGGTCGTCAGCGCAGAAGCTTCTCGAGAATGAGTTCGCGCACGCGAGCAGCGTCGGCCTGCCCCTTCGTCGCTTTCATCACCGCGCCCACCAAGGCGCCGGCCGCCGCGACCTTGCCGTCGCGCACTTTCCGCGCGACCTCAGCGTTGGCGGCGATAGCGGCGTCGATGGCGGCACCGAGCGCGGCGTCGTCCGACACGACTTCGAGGCCCCGCGCGGTCACGACATCGTCAGGCGAACCTTCACCGGCGAGCACACCTTCGAGCACCTGCCGAGCCAGCTTGTCGGTGAGTTTGCCGTCGGCGACCAGTGCCGAAATGCGCGCCACATCACCAGGCGTGACAAGCAATTCCGACACCTCGACGCCGCGCTCGTTGGCGTTTCGAGCAAGTTCGCCCATCCACCACTTGTAGGCGTCGCGAGCCGTCGCGCCCGCCGCGATAGTGGACTCGATTGACGAAACAGCGCCGGCGTTCAAGGCCGCTTGCATGTCGAGCGCGGAAATTCCCCACTCTTCACGCAGCCGCTGGCGGCGCTCGAGCGGCAACTCGGGCAACGCGGCGCGAAGCGACTCGACCCACTCGCGCGCGGGAGCGATCGGCACCAGATCAGGCTCCGGAAAGTACCGATAGTCTTCGGCCTGCTCCTTGCTGCGGCCGGATCTCGTCGTGCCGGTGCCTTCGTGAAAGTGTCGCGTTTCTTGCACGACGCGCTCACCAGCGTCGAGCACACCGCCCTGCCGCTCGATCTCGGATCGCACTGCCCGCTCGATCGAGCGCAGCGAGTTCACGTTCTTCGTCTCCGTGCGAGTGCCCCACTCGGCGGCGCCAACGAGATTGAGCGACACGTTGACGTCGCAGCGCAGCGAACCTTCTTCCATGCGGACGTCGGAAACCCCCAGCGCCCTCACCGTTTCTCGCAACTCGGTGACGTAGGCGCGCGCTACTTCGGGCGCCAGCCGACCCGTGCCGGGCACCGGCTTGGTGACGATTTCGACGAGTGGAATGCCGGCGCGGTTGTAGTCGACCAGCGAGTGCGTTGCTCCGTGAATGCGCCCGGTCGAACCGCCGACATGCAACGACTTGCCGGTGTCTTCTTCGAGATGCACACGTTCAATACCGACGCGCACCATTTCGCCGTCTACCTCGACGTCGAGATATCCGTCGACGCATAAGGGCTCGTCGTATTGGGAAATCTGGAAGTCTTTCGGCATGTCGGGGTAGAAGTAGTTCTTGCGCGCGAAGCGGCACCACGAGGCGATCGTGCAATGCAGCGCCAGGCCGATCCGGATCGTCGACTCGATCGCCGCCGCGTTCGTCACGGGTAGCGAACCGGGCAACCCGAGGCAGGTAGGGCACACCTGGGTGTTGGGTTCGGCGCCGAATGTCGTCGCGCATCCGCAGAACATCTTCGAGTTGGTGCCAAGCTCGACGTGCGTCTCGAGGCCGAGCACCGGTTCATACTTCGCGAGGACGTCGTCGTAAACGCTCACAGCGCCGGAACCTCCTCGATCAAAGCGTGACCCCAGCGTTCGCGCAGCGCCTTCTCCAACGCGGCACCGACGCGGTAGAGGCGGTCGTCGGCGAGCGCGGGCGCCATGATTTGCAGGCCAACCGGCAGGCCGTCGTCCGGGGAAAGTCCGACGGGTAGCGACATCGAGGAGTTACCGGCGAGGTTCGACGGGATGGTGTCGAGGTCGGCGAGGTACATCTTCAAGGGATCGTCGGTGCGCTCACCGATGCGGAAAGCCGTGGTCGGTGTGGTGGGCGACACCAGAACGTCGAATTTCTCGAAAGCGGCGGCGAAATCTTGGCTGATCAACGTGCGCACCTTTTGCGCCGAACCGTAATAGGCGTCGTAGTAGCCGCTCGACAAAGCGTACGTGCCGATCATGATTCGGCGCTTCACTTCAGCGCCGAAACCAGCGGCGCGGGTTAGCGCCATCACTTCTTCGGCGCTGCGGGTGCCGTCGTCGCCAACCCGAAGTCCGTAGCGCATCGCGTCGAAACGCGCCAGGTTCGACGACGCTTCACTCGGCGCGATCAGGTAATACGCCGGCATCGCATAGTCGAAGTGCGGGCAACTCACCTCGCCGACGTCCGCGCCGAGTGAGGCCAACAACTCGACAGCTTCGGAGAACCGCTGCCGCACGCCTGGGTCGTAGCCGTCGCCGTTCAGTTCGCGGACGACGCCCACCCGCAGGCCGCTCATGTCGCCGGCACGAGCGGCAGCGACGACGTCGGGCACTGGCGCGTCGATCGACGTCGCATCGAGCGGATCGTGGCCCGCGATCGCGGCATGCAACAAAGCGGCGTCGAGCACACTCCGCGCGAGCGGCCCGGCTTGGTCGAGGGACGACGAGAACGCGACCAGTCCGTAGCGCGAAACGCCGCCGTACGTCGGCTTCACGCCCACGATGCCGGTAACGGCGGCGGGCTGCCGGATCGATCCGCCGGTGTCGGTGCCGATCGCGAGCGGCGCCTCGTACGCCGCGACCGACGCGCTCGAACCGCCCGACGAACCGCCCGGAATTCGTTCGAGATCCCAGGGATTTCTCGTCGCGCCGAAGGCGGAGTTCTCGGTCGACGATCCCATAGCGAACTCGTCCATGTTGGTCTTGCCGAGGATGACGACATCCGCCTCGCGCAGTTTGCGGACGACGGTCGAGTCGTAGGGCGGGATCCAGCCTTCGAGAATCTTCGAGCCGCAGGTGGTCGGGATGCCCTTTTGGGTCAGCACGTCTTTCAACGCGAGCGGCACACCGGCCAGCGGGCCGAGCTTTTCGCCGTCCGTTCGCTTCTTGTCGACCGTGCGCGCTGTCGCAAGAGCACCGTCGGTATCGATATGCAAGAAGGCGTGCACCTTCGCGTCGATCGCCGCGATGCGGTCGAGATGCGCCCGCACGACCTCCACCGCCGACGCCTCGCCGGATGCGATCGCGGCGGCTAGTTGGGCGGCCGTGAGCCGGATCAGTTCGGTCATCGCGGCTTACTCCTCGTCCAAGATGCGCGGCACGCGAAACCGCTGTTGCTCGGACGCCGGCGCGGCGGCCAGCACCTCGTCGGGCGAAAGCGACGGGCGCACTTCGTCGGGCCGAAACACGTTGGTCAGCGGCACGGCGTGCGACGTCGGCGGGACGTCGGCCACCGCGACCTCGCTGACCCGCGCCACGGCGTTGATGATGACGTCGAGTTGGCCGGCCAGATGCTCGAGTTCGTCGTCGGTGAGCGCGAGGCGAGCGAGCCGGGCCAGGTGAGCGGCTTCATCGCGAGTGATGGACGGCATGGCCGTCATACTAGGCGTCAGTGTGTCTCGGCCACGGCACGGGCGGCGTCAGCGCCCTGTTCGAGCAACGTGACGAAGCCCGCTTCGTCGAGCACTGGCACGCCCAGCGACGTCGCCTTGTCGTACTTCGACCCCGGGTTCTCACCAACCACGACGAAGTCGGTCTTCTTCGAGACCGAACTCGCCGCCTTACCGCCCGCGTTTTGAATCGCCTCGGTGGCGGAGTCGCGACTGAAGTTGACCAGGCTTCCGGTGACGACGACGGTGACACCCGCGAGTGGACGCGGGCCTTCGTTAGTGCGCTCCTCCGCCACGCGCACGCCGGCTTCGCGCCACTTGCGCACGATCTGCTCGTGCCAATCGACAGAAAACCATTCCTTCAGCGACTGCGCGATCGTGGAGCCGACGCCTTCAACGGCCGACAGGTCTTCCGCCGACGCGTTTCGAATCGCGTCGACAGAACCGAACTCACGAGCCAGAGCTTGCGCCGCCGTAGGGCCGACGTGGCGGATCGACAACGCCACGAGCACCCGCCACAACGGGCGAGCCTTCGCCGCATTGAGATTGGCGACCAGTTTTCGAGCATTCTCCCGCAGTTCGCCATCCTGCTTGGTGAAAAACGGCAAGTCACGCAGACGGTCTTCGGTGAGCGAGAACAGGTCTCCCTCATCTGACAAGAGATCGGAACTGAGCAGCGCGGTCGCCGCTTCGTAGCCGAGCACTTCGATGTCGAAGGCGCCCCTCCCCGCGAGGTGGAAAAGCCGTTCGCGCAGTTGCGCTGGGCACGACCGGGTATTCGGGCAGCGAGTGTCGGCCTCGCCGTCAGGCCGTACCAAGCCGGTGCCGCACTCGGGGCACACGGTGGGAAAGACGAACTCGCGCTCGCTGCCGTCGCGCAGATCGACGACCGGCCCGACGATTTCGGGAATCACATCGCCCGCCTTGCGCAACACCACGGTGTCGCCGATGAGCACGCCCTTGCGCTTCACTTCGTCGGCGTTGTGCAAGGTGGCATTTTCGACGGTCGAACCTGACACCTTCACCGGAACCATGACCCCGTAGGGGGTGACACGGCCCGTGCGCCCGACGTTCACCTTGATATCGAGCAGTTTCGTGGTCACTTCTTCGGGCGGGTATTTGTACGCGATGGCCCATCGCGGCGCCTTCGAGGTGGAGCCGAGCCTGCGCTGCAAGGAAAATTGATCGACCTTCACGACGACGCCGTCGATTTCGTGCTCGACGTCGTGGCGATGCTCGCCGTAGTAGGCGATGTATTCTTCGACCTCACGCAGTTTTGAAAACACCCGCGCGCGATTGGACGTCGGCAACCCCAGCTCGCGTAACGCTTCGTACGCCCGCGACTGGCGTTTCGGCGAGAATCCGGACGACGCGCCAACTCCGTGCACAACCATGCGCAACGGCCGGCTCGCCGTCACGCGTGGGTCTTTTTGCCGAAGAGAACCGGCGGCCGCGTTTCGCGGATTCGCGAACGGTGCTTTGCCGGCCTCGACGAGCGACGCGTTGAGTTCGGTGAACTTGGCGACCGGAAAGAACACTTCGCCGCGGACTTCGAGCAGGTCGGGCACAGCCCCGCCTGCGCGTAGACGATGCGGAATCCCCTTGATAGTGCGGATGTTCGGCGTGATGTCTTCACCCGTGCGCCCGTCGCCGCGCGTCGCGCCGCGCACGAGAACGCCTCGTTCGTAGACCAGGTCGACGGCAAGCCCGTCGACTTTGAGCTCGCACAGGTAGTCGACTTCGCCCGCCTCGCGTTCAACCCGGGCTGACCAGGCCGCGAGCTCTTCGGCGGAAAACACGTTGTCGAGGCTCATCAAACGCTCGAGGTGCTCGACCGGCGTGAACAGCGTCGAATAGCTGCCGGCCACCTTTTGCGTCGGTGAATCGGGCGTGCGCAGCTGCGGATACGACTCCTCGAGGCGCTCCAGTTCGCGCATGAGCTGGTCGTACTCGGCGTCGGAAACTGTCGGCGCGTCGAGTACGTAGTAGCGGTAGGCGTGGTCGTCGATGTCGCGAGCCAAATCGGCGTGCCGCTCGGCGGTGTCGGCCGGCACGCCGTCGGACGCCGGAACCCTCGCGGCCGCCACCTACTTCTCCTCCGGCTCGAAGGCGAGCACGCGGGCGACTTCGGCGCACGCGCGATAGGCACGGGCCGGCCACGAGGGCGAGGCACCGGCCAGCCCACAGGTCGGCGTCACCACGTGTCGCGCCAACAACTCCGGCGCGAAGCCCAACCGCGACCACAATTTCCTGGCGGGCGCGGCCAGTTCTTGCGCTCGCGGCAGCGGCACGTCGGTCGACGGCACCAAACCGAGCAACAGCCCGACACCGGCCTCGACCGCTTCACCGATGGCGTCGTCGTCGCGCTCGCTCAACAACGTGGCGTCGAGGCTCACCGCCCGCATGCCCGCGTCGCGAAAAACCCTGATCGGTACTGACGTCGCGCAACAGTGCGCGATCGGCACGGCGCCCGCGGCCACGATCGCGTCGCCGACGACGCGCAACTTCTCGACGGCGTCGGTTTCTTCGACGAGGGGCAGGGTGCCAAACCCGCTCGCGGTCGGCACGCTGCCTTCGATCACCGCCGGCAGCAACGGCTCGTCGAGCTGGACGACGAGCCGCGCGCCGGCGACGCGTCGCCGCACGTCGAGCGCGATCGCGGCCAACCCCTCCGCCAGCGCGGCGGTGACGTCGCGTACCGCGCCCGCGTCGGCCAACGCCTTGTCGCCGTAGTGCAGTTCGACGGACGACGCCAAGGTCAACGGGCCGGCGCACTGGATTTTCAACGGCCCGGCGAAGCCTTGGGTGTGTTCTTCGAGGACGTCGAGGTCGCGGGTGAGCGCCGCGCGCGCTCTTCGCTCGTCGCCACCCGCGCGCGCGGCGAAACGCCAACCGCTCACCGAGTACTCCACATGCAACTCGGCCAGGTGCGCGGCGGCGCGGCCGATCATGTCGTGGCCCACGCCCGCGTTCGGCAGCTCGACCAGGTGCGGAAAATCCGGGAGCTCGCCGACCACGATGCGCATAGCTTCGGCGGGGTCAGTGCCCGGCAGCGAACCGACACCGGTTGCCGCGCCGAACGACCATGGCACGGGGACCTGCTCGGCGGTGTTCGGCATGCCACCGAGCTTAATGAACCGGAGTGTCACGACCGCACGCGTGGCGTGCTGTTGCCGAGATCACCCGGTGGCGACTGGTTACAGCAAACGGCCCGGGCGGTATGCTCAATCGGACGCCGGCAGAGGTTTTCCCCCGTACCGCTGCCGGCGTCCTTCCATGTCCGGATTACCCGGATTACCAGGTCTGGTTCTAGCGACGGGTTCGGTCGATCGTCGCCGAGCCGACGACCCGCGTGCCGTCGTACACGACGACCGCCTGGCCGGGCGCGACACCGCGAGCGGGAGCGCGTAGTTCGACGTCCAGCTCGTCGCCGATCAGCCGGACGACGGCGGGCACCGGCTCACCGTGCGCGCGCAACTGCACCGAACACTCGATCGCCTCGGACGGCGGGCTCCCGCACCAGCGCGGCCGCACGCCCGCGAGCCCCAAGACGTCGAGTTGCGCCGCCGAACCGACCGTCACGGTGCGGGTTGCCGGCGAGACGTCGAGCACGTAACGCGGCCGGCCGTCGGGGGCGGGGGTGCCGATGCGCAATCCCCGTCGCTGACCGACCGTGAACGCGTAGACACCGTCGTGCTCACCGAGCTTGTTGCCGTCGGCGTCGACGATGTCTCCCCCGGCGTCGCCGACGACGTTGTCGAGCGCCCGATGTAAAAAGCCCGCGGTGTCGCCGTCGGCGATGAAGCAAATGTCGTGGCTGTCGGGCTTTTCGGCAACCTGCAACCCGCGACGCGCGGCTTCGGCACGTACCTCGCCCTTGGGCGTATCGCCGAGCGGGAACAGCGCGCGGCGCAGCTGCTCCGCGGTGAGCACGCCGAGCACGTACGACTGGTCTTTGCCGGGATCAACAGCGCGGTGCAACTCGACGCCGTCGGGGCCCTCGACCAGGCGCGCGTAATGGCCGGTGCAGACGGCGTCGAAGCCGAGCGCGAGCGCCTTGTCGAGCACGGCGGTGAACTTGATGCGCTCGTTGCAGCGCAGGCACGGGTTCGGCGTGCGCCCGGCGGCGTACTCTGCGAGAAAATCCTGGACGACGTCCTCGTCGAAACGCTCGGCGAGATCCCAAACGTAGAACGGAATTCCGAGGACGTCGGCGGCGCGCCTGGCGTCGCGCGCGTCTTCGATCGTGCAGCACCCGCGGGCGCCGGTGCGATACGACTGCGGACTCTTCGACAGCGCCAGATGCACGCCGGTGACGTCGTGCCCGGCCTCGACGGCGCGCGCCGCGGCCACCGCCGAATCGACGCCGCCCGACATCGCGGCCAACACCTTCACGACTATCGCCTCGCCGATACCTGGCCAGCACGGCGCGCCCGCTCGACAGCGGGCGGCAGGACGGCGAGCAGCGCGTCGACGTCCGACTTCGACGACGTGTGGCCGAGTGAGAAGCGCAAGGTGGCCCGGGCGAGTTCTTCGCTCGCGCCCATCGCGAGCAGCACGTGGCTCGGCCGGGCAACGCCTGCGGTGCACGCGGAGCCGGTGGAGCATTCGACGCCGCGGGCGTCGAGCAGCATCAGCAGCGCGTCGCCCTCGCAGCCGGGGAACGAGAAATGCGCGTTGCCCGGCAACCGAGAGTCGAGCGACAGGGCGCGATCGCCGTTCAAGATTGCCTCGGGGACGGCGGCGCTCACCCGCTCGACGAGGTCGTCGCGCAGCAACGCGAGATCGGCGGCCAGTTCAGGTTGGGCGGCCGTCGCGATGCTCACCGCGGCGGCAAGGCCGACGATCGCCGGGGTGTCGAGCGTGCCCGAGCGGACGTCGCGTTCTTGGCCGCCGCCGTGCAGGACGGGGGTGAGATTCAGGGCCCGACCGGCGATCAACACACCTACGCCCAACGGGCCGCCGATCTTGTGCCCGGTGAAGCTCAGCGCATCGAGGCCACTGGCCGTGAAGTCGACCGGCACCTGCCCGACGGCTTGGACGGCGTCGGAGTGGACCGGGATGCCGTACTCGTGAGCGATTCGGGCGATCTCGGCGACCGGCTGCACCGTGCCAACCTCGTTGTTCGCCCACATCACCGAGACGAGCGCCACAGAGTCGGGGTCTTCGTCGATCGCGGCCCTGACCGTCTCGGGGTGCACGCGGCCTTCGTCGTCGACGTCGAGCCAGACCGGCTGGGCACCCTGGTGAGTCGCGAGCCACTCGACGCAGTCGAGCACCGCGTGATGCTCGATCGCGCTCGCCAGAATGCGGGTGCGTCGCGAGTCTTGCGCGCGCCGCGACCAAAACATGCCTTTGACCGCGAGGTTGTCGGCCTCGGTGCCACCGGACGTGAAGATGACTTCGCTGGGCCGCGCGCCAAGTGCCTGCGCGATCGTTTCCCGCGACTCCTCCACCGTGCGCCTGGCCGACCGGCCGGTCGCGTGCAGCGACGACGCGTTGCCCGCGATCACGAGATGGCGGCACATCGCGTCGGCCGCCTCGGGCAGCATCGGCGTCGTAGCCGCGTGATCGAGATAAGCGCGATCTCGCGGAAGGCACGTGCTCGGATCTGTGGGCATCCTTGCCAGGGTAACCGCTACACCGACGCCGGGTCGGCTCGCGGGCGGCGTGCGCGGGTGCCAGGATCAAAACAGCGGCCATACCCCCGGCCGTGGTGCCAACCAAGCCGGTATTCGGGAGACCCCTGAACAATCGGCGAAGACGGGAGCGTGTGTGGTGAACACCACCCTCGAGAAGAGCCCCTTCGCTTCGGTGCTGTTCGACGAGTCGCACAACGAGGCGTGGAGCATCAGGCCCGACGCCGTCCGCGCGATGAACCCGCGAAATCCGCGCGACGCCGGGTACCTGCGAGCGGCGTCCGCGCTGCGCGAACACGGCATGGCGATCGACTCGCACGTCGACGGGCACCTGAGCGCCACGACCCTCGCCAGATACGACGTCCTCGTGCTCGCCCACCCCTCCGACGGCACCTGGGAGCGGGTCACCGGAATCGGCTCACCGAAGCTTTCCGCGGACGAACTCGACGCGATCGAGGCGTTCGTTCGCGGCGGCGGAGGTCTCGTCGTCCTCACCGAAAGCGAGCAAGACAAGTACGGCAACAATCTCGCGGATTTGCTCGCGCGATTCGGGGTGCGCCCGCTCAACGTGACGGTGCAAGACACGGTTCGAAACCGGCAGGGCGTCGCGACCTGGGTGCGCGCCGAACTTGCTTGTGGGCGCGGCCCAGTCGACCTGCTGGCCGGGGTCGGCGCGGCATCGTTTTATCGCGCGGGGGCGCTCGACGTGAGCGATCCCGACGCCGCAATGCTCGCGACGACATCACCGGACGCCGACCCCGCCGGCGCGCCGCTTGCCGTCGCCGTCCGCGCAGACCGTGGCCGGGTCGTGGTGTTCGCCGATTCCGACCTGTTCGGCGACGACTCGATCGCGGACGACGACCACGTGACGCTGTGGACGAACGTCGTGACGTGGGCCGGTTCGACGCCGCCTCATGAAACAGTGGCGGCAGCGGCTGACCTGCCACCCGCCTGGCGCGACTTGAAGGACGCGGTCACCGAGTTTCGCGAACTGCAGCGAAAGGACGGCGCGGTCGACGTCGAGACCCACGGCGAGCGGGCGCTGGCGGTCGCGGCGGCGTGCGTCGACCGGTGCGTCGCCGCAATTTCCGCGTTGCGGTCGCGTTTCGCGCACGATGCCGCCTACCTCGACGCTTTGGTCGTCGACTTGAAGCGCTGGAAAGACGGCGGTTTCGCGGTTCCCGACTTTCTCGACTCGCTGCTCGCTTTTCATCCGGAGCGGCAACGCGCCGACGGCCTCGAGCACCTGGTCGTCTTCCCGATGTACACCCAAAACGGCAACCCGAACCGAAGCCTCGAGGCCGTCGTCGTCAAAGTGGTGTGGCCGGGGTGGTTAGCGCGGCTCGAGGCATCACGCTTCGACAACTCGATGTTCGTGCCGATTTCGTTCGTCGACTTCACCGCGGGCTACGACACGAATTCGGCCGTGCTCTTTCCTGAAACGGTCGCGGTGCGAGAGGTGCCGAAGTACACCTGGGGCGCCATCTTCTGCGATCGCGAAGCCGCCCGGTTTCGCCGGGTCATTGCCGCCGCGTCGTCCGTGTTGAAACTCTCGTTGCCTCCCGCGGCGGCGCGGTTGCTCGACAACCAGACGCTGGCCCAAAACACCTTTGTGTTGTGGGATTTGATTCACGACCGCACGCACAGCCACGGGGATCTGCCGTTCGACCCTTTCATGATCAAACAGCGCATGCCGTACTGGATGTACGCGCTCGAAGAGCTGCGTTGCGACCTGAACGCGTTTCGACAGGCTGTGTTGTTGCAACGGGAGGGCGTGACACCGTACGGGGAATACGTGCAATACGCGATGCTCTTCGACCGCATGCTGCGGTTCCCGATCACTGGTGAGCGCGTGCGCAACTACGACGGGCTCGGCGGGCAACTGCTCTTCGCCTACCTGCACAAGAACGGTGTCGTGCACTGGACAGACAACACGCTGTCGATCGACTGGACCGAGCTGGCCGGCGCCGTCGTCGCTTTGAGTGACGAAGTGGAGGAGTTCTATCGAGACGGCATCGATCGCTCACGGGTCGGGCATTGGATTGCGGCCCACCAACTCGTGTCGCGCTACGTCACCCCACACCCGGCGTCGGTGTGGGAGCAGGGACCCTCCGCGTTACCGCTCGAAGGCGCTCCGAAAGAATTGGTCGACCTCGTACTACCCGACGAGTTTCCGCTCAACGTGTTCTTCGATGCGTTGCGGCGCAAGCTCGGCGATGTGATCGCCTCGACGAAAGGAATCCGCGGTTGAACAGCGTTTTGCAGGACGCCGTTGTGGTGGTCGCCGGCGCAGGTGGCGGCGCGGGTGAAGTTGCGGTCCGACGACTGGCCGAGGCAGGAGCGACGGTCGCCATGGCCGACCCCTCGAGGGAGCGGCTCGACGCGATCGCAGCGGAGGTCGCGGCCGGCGGCGGATCAGCGCACGGCTACGTGGTCGACTTGCTCGACGAGGCGGCGACCAAGGCATGGGCCGACGACGTGCGGTCGAAGTTCGGCCGCGTCGACGGTGTCGTGCATCTTGTCGGGGGCTGGCGCGGCGGCAAGGGCATCACCGAAGCCGACCTCGCCGATTGGAATCTGCTCGAGGGTTTGCTGATCCGCACCGTGCAGCACGTCTCTCGCGCCTTCCACGACGCGCTGCTCGCCTCGCCGGCCGGGCGCTTCGTGCTCATCTCGGCTGCCGAGGCGTCGCGTCCGACCGCCAAGAATGCCTCCTACGCGTCAGCCAAAGCGGCGGCCGAGGCATGGACCCTCGCGCTCGCCGACTCGTTTCGCGGCTCGCCCGCGGCCGCGACGGTGTTGGTGGTTAAGGCTTTGGTGACTCCTCGCATGCGCGAGGCCAAGCCCGAGGCAGCGTTCAGCGGATTCACCGACGTCGCCGATCTGGCCGAGCAGATCGTGGGATTGTGGAGTCGACGCGCTGACGAAGTGAATGGAGAACGGGTGTGGCTGACGAACTGAGCCGGCACCACGACCCGACGTCTCGCGGATTCGCCAGCGACAACTACGCGGGCGTGCACCCGGAGGTGATCGAAGCGCTGGCACGCGCGAACGGCGGCCACGTCACCAGCTACGGCGACGACCCTTATACCGCCGCCGCCCATGACGTCTTTCGGTCGCATTTCGGCACGCAAGCCGAAGTTTTCTTCGTATTCAACGGCACTGGCGCGAACGTCGTTTCGCTGCAATCGATGACCTCGCGGTGGGACGCCGTGATCTGCGCCGAGACCGCGCACATCAACACCGACGAATGCGGCGCGCCCGAAAAGATTGGCGGTTTGAAGCTGCTGACCGTGCCGACTCCTGACGGAAAGCTGACGCCCGCTCTGGTCGATCGCCAGGCGTGGGGCTGGGACGACGAGCACCACGCGCAGCCACGCGTCGTGTCGATCACGCAAAGCACCGAACTCGGAACCGTCTATACCGTCGACGAAATCGCGGCCTTGACGGCGCACGCGCACGAGCGCGGCATGGTCGTGCATCTCGACGGCGCCCGCATCGCCAATGCGGCGGCCGCGCTCGGGTTGCCGCTGCGCGCCTTCACCACTGACGCAGGTGTCGATGTGTTGAGCTTCGGCGGCACGAAGAACGGCCTCATGGGCGGCGAGGCGATCGTCGTGCTGAACCAATCCGCCGTCCGAGGCTTGAAGTTCTTGCGCAAAGCCGCCATGCAACTTGCTTCGAAGATGCGTTTCGTCGCCGTGCAATTCGAATGTTTGCTCAGCGGCGACTTGTGGTTGCGCAGCGCGCAGCATTCGAACGCGATGGCTTCGCGGTTGGCAGCGGCCGTGCGCGACATCCCCGGCGTGCGCATCACCCAGCCCGTGCAGGCAAACGGCGTGTTCGCGGTCTTGCCGCGCGAGGTCGTCGTCCGGCTGCAGGAGCAATTTCACTTTTACGTGTGGAGCGAGCACACCCGCGAGGTTCGGTGGATGTGCGCGTTCGACACCACTGAGTCGGACGTCGAC
The DNA here is from genome assembly GCA_040255675.1 of Actinomycetales bacterium. Classification (GTDB taxonomy): domain Bacteria; phylum Actinomycetota; class Actinomycetes; order Acidothermales; family Acidothermaceae; genus JBDZVM01. The sequence continues at coordinate 2,287 of JBDZVM010000027.1, read as the reverse complement.
GATTTCGCCGAGGCAGTGCGGAAAGAGATGGCCCGCGCCGACTGAGAATCAGTGGTACTGAAACCACACCTGCCAACCCAAATCGGCACCGAAGTCGGCCAGGAACAACTGCCCGCTGCCCATCGACGCGCTGTTCGTGTCGCCGAAGTTCAGTTCGACCACGTAACTGTTGTCGCCGAGCGCCTTGCCGCACATGACATCGGCCACGATGCCATAGCCCTTGCCACTCGCGGCCGAGTAAATCTCCGCCACCGAAACCTTCGCCGCTGTCGCTTCGCCATACCGGCCCGGCACGGCTGCGAGCGCAGCAGCTCTCGCCTGCGCCTCGGCGTCAGTGCCAGGCGCGACCGACGCCACCGTCGGGCACTTCCCGTCAGACGGCAGTTTCATAGGCTTTGCAGGCACGACCGCCGGACCGGGTGTCACCGCCTGACCAGTGCTGGGCGCGACGGCATGAGTCTTTTGTGGTGTCGCGTTTCCGCCTTGCCCGATGAAGCCAGGGTCGATATCGGCGCCCGGTGCGGCTGCGGTTTGGGTCGTGCTCGACGAGCCTGACGAGTTCGCCAGCGCCGGTACGAGCGCCGCGACCGCGACCACGGCGGCCGCGCCGAGCACGGTGGCGCCAGAACGGTAATGCCGGCGCCGTTTCGCACCCCGGCTCACCCGCTCGTAGAGATTGGGCACATCGGTTTCCCGCGGCTCGAGCGAATGCATCGCCTCGCGCATGCGTTCGTCGCTGGGAATCATGTCTCGGCCTTTCGTAGGTCGGTGCTTCGTAGGTCGGTGCTTCGTAGGTCGTCGCGCAAGCGCAAGCGCGCCAAGGCTTTCGCTGTCTGGCTTTTCACCGTGCCGACCGAACAGCCCAGAATTCGGGCCGTATCGGCCTCGCTCAGGTCGTCGTAGTACCGCAGAACGAGCACGGCACGCTGTTTCTTCGGCAACGTCGGCAGCACGCGCCGCAAGGCGTCGGCGAGGTCGGCGCGGGCGAATTCGTCGTCCGGTACGGGGTTTTCCGGCAGCTCGGACGTCGGCTGCTCGCCTCTCCACTTGCGTTGCCACCAACTGGAGTAGGTGTTCACCAGCGCCCGACGCACGTACGGGTCGGGGTCGCCGTCGCGCACGATGCGCTCCCAACGCGGCCACACGCGTTCGAGCGTCGCTTGCACGAGATCCTCCGCTTGATGCTGGCTGCCGGTAAGCATGCGGGCGGTGCGCAGCAGGGCACGCTGTCGCGCCTGCACGTAATCGCGAAAACCCGTCGGTTCGTCGGACACGTCGCCCCAGGTTGTTGTGTTCCTACTGACGTCACCGGTCGGACGCCGCAAAAGGTTGCCGGGTTGCTCGGGCTATCCTGTTGACGGCCGGCTTGGTAAGTAGTAGCTTACGGTAAGTCATGACGAACCATGGGGACGCACTTGCCGCGCTCGCCGATCCGACCCGTCGAGCGATCTTCGAACGCCTGGCGAAGGAGCCGAGCGCGGTTGGCGAACTGGCACGCGACTTGCCGATCAGCCGGCCGGCGGTCTCGCAACATCTGAAGGTCTTGAAGGAGGCACGACTCGTCACCGACCGCGCCGAAGGCACCCGCCGGATCTACACGGTCGATCAAGCAGGGCTTGCCGCCGTCCGCCATTACTTCGAGCAGTTCTGGCGGCAATCACTCGACGCCTTTCGCGACGCAGCAAGCAAACAGCACACGGAGGAACAATGACCACAGAATTGCAAAGCACCGAGGTCTCGACCGAAACCGATGTCGACGCGCCCATCGAGCGCGCTTTTCGGGTTTTCACCGAGGGCATCGGCACCTGGTGGGACCCCAACCACCACATCATCGAGGCGGAATTGGCCGAAATGGTGTTCGAGCCGAGGCTTGGCGGTCACATCATCGACCGGGGCATCGACGGCAGCGAATGCCGCTGGGGACGAGTTCTCGCCTACGAGCCACCGCACCGGGTGTGCTTCAGCTGGGACATCAACCTGCAATGGCAAATCGAAACTGATCCTGCCAAGACGAGCGAGGTCGACGTCGTGTTCACCTCTGTCAGCCCAGACCGCACGCATGTCGTGCTGACGCACCGAAATCTCGACCGGCATGGTGATGGTTGGGAAGCGATGCGCGACGCGGTGGGCGCTGGCTGGAGTCTCGCCGAATTCGCGAAGGTCGCGGCAACCAGCCGCTGACAGAAATTCGCGAATATTGGTCAGGACCGAATACCGACCGTACGGCGATTTCGGATAGCGCGCGTTCGCTCAGAGCGTGCGCTATCCGATTCGCCGTCGATGGCGC
>JBDZVM010000067.1:0-11120 GCA_040255675.1 Actinomycetales bacterium | reverse complement strand
GTTCGCGTTCAGCCGGTCGACGAACAACTGGCCCGCCGTCTTATGCAAAATCGCGGTCGGCCCCAAGAATCCGGTCAACGACAGCGAGGCACCGACGCGAATCGGCTTACCTGACGGCTTCCCCGATGCCTTCGCCGACGACGACACCGACGGTGCCGACGACGACGCCGAACTCGAACTCGTTCCTGGGGCCGACGACGACGGCGAACTACTACACGCGCCGAGCAAAACCCCACCAAACATGCCTGCGGCGCCCAGACCCGACAACTTCAAAACATCGCGACGACTGAAACCCGAAGCCGACGCTTCCGAACGGCGATCGTCCATTGGTATTCACCCTCCACATACGCAGCGCAGGTGGACCGACACACGCGTTGGGCCTGCGACCCGTTGGCTTTATACGGCGCAGACGAACTTCACGATGCAACGAAACAGCTATAGATCAGGTCAGCATCCAACCGCCGTCAACGAACAGGTTGATGCCGTTGACCGACGGGTGATCAATGAGAAACGCAGCCGCTAACGCTGATTCCTCCAATGTGATAAGTCGCCCGAGCGGAGTGCGAGCGATGATGTTATCGAGCACCGCGCGCGGCTTCGTGCTCCACTCAGGGTGGTCACCAACGATGCCGGGGTGAATCGCATTTACACGAATCGGCGCGAGTTCGCGCGCGAGCGTGCGCACCAAACCCGTCATCGCGTCATTGACCGTCGAAATCGTTGTCGAGCCGGGGTAGGGGCGCTCTTTGGCGAGGCCGCCGTAGAGGAGCACAGAACTGTCCGACTGAAACTTTGGCACAAGGGCGTGCACAACCTCGGTGTATCCGACCAGCTTTATCGTGACCAAGCGAACGGCTCGCTCGACGTCGTATTCCTTGACCGTGTTGTAGTCGCGCTCTACGCCGACGAGCGCGACATCGTTGACCGCTTCTACATCAGCCAGACTGTCCGCGATACTCTTCGGTTCTGCCAGGTCGAGTGCAATCCCGGTCGTTTTGCCGCCTATTTCGCGTGCCGCGGCGTCCGCTCGGCCTTGATCGCGACTACTCACGATCACATTGCGCCCGCGCTTTGCGTAGTGTTCAGCCAGCGCACGCCCGAGTCCGTGCGTGCCGCCGACGATCAACAACGTGCGGTCATCTGACATTTGTCGCCCTTTCGCTTCGATCAACAACAACGAGGGCCTCGTGGCTCAGTGGGTTGAATCTAGATGCTCCGCACCTCGCTGTCCAGCATTCGTTATCAGAATGTCAACTGATGCTGAGCAACGTTCGCTGGCGCCTGGCGTCGTCATAGATCAACCGCACCGAGTTAGCGCCTCCTGGCAAGCACCTTGCCGCTCTCGTGAGCACAAGTGACCACGCTCCCGAGGGGTTACTAGCCCCTTGCTGTGCGTTCATCACTCCTGTACGCTTTGGCGCCATCACCTGCCGGGACTGTTCAGGCCAACCGAGGCTAAGTCTTGTGCCGCAGTGTCGAATCGAGGGGTGACTCGCGTGAAGGTTGCAGTTCTCGGTTTAGGTGCGATGGGCAGCGCGATGGCGGGAACGCTGTCGCGTGCTGGCCATTCAGTCACGGTCTGGAATCGAGGCAAGGCGCGCCTTGACGCCGTCCGCGACGCATTCGACGTCGACGTCGCCGATTCACCCGCTGCGGCGGTAAGCGTTTGTGACGTCGCCATCAGCATGCTCGCCGACCGCGTCGCCGTCGAAGAGGTATTCCTCGCGGCAGGAGGCGTTCTCGAGGGCGCCCACGAACGCCTCGTGGCATGTGAAATGAGCACCGTCGAACCCGAGGTCTCGCAGTCTCTCGCGGACCGCATGGCAACTACTGGCGCCGACCTCCTCGACACACCGGTGTCGGGCAGCGTGACGCTCATGGAACAAGGCGCACTTACGATCATGGTCGGCGGTCGCGCTGAGACGCTTAGCCGCGCCCGACCAGTGCTCGAAGCGTTGAGCAGCCGGATCTTCCACATGGGCGACGTCGGCAGCGGCGCGGCGATGAAGTTGGCTGTCAACGCCATCGTGCATGGTCTCAATCAGGCGCTGTCGGAAGGACTCGTTCTCGCTGAAGCGGCCGGTATCCCCCGCGCTCTCGCGTACGAGGTTTTCGATTCCAGCGCGGCCGGCGCTCCCTTCGTGCACTATAAGAAAGCGGCGTTCGAGAACCCGGACGAGGCCTCCGTCGCCTTCCGGTTGGCGCTCGTCCAAAAGGACATCGAACTCATCTTGGCGTTCGGGCAACGACTAGGAGTGCCGTTGACCCAGATGGCAGCAAATCTCGACGTCGTCAACGCCGCGGTACCGCAATTCGGAGACCGCGACATGTCGGTGCTCGCCCAGTACCTACGCCTTGCGACGTCTCACACTTCCAAGGAGTCGAACCGATGAAGAGCCGCCACGTCGTCCGGCACGCCGCTGATATGCAACTCGAGGTACCTCCTGGGTACGAAGAACGGAGCTCGGGCTTTCGCGGCTGGACGGCGGTGGACACCGACGATGCCGTTCACACCGGGTTCGCGATCTGCGAACTCACTCCTGAAGGCCACATCGATCGGCACGTACACTCATTCGAGGAAACATTTTTCGTCGTTGACGGCGAAGTACAGCTCGAGACCGACGAGGGCATTTTCCTGCTCCGGCAGGGTGACTACGGCTTACTGACCGTCGGCACGCCCCACCGGTGGCGCGGGTCGGGCGATCGACCCGCGCGGTGGGCGCAAATGCTGGCGCCGCAGCCGCGATCGGTTGACGACACCTTCTTCGTCGTCGGGCAGACGCGCGATACCACACCCCTCCTGATCGATCCGCGTGATCCGCGCACCCGCAGTTTCGGTCACATCGATCCCGAAAATATGGACGCATCCAAGCAGGGCCAGGAATTCCTTGCGCGTTCAGCGAGCATGCGCACCGCACTGCTGGTCTACAGCGGCATCACGGTTAAGATGATGGTCGACAGCGATCTAGGTGCCGAGCTATCGACGATGTTCATGGTGCAATACGAGCCGGGCGGCAAGGCCGGAGCTCACGACCACCCACTCGAGGAAACGTATTTCATTCTCGACGGTGAGGTCGACGCTACGTTCGACGACACGACCTACCGTCTGCAAGCCGGTGACGTCGCGTGGGCCGGCGTCGGCTGCAAGCACGCCTTTTTCAATCCCGGGCAGCAGATCGTCCGCTGGCTGGAGACTCAGGCGCCGCAACCGCCGGGGCGCCACTCGTACCGGTTCGCTCGCGATTGGGAATATCTCAAAGAGGCTATCGCGAAGGAGTAACACCCGTTGGCGACTAGTTAGCCTCATTTCAATGCCGGTGACGACGAAAGGCAGCAATGCGCAAGTTCAAGATTGTCCGGGAGACCTTCAGCAAGCTCCAGACCTTCGAGTCGCCGGCGGGCAGCAAGGGATTCTCGGTCGCCACGTTGGTCGGCGACGAAGACGGCTCGACGCACGTCGAACTCGCGGTTTGTCAACTCGAGCCCGGCGGATATGTGTCTGGTCACCTCCATCCGTTCGAAGAGTCTTTCTACATTCTTGAGGGCGCGGCGAATCTCGGAATCGACGGACTCGGGTACCGCCTGGTCGCCGACGACTTCGGATTCGTGCCCGTCGCCGCACCCCATGCCTGGAGTAATCCCTCTTCCGAACCGGTGCGCTGGTATCGCATCCGCTCGCCGCAGCCACGCCCCATCGGCGGTTCGAACGGCGTGTACCCCGTGTCGGACTACGCAATTCCCGAGAGCCTGCGCGATGTCGACGAGGCTGATCCGACGGCCCGATTCACCGGCCATTTCAGCGACTCGGATCTGAATACCCCGGGCCCGCTCTCGATGCCCGGTTATCACGGCAACAACGTGCGAGACATCTCGTCGCGAATGATGGTGGACGACGTGCTGGGAGCGATTCACCACACGCACTTCATGATTCAGTTCGCGCCACGCGAGGAAGCAGGGCTCTCGGGGAGCGCGCACTTTCACGACTTCGAGGAAGCGTATTTCTTGCTGCGCGGGCAAGGCCAGGTGACACTCGAAGATCAGACATTCGACGTGTCAGCCGGCGACCTGGTCTGGCAGACGAGTGGAACACTGCACGGCTGGGTTAACCGAGGCAGCGGCCCGCTGCGGTTCATCGAGTTGCAGGCACCGCGCCCGCCGTTTTCGAACGCCGTCGTATTCGAAAAGGCGTGGAGAGCCGTCGAAGAGCGCCTGCAACGGCGGCCGCCGCGGCATTGATCGGGTCGTTCGCACCCGGTTCAGCTTCAAGATCGCAGGAGGTAATGGTGTCAAACTTTCGACGGGTCCGACTCGCGGCTGCCCAGGCTGCCCCTGTTTTTCTCGACCGCGATGCCACTGTCCGAAAGGCATGCGAGCTGATCGAAGAGGCCGGTCGAGCTGGCGCCGACCTCGTGGGGTTTCCCGAAGGATTCATCCCCGGCCACCCGGTCTGGTACTACCATCTCCCCGCGACGAGTCGTGAGAGTCTGCGCTACGCCGAGCAGCTGTTCCATAATTCCGTCGAGGTGCCGAGTGCGGCAACCGACGCGCTGTGTGCGGCCGCGGCCGCCGGCAACGTCAACGTCGTCATGGGAATGTGCCAGCGCCGGCCCGGAACCTCCGGCACGATGTGGAACAGTCAGCTGCACATCTCACGCACCGGCGAAATATTAGGCATACATCAAAAACTTGTACCCACCGTCGGTGAACGGCTGGTGCACGCGCCCGGGTCGGGCGCGGGTATGCGCGCCTTCATGACAGATATCGGACCGGTCGGTGGCCTGATTTGTGGTGAAAACTCCAACCCGCTAGCAATCAGTGCGCTTATTTACGAGCAAGTTCGCGTGCATGTCGCAAGCTGGCCGAACTACTTCGCGCCTACCTGGCCGCCCGGCATGGCCGAGACCGGTGTACTTACCGGTCGTTCGACCGCGTACATGGCCAAGTGCTTCGTTATCAACGCCTGCGGGACCATCAGCCCTGAGGTCGCCGCGGAGTTGGCGCAAACCGAAAGCGATCGTGAGTTCTTCGCTGATCCCCGCAATCTCGGCGGCTCGACGATCATCGCACCGTCCGGCGACATAATTGCCGGCCCGGCCGGCCCCGGCGACGAAATCATCTACGCCGACGTCGACCTCAGCGACATCGTTAAGACCAAGCTGGTGCACGACTTCTCTGGCCACTACCAGCGTGCGGACGTGTTCGCGTTCGCCGTGCTGCCGAGTGCGCCGTCCCCCTCCATACCACCGATCACTGCGGGTGGTGAAGTACCGGCCACAGCGCTCGGCGAAGCCGCACCCGGCCGCCAGCTCCCTCGTGGGGCGGCCGCCTCACTGTCCGCGACATCAAAGACAGGTTCGAATGACGAGCACACCGATCGACTTGCATTGCCATCTAATCCCAGCTCCTGAACTGTCGTTGCAATATCTGCCAGTGCAGTTCGGTACGGCCCAAGACGAAGACGAAGTGCTGTATCACGGGGCCAGCGTCGGCCCGGTCCGGCGCCTGCTCACCGACCCCGCGGTCGCATTAAGAGAGATGGACCGGACGGGTATTCACCGTCGGGCCATGTCGGTTGCGCCGCTGTCGTACCGATACGACTTACCTGGCGACGAGGCGCTGCGATGGCATCGCAGCTTGAACGATGCGATCGTCGACGCCTGTGCCGCGGATCCGGCCAGACTCGTGCCTGTGGGCATCGTGCCGCTCCAAAATCCGGAGGGTGCGGCCCAAGAAGTTCGCCGCGCGGCTGAGCGCCTCGGCGTACGAGCATTCGAGATCGGAACGCACATAGCCGGCCGCAACCTCGACGACGAGACGCTCGAACCGTTCTGGAGCATCGTCGAGGCACTCGACGTCGCGCTCTTCATTCACCCCGAACACACGCCCAACTCGCGGTGGTCGGGGTACTACCTCGTCAACCTCCTCGGCAACCCTGTCGAAACCGCCGTCGCCGTCAGCTCCTTGATCTTCGGCGGAGTGGTGGATCGGCATCCGCGTTTGCGCTTCTGGTTAGCGCATGGAGGCGGCGTCGTGCCGTCGCTCGTCGGGCGCCTGCGTCACGGCTGGAAGGTGCGGAGCGAGCCGAGCGTGCGCGGCTGCGGCGACCCCCTCGCGCTCCTCGAACGGAACTTCTGGTTCGACAGTCTGACGCACGACCCTGGCGTGCTGAAAGCGCTGGCCGATCGGTTCGGCGCCGACCGCATCGTCTTGGGGTCCGATGCGCCGTTTGACATGGGTGACGTTGACCCGCTTGGGTCGCTCGCGGAGGCTATGGACGAGAATGGTGTGCATACCGTGGCACACACTGGAGCAATGCTGCTCGGGTTGTAGGGAGCGGAACGTGATCGCAAGCAATTCGCCCGCATGGGTCGGGCGTCCCACCACCGACGCCGAGTCGTTCACGCTCGAGGTGAACGGCAGCAAGCGCGACGTCGTGTGCCGCCGCGATACGCCCTTGCTGTACGTGTTGCGCAACGATCTCGATCTCAAGGGAACCCGCTTCGGTTGCGGGCTCGGCCAGTGCGGGGCGTGCTTTGTGCTGCTCGACGGCCATCCGACGCCGTCCTGCGATCTTCCCGTATGGGCAAGCGTCGACCATTCGATCGTCACCGTCGAAGGACTTTCGGACGACGGTGAGCCGAGCCACTTACAACAATGCTTTATCGAAGAGCAAGCGGCACAATGCGGCTATTGCATGTCGGGCATCATGGTCTCGGCGGCGGCTCTGCTCGAAAGCAATCCGGCACCCGACGAAGCCGCGGTGCGCGGCGCTCTTGACCGCAACCTGTGCAGGTGCGGAAGTCATAACAGAGTGATCCGTGCCGTGCTCAAGGCGGCAGCGACAACGGACGCGACGGATACCCCCGACGTCGCGAAGGCAGCGAAGCTATGAGCGCCGCTCCGCGACAGTCGGCAACAGCGGAGCCGTTCGTCTCAGACCGCGTGGAAATCACGGGGGCCGGCGAGGTGCGGATCGCTGTCGGCAAGGTCGAACTCGGGCAGGGCATCCTCACTGCGCTCGCACAGATCGCGGCAGAAGAGCTCGACGTTTCGTTCGAGCGCGTACGCATGGTGAGCGCGACGACAGCGCACTCGCCGAACGAAGGCTTCACCTCTGGAAGCATGTCGGTGATGGCGGCCGGCACGGCATTGCGGACAGCATGTGCGCACGCACGCGCATGGCTCGTCGAAGCGGCCGCTCACCACGCCGGCGTTTCGCCCGAAACGCTTTCCGTACGAGACGGCACGATTCTCGACGCGCGCGGCAACCAACTGTCGAGCTACTGGGAGTTCGCCAACCAAGGCGTGCTCGAGCGCGTGGCAGGTGGCGACGTCACGCCAAAAAAGCCAGACGAGTACTCCATCGTCGGTCACAACGCTGCTCGCCTCGATCTCGAAGACAAGTTTTTAGGGCGGCCCCGCTTCATTCACGACCTCTCACTGCCGGGACAGCTATTCGGGCGAGTGGTGAGACCGCCGGCGCCCGGAGCGCAGCTGTTAAGCGCGGACGCCGACGCTGCGCGCTCGATCGACACCGTCGTATCTGTCGTACAAAAGGGCTCCTTCCTCGGCGTGATCGCGGAGCGTGAAGACGACGCCGTCCGCGCCGCCGAGCTCTTGCGGGAGAGCGCACGCTGGTCGGATCCGACACCGCTCCCCAATCAACACGCGATCGGTGATTACTTGAGGTCGCAACCGGCCGAAGTCACGCCTGTCGCGCACCTTGTCGACGAGGCGGCGCGCGGCGAGGTTGTCAACACCATTCAACGGCGTTACAGCAGGCCGTACCTCGCGCACGCTTCGATCGCGCCTGGATGCGGCGTCGCGTGTTGGCACACCAACGCCGAACTCAGCGTGTGGACGCATTCGCAAGGCATATTCCCGTTACGAGGCGCAATCGCCAAGAGCTTCGGACTCGAGGTCTCGCAGGTCGTCGTCCAACACGTCGAGGGCGCGGGCTGCTACGGCCACAACAGCGCTGATGACGTCGCGTTCGACGCTGTGCTGCTCGCGCGCGAAACACTTGGCAGGCCAGTTCAGGTGGTGTGGTCGCGAGACGACGAGTTCGCATGGGAGCCCTATGGGCCGGCGATGGCTGTCGAGATAGCCGCCGGTGTCGATACGAGCGGCGACATCGTGCAATGGCGCCAAGACGTGTGGGGCAACGGTCACGTCACGCGACCAGGCTACGACGGCAATATCGGGCTCTTGGGGGCAAGTGAAGCCGCTATGCAAACGGTTCTGCCCGCGGCCGTCGATCCGGCGTCGTACGGCGGCGGTAACTCGCGAAACGCCGTTCCCGCGTACCGGGTTCGTGACCTCGATGCGACCGTGCATCGGCTTCTTGCCATGCCGATACGGACGTCGTCGTTGCGCTCACTCGGCGCCATGATGAACGTATTCGCGATCGAATCGATGATTGACGAACTCGCCGAGCTCGCAAAGGTCGACCCGGTCGAGTACCGCCTACGGCAGCTCCCTGACGAGCGCGCTCGCGCTGTTGTCGCGGCTGCAGCGGAACTCGCAGGGTGGAAAGACCGTAAGTCGAGCGACGGCTGGGGCTGGGGCATTGCGTACGCGCGTTACAAGAACACGCATGCGCATTGCGCGGCTGTCGCTCGCGTCGAGGCGGTTTCAAGCGTCGCGGTGCGCAATATCTACGTCGCCGTCGACGCCGGCCAGATCGTCAACCCTGACGGGCTCGCCAACCAAGTGGAAGGCGGTGCGGTGCAGGCAGCCAGTTGGGCAGTACGCGAAGCCATCCGCTTCGACGATCATCAGATCACCAGCCGCGACTGGGAAAGCTACCCGATCCTGCGTTTCAGCGAAGCTCCCACCGTTTCGGTCACGCTGCTCCCACGTCCAGACGAACCGTCGCTGGGTGTGGGCGAGTGCGCGGCTGGTCCGGTGGCCGGTGCGATTGCGAACGCACTCTACGACGCGATCGGTGTCAGAGTGCGCGACCTTCCTCTGACACCGGAGCGCATCGAAGCGGCGATCCTTCAAGATTGACCAGGCACAATGCCACCGGTATTACGACGGCCGGACGGCGATCCCAGAGATCTCGACGTACAACTCGGGATGGAACAGCTTGTCGACGCCGATCAACGAGCTGGTAGCAAAGGATTCCGCGAGGATTTCTTGGCGAAGCTCAAGGAATTCGTCCATTAGCCGAGCGTCAGTAAGGTAGGTCGTCGTGGTGACGAGATCCTTGAGATCAGCACCGGCAGCACGCAACACAGTTCTGATGTTCTCGAATGTCTGGCGCACCTGCGGTTCAAACTCGCGAGAGACAACACTGCTACCGCTGTAGCCGACCTGACCCGCAACGAAAATCAGCGGACCGGCGACGACACATTGCTCGTATGCACGTACCCGTGACTGGAAGAGCCCGGGAACGTCAACGACCTTCTTCGACCAATCTGTCACGCTACTAACCTCACTCATCCGTGGTTTGTTCCGTATTGTGTTCCGCCAAACGGAAAGTACGATTGCGTAACCTTCCGGGCCGCGTCAGGCTCCCACCCATGCGATTGCCACTGCGCGCGGCTCGCGTCCAACACGGCGTCAGGATCGTTCGAGTTACGCAACTTGGTGAATCGGTCCTCGGTGTCACACCCGAGCGACTCGGCCACAATCGAGATGTAGTTGCGGATCCGCAATTCCGGTGTGTGCGCGTCGCACCACTCACGATGGCATGAGTGATAAAGCGTGACGACCGTATCCGCACCCATGGCTTTCGCCTCGTCGAGCATGTGCGCGCGCTCTTCACGAAACACCGCCACCGCCTCAGCGCTGGACGGCGTCGGACAGTGATAACCGAGCCGGTCTGACGAGATCGTGCCGACGATCTCCACCCCGGGAACTGCCTTCAACAACGAGAGTGCCGCGGCCGCGTCGCGTTCCTGCCGAGGGTGCCCGACGTGCGTGTGCACCGCGAGCTTCGACTTCACCGGCTTCTGGAACGGCAACTGATCCGCTCGCCGCGCGAGAAACTCGGTGGCGTGCGTGATGGTGGGTGCGAAGTCCTGAGCGACCGTCGGGATAACGACCTCCTCGAACTGCAGGTCGCACGACGGGCACCACATGACCATTGTCTTCGCGCCGTACGACTCCATCTTGGCGACCGTCGACTCTGACAGGCGATTCGCCGCGTCGGTGTCGCCCTGGGAGTGGTGAACGATCCCACAACAGAATTGAGGGCCACCGATGGCTTCGAAATCGATGCCCAGGTGCTTGAACACCGCGACGACCTCGACGGCCAAATGACCTGTGATCAGCACGTTGCAACCCAGATACAGCAGCACGTCAACTTGGCGCTCGGGTTTCTCATACTTCTCGCGCCAAGAAATCTCGTCGGCGCTCACCGCGAGGCGCTCCAGCTCGCGGATCCTCCTGAAGTAGCCCGCGTAATCGAACTTCGCTTGCTGGCCCTCGTCCGGCATCACGGTCTCCTCAAGGTGCGGTTTGGGTGAGCGACCGACTGTTGCGAGTGACTGCACATGTTGTGCAGTGACGCTATCCCAGCGCTCTGACGGTCGTCAACACGCTAACTACGCCATTTAGGACCGCCACAGCGGCACAGCGCCGTATGCCGAAGCTTTCCACATACCGCCGCACCATCGACAATGCTCAGCATAAGTTGACGTTCTGATAACGAATGCTGGACAGCGGCAACCCGAGCGTCTAGATTCATCGCCACTGACGACGTCACCAAATTTTTCGGTAGCGCGCTCGGCAGCGACAACCTGAAGCACCCTTTGGCAGCCCGAGGAGCAGCCGTGGTCAGGAGAGAAATACGAGTGAGCGACCGTGCGGCCGAAGGCTCGGCTCCGGGCGTCAGCAGGCGTGATGTCCTGAAGTTGTCGGGGCTTGGCGCAGTCGGCGTGTTCGGTGGCGGGCTGCTTAGTGCGTGTAGTAGTTCGTCGTCGTCTCCGAGCTCGGGTTCACCGGGGGCTACGACGACGACGGCGTCTCAAGTGTCGGGAAATCCGTCAGGGAAGCCTTCGGGTAAGCCGATTCACGTCGGTGCCTCGCTGTCGTTGACCGGCTTTCTCAGCTCGAGTGCGATTTTGCATAAGACGGCGGGCCAGTTGTTCGTCGACCGGCTGAACGCGAAA
>JBDZVM010000066.1:0-11387 GCA_040255675.1 Actinomycetales bacterium | reverse complement strand
TTCGAGCTCTACTTCGACATCTAAAAAGTCGCTCACGCATGGTGGCCTCTGACTCGCTACAGCGCGAGATCAGGGGCCACTGTCGTCGATCGTCTCGCTGTTGGGCGGATCAAACGGCTCGCGGATCCGAAGTCCTCGCCCCACGTGTCCATATGGTGATCCCGCACGCGCACGATGTCGGCCGCTTCTGGAAAGATAGCGGGTCGTGGGAGCCACGGGGACGGAAATGACGGGTGAGCGGCCAGGGGCGCCGTCCGACGCCGAGCTAGATGTGCCGGTTGTCGAGCGTGCGTTGAGCGGCCGTCGACGCGCGCTCAAGATCGGCCCGATCTTGCCCGAGCGGATGCGTCGACAGCGCCGCCCCCGCTTGTGGCAAGAGATCATCTTTATCGCGCTGAGCTACATCGTCTACACCTACATTCGTAACAACGTCCCCAAACACGAGACCGCGGCGCAAGACCACGCCAGCTGGATCTTCAGCACCGAGAAGCATCTCGGTCTCGATGTCGAGTTGGCGGTGAACAGGTTCGTCGCCGGCGTCCATTGGGGTGGGTGGCACTGGCTCGCCGACGTCTGCGACTACTACTACGCGACGATGCATTTCGTCATCGTCATCACCGTGTTGATCTGGGTCTACGTGCAACACCCGATGAACTACCGATCGACGCGCACCGCCCTGTACGCAGCGAACGGCCTGGCCGCGGCCGTGTTTTGGCTCTACCCGCTCGCGCCGCCGCGCCTCATGGAACCCTCGCACAACTTCATCGACACCGTGGTGATCTACCACACCTGGGGTTCGTGGGGCTCGGCAGACTTCGCGAAGATTTCGAACCAGTACGCGGCGATGCCCTCGCTGCACATCGGTTGGTCACTGTGGGCCGGGCTCACGGTCTTCATGCTCAGTCGCAGGTGGTGGCTTCGCGTCCTTGGCCTCGCGTACCCGGTCGCGACGCTCATGGTGATCATCGGGACGGCCAACCACTTCGTGCTCGACGCGGTTGGCGGCGTGCTGGTCTTGGCGGCCGGTTTCTTCATTCAGCGGTTGTTGACCGGTCGCCGTGCCTATGAGTTGCCGCCGATCGGCGACGGTCCCGCGACTACGCCTGCACCTTCGCGAGCTTCGCCCACGCGTCGTCGATGATGTCGTCCGGCCACAGATAGCGGATCACGGCCAGGATCAACAAGCCGGTCACTCCGGCCCAGGCGACCCCCGCCGCGGCGCCGGCATGCTCGGCAAGGCCACCCCAGATCACGAAACCGAGTCCCTGCGTCACGGCGATCGTGGCAGCGGCAAAGCCGTTCGCGCGAGCCCGCTGTGAACGGTCGGTCACGACGTTGTACGCGGCGATCGTGGCGACGATCACGGCCTGCCCCATGCCGCTGACGGCCCACAGCGCGCAAACGAGCCAGATCGGCGGCACTGTGGCCGTCAACGCCAGCGCGATCGCCGACATCGCCGACAACGGAATCAGCCAGCGGCCCTGGAACCGCACCGGCACGTATTTGACGAACAACCACGCTCCGACGGCAACCCCAAACGGCTGAGCGGCCGCGAGCGCACCCGCGGCTACCGCGCCGTGCCCGTGCTGACGCGCATAGGGCACCGCGAGCGCGTCGGGACTGATAACGAATATCAAAACCATGGCGCTGAAAAGCAGCAATGTGCGCCGGGTCGGGTGCTGCCACACAATCGCGAGGTCAGGTGCCACCTGGCGGATCATCGACGCCGGCCGAAGCGGCGGATGCGGACCTGGCGAGGCCGGCGGCCTCGAGCGCACGTGAGTGGCGATCAGGAGAAACGAGACCGCGAAGGTGCCCGCGTCGAACGCCAGAGCGCCGGACGGGTGAACCATCGCCACGATGACGCCGCCGAGCGCGAAACCCGCCACCTGGTCGAGTTGCTGGAGGATGCGCCCGATCGCGAGTGCCCGCACGTATCGCGGGCCGCTGACGAAAATGTCGGGAATTGTCGCGCCGCGAGCCGCGGAAAACGGCGGCGAGAAAAAGCTCGAGATCAGCACCAGGCCGATCAACACGCCGACCGGAATGCCCTTGACGAGGCTCGCCAAGGTCAACACCACGATGATCAATGCGCGCGCGGCGTCGCACACGAGCATCACGGCCCGCCGCGGATAGCGGTCAGCGAGGGGCGACAGCAAGATGCTGCCGAGAATCCAGGGCACGTAGGTGACGGCGTACGAAGCGGCGGCGAGCAGCGGACTGTTCGACCGGCCGTACACGAGCAGTGAGATCGCGATAGCCGCGATCTGGTCGCCGCATTCGCTGGTGAACTGCGCCAGCGCGAGGCCGCGAAACTCGTGATCGCGCCACACTCCCGCGGGCGAGACGACAGCCTGCGCCGCAGACTTCGTCGTCGACATACTGCCCCCGTTCGGGTTGCTTCGACCGCCACCGATATCCGGTGATCATCCGTAGAACACCCGCTCGACGACCCCTCGCGCTCGACGCGTCACCCTGCGATACGCATCCAAGAAGTCACCGGACTGCGACGCAGCGTAGCCGACCAGGCGGGCAATGCCTACCACTTCGCGCAGTTCGTTCGGAATCGAATCAGCCGGTCGCCCCCGCGCCAACACGATCGCGTTGCGAACCTTCGTCGCGAGCCGCCACGCCGACGCGAGCGTGTCGGCGTCGTCCGCACCGATGAGCCCGGCCCCGCGAGCCGCCTCCAGCGCGCCGATGGTGGACGTCGTCCGAAGCCCTTCGATTGTGGCCGCGTATCGCAGTTGCAGCAGTTGCGCCGTCCATTCGACGTCCGCTAATCCTCCCCTGCCGAGCTTGGTGTTCAGCGTCGGATCAGCACCACGCGGCAAGCGTTCCTTCTCGACTCTCGCCTTGATGCGCCGTATCTCTCTTATATCGGACGACGACAAACCTCCTTCGGGCCAGCGCACCGAAGAAATTGCCGCGCAAAACCGGGTGCCTAACTCAGGGTCGCCCGCAATCGGCGAGGCCCGAAGCAGCGCCTGGCTTTCCCAGACCTTCGACCAGCGCGCGTAGTAGGCGACGTACGACGCGAGGCTGCGCGTGAGGGGCCCCTGCCTGCCTTCGGGCCGCAGGTCGGCGTCGACGTCGACGGCTGGCTCCGGCGCCGGAACCGACAGCAGCCGCCGCACCTCGTTGGCTACCTGGTGGGCGGCCGCGGCGGCCTCGCTGTCGTCGGCGCCCTCGACCGGCTCGTGCACGAAAAGCACGTCGGCGTCGCTGCCGTAGCCCTGCTCCTGCCCGCCGAGCCGGCCCATCCCGATGACGGCCAGCCGCATCGGTAGGGCACCGCCTCGCTCGGCCTCCGCTCGCCTCACGACGACGTCGAGCACGGCGCCAAGCGTTGCTGCCGTGACGTCGGACAGCGCCGTGCCGACCTCGACGACATCGAGCAGGCCGAGCAGGTCGGCGCACGCGATTCGCAGCAGTTCGCGGCGGCGCAACCCACGGGCGACGGAGACCGCGGCCTCGGGTTCGTCGTAGCGGCGGACGGCGGTGAGCAACTCCCCCGTGAGATCGGAAAGCGAGCGCGGCCGCAGCTGGTGCGGACCCGCGTCTCGGGCGTCGCCAAGCATCGCGACCGCCTCCGGCGCGCGCAAGAACAGCTCGACCGCGTACCGGCTACTCGCCAGCACCCACGCCAAATGCTCAGCGGCGGCGCCTTCGTCGCGCAGGAAGCGCAGGTACCAGGGCGTTTCGCCGAGCGCGTCGGAGACTTGGCGAAACGCCAGCAGGCCGGCGTCGGGGTCGGGGGCGTCGGCGAACCAGGCGAGCATGACGGGCAGCAGCGTGCGCTGGATCGCGGCCCTTCTGCTGACTCCGCTCGTCAACGCCTCCAGATGCCGCAAGGCACGCTCGGGATCGGCGTAGCCGAGGGCTTCAAGGCGCGCGGCGGCGGCGTCGAGAGACAGCCTTGCCTGGTCACCCGGTAGCCGGGCCACGGCAAGCAGCAGCGGACGGTAGAACAGCTTCTCGTGCAGCCGGCGCACCTCGCGCACGTGCCGGGAGTGCTCGGCGTGCAGCTGCGCGACCGGATCGCTGCGATATCCCATGGCGCGGCCGAGCCGGCGCAGCTCCGCGTCGTCGACCGGCAGCGTGTGCGTACGGCGCAGCCGAAACATCTGCAGCCGGTGCTCAAGCGTGCGTAACCACCGGTACGCCTCCCCCAGCGAGGCCGCGTCGTCGCGGCCCACGTAACCGCCGTCCGACAGCTCTCGCAAAGCGGTGAGCGTGGTGGCGCTGCGCAGCGTCTCGTCGGCTCGCCCGTGCACCAGTTGCAAGAGCTGGACGGCGAACTCGACGTCACGCAACCCGCCGGGTCCGAGCTTCAACTCGCGGTCGGCTTCGCCGGGGGGCAACGTCGATTCGACCCGGCGCCGCATGGTCTGTACATCTTCGACGAAGTGGTCGCGGCCCCCGACCTGCCACACCATCGGCCGCAGCGCGTCGACGTAGGCGCGGCCGAGCTCGAGGTCGCCGGCGACCGGCCGCGCCTTCAGCAACGCTTGAAACTCCCACGTCTTGGCCCACCGCTCGTAATAGGCGACGTGGCTTGCCAGCGTGCGCACGAGCGGGCCCATCTTGCCTTCGGGCCGAAGCGCGGCGTCGACCTGCCACAGCGGCGCGCACGCGCGAATCATCCCGGTCGCGAGGTGGGTCGCGGTACGCAGCGCCCCGGTTTCATCCGCGCCGTTCGCGCCGTCCGCGCCGTCCGCCGGCTCGGCGACGAACACCACGTCGACGTCGCTCACGTAGTTGAGCTCACGGCCCCCGCATTTCCCCATGCCGATGACGGCGAGCCGGCAGGGGGCCGCGTCGGCCGGCAGCGTGGACGCCGCGATCACGAGCGCGGCGTCAAGGGCCGCGCACGCGAGGTCGGCGAGTTCGGCCGCGACGTCTTCGAAGGCCAGCCCGCCGACCAGGTCGCGGGCGGCGAGCCGCAGCAGCGAACGCACATAGGCCGAACGCAACGCCTCCGACGCGGCGGAACCGGTCTTGCCCGCCACGGCGGCGGTGAGGTTTCGCCGCAGACCGTGCGGGGTGGGCCGGGTCGTGTCGACGAAGGTGTCGGCCAGTTCACGCCAGTCACCCGGATGGCCGGCGAGGTGGTCGCCGAGCGCGGCGCTCGAACCGAGGACGGCGAACAGCCGCCCGCGAAATGCCGCGTCGGCGCGAAGCGCGTCGCGCAGGTCGCCGGAATCGCGCACCGCTTCGAGCAGGCGCGCCAGCGAATCGAGCGCGAGGTCTGGGTCAGCCACCTGAGCAATCTCGGCGAGCACGTCCGCGAGCAGGTCGGCGCCGAGGCCGAGCCCGCGCGCTGTCGCGTCTGCCCTGGCGGCGTCGACGAACCCGAACCGCGCCAACTGCGCGGGACGGCTTGCCAGCCGCTCGAACTCGCTGCTCACAGCGGTATCACAGCACCGGCAGGTAGCGGTCTCGCTCGTAGACGGTGACCTCACGCTGGTAATCGGCCCACTCCTGGCGCTTGTTGCGCAAGAAGAAGTCGAAGACGTGCTCGCCCAGCACGCTTGCCGCCAACTCGGATCGCTCCATCACCGCGATGGCGTCAGACAACGAGTCGGGCAAGGGCTCGATGCCGACAGCGCGGCGTTCCGCCTCGGTGAGTGCCCACACGTCGTCTTCGGCGCCGTCGGGTAATTCGTAATTACCCTCGACACCCGCAAGCCCCGCGCCGAGCAGCAGCGCGAACGCCAAATATGGATTGCACGCCGAATCGAGCGAGCGAATCTCGATGCGGGTCGAATTTCCCTTGTGCGGCTTGTACATCGGCACGCGCACCAACGCGGAGCGGTTGTTGTGACCCCAGCAGACATAGGACGGCGCTTCGCCGCCCGCACCGGCGGTGCGGCTCGTCGCGCCCCAGAGTCGCTTGTAGCTGTTGACCCATTGGTTCGTGACCGCCGTGATTTCGGCAGCGTGGCGCAAGAGGCCGGCGATGAACGCACGAGCCGTCTTCGACAACTGATATTGCGCGCCGGCCTCGAAGAAAGCGTTGCGGTCGCCTTCGAAAAGCGACAGGTGAGTGTGCATGCCGGACCCGGGATGTTCGGTGAACGGCTTGGGCATGAACGTCGCGAAAACCCCTTGCTCGAGCGCGACTTGTTTGACCACTTGGCGGAACGTCAAGATGTTGTCTGCCGTCGTCAGCGCATCGGCGTAACGCAGGTCGATTTCTTGCTGGCCCGGCGCGGCCTCATGGTGGCTGAACTCGACGGAAATGCCCATCGACTCGAGCATCGTGATCGCCTGACGGCGAAAGTCATGGCCGACGCCGTGCGGCGTGTGGTCGAAATAGCTGCTCGCGTCAGCCGGGACCGGCAACTCGCCCGGCGCCGGCGGCCTTTCCAGCAAAAAGAATTCGATCTCAGGATGGGTGTAGAAGGTGAAACCGAGATCGGCGGCTCGCGCCAGCGCGCGCTTGAGCACGTAGCGTGAGTCGGCCCAGCTCGGAGAGCCGTCAGGCATCAAAATGTCGCAGAACATGCGGGCAGTTCCGGGTGCTTCCGAACGCCACGGCAGGATCTGGAATGTCGCCGGGTCGGGTTTGGCAAGCATGTCGGCCTCGTAGACCCGCGCGAATCCTTCGATCGCCGAACCATCAAACCCGATACCTTCGGCGAACGCCCCTTCGAGTTCGGCTGGGGCGATGGCGACGGACTTCAAGAAGCCCAGCACATCGGTGAACCACAGCCGCACGAAGCGGATGTCGCGCTCTTCGAGAGTGCGCAACACGAATTCGGTCTGCTTGTCCATGGGCTCATCCTCACCGTCCGGCGCCGCGTCGGGCAATCGTTCGCCAATTGTCCGCGCCCGACGTTACGCGCGCGTTACGGCACGCCGGTCGGCTCCGCCAATCGGCGCCTGTCGGGTCGCCGTAGGCTGAGTGCCGTGCCCCAGCTTCGACTCGCGCTCGCGCAAGTGAATCCGACGGTCGGCGACCTCGACGGCAACGCCGACCTGGTCGTGGCCTGGTCGCGGCACGCCGCCGGGCGCGGCGCGCACCTGATCGCGTTTCCAGAGATGACGCTCACCGGTTACCCGATCGAGGATCTCGCGCTTCGCGAGTCGTTCGTCGAGGCCTCCGCGCGGGCGCTGGAATCGCTCGCCACCCGGCTCGCGAACGAGGGCCTCGGCGAGCTCGCGGTCATCGTCGGCTACGTCGATCGACCCGCCGTGGGGGTTCCACCCACCCCAACACCCACCACGTCGCGCCGGCTGCCGCTCGACGCGGTGGCGTTCCTTTTTCGGGGCCAGGTCGTCGCCCGCTACGCCAAGCACCATCTGCCCAACTACGGCGTCTTCGACGAGTATCGCTACTTCGCGCCAGGCGATCGGCTTGTCGTCGTCCGCCATCTCGGTGTCGACATCGCCATGACCGTGTGCGAAGACCTTTGGCAGGACGGCGGCCCCATCACGGCCGCACGGGTGGCTACGTCCGGCTTGGTGGTCAACGTGAACGGGTCGCCCTACGAGCAAGGCAAGGGCGACGTGCGGCTACGGCTCGCGCAGCGGCGCGCGGCCGAGGCGAACGCGACTCTCGCGTACGTCAATATGGTGGGTGGCCAAGACGAGCTCGTGTTCGACGGCGACTCCCTCGTGGTGGCTGCCGACGGTTCGGTGCTCACGCGAGCGCCGCGGTTCGACGAAGGCCTTGTCGTGCTCGACCTGAACCTTCCGCAAGCCAGCGACGACCGCACGGGCATGGTCGACGTGCTTGACGGCACGCGGATGCTCGTCGAACGAGTCGACCTGCACACCGAGCCGCTGCCGCCGTACGCGGCACAAGCGGGCGGTGTCGCCGAGCCGCTAGAAACCGACGCCGAGATCTACAGCGCGCTCGTGCTCGCCACGAGAGATTACGTACGCAAGAACAATTTTCGATCCGTCGTACTAGGCCTATCCGGGGGTATCGACTCCGCGCTCGTCGCCACGATCGCGGCCGACGCGCTCGGCGCTGCCGCCGTCAACACCGTCGCGTTGCCAAGCAAGTGGTCAAGCGAACACTCGTTGGCGGACGCCGAAGGGCTGGCGCGAGCCCAAGGCATCACGCACACCGTGGTACCGATCGGCGACGTGGTCGAGGCGTTCGAAAAGCAGCTCGACCTGCACGGCTTGGCTGCCGAGAACCTGCAGGCTCGAGTGCGCGGCACGATATTGATGGCTCTGTCGAACGAGCACGGGCACCTCGTCTTGACGACCGGCAACAAGAGCGAGCTGGCCACCGGATACTCAACGCTCTACGGCGACTCGGCGGGCGGCTTCGCGCCCATCAAAGACGTCCCGAAATCGCGGGTCTGGCAGCTCGCGCGCTGGCGCAACGCGCAAGCGCGGTTGCGCGGCGAGACCCAGCCGATCCCGCAAAACTCGATCGACAAACCGCCGTCCGCCGAGTTGCGGCCCGGTCAACTCGACAGCGACTCGCTCCCGCCGTACGACGAACTCGACGCGATCCTCGACGCTTACGTCGAACGCGACGAGAGCCGCGAGACACTCGCGCGCTACCACGACCCGGCGCTCGTCGACCGGGTGATGCGCATGGTCGACACCGCGGAGTACAAGCGCCGCCAATACCCGCCGGGGCCGAAGATCAGCGCGCGAAACTTCGGCCGCGACCGTCGGCTTCCGATCACGAGCCGCTGGCGCTAAACCGTCCCGAAACGCCGCGGCCGTGCGAGGATGAGGTGCCGGGGTACGCCGCGCGGCGACTCCAGGCTTTGGAGGTTGTCATGTCCGCTGCCGCGTCGAGCAGCCGACCCGTCGCGAGGTTGAGCATCAACGAGCTTCGCGCCCGCAAAGAACGTCGCGAACGATGGGCGATGTTGACGTCGTACGACTACCAGACTGCGGGCATTTTCGAAGAAGCCGGCATCGACGTCCTCCTCGTCGGCGACTCCGCGGCCAACACCGTGCTGGGTTATCCCGACACGCTTTCGGTCACCGTCGACGAGCTCATTCCGCTGGTGCGCGCGGTCGTGCGCGGCACCTCGAAAGCGTTCGTCGTCGCCGACTTGCCGTTCGGCTCCTACCAGCCATCGCCGAGCCATGCGCTCGAAACCTCCGTGCGCTTCATGAAAGAAGCCGGGGCGCAAGCCGTCAAGTTCGAAGGCGGCGCGCACATCGCTGAGCACGTGCGCACGGTCGTCAACGCCGGAATCCCGGTGATGGCGCACATCGGATTCACCCCGCAAAGCGTGTATGCGCTTGGCGGCGCGAAAGTGCAAGGGCGCGGCGACGACGGCGAGCGCATCGTGAAAGACGCGCTCGCGCTGCAGCATGCGGGCGCGTTCGCCATCGTGCTCGAACTGATCCCAGCGGACGTCGCGGCGCGCGTGACCGCGGAACTCACGATTCCCACCATCGGGATCGGCGCGGGGGCGCAGTGCGATGCGCAGGTGCTCGTCTGGACCGATATGGCCGGCCTTGGGGCCGGGCGGCTCCCGAAGTTCGTCAAGACTTACGCGAACCTTCGTGCGACACTTCTTGAAGCCGCTAAACAGTTTTCCGACGATGTCGCCGGCGGGCGGTATCCCGACTCGGAGCATGCCTACCGTTGAAAGCTGTAGCCCTAAGTCGGCGCCATGGATAGGGCGCGCGTCGGCGTCCTGCGCGACTTGTTGGCGGGCACTGGCTGGATCGAGCGAACACGTGACTTCGGTCGAGCGTTGCGTCGCGCGCCCCACGACCCGGGCGGCTTGCTCGTCGTCGGCACGCCCACCGAGGATCCGTGGCATGTTGCCGCGCACCTCGACGAGGAAGCGCGCTGGTCGGGGCTACCAAACCTCACGCCCGTGCTGGTGCGATGGTCGCCGCCCGCTAACGCACCCGAGCACCTGTCGATCGGACTCACTCGCCTCGAACATGCCCAGCGAGGCGAGACAGTTTTCGTCGTCGCGCCAGACGATCCGACGACAGCGCTGCTCGAAAGGCTCGCGGATGCCCGCAAGAAAGGCGCGACCCTCTTCGCGCTTGGCGAAGACGACGCCGACCTCGCCGGGCTGGCCCACGAAACGCTGACCGTTCCGTCGAATTCCGACATCATCGTGCCCGCGTTCGATGTCGTGTCTCATCTTGTGACATCCGCGGCGGGAGAACCCGATGCGCGCCGCGGTGGCAGAGGTTTCGCCGCGTTTCGAGCCCGACTCGGTCGCGCGCTCAACACGTTGAGCGACGACTAACGTCTCAAGCCTTCGCGCGGCGACGCCGGCGTACAAACACGAGAATCACGATCGCGACGACCACGGCTCCCAACACGCTGTAGCCGACGAGGCTCAACGTCGAGTCGACTTTGCGCCACGCATTGCCGGCTAGATACCCCGCGACGACGACGCCCGTGGCCCAAAGCGCCCCCCCGACGAAGTTCCACAATAGAAAAGTGCGGTAGCGCATGTTCGACGCACCCGCGAAACCGGGCACAAGAGCGCGCAGAGCGGCGGTGAAACGACCGACGAATACCGCACGCCCGCCGAGTCTGCGAATGAGTTCTTTGGTGCGCTCGACGTGCTCGGGCTTGACGAACCGCGAGGGCAACTTGTTCAGCAGCGTATCGCCGAAGCGAAGTCCGACGAAATAGCCGACGCTATCGCCGATGACGGCACCAACGATCGCGGCGACGATGACCAGCGCCAACGCCAACTTGCTCTCGAATGCGAG
Source organism: Actinomycetales bacterium (assembly GCA_040255675.1). Lineage (GTDB taxonomy): Bacteria > Actinomycetota > Actinomycetes > Acidothermales > Acidothermaceae > JBDZVM01. Next base: position 710 of record JBDZVM010000066.1, on the reverse strand, counting down.
AACGCCGCCGAGCAAGCACGCTATTTCACCCGGGAAAACGAAACCAAGGAATGTAGAGGCTTCAAGTGCGGGCATCGCGAACACGATAAGTAAGGCGACCCACGGTGGCAGAGTCAAGATGTGTTCGACGACGCCATTCATGGGAACATCCTCACGCATCTCAGGTGTGGATGCGCGGCTGGGGCACGGACACGACGACGAAAAAGTGGAGAAACAACGCGGCATGGTTGCTTTGAGCGACACGATCCGGGTGTCATCGTGGTATTCGACAACTCCGGTCGACCACCGGAATCATCTGCCGAGGAGGCATGCGTGCCGGCAACAATCGTTCTGAAGAAGGGCCGGTCGGGTAAGTACCGCGTCACGCTCGAGCACAACGGCCAAGAACTGCTGAAGTCACCGGACATGCCGACCGGACGCTCCGCAACCGCGACAGTGGCAAAGCTGCAACGATCCCTGCCAGGCGTCGATTTCGACGACCGCAGCTCGGCCACAGCGTCGTTGCGCAGATCAGCCGGTCGCACCTCAACAGCAAAGAAGGCAGGAATGAAGAACACGACCGCCAAGAAGACCGCTCGCAAAGCTACGACCAAGACGACCGCGAAGAAGACGACGAAGAAGACAGCAGCCAAGCGGACAGCGGCGAAGAAAACAACAGCGAAGCGGACGACGGCTCGCAAGACTGCCGCCAAGAAGACCACCGCTCGCAA
>JBDZVM010000003.1:129389-186588 GCA_040255675.1 Actinomycetales bacterium | reverse complement strand
AAGTCCAGGGCTGCACACATGCTACAATGGCCGGTACAAAGGGCTGCGAAACCGCGAGGTGGAGCGAATCCCAAAAAGCCGGTCTCAGTTCGGATTGGGGTCTGCAACTCGACCCCATGAAGTCGGAGTCGCTAGTAATCGCAGATCAGCAACGCTGCGGTGAATACGTTCCCGGGCCTTGTACACACCGCCCGTCACGTCATGAAAGTCGGCAACACCCGAAGCCCGTGGCCTAACCGGTTTTCCGGGGGGAGCGGTCGAAGGTGGGGCTGGCGATTGGGACGAAGTCGTAACAAGGTAGCCGTACCGGAAGGTGCGGCTGGATCACCTCCTTTCTAAGGAGCATTGGCGCAGGCGAATGACCTGCGTCCAGCTCATGGGTGGAACACTGACTATTCGGTCGACGCCGAAAATCATCATGGTGAGTACTGCCGTTTCGCGGCGTGGAAAGTCTTCGATGATACGGGTTTCGATCGAGCACACTGTTGAGTCCTGAGGGATCGGGCGCTAAGCAACCGAACTCTCTGCGGGAAAGGCTCTCGTCGAACGACCTCCCATCAGAGGCACGCGACGATGCCGAGCCGGAGCACCGCCCGCATCTTGAGAACTGCACAGTGGACGCGAGCATCTTTGTGGCCAAGTTATTAAGGGCGCACGGTGGATGCCTTGGCACCAGGAGCCGAAGAAGGACGTAGGAGGCTGCGATAAGCCTCGGGGAGCTGCCAACCGAGCTGTGATCCGAGGATTTCCGAATGGGGAAACCCGGCAGGAGTCATGTCCTGTCACCCATGCCTGAACACATAGGGCATGTGGAGGGAACGTGGGGAAGTGAAACATCTCATTACCCACAGGAAGAGAAAGCAACCGCGATTCCGTTAGTAGTGGCGAGCGAAAGCGGAAGAGGCCAAACCGATCACGTGTGATAGCCGGCAGGCGTTGCGTGGTCGGGGTTGTGGGATCGTTCAGCTGGATCTGCCGATCTAGCAGGGAGTAAGAAATCGTCGATGTAGTCGAACGGCATGCGAAAGGCCGGGCGTAGAGGGTAACACCCCCGTAGACGAAACGTCGACGACTCCCGAGCGACATCCCAAGTAGCACGGAGCCCGTGAAATTCCGTGTGAATCCGGCGGGACCACCCGCTAAGCCTAAATACTCCCTGGTGACCGATAGCGGACAAGTACCGTGAGGGAAAGGTGAAAAGTACCCCGGGAGGGGAGTGAAATAGTACCTGAAACCGTGTGCCTACAAGCCGTGGGAGCGTCGTCGTCGGGTTTACCCGGCGGCCGTCACCGCGTGCCTTTTGAAGAATGAGCCTGCGAGTTAGTGGTATGTGGCGAGGTTAACCCGTGTGGGGAAGCCGTAGCGAAAGCGAGTCCGAATAGGGCGTCTCAGTCGCATGCTCTAGACCCGAAGCGGAGTGATCTACCCATGGGCAGGTTGAAGCGCGGGTAAGACCGCGTGGAGGACCGAACCCACCAGTGTTGAAAAACTGGGGGATGACCTGTGGGTAGGGGTGAAAGGCCAATCAAACTCCGTGATAGCTGGTTCTCCCCGAAATGCATTTAGGTGCAGCGTCGCGTGTTTCTTACCGGAGGTAGAGCACTGGATGGCCTAGGGGGCCCACAAGCTTACCGAAGTCAGCCAAACTCCGAATGCCGGTATGTGAGAGCGCGGCAGTGAGACTGCGGGGGATAAGCTTCGTAGTCGAGAGGGAAACAGCCCAGATCACCGGCTAAGGCCCCTAAGCGTGTGCTAAGTGGAAAAGGATGTGGAGTCGCAGAGACAACCAGGAGGTTGGCTTAGAAGCAGCCACCCTTGAAAGAGTGCGTAATAGCTCACTGGTCAAGTGATTCCGCGCCGACAATGTAGCGGGGCTCAAGCACACCGCCGAAGCCGTGACGTTGACGCATCAGCTCGGCCCTTTTGGGTCCAGGCGCGTTGACGGGTAGGGGAGCGTCGTGTGGCGAGAGAAGCGGCGGGGTAACCCAGTCGTGGACGCCACACGAGTGAGAATGCAGGCATGAGTAGCGAAAGACGGGTGAGAAACCCGTCCGCCGAATGACCAAGGGTTCCTGGGGCAGGCTAATCCGCCCAGGGTAAGTCGGGACCTAAGGCGAGGCCGACAGGCGTAGTCGATGGACAACGGGTTGATATTCCCGTACCCGCTATGACGCGCCCATGCTGAACCCGGTGATGCTAAGTGCTCGAAGCCGGCGATCCTTCGGGATTGTTGGTGGACAGCACGAACCTAACCGGTATTAGGCAAGCGATGGGATGACGCAGGAAGGTAGTCCAGCCCGGTCAATGGTTGTACCGGGGTAAGGGTGTAGGGCGAGACGTAGGCAAATCCGCGTCTCATATGCCTGAGACCTGATGCCGAGCCGTCAAGGCGAAGTGGATGATCCTATGCTGCCGAGAAAAGTCTCTAGCGAGTGTCATGGCGGCCCGTACCCCAAACCGACTCAGGTGGTCAGGTAGAGAATACCAAGGCGATCGAGCGAACTGTGGTTAAGGAACTAGGCAAAATGCCCCCGTAACTTCGGGAGAAGGGGGGCCGCGTCGCGTGTAGGGGTTTTCCCCCGAAGCGTGGTGTGGCCGCAGAGACCAGCGAGAAGCGACTGTTTACTAAAAACACAGGTCCGTGCGAAGTTGCAAAACGATGTATACGGACTGACGCCTGCCCGGTGCTGGAACGTTAAGGGGACGGGTCAGTGACCTTCGGGTTGCGAAGCTCAGAACTTAAGCGCCAGTAAACGGCGGTGGTAACTATAACCATCCTAAGGTAGCGAAATTCCTTGTCGGGTAAGTTCCGACCTGCACGAATGGCGTAACGACTTCCCTACTGTCTCAATCACAGGCCCGGCGAAATTGCACTACGAGTAAAGATGCTCGTTACGCGCGGCAGGACGGAAAGACCCCGGGACCTTTACTACAGCTTGATATTGGTGGTCGGTTCGATTTGTGTAGGATAGGTGGGAGACTGTGAAGCTCGGACGCCAGTTCGGGTGGAGTCAACGTTGAAATACCACTCTGGTCGTACTGGCTGTCTAACCTCGGTCCGTGATCCGGATCAGGGACAGTGTCAGGTGGGTAGTTTAACTGGGGCGGTTGCCTCCCAAAAGGTAACGGAGGCGCCCAAAGGTTCCCTCAGCCTGGTTGGCAATCAGGTGTCGAGTGCAAGTGCACAAGGGAGCTTGACTGTGAGACAGACATGTCGAGCAGGTGCGAAAGCAGGGACTAGTGATCCGGCGGTGGCTTGTGGAAGCGCCGTCGCTCAACGGATAAAAGGTACCCCGGGGATAACAGGCTGATCTTGCCCAAGAGTCCATATCGACGGCATGGTTTGGCACCTCGATGTCGGCTCGTCGCATCCTGGGGCTGGAGTAGGTCCCAAGGGTTGGGCTGTTCGCCCATTAAAGCGGTACGCGAGCTGGGTTTAGAACGTCGTGAGACAGTTCGGTCCCTATCCGCCGCGCGCGCAGGAGACTTGAGAAGAGCTGTCCCTAGTACGAGAGGACCGGGACGGACGAACCTCTGGTGTGCCAGTTGTACTGCCAAGTGCACTGCTGGTTAGCTACGTTCGGCAGGGATAACCGCTGAAAGCATCTAAGCGGGAAGCTCGCTTCAAGATGAGGTCTCCCACAGGGTCAACCTGGTAAGGCCCCCTGCTAGATCACAGGGTTGATAGGCCGGAGGTGGAAGTGCGGTGACGCATGCAGCCGACCGGTACTAATAGGCCGAGGACTTGACCACAAAGCATACTCGCGTCCACTGAGCAGTTCCTGAGATACGGTCGGGAGATCCGGCAGACATCTCAATAGAGTTACGGCGGTCATAGCGAAGGGGAAACGCCCGGTCCCATTCCGAACCCGGAAGCTAAGCCCTTCAGCGCCGATGGTACTGCGCGGGCAGCCGCGTGGGAGAGTAGGACGCCGCCGGACATACTTTCGTTGAGGGTCACCCGTTTTCGGGTGACCCTCAACGCATTTATGACACATTTGTGTGGCAGGGAAGGCGGCACACGCGATGCCAGGAGCATCTGACGGCGACGATTCGCCTCGCGCCGGTAGACCGCGGCAGGGGCGTGACTTCTCGAAACCGCGCGACGGTGCTCGCACAGGCAGAGACAACCGCGGGCCGCGTCCATCGCAGGGCGCCGACACCGGCCTCGGCGGTGACGCCGGGCCGCGCGCGGGCCGGCGCTCGACGGGACGGGGAAAGCAGCGCGCCGAAGGTAACGGCGGCTCGGCACCGCGGCGCGACGACTATCGCCGGTCTCGCGATTCCAACGCCCGTGGCTCGCGCGATTTGGCCGGAGGTGCTGCGCGGGGTTCCGGCAACGCGGCGGGCTCGTCACATCCGCGTGAGATTCCTCCCCCCGAAGGTCAACGCAAGACCGGCGACCGCCGGCCGGTCAAACGCGTGACGGACAGCCGTACCGAGCGCCCATCGACGAGGCAGCGGCCGGAACGGATAGGAGCAGATCGAACCAAGTTCCAGGACAGCCGGCGAGATAGCCCGGGAAACTCCGCGAGGCTACAAGGCGGCAAGCCACCGCGACCGAACCAGACCTCCGGATCGCGCGGTCAACGGGCGAGCTCGAGCAGGCGCGAGTCCGCCGTCAAATATCGAGATACGACAGATACTCGTCGGCTACATACGCGGGCAGGTCCGGAAATAGACGTGGACGTTACGGGTGCGGAACTCTCGCGTGAAGCGCGAGCAGAATTGCGTACCGCCCCAACTGCCGCCGGCGAGGCGGCGGCACAGCATCTGGTGATGGCCGGTCGACTCGTCGATGACGATCCTGAGCTGGCGTATGAGCATGCGCGGGCCGCGCGCCGGTTGTTGCCGCGGCTCGGCGTCGTCCGCGAGGCTGTTGGATTGTGCGCTTACGCGACGGGGCGCTGGGCGGAGGCTCTCGCCGAGTTACGCGCACACCGACGAATGAGCGGGTCGCTCGAGCACCTGCCCATTATGGCTGATTGCGAGCGGGGCCTCGGTCGGCCCGAGCGGGCGCTGACGCTGGCAAACACAGCGGAGGCTGCTCGACTCGATCGGGCGCGCGCCGTCGAAATGCGCATCGTCGTCTCGGGTGCCCGGCGCGATCTTGGCCAGTTCGATGCCGCGGTCGTGAGTTTGCAAGGCCGAGATTTGGATCGGGATCGCCGCGATCCGTGGTCTGCGAGGCTTTTTTACGCATACGCTGACGCGTTGCTTGCGGCCGGCCGTCCGGCGGAGGCCCGTGAATGGTTCGTCGCCGCCGCGCTCGCGGACACAGAGGCAACGACCGACGCGGACGAACGCCTCGCGCAACTCGACGCCGCGCAAGCACCGCACGTTGGCACGGCAGAGCCGAGCGAATCAGCGCGCGACAGCACTGCCAAGGGTGCGTCTTCGGTGGTTGACGCTGAGTCAGTCCCGATGCTCGTCGTATTCGAAGAGCCTACCGATCGGTGACTTTTGCACAGTCAGCATGACTGTGTCAGCGCTGTCCACAGATCGCACTCGTCGGCAGCGAAGATATTGCATGGCCTGGCACCCTCAAGATGAGTGACACGGCAGGTGGCGCTCGTCGACGACAGTGAAAGGTGAGGCATGACAGCGGGTTCGCGTACAAAGGCGATGGCGCCGGCTGAGTCGGTGAACGACGTGCGACTCATCGGTCGGTTGTCTGGTGCACCGACGGTACGCACGCTTCCGAGCGGTGACGAATTCACGGTCTGGCGGCTCGTTGTCGAGCGGAGCGGAGCGGCAGCCAATAACTCGCGAGCGCCATCCGTTGACACGATCGACTGCGCGGCCCACAAGAGAAGCGTGCAACGCCTCGCGGCCAAATGGGCGTCGGGCGATGTCTTGGAGATTAACGGAGCGCTTCGCCGCCGATTTTGGCGTGGCGCGCAGGGCTTAGCGAGCCGGTACGAGGTCGAAGTGAGCGATGCGAAGCGGCTCCGCGCCGGATGAGTTCGTTATTCGTCGATGTTTGCGCTATTCCCCGGTTTCGTAACGAAAAGCGCGCATCACCATTCCTGAACTCGGCTTCGGCAAGAAGAGCGTTGACTTTCGAGGCATTGCGTCACCCGCCTCCGCCACCGCTACGATGCCAGAAAGTGGCGCGGGATTCAGGAAAAGCGCTATTCCATCGGTCTCGCGCGCTATGCGAAGAGCAGCTTCCGGCTCGTGTTCGGCTTCGACCTGACCGGCCGCATCGGTCACGCCAAATAGCTTTTCCATCAGAAATATGCTGGCGATACTGGCGTCGAGACGCCACCAAGCGTCAGTGTGTTCCGCTGGTTTCGCGGCAGCCAATTGCGACTTATCGGGATTGCTCAGGAGCGCGAAACGGGCCCCGTCACTTATGACAAACGCGGGCGTATAGTCACCTGCAGTCGCGCGCGCCAGTTCCGCAAGCGCGGAACCGACGTCCGATATATCGAGAGTATGTATCTCGAAGCCACTCGAAGCGCGCCTGATGGCCTCGTCAAGGGAAAGGCCAGGAATAGCGCGATGAATAGCTCTGATGTCGGGAGGCGTGACGTCTCCATCGACGAGCAATGTCAAGCCGGCGTCCCAGGGGCCGTCGCCCGCACCGGCATCGCGCAGCTCGGCACGCAGGTATCCGTACGTCGTGTAGCGGTGGTGGCCGTCGGCGATCATCGCTTGTTTCGTGGACAGATCGGCGTCGATCTCCGCAAGGTCGGCCGGATCCGTGATCGCCCACAATTCGTGTGTGATCCCGTCGGGCGTATGGGCGGTCGACAGCGGGGGCTTGGCCGCGGTCTCGGCAGTGATGCGACAGGTCGCGCCCGTACTGCTGGCCAACAAATAGATCGGCTCCGGGTTGGCACCCATCGCCCGCATGAGAGCGAGCCGATCCTCAACCGGACCTTTTCTCACGTTTTCGTGCGGCAATATCACGCCGGCGTCGAGGGGTTGCCAGACGACCGCGCCGAAGAGCCCGCGCTGCAGGACGCTGCCGTCGCGCGATTGCTGGTAGACATACAGGGCTGGCGTGTCGTCGACGGTCAGCGTGCCCTCGCTCAGCCAGTCGTCGAAGAGTGTGGCGGCGTTGGTGTAGCGGTCGGTGGCGGGGCCATCGTCAGGAAGAATAAGACGGACGACGTTTCGCGGATGCCGAGCGAGCAACCGCGCGCGCTGCTCATCGTCGATGACGTCGTAGGGGGGCGAAATCAGCGCGCCGAGGTCGGCGTCGTCCGCATAACGAACGGCCCGAAAAGGCAGGAGCCGAAAGCTTCGAGGTGGCGCCGACGTCAAAGTGATCTCCATCGCGATGGGAATGCGCCCGGCCCGTTCGAGCCGAGACGTTCGCCGAGTTTCGTGCCTGATCTTCTTGTCGAGGCGCGTGCCCCGCATTCACGGGTGCCGCGCCTCGATGCGGAGCATCATGCTAGTAGGGCGGGATCGGCGTCCGACGCCAGGCCTGATGACCAGGCGAGCGGGCAAGGAGGATATATGGGCAGCTCGTCCGCTCCACGTTCTTTCGAGCCGCAAAGGGAAGGCCCCTACGACTGGTATGTCAGAGGCCTGGCGCTGCTCGAATCGCGAAGCGCCGCCGCTGCCGAGCAGGTGCTTGCGCGGGCGGCTGAGGCCGAACCGGAGTCACGCAGCATCCTGGAGGCGCTCGGCCGGGCACAGTTCGAGGCTGGCCGTTACGACTCGGCCCGGCAGAGCTTCGCGAGGATCATCGCCAAGAACCCAGCCGACGACTACGCGCAGTTCGGTCTCGGTTTGGCCGCCGCGCGAACCGGCGACCTGCGCACGGCTGTCGAACACTTGGCGCTGGCCGCCGCGATGCGTCCGGAGCTCGCCCACTACGGTCGGGAACTGCGATTGGTACGCGCCCGACTCGAAGGAGCTTCGTGACCGCAGGTGATCCAGCCGGCGATCCGGCCGTCGGCCGCGCGTGGCTGCGCGCGTCCGCGAAACCCCTCGCCATGACGTACGACGTCGGCCTGCTCGATCTTGACGGCGTTGTCTACGTCGGGCCAGAGCCCGTTGCCGTCGCGCCGCAAGCGATCGCGAAGGCTCGAGCGTTCGGCATGCGGCTCGCGTTCGTCACGAACAACGCCTCGCGCGACCCCGCCACGGTGGCCGGCCATCTCGCCAGCCTGGGCATTCCGGCGTCGCCAGAGGAAGTCGTGACGTCGGCGCAGGCGGCGGCTCGATTGATCGTCGAGATCGTTGGCGTGGGCGCCCGAGTGCTGGTTATTGGCAGTCCCGCGCTGCGCGCGATCATCGAGAACGCCGGTCTCCAAGTGGTCGGGTCGTCCGACGAAAGGCCCGACGCCGTCGTGCAGGGATTTTGGTCGGAGCTTTGCTACGGCGATCTTGCTGAGGCCACCCTCGCGGTACGGTCGGGCGCGCTGTGGGTTGCCACCAACGTCGACAGCACGTTGCCGAGTAGCAGGGGTCTGCTCCCCGGCAATGGCTCGCTGGTCGGCGTCATCGCGATGGCGACCGGGCGCAAGCCGAGGGTCGCGGGCAAACCGGCGCTGCCGCTGCACGCTGAAGGGGTGCGCCGGACGGCGGCCAAGCGCCCGCTCGTGATTGGCGATCGTCTTGATACCGATATCGAAGGCGCTAACCTCGCCGGCACCGACAGCCTGCTGGTGCTTACAGGCGTGACAACCCCCGCTGAACTGCTTTCGGCACCGCCGGAACATCGGCCCACATACCTCAGTGCCGACCTGCTAGGTCTGTTCGAACCTCAACCTGAGGTTCAAGCTGACAGCGCGCACGCGGTGTGCAACGGATGGGTTGTTCGCCGCGACGACGACGCGGTAACGGTTCACCACGTGGAAGGCAGCGACACGGAAGGCAGCGACACGGAAGGCGGCGACACGGAAGGCGGCGCGCTTGACGGACTTCGTGCCTTGCTGGCGCTGTCGTGGCTTGTCGATGACGCGGGCGAGGAACTCGTCGGCGCCGACGAGGCGCTTGCCAAACTGGGCGCACCGGTCGGCTGAAAAGTCGCACGCACGTCGAAGCGCCGTCGCGCTCACAGCATCGCGCGCAAGCGCAATAGATCCGGGAAAGACGCGTGCACCTTGACGCGACCCGAGAGCCACGCCGGGCCGAGCGAAAGCTCCCCTGCCGCGAGCGCGAGCAAGTCGTCGCTCGTCATCGCAAGGCGGATCTGCGCGGATGGCGCGGATTCAGTAGTGATGTTGTCAAGAACGCCATCGTGCAGGTGAGCATTGAACACCAAGCCGAGGTCGGTGATGGTCGCGCTGACCGATCGGTCGAGACCGCCCGCCCGGTGGCTTTCGGAGCGGCTGAAATGCGCGGCAAGCTTCGCGATCGCGGTCGCGCATTCGTCGGGGGTAGCCACCTGCCTGCCTTTCGCCCGGATGCGTCGGAGGTTATACCAGGCCCGTTTTCATACACATGCCGCGTTTCATGCACAGCCCGGCGCCGGACGCCGCTACGGGCGGTGCGCAGCGATAGCGTAGTCGTGTGGACGACGAAGATTTCGCTGAAGATTTCGCGGCCGACCAGGCCGACACGACCGCGAGGGAAGCGCCGATCGGCGACTTCCCGGCGGATGACGCCGTCAGTGATTTCGCGGCGGATGACGCCGTTGGCGACCTCGAACCAACGGGCGCGATCGGCTGGCAACTGCCCGAGCCGACCGGCGTCCAGGCCGTCGACGAGTCGCTCGAACCGATGCTGGAGCTCGACCACTTGCCGACCGGCGAGCACGTGGCCTATTACGAGGCCGCGCACCGGCGCCTGCAAGACGCGCTTGCCGACCTCGACGGCTCCTGAGCGCTGCGCCGGGTAGCAGTGCGTCGCGCCAGATTGGACGTCGAACTCGTGCGCCGGGGGCTGGCGAGATCGCGAAGCCAGGCCGCGGAGCTCGTCGCCGCGGGCCGTGTGCGGGTGCGCGGCACCCTCGCCGCCAAGGTCGCGACGGCGGTCGCGGCTGACGATCCAGTCATCGTCGTAGCAGCCGATGACATCACCTACGTCTCTCGCGGCGGACACAAGCTCGCCGGCGCTATCAAGACGTTCCGACCGCGCGGCCTGACGATAGAAGGCCGCCGCTGCCTCGACGCGGGCGCGTCGACCGGCGGGTTTTCCGATATCTTGCTGCGAGCCGGCGCCGCCGAGGTGCTCGCTGTCGATGTCGGGTATGGCCAACTGGCGTGGTCGCTACGCACCGACGATCGCGTGCGCGTGATCGAGCGCACGAACGTGCGCGATCTGACGCCGGGTTTGATCGGGGAGCCAGTCGATCTCGTCGTGGGAGATCTCTCGTTCATATCGTTGACCGTCGTGCTGCCGGCCCTCGTGAGCGTCGCGCGCCAAGACGCCGATCTCGTCATGTTGGTCAAACCGCAGTTCGAAGCAGGGCGGGGCAACGTCGGAGCGGGGGGCGTCGTCCGCGATGTCGCTATCCGCGCCGCCGCCGTGCGGTCCGTCGCGGCCAAGGCAGCGGAAGTCGGCCTGGGTGTGCGAGGTGTCGTCGCGAGTCCGTTGCCGGGGCCGGCCGGAAACGTGGAGTATTTCCTGTGGCTGCGCGCGGGTGCGCCGCCGCTCGACGACGCCGATCTCGCCCGGGCGATAGCGGAGGGACCTTCGTGACGCGCAGTGTGCTCCTGGTTTGTCACACAGGTCGCGACGCCGCGGTGGCGGCGGCACGCGACGTCGTCCGCTTCTTGCGCCGGGCCGACTTCGAGGTGCGGCTTCTCGACACCGAAGTCGACCGGCTGCGGGTCGACGGCGGGGTTGTCGTTTCGAGCAAACCAGAAAGCGCGGCCGGTGCCGAGATGGTCATCGTCTTGGGCGGCGACGGCACGTTGTTACGCGCCGCCGACCTCGCCCGCGATGCCGGCGTGCCGCTGCTGGGGGTCAACCTCGGACATGTCGGATTTCTCGCCGAGGCCGAACCGGCCGACCTTGCCGCGACGGTGCAACGCGTGGTCGACCGCGACTACCAGGTCGAGGAGCGGCTTACCCTCGACGTCGAGGTGAACGTCAACGGCCGAGTGGTTTGGCGGGATTGGGCGCTGAACGAAGCCTCCGTCGAGAAGGCGTCTCGCCAACGAATGATGGAGGCATTGCTTTCGGTCGACGGGCGACCCTTCACTCAGTTCGGCTGCGACGGCGTGGTCATGGCGACGGCGACAGGCTCGACCGCATACGCGTTTTCGGCGGGCGGTCCGATCGTCTGGCCCGACACCGAAGCGTTGTTGATGGTTCCGCTGAACGCGCACGCGCTCTTTTCTCGCACCGTCGTCGTGACGCCGCGGTCGATACTCGGCGTCGAGGTCATGGGCCATGGCAGGCCGGCTGAGCTGTGGTGCGACGGTCGCCGCGGCGTCGAGCTTACGGCCGGCGCGCGAGTCACTGCCCAGGGCAGCGAACGGCCGTTGCGGCTGGCTCGCCTGCATACCCGACCGTTCACCGACCGGCTCGTCGCCAAGTTCGGCTTGCCGGTGCGCGGCTGGCGAAACGGCGGAGCCTGATGCTCGAGGAGCTGCGCATCAGCGGTCTCGGCGTGATCGACGAAGCTGTTCTCGACCTCGCCGACGGGCTGACCGTCGTCACCGGTGAGACCGGTGCGGGCAAGACGATGGTGGTCACCGGGCTGAACCTGTTGTTCGGGGGCCGCGCTGACAGCGGTCTCGTGCGCACTGGTTCGCGCCGAGCCGCCGTCGATGGGCGCGTTCGCGTGCGCACCGGCGATCCGGTGGCCCTGCGCATCGAAGAACTCGGGGGCGACGTCGACGATGACATTGTGCTGCTCAGCCGGGTGATCGGAGCCGATGGGCGGTCGCGCGCACAGGCCGGAGGGCGCTCCGTACCCGTGGGCGTGCTTGCCGAGCTGGCCGAGAATCTGGTGGCCGTGCACGGCCAGACAGATCAATTGCGCTTGCGTTCCACTGCCGCTCAGCGAGATGCCCTCGACCACTTCGGCGGTGCCGAAATCGCGGAAATCCTTCAGCGCTATCAAGACGTTTACCACCGGTATCTCGATGTCGAGAATTCGCTGACTGAGCTTGCCGAGCGCGCCCGCGATCGGGCGCGCGAGGCCGACGTCCTGCGATACGGGCTTGCCGAGATCGAGGCGGCCGACCCGCAACCTGGCGAAGACGACGCCCTTGGCGCGGAAGTCGCTCGGCTGTCGCACGCCGACCTGCTGAGGGGCGCCGCGTCGTCGGCGCACGCCGGATTGCTCGGCGATCCGGCCGCCGACGACATCCCTGACGCCGTCGGCCTCGTAGCTGGTGCCCGCGCGGCGCTCGAACGGGTGGCCGAGCACGACGCCGAACTGGCCGCGTTGGCCAACAGGCTGGCTGAAGCCGGGTACCTGCTGTCCGACGTCGCGACCGAGCTAGCCTCCTACGCCGAAGCAATCGAGGCCGATCCGGCGCGACTTGCCGTAGCCCAAGAACGCCAAGCAGCCTTGGCGGCACTCGCGCGCAAGTACGCCGCCGCCGATCAGGCAGGCACGGACGGCGTGCTCGCCTGGGCGAAAGAGGCGGCAGCCAGGCTCGAAACGCTCGACCGCGACGACTCACGAGTCGACGAACTGGCGCGGGAACGCGGCCGACTTCGCACCGAGACCGTCGCGCTCGCCCAGCAGTTGACCAGCGCCCGAAAGCGGGCAGGCGGCGGATTCGCGGCCGCGGTCACCGCCGAATTGCGCGAGCTGGCAATGCCGCATGCGCACGTCGACGTAGCCATTCGTACCGACGAGACGTACGGGCCGCGCGGCGCTGACGAAATCGAGTTCTTGCTGACGCCACATGCCGGCGCGCCCGCGCGACCCCTCGCGAAAGGCGCGAGCGGTGGCGAGCTCTCGCGCGTCATGCTCGCTGTCGAGGTTGTCTTTGCCGGTGCCGGTTCGGTTCCGACCTTCGTCTTCGACGAAGTCGACGCCGGCGTCGGCGGCCGATCCGCCGCCGAAGTCGGACGTCGCCTCGCCCGGCTCGCGGCTCGCGCGCAAGTGATCGTGGTGACCCATCTTCCGCAGGTAGCCGCGTTTGCCGACCGACACCTCGTCGTCGTCAAGTCCGACGATGGCGCGATCACGAGGAGCGGAGTCGTCGCGCTCGACGAGCAAGCACGCGCGGAAGAACTGTCGCGCATGATGGCCGGGCTCGACGGGTCAGAACTTGCGCGCGGCCACGCGGCTGAACTGCTCGAGATGGCGGCGGCATTCAAGGCCTCGCTTCGGGAAAGCTGATATTCGTACGGCTGTGATCGGCGTCATCCGATGCGTGATCGCAGGCAATCGAGCGCGTCTGGCACGATGGACCCGATGAGGATCGCGACTTCCCGGCGACCCCGGCAGCCTGCCCTGCCCGGGATCGTCGGCGTCGCCCGAGTCGACACTCGCACCAAAAACCTCACCAAGCGCCTGCGCCCGGGCGACATCGCCGTTATCGACCACGTCGACCTCGACCGGATCGCGGCTGAGTCGCTGGTCGAGTGCGGCGTCGCCGCCGTCGTCAACGCGGCGAGCAGCATCAGCGGGCGTTATCCGAACCTCGGCCCGGAGATCCTCGTCACGGCAGGTATCCCGCTGGTCGACGACGTCGGTGCCACCGTGTTCACGCAGGTGCACGAAGGCGACATTGTGCGCGTCGACGGCGACACGATCTACGCCGGCGAGCGGGTGCTGACTAAGGGCGTGCCGCAAACGATCGAAACCGTGCGAGCCGCGATGACGGAGGCCCGGGCGGGGCTCGCCGTCCAGCTGGAAGCCTTTGCCGCGAACACGATGGAGTTCTTGCGGCGGGAACGCGACCTGCTGCTCGACAGGGTCGGCGTGCCCGACATCTCGACCGAACTCGAGGGCCGCCAGGTGTTGGTCGTGGTGCGCGGCTACCGCTATCGCGAAGACCTCGCCGTCTTGCGCCCGTACATTCGCGAGTATCGGCCGGTGCTCATCGGCGTCGACGGCGGTGCCGACGCCTTGCTCGAAGCCGGTTATACCCCGGCCATGATTGTCGGCGACATGGACTCCGTCTCCGACGCCGCCTTGTGTTGCGGCGCCGAAATCGTCGTCCACGCGTACCGCGACGGTCGCGCGCCCGGTCTCGGGCGGGTCGAGGAGCTTGGTTTGCCATCAGTGGTTTTCCCTGCCGCTGGTACCAGCGAAGACGTCGCCATGCTGCTCGCCGACGACAAAGGCGCGAGCCTGATCGTCGCGGTCGGCACCCATGCGACGCTCGTCGAATTCCTTGACAAGGGCCGAAGCGGCATGGCGAGCACGTTTCTCACCCGACTCCGTGTGGGTGGCAAGCTGGTCGACGCGAAAGGCGTGAGCCGCCTTTACCGCAGCCGAATTTCGACGTCGTCGCTGTTCGTGTTGGTGTTGGCGGCGTTGCTCACCTTGGGAGTCGTTGTGGCGTTGTCGCCGGTCGGGCAGGTATATCTCACGATCATCGGCGCGAAGTGGGACGCGTTCGTGTCGTGGCTGACGGGGTTGTTCTCATGACGGGCTTGTTCTAGTGACAGGGTTGTTCTAGTGCGGTCGATCACAAGGCGTCTGGCTTTATCGCTTTTGACGCCGTATCCGATGGACACGAGCAATGGTTGATTTCAAATATCACGTGGTCTCGATCGTGGCCGTCTTTCTCGCGCTCGCAGTCGGAATTGTACTGGGCACCAATGTGCTCTCAGGTGATGTGTTGAAGAACCTCAAGACGCAAACGAGCGACCTCCGCAAGGAAGCGCAAGACCTGCGGGCACAAAATCAGACGCAACAAAATCAGCTCTCGGACGACGAACATTTCGCCGAAGCGGTGGAGCCTACGGTCGTCGCGGGTCGCCTTCAGGGGAGCCGGGTCGTGGTCGTGAGCGTGCCCGACGCTCCGAAAAGCGTTCGAGACAAGGCAGTCAAGACCCTGACCGAGGCGGGCGCCGTCGTCACGTCGCAGGTCGCGCTCGACGCCACGTACGTCGACCCGACCCAAGCCACCGCACTTTCCGAACTGCTGAAATCCTTTGATACCAGGGCTTTCGATCCGGCGGGCGGTGTCGCGGCACGAGCCGCTACCGCGCTCGCCGAAGCGTTGGTGGGAGACTCGCGGCCGTCGGCGACTCCGCCCGCGGGTGCTCGAGCCGGAAGTCCCACACCCGCCGGTCCGGCACCGGTGACCCCCGTAGCGCAAGCTACCGCCACACCGACACCGGCTTTAACGCCGGCGGAATCTATACCTCCGGTTGCCCCGACTCCGCCGTCCGCGGGCGATCCCACGCAGGCGGCAACGGCGCCCGGTTCAGCGCCGCGCTACCTCGACGCCGCGAGCACCGAGGTGTTGGCCGGTCTGCAGAAGGCCGGTTTCATCAGCTTCGATCAACAACCGACGACCTACGCCGACATCATCGTTGTCGTGGCGCCGGCGGCTCCGCAAAAGCCGGCGAAGGCGACGGCGACGCCTACGCCGTCACCCGATCCAGACACCGCGCTGCTCGACTTGGTCGCGGCCTTTCAGCGCGCGGGGTCGAATACGATCGTGGTCGGACCAGCCGGATCCGCCGATCCCGGCGGTCTGCTCTCGGCACTGCGCGCTAACGACTCGCTAGCGAAGGTGGTCTCCGGCATCGACAACATTGACGCCGCGAGCGGGCGGATAGCGATGGTGTTCGCGCTCGGCGCCGGCGTCATCGGCCAGTACGGATCGGGCCAGGGGGCCCAGGGCCCGCTGCCCACCGTGTCGACGAGCGCCAGTTCCACGCCAGGTGCTTCGACGCCCACCGCGAAGAGCGCCGCCACGTCGGCGGCAGTGGCCGCGAACCCGCGAACACGCGTGTGAAGCGGACGTTCGCCGTGATGCGCCGGGGCGCGGCCTGCGCTGCGGGGGCGCGCTGGCTTTTCGCGCGCCTCGAGCCGCATTCGTCGCGCAGATTGAATTACCGACGGCGTGACGTGAGCCTTGCCGCCGGACCCGCGCTAGCGATCACCGCGCTCGCCGCGGTCGCCGCGGATCGCGCGCTCGACCGGCGGGTTCGCGGTGGCGCGCTGCTGGCCGGTGGCGTCGCCTCGCTCGCCGGAGCGATCGACGACCGCTGGGGCAGCACGCATGCGCGCGGCTTGCACGGGCATCTCGGCGCGTTGCGCCGCGGTCAACTGACCACCGGCCTGATGAAAATGGGCTCGATTGGCGTGGCCGGCCTCGCTGCCGGTTGGCGAGTCGCCGAAGGCTCCGCGTGGTGCCGGCTCGCGGCGGGCGGAGTCATCGCGTCGTCCGCGAATCTGGTCAACCTGCTCGACCTGCGGCCCGGCCGGGCTTTGAAGGCCGCCCTGGTGATGGCCGCGCCAGTAGCGGCGGGAGACGTGCCAGGCCGTCGTGTCGCCGCCGCGGCCGGCGGAGCAGCCGCCGGCCTGCTCCCGGTTGACCTGGGCGAACACGCGATGCTCGGTGACACCGGCGCGAACTGCCTGGGCGCGCTTCTCGGCGTCGCCCTCGTCGCGGGTGCCTCCAGGCGGCGCATCGTGACAAGCCTCGCGGTGCTCGGGGCCTTGACCGCGGCCAGTGAAGCCGTCAGCTTTTCGGCCGTGATCGACAAGGCACCGCCCCTGCGGTGGTTCGACTGCCTCGGCCGCGTCCGAAGCGATGGGTAAAACGCCGGGGCCGAAACTCGCGCGCGACACGCCACTCGACGCGCCGGACCGCTTGCGGATCTGGCTCGCCAGCGCCGTCGGTGCCGCCCTGAGCATCGCCGGGGTTACCGCGCTCAGCCGCGTCGTCGGCTTCGGCCGCACGATCGCGTTCGCTCGCGCGGTCGGGCCGACGTGCCTTGGCGACACTTACCTGACCGCGAATACGGTGCCCAACATCGTCTTCGAGGTCGTCGCGGGCGGCGCGCTCGCCAGCCTCGTCGTGCCGGTGCTCGCGGGCGCGGTGGCGCGGGGCGATCGCGAGCAGGCCAGCCGGACGGCGTCCGCGCTCTTGTCGTGGGCATTGCTCGTGTCAGTGCCGGTGACGATCCTGGGTCTTCTTGTGGCGCGGCCGCTCATCGGCTTGCTGATCGGATCGTCGGCGGCCGGATGCAATCGCCACGACGAGTTGGTCGTCGGCACTCGTATGTTGCTCATCTTCATGCCGCAGGTCGTGTTCTACGCGATCTGCATCGTATTCACCGGCATTTTGCAGGCACACAAGCGCTTTTTGGGCCCCGCGCTAGCTCCGTTGCTATCGAGCGTCGTGGTGATCGGCGCCTACGTGACGTTTGGCTTGACCAGCGTCGCCGACGATATGGCCCGCGTCGGCCTCGGCGCGCAGCTGCTGCTGGCGATCGGCACGACCGCGGGTGTCGTGGCGTTGTCGCTGCCGCTGCTGTGGCCGGTGTCGCGGCTCAAGCTTCGGCTTCGACCGACCTTGCGTTTCCCGCAAGCGGTCGGACGACGGGTCGCGGGCCTTGCCGTAGCGGGGGCTGTAACCCTCGCGGCCCAGCAACTTTCGGTCGCGGTCGTTTTGCGGCTCGCGCATCGCGGAGCCACCGGAACCCTTGTCTTGTACAACCTGGCATGGGCAGTTTTCTTGGTTCCGTGGTCGGTCGCGGCAGTGCCCATCGCGACGAGCGCCTTCCCGCGATTGGCCGCCCGCGCGGACGACGGTGACGACCACGGGTACGCGATCTCGGCGGCTCGCGGACTGCGGGTTGTCGTCCTGGCGAGCGCTGTCGCGGCGGCCGCGGTCGTCGCGTGCGCGGTGCCAGTAGCACGCGTCTTGGCCTTGCGGGTGCCTGGAAACGCCGACACCGTCGCACTGGCATGGACCTTGGTTGCCTTTGCGCCCGGCCTTCTCGGATACGGGCTTGTCGCGTATGTCGGCCGCGCCTTTTACGCGCGCGCGACGTGGCGGTTCGCGGCGGCCGCGATCTGCGTCGGCTGGCTCGCGGTGATTATCGCCGATTTCACTTTGATACCGGCATTTTCGCCGCGGTGGCGGGTGGTCGCTCTCGCGGTCGGAAACTCGATCGGCATGACGATAGCCGGAATTTTGCTCGTCGCGGGCCTCGCTGGCGCGACTGCTCGTCGGGCGCTCGAAGGGTTGAAGCGCACCGCCGCGGCGTCATTCGCGGGTGCCAGCGCCGGAATCGGCGCCGGCCTCGGCGTCGCGACCGCGATCGGCGCGCGATCGGCGGTAGCGTCGGTGTTCGTGACGGCACTCGTCGGCGCGCTGACAGCGGCGGTTGCCGTCGCGGTCGCGGTTGCCTTCGAGCCGGCTCACGACCGGCGCCAGCTCGGCGCGAGAATTCTCGGCCGTCGGCCGGTCGGCGGTGACACGATTGGCTGACGATAAGCAGGTCCGCGTGGCGCTCGTACTCGCGACCAGCGCTGGGGGAGTCGGCCGCCACGTCGCTGCCGTCGCCCGCGGACTCGCCGCCCGCGGCCATCGCGTCGACGTGTTCGGCCCGGCGTCGACCGGAGAGCGCTTCGACTTTTCTGGCGGCCGCACGGATTTTCATCGACTTGAGATTGCCTCTGGGCTGCATCCGGTCGTCGCGCTTCGCGCCGCCTGGCGGTTGCGCGGACTCATTCGTGACGTCGACGTCGTGCACGCGCATGGTCTTCGTGCCGCCGTTGTCACGGCTTTGAGCCGGCTACATGTCGTACGACGCCGTCGCCCGGTTTTCGTGGTGACCTTGCACAACGCCATGCTGGGCAACAAATTTCGGCAGCGCGTGCTTGAGTTCGTGATGCGCCAGGCGGTTCGCGGTTTCGACGTCGTACTCGCGGTGAGTGACGACCTTGCCGATTCGGTGCGCGCGGTGAAACCGTTCGTCGAACGGGCTTTGATTTCGGCGGTCTTGCGCGAGCCGTCGCGCGACCGCGCCGCCGTAAGGCAAAGCCTCGAGCTAGCCGCGGACACCACACTGGTACTCGCGATCGGACGACTCCACAGCCAAAAGGGGTTCGACGTCCTCGTCAACGCTGCCCGGCTCCTGCAACGTGAGGTACCGCGCGCCGTCGTTCTCATCGCCGGCGATGGCCCGCAAAGACAAAACCTGCAACGGCAAATTGCTGACGCGGGTGTGGGCGTCCGGCTGCTCGGGGATCGCTCCGACGTGGCCGACCTTGTGCACGCCGCCGACGCCATCGTGATGCCGAGCCGTTGGGAAGGGTGGCCGATGGCCGCCGCCGAAGTCATCGGCGCGGGTCGCCCACTTGTCGCGACCAGAGTCGGCGGCATTCCCGAACTCGTTGGTGACGCCGCGTTGTTGATCGAACCCGACGATCCGAACTCGCTGGCCGAGGCCCTCGCGCGGGTCTTGACCGACGAGGGATTGGCAGCCGACCTTATGGCGGCGGCCCGACGCCGGGCGAGCGGGCTTCCGACCGACGGCGACGTGGTGAATCAGTTGGTCTCGTGCTACCAGGAGAGGCCGCGACGATGAAGCGCAGCTGGGCACTGGCGGCGATCCCCGCGATTGCCTCGATCGTCGCGATTCCCGGTGCGGTACATGCCGACAGTCGCGGGGCGCCGCCGGTCATCGTGGTGGGCGCGCCGTCGATGACGTGGGACGACGTTTCAGCGAAGACCACCCCCAATTTGTGGAAGCTGTCGGGCGACTCGTCTCTCGGCTCGCTGTCGGTCAAAGCCGCCGAACCGGTGAGCTGCCCGGACGACGGCTGGCTCACCCTCGGTGCTGGTAATCGGGCCACCGCGAGCGACCGGCACGACGCCGCGTGCGCGTCGTCCGGGCTTACGGTGCGCGCATCGCCGGGCGGCGGGGCCGAAATCAGCGGTTTTGCCGCCGCGTACGACGACAACGTGTCGGCCACCGATCAGGCGGCACTTGGCGCTCTCGGCGATGCTCTTCGACACGCCGGCAGTTGCGTGGCGGCGGCAGGCCGTGACGCCGTGTTAGGGGCGGCCGATTCGAGCGGCACGGTGACGGCGTACGAGCCGGACGTCGAAAAAGCCGCCTCCGATTCCGCGTTCTTACGCCGCTGCCCCGTCACGCTGGTCGCCGCCACGGCGTCCCGGCTCGACAACGTGGCGGCTACCGTCGCGGCGCACGCGCCGCCGAATACGGTGCTGCTCGTCGTCGGCGTTTCCGAAGACGGCGACGCGACGAGAGCGCATCTGCATGTCGCGATCGCGCACGGTGCGCCATTCGGCCACGGCGTGCTCGTGAGCGCCTCGACGCGTCGCCCTCCGTTTGTGCAGCTGGTCGACCTGGCTCCTACCGTGTTGTGGTTGCGTGGCGTCGACGTGCCGACGTCGATGATCGGGCAGCGTTGGCAAAACTCGCCAGAACCCGCGGCGACGAGCGCCAAGGTGACGCAACTGTCGCGTCTCGACATGGCGGCACAACGCCAAGCCGCTTCGATCGTGCCGTTTTGGCTGACGCTGGTGGCATTGACGATTCTCGGATGCGCGTATGCCTGGTGGCTCGCGCGTCGCGGTTCGGCGAAATGGCGGTGGGCGGCGTTGGCCTGCACGTGGTGCGCGCTGCTTCCGGTGTCGTCGTTTCTCGCCGGCATGGTCTCGTGGTGGAGTTCACCGTTGCCCTTGCTGGTCCTCGCTTTTGCGACGCTGGTTGCCGCGACGGTCGCTGCTCGGCTGGCCGTCGCGATGGAAACGGTGATCTGGCGGCGAGGTCCCTTTGGGCTAGCGGCCGCTGTCGGCACTCTCACGTTTGTCGTCATCGCGCTCGATCTCGTCACCGGCGCGCATCTGCAAATCTTTACCCCGGCCGGATACTCACCGTTGGTCGCCGGCCGGTTCGCGGGCATTGGCAACGTCGGCTTCGGGATATTCGCGGCCGGCGCTCTTCTGAGCGCCGCGGGCTTCGTCGAGGCGCTCGGCCGGCGCGGTTGGCTTCGCCCCCGAGGCCCGCGTTCTCCGGCGACGCCTGTCGCCGCCGTCGGCGTTGTCGCGGTCGCGGTCGACGGCGTGCCGCTTTGGGGCAGCGACGTCGGCGGCGTCCTCGCGTTGGTGCCGGCTTTCGCCGTCCTGGCCTGGCTTGTTACCGGACGGCGCGTGTCCTGGCGGCCCGCGCTGTTCGGCGTCCTGCTGGCGGTCGCCCTGGTCGGCGTCCTCGGCGTGATCGACTACCTTCGGCCGGCGTCGTCGCAAACGCATCTCGGCCGATTCGTCGGCGACGTCTTGCACGGGGGTGCCTGGGGCATCGTGCGGCGCAAGGCACTGGCCGATCTTCACCTGCTTGGCTACAGTGCGCTGACGTTGTTGATTCCCTTGCTCGTGGTGGCGGCCGTCTGGCTGGTGTATTCACCACCTCGTTCGTTGCGGCAGGCGTTCGGCGGCGTGCCGGTTTTGCGTCCCGTGCTCGTCGCCTTGCTCGTGATGGCGGTCGTTGGTGCCGTCCTCAACGACTCGGGAATCGCGATCCCGGCGCTCGCGGCTCTCGTCGTCGTCCCGGCCACGAGCGCGGTCGTGGCCGCAAGCGAACCGGCGCGCGCTCGGGCGGGTGAAGCGAGCGTGGCGCCGCCCGAACTGTTACGCTGAGAGCCCGTGGACAACGAAGCTTCGGCCGGTCTCGATTCGTCGAGTGCCGGCCTTTCGTCTGTCTAAGACGCATCGGGCACGAGACCACGGGAGCCCCCACTTGGCAGCACCGCAGCAGACCAGGCATGTGTTCGTGACGGGGGGCGTCGCCTCCTCGCTCGGCAAGGGGCTGACGGCGTCGAGCCTCGGCAACCTATTGAAGGCCCGCGGCCTTCGGGTCACCATGCAAAAGCTCGACCCCTATCTGAACGTCGACCCGGGCACGATGAACCCGTTCCAGCACGGCGAGGTGTTCGTCACGGACGACGGCGCCGAGACCGACCTCGACATCGGGCATTACGAGCGGTTTCTCGACACCGAGTTGCACGGATCGGCGAACGTCACGACCGGCCAGGTTTATTCGGCGGTGATCGCCAAAGAGCGCCGTGGTGAGTACTTGGGCGACACCGTACAGGTCATTCCGCACATCACGAACGAGATCAAGTCACGGATTCGCCGCATGGGCGGCCCGGACGTCGACATCGTGATCACCGAGATCGGCGGCACGGTCGGCGACATCGAATCACTGCCCTTTCTCGAAGCCGCCCGGCAAGTTCGCCACGAGGTGGGGCGCGAGAACGTGTTCTTCCTGCATGTTTCGCTGGTGCCCTACATCGGCCCGTCGGGAGAGTTGAAGACCAAGCCCACGCAGCATTCGGTGGCGGCGCTTCGCCAGGTCGGTATTCAGCCGGATGCCGTGGTGTGTCGTGCCGATCGGCCTATTCCACCCAACGTGAAACGCAAGATCAGCCTGATGTGCGACGTCGACGAAGAGGCCGTCATCGCCGCCGTCGACGCGCCGAGTATTTACGACATTCCGAAGGTGTTGCATTCGGAAGGTCTTGATGCCTATGTCGTCCGCCGTCTCGGTCTGCCTTTCCGCGACGTCGACTGGACCGACTGGGACGACCTGCTTCGCCGCGTTCATCGGCCGCTCCACCATGTCGAGGTCGCGCTCGTGGGCAAATACGTCGGGCTTCCCGACGCCTACCTCTCAGTCACTGAGGCGATTCGCGCCGGCGGCTTCGCGAACGACGCGGGCGTCACCATCCGATGGGTGACATCCGACGATTGCGCGACACCGGCCGGTGCCGAAGCCGCCTTGGCAGGTGTCGACGCGGTGGTGATTCCCGGCGGCTTCGGCGTGCGCGGCATCGAAGGCAAGCTCGGAGCTTTGCGATACGCCCGCGAAAACCGGATTCCTACCCTCGGGCTGTGCCTCGGCCTGCAGTGTCTGGTCATCGAGGCCGCGCGCAATCTCGCCCACCTCGACGACGCGAATTCAGCCGAGTTCGACGCCGCCACGCCGTACCCGGTCATCGCCACGATGGCCGACCAGCGCGATGTCGTCGCGGGCGAACGCGACATGGGCGGCACGATGCGGCTCGGCCTGTATCCCGCCGAGCTACTCGAAGGATCGCTGGTGCGCGAAATGTACGGCGAGCCGTACGTCAAAGAACGGCATCGCCATCGCTACGAGGTCAACAACGACTATCGCGGCCGCCTCGAGGCAGCCGGGCTCGTCATTTCCGGGACGTCGCCTGACGGGCGGCTGGTCGAGTTCGTCGAGTTGCCGCGCGACGTTCACCCCTATTACGTGGCGACTCAGGCGCATCCCGAGTTGCGTTCGCGTCCGGCGCGCCCGCACCCGCTGTTTCGCGGACTGATCTTCGCGGCGCTCGATCGCGCCAGCGCGTTGCGTGATGGTGCCCTCGCGACGGTCGGAGAATCGGTGACGACCGCATGAGCGGTCCCGCCGAGTCGCCGGGGCATTTCTTGGACGACGGGCCGCCGGTTGATGTCGCCGTCCATCGTCGTGTCGTTTCGAGCACGCCGCGGTTTCGCGGCCGGGTCATCGGGGTGCGCAGTGACGTCGTCGACCTCGGCGATGGCCATCAGGTCGAACGCGACATCGTCGAGCATCCTGGCGCGGTAGGCGTCATCGCGGTCGATGACCAGATGAGGGTGTTGCTGTTGCGGCAGTACCGCCACCCGGTCGGCGCGCTCTTGTGGGAGCCCCCGGCGGGTCTCCTCGACATCGACGGGGAAGACCCGCTCGACGCCGCCGGGCGCGAACTGTACGAGGAAGCCGGTTATCGAGCTAGTCAATGGTCGGTGCTGGTCGATGCCTTTACCTCGCCCGGAGGTTCAGACGAAGCCACACGCATTTACCTGGCTCGCGGCCTGACGGAGGTCGAGCCTTCCGAGCGTTTCGTGGGTGAAGACGAGGAGCGCGACATGCCCACGCGGTGGGTGCCGCTGGGGCAGGCGCGCGACGGAATCCTGGCGGGGCGTCTGCACAGCCCCCTCGGAGCCATGGGGATCTTGGCTGCGGCGGCGGTGCTCCTTGACGACGCGGGCGGTGTGCGCGCCCCTGATGCGCCGTGGCTGCGCGCGAAGCGACGCGAGGACTGATCACCCTCCTTAGGATTGGATCCGTCAGCGGTAACCGCCGCGACAATCGGGCCAGCACCAACATCCAGGTCGGCGCCCCGACGAGACGGAGGGCAGCGCATCGTGAAGATCGGTGTTCCGCGGGAAGTCAAGAACAACGAATACCGGGTGGCCATCACGCCGGCCGGCGTGCACGAACTCGTCCGACGCGGCCATTCGGTCGTGATCGAGCGCGGAGCGGGTGTCGGCTCCTCGATCCCGGACGACGATTTCGACGCCGCTGGTGCCACGATTCTTCCCCAGGCCGATGACGTGTGGGCCGCCGCCGACCTCGTCTTGAAAGTGAAAGAACCGGTAGCCGAGGAGTATTCGCGACTGCGCAAAGGTCAGGTGCTGTTCACGTACCTGCACCTTGCCGCGTCGCGGCCGTGCACCGACGCGTTGCTCGACTCTGGCATCACCGCGATCGCTTACGAGACCGTGCAATTGCCTGACGGTTCTTTGCCGCTTCTGGCCCCGATGTCAGAGGTCGCGGGTCGCATGGCGCCCCAAGTCGGTGCTCGCTGCCTTGAGCGTGAAGCGGGTGGTCGTGGGATTTTGATGGGCGGCGTCTCCGGCGTTTACGCGGCAAAAGTCGTCGTGCTCGGCGCTGGTGTCGCGGGCATGAACGCGGCCGCGATCGCGCTCGGCATGCAAGCGGAGGTCTTGCTGCTCGACCTCAACATCGACAAGCTCCGCCAGGCCGACCGCATCTACCAAGGTCACCTGCAGACTGTCGCGTCGAACGCCTACGAAATCGACAAAGCTTGCCTTGACGCCGACCTTGTGATCGGCGCGGTGCTGGTGCCCGGCGCCAAGGCACCGAAGCTCGTGCGAGATGACCTGGTGGCCCGCATGAAGCCGGGTGCCGTGCTCGTCGATATCGCCATCGACCAGGGTGGTTGCTTCGAGTCGTCGCGACCGACCACTCATGACGCACCGACGTTTCGGGTGCACGACACCGTGTTCTACTGCGTCGCCAACATGCCCGGCGCGGTGCCGCATACCTCGACGTACGCGCTGACCAACGTCACCTTGCCATACGTGATCGCTATCGCCGATAACGGCTGGCAGGCCGCCTGCCGTCGCGATCACGCGCTGGCTCTCGGTCTGAATGTCCACGAAGGCCAAGTGGTGAGCGCACCGGTCGCGGCCGCGCACGGAGTGGGAGCGGCGGCCATCGACGACGTCCTGGCTTGATCGCGCCGGCGCTGGCTTGAGTACGCTGCTTGATTACGCTAAACGTGAGACGTTCTCGCCAAAACGCGCCGATCGACCGATCGTGACTCCCGGGCGCCGGTCGCCGACGAAGGATGATCGCCTTCATGAGGCACATTGATGCCGCCGATGCACGGTCCGCCCCGGCCACGGAGCCCGCTGGTTGCGGGCCCGCTGTTTCCGGCTCGACGGCGCTACAAACAATGCTGCGCACCTACCTTGACCATCTTGCGGTCGAGCGCGGATTGGCGAAGAACACGCTCAGCAGCTATCGGCGAGACCTCCGCCGCTACGCGGAATTCCTCGCGCATGCCGGGCGTCACGACCTGGCGGCGGTCACCGAGGAGAACGTTGCTGCCTTCTTGTCGGCGTTACGGCAAGGCGACGAGCGGCATCCGCCGCTGAGCGTAACCTCGGCGGCGCGGGCGATCGTCGCGGTTCGTGGCTTGCACCGTTTCGCCGTCCGCGAAGGTGCGGTCGACGCGGATGCCGCTGGGGGAGTACGGCCACCGACACCGGCGCGACGGCTGCCGAAAGCGATCTCGATCGAGGACGTCGAAAAGCTGCTTGTCGCGGTTGGAACAGGTGCCAGCCCGCGGGAGCTTCGCGATCGTGCTTTGCTCGAGGTCTTGTACGGCACGGGTGCGCGCATTTCCGAGGCGGTCGGCCTCGCCGTTGATGACCTTGACTTTCAGTCGAGCGTTGTACGACTCTTTGGCAAAGGGTCCAAAGAGCGGTTGGTACCGATCGGCGCTTACGCACGTGAGGCCCTGAACAGGTATCTGGCCGCGGGGCGACCTGCCCTGCTCGCTGGCGCACCCTCGGGCGCGTCCCGGCGATCCGCCCGTGGCGCGCTGTTTCTCAACGTTCGAGGCGGTCAGCTCTCGCGGCAAAGCGCCTGGACGGTTTTGCGGACGGCGGCTGAGCGCGCCGGGCTCACCGGCGCCATCTCACCGCACACGTTGCGTCACTCGTTTGCCACGCATTTGCTCGACGGCGGAGCCGACGTCCGAGTCGTGCAAGAACTGATGGGGCATGCCTCAGTAACGACGACGCAGATCTACACCTTGGTGACCGTCGACAGACTGCGCGAGGTGTACGCGTCCGCCCACCCCCGTGCCCTGGGTTGAGTGACCGGTACGGATCGCGGTCGAGCCTGTTTTTCGCGGATGCGACCGGTCCGGGCAAGTCGACGGCTTGCCTACACACCCCACGCGGCCCTAGAGTTCTCGACTCGTCGGCATGACTCCACACCGATTCGTCTGTCCATCGGCTCATCGCCAGAGAGGCTCAACGATATATGGCTAAGTCGACAAAACGCCAGACAGGCGATCGCCACGCGTCACATCGGCCCGATGTCGACACCGACGACAGCACCGAGACCCTAGGCACCGACGGCCTCGACGCGGCCGGACGACCTATGCCGGTCTTTCCCGACCCTTTGGCGATCGAGCAGCATGGGCCGGCATGGGTGATCGCCATGTGCAATCAAAAGGGCGGCGTCGGGAAGACGACGAGCACGATCAATCTCGGTGCGGCCCTGGCGGAATGGGGGAGGCGCGTGTTGCTCGTCGATTTCGATCCGCAAGGCGCGCTGTCGGTTGGGCTTGGGGTCAACCCCCATGATCTTGACCGAACGATCTACAACGTCTTGGTCGAGCCCGACGTCGTGGTTGACGACGTGTTGCTCAAGACGAACACCCCTGGCATGGACTTGTTGCCGAGCAACATCGACCTTTCGGCGGCCGAGGTACAACTCGTGACGGAGGTCGCCCGAGAACAGATCCTCGCACGCGCACTCGCGCCAGTGCTGCCCGATTACGATGTGGTCTTGATCGACTGCCAACCATCATTGGGTCTGCTGACCGTGAACGCGTTGACGGCCGCCGATGGAGTAATCATCCCGCTGGAGTGCGAATTCTTTGCTCTGCGTGGTGTTGCACTTTTGATGCAGACCATAGACAAAGTGCGTGAAAGGTTGAACCCTCGACTAGAGGTAGAGGGAATCGTCGCCACCATGTTCGACCCTCGAACCTTGCACGGCCGGGAGGTACTCGCTCGAGTCGTGGAGGCGTTCGGCGACCGGGTATTCCACACAGTCATCGCGCGCACGGTACGTTTTCCAGAAACCACAGTCGCGGGTGAGCCCATCACGACGTACGCGTCGAGTTCGGCAGGTGCGCGGGCCTACCGCGAACTCGCCAAGGAGGTGTTGGCTCGATGAACCGCCGTCCCCGGCTGCCGGGTGCCGACGAATTGTTCCGGGCCACGGGCGGAGCCGCGAGGAGCGCGGCGCTGGCGGAAGTTCCGGACGACGCGGACGGCCAGGCCACCCGGCATGGCGGCCGAACCGGCGAAGGCCTCGCCGTGGCGAGCGCCGCTCCTGGCGCGGCGGCAGATCCCGCCGACCGCGACGACGACTCGTGGCGTAACCGCGCCACACCGGATTCACCACCGCGACCGGTGCGTATCGCGCGCCGTGCGGACCGGCATGGCGACGAGCTTCGCCCGACCGGACGCGAACGGCATGACGAAAAGATCACGGTCTACTGCTCACCGGAAGAGTTGCTGCAACTCGAGCAGGCCCGGCTGACCTTGCGCGGAGCCCACGGTTTGGCGGTCGATCGCGGTCGCATCGTGCGGGAGGCGGTTGCCGTCGTGCTGGCCGACCTCGAGGCCAAGGGGGAGTCCAGCATCCTGGTTCGCCGACTTCGCGGACGCTGATCTGTGCTTTACGCGCTCGCTTATCCATTCTCGTTCGCTGTGCTCGTCGTGGCTTTCTTGGCCGGCTTGACAGCCCGCGGGTACGCCCAACGACTGGCGTCGGGCCAGCGCCAGCCCGCGTGGGCACGCAAGCTGATTCGTCGGCGAAGCCTTTTGTGGCTGAAGCCATTTGTCGACCCCTACGGTTGCGTCGCCGCGATCATCGGCGGCACCGGCTGGGGCACGCCAGTCGAGGTGCCGTCAACGCGCGGGCGGCCGGGCGGCCGGGTGGTAGCCCAACTCCTGGCCGGCCCGGTGGTGCTCGTCGCGCTCGGCGTAGCAGCGCTCGTGGGATTCGGCTCATGGGCTGGAGCGGTTAACGGCTCGGCGATTCTGGAGGAGGTCGTGCACGGCACGGCGTTCCACACGTCACACGTGCACTACGGTCTCGGCTACGGGCAGGTCGCGGTTTTCCTCGCTGGTGTCGAGTGGCTCGCGATGGGAATTCTAGCCATCATGCCGCTGCCGCCCCTCGACGGTGGGAAGTTGCTCTTCACGCTTGCTCCGAAGACGCTCGGTTGGCAGAAGGCCAAATACCGGCTGGACGACGAGAACTGGGGTGTGCTGATCTTGTTGCTCCTCTCGTTGCCGGTGCTGGTGCGCGTCCCGATCGTGATCACGTTTCTAGGCCACATCGTCGACCCGATCGTGCGAGGGATCACCTGATGACCACCGCGGTAACCCGCGAGCTGAGCCGTTGTCGCGGCGGTCGTCGATGATGGCGGTCGACGGCCGCGCGGACGAACGAGCTGATGGAGAACCTGTCGCCCCAGACCCCCGGTCCGGGCCGCTCATGACGTCGCCACCGGAGCCCGCGTACGACGCCCCCGCGGACGTCGTGACGGACTCGCCGGCGGATCCTGGCTTTCGGGTCCATCTCGAGGTGTTCGAGGGGCCGTTCGACCTGCTGCTGGGTTTGATCGCGAAACACGAGCTCGACATCACTCTCGTGTCGCTGTCGAAGGTGACGGATGAGTTCATTGGCTACATCCGCCAGATGGACGCGGGCTGCGATCTTGACCAAACGAGCGAGTTCTTGGTGGTGGCGGCGACCCTGGTCGATTTGAAGGCGGCCAGGCTGCTTCCGACTGCCGACGTCGAAGACGAAGAAGATCTCGCGCTGCTCGAGGCTCGTGACCTGCTGTTCGCTCGGCTGTTGCAATACCGCGCTTACAAGCAGGTGGCGGCGATCCTCGCCGAACGATTCACGGCCGAAGGACGTCGTTTTCCGCGGGCGGTCAGCGCTGAACCCCGGTTTGCCGGGTTGCTCCCCGAGGTCTTGCTCGGTCTCGGGCCTCGCCAGTTCGCCGAACTGGCCGCGCGCGCTCTGACGCCTCGGTCGCCAACGGTCGTGTCGATCGACCACTTGCACGCCGCGACCGTGAGCGTGCGCGAACAGGCTGGTGTCTTAAGTGAACGGCTGCGGCGCACCGGCACCGCGACCTTTCGCTCCCTTACAGCCGACTGCTCCGCGACGATCGAGATCGTCGCGCGCTTCCTAGCCCTACTTGAACTGTTCCGCGAAGCGCTCGTCGCGTTCGAGCAACTCGCGCCGCTCGGCGATCTCCTCGTTCGCTGGACAGGCGGGGACGAAGCCAGCTTGCCTGAGACGGAGTGGCCGGACGACGGCGCAGCGGCCACACTGCCTAAACCCGAAGTAGAGGGTGAGACGGATGCAATCGATACGCTGTAACATTCGTCAACATCGTGGCAAGGTACGCCGTGTTTCCGACGTGCGCTTTCCCGGTCGGCGGGTAGTTCTTGCTGGCTGAACGCCTTCGGACGCGTCGGCCCCCGGGATCGGGAAGAATCGGCCCGCGGTAGTGGTCGCGCCGTACGGAGAAGGCTCGTCACCCACACCGTCACCGCACGTCGCCACCACAATGATGGGCGTCATGCAAGGGTCGAGAGCGGCCAGGCCGCCAGTTCGGAGGTAGTTCGATGTCGACAGGTCCGGAGTGCTCCGCCGACCCGGGTCCTGGCGGGAGCGGCGGCGAGGAAACGTTGACGCCGCAGGCGCGGCAGTCGGACGACGGGCCGCCGCCCGACGGGCAGACGGACGAGCTAGGTCCGGCATCGCCCGGGGTTGCCGGTGATACCGAAGCCGGCGACGCTGCCGCGGATACGCAAGGCGCGAATGTCGACGCCGAAGGACCGGCCCAGCGCACTGAGCCTGGTGGCGGGGACGTCCTTGACGTGATGAGTGCGCCGCTGGAGGGCGACAACCTTCGGGGCGCTCTTGAGGCGATCCTGTTAATTATTGATGAACCGGTGAGTTCGACAATGCTGGCGTCGGTGCTTGGAGTGCCGCTCGGCGTCGTCGCTGGGGCCCTTGATGATCTACGGGGGGAGTACGACCGGGCCGGGCGAGGATTCGAGTTGCGCAGGATAGGCGACGGTTGGCGGCTGTACACGCGTGCCGATTACGCACCGTATGTCGAGCGGTTCGTCCTCGACGGCCAGCAGGCTCGTCTGACGCAAGCCGCCCTTGAGACGCTCGCGGTTGTGGCGTACCGCCAGCCGGTCACCCGGTCGCGGGTTGGTGCCGTCCGCGGTGTGAACGTCGATGGCGTCATGCGGACGCTGACGAGCAGAGGACTCGTGGAAGAAGCCGGCACCGAACCCGAGACAGGAGCGGTCATGTACCGCACCACGGCGTACTTCCTTGAGCGCCTCGGCCTTCGCGAGCTGGGCGAGTTGCCCAGCTTGGCTGACTTTCTGCCTGAGTCTACGACGATTGAAGAATTAGAGGGCGAACTCTCACGTGAAGGTTGAGTCTAATCAGACATCAGATGACAGGCTCGGCACTCGACTGCAGAAGGTCTTAGCAGCGGCCGGTGTGGGCTCGCGTCGGGCCTGCGAGGAACTCATTGCGCAAGGGCGCGTCGAGGTCGACGGCGTGACTGTGGTTGCGCAAGGCATGCGTGTCGACCCTGAGCGCGCGGTCATCAAAGTCGACGGCATGCGGATCTCGACGAAACCGTCGGCGCTGTACTTGGCGGTCAACAAGCCGCGCGGCATGGTGAGCACGATGTCCGATCCGCAAGGTCGATCTTGTCTAGGCGATCTGGTCAACCACCGCGAACAGAGACTGTTCCACGTCGGGCGACTCGACGCTGACAGCGAGGGTCTGTTACTGATCACCAACGATGGAGAGCTGGCCCATCGGCTCATGCATCCCTCGTTCGGGATCGCGAAGACGTATGTAGCGGAGGTGACTGGCACGTTGCCGAAGAACCTCGGCAACGTGTTGCGTTCGGGCGTCCAGCTGGACGACGGCATCGCTGCCGCGGACTCGTTTCGCGTCATCGGCAGGGCCGGGTCGCACACCTTAGTCGAACTCGTCTTGCACGAGGGCCGCAAGCACATCGTGAGGCGAATGCTGGCGGCAGTCGGCCACCCGGTGCAGCGGTTGGTCAGAACCGACATCGGGCCAGTGCACCTCGCCAACCTGCGGCCGGGAAAGACACGCCATCTCACCCGCACCGAGCTTGCCGAGCTTTTTGCCATCGTCGGGCTCTAGCCGCCGACGACGAGTTCCAACCATCGATGCGGCAACAGCGCGCCTTGTCTGTGAGTCGAATCATCGGTAAATCGACTTACCGCTCTAGCTTCATCTCGCCTTGGGTTAACGTCGATCTGTTCGCGTGTGCCGGCCCATCGCGAAGGGCCTTCGAACTGTCGTGCGTTCGGGGCCGCGTCTTCGCAGGCTAGAGAGGATTATCTACGAGACACTAAGTCTATAAATCAACCCCTACGGGATCATGCTGTCCGTCGTGAGATCAGTAAGTCGACTCATCGTTTCACTGATAGAAAGACACACCGCCGTGGCGCTTTGAAGGCTTGTTCATGCATCGCTAGGGTGACTCAGACACCTGTCGATCAAGGAGATTGTCGTGGCAGTGCGCGCGGTGCGTGGAGCGGTTCAGGTCGAGGCCGACGAACCGGCCGTGATCTATCGCGGGGTGCAGGAGATGCTCAAGGTGATGCTGGAGAGAAACAACCTGACCTCGGATGACGTGATCTCGATCTTCTTCACCGCCACCGGCGACCTGACGTCGTGCTTTCCGGCCGCGGGCGCGCGTATGGTCGGGTTCGCCGAGGTGCCACTGCTGTGCGCGCGAGAGATCCCCGTTCCAGACTCGTTACCGCGCACCGTACGGTTGCTCGCCCACGTCGAGTCGCCGAAGCCGCGGTCTGAAATCCGGCATGTCTTTCTCGGCGCTGCCGCCGCGTTGCGAGACGATCTGCCCCAATGACGCGCGACAACGATTTGCCGGCGCGGATGACAGGCCGGCGGCCCCATGAAGATGGCGAAGTCGCACTCGGAGGCGAACACTCTCCCGTCCACCGCGGCGAGGCCGCTCATGCGTCTCGTACGGAGAACGCTGCCAGCTCCGGCGGGACCGAATACGCGTTGGCGCCGCGGCGTGTGTTGGTTGTCGGCTCTGGTTTGATCGGTGCCTCCATCGGACTGGCACTTTCTGAGATCGGAGTCGACGTCGCGCTCGAGGACGCCGACCCCGGCCGGCTGGCTCTGGCCGTCGAGATGAAGGCAGGGCGCCGTCGGCACGACGGTGAGACTTTTGACATCGCCATCGTTGCCGTGCCGCCAGGTGTGGTCGGCGCTGAACTGCTACGACTCCAGAGGCTCGACCTCGCCCGGACGTATACAGATGTGGCGTCCGCTAAGGCTGAGCCTCAAGCTCAGGCTGAGTCGCTTGGCGTCGATTTCAGCCGGTACGTCGGCAGCCATCCGGTGGCTGGGCGTGAGCGCTCGGGCCCGGCCGCCGCGCGCAGCGATCTCTTCGTGGGCCGTCCTTGGGTGATCACCGAAACTCCCGTGGCCACACCCCAGGCCATCGCTGACGTGCGGGCGCTCGTCGCGGCCTGCGGGGCCGTGCCGGTGCATATGAGCGCTGATTCGCACGATGCGGCACTGGCGACTGTCTCCCACCTGCCCCATCTCGTGGCGTCGCTCCTGGCGGCACAGCTCGTCGACAGTCCGGACGCCACGGTCGCGTTGGGCGGCACCGGCCTGCATGACACAACGCGGGTCGCGGCCGGAGACGCGACACTCTGGACTCAGATCTTGGTCGCTAACGCTCGCCACTTGGCGACGGCCCTCGCCGCGTTCGCCGCTGATGTGGCGCGCACCGCCGCTGACCTTGAGCGCATAGCGTCTGGCGACAGCGCGCGCGTCGCCGCGTTGACGGCGACTTTGCGCGCCGGTGTCGCAGGCCGGCTACGGGTTCCGGTCAAGCGCGGCGAGATGGCGGCCGGCTTCGCTACGGTCCCCGTCATTGTTCGAGACGCTCCAGGCGAACTCGCGGCGCTGTTGCGCACGTTGGCCGACGCGGGGATAAATGTTGAAGACGTCCACGTCGAACACGAACCCGGCCGAGCGGTTGGCGTCGTCGAGCTCGAGGTGCGAGAGGACGTCGTGGTCTCGTTGATCGCTTGCGTGCATGATGCCGGTTGGCAGATTTATCCGTAGCCCGACAGCTATCTAAATCTTCAAGTCGACAAAGCGTTCTAGCCGTGAGTCGAGTTTGGGGGAGAGCCGCATGTCACGATGTCGATGACAGCCCGCGACGCCATGGGGCTTCCCGCCCGGCTCAACGCGGAGCCAGCTGGGCGAACGATCGACCTCCGCCGCCGGACTCGTGCGCAAGACCTGAGACCCTGGACCCGTGACAGTCCACCGCGACGCTTCCATGCTCGTAATCGCCATCGACGGACCTTCCGGGTCCGGTAAGTCGACGGTGGCGCGTGGTGTCGCCCGAGCGTTGGACTTGCGCTATCTCGATACGGGTGCGATGTATCGGGGGCTGACGTGGTGGGTGCTCGAAGGCGGGATAGAACCCGACGATCCGGTAGGCGTCGTGGCCAGGCTTGCGACGTTCGAGTTCGTTGTTTCGACCGATCCACATCGTTTGAGCGTGGTGGTCGGGCGCAGGGACGTCACCACCGCGATCAGGCAGGCCGACGTTACCGCGGCGGTGAGCGCGGTGAGCGCCATACCCGAGGTGCGGCACGAACTCGTCGCCCGGCAGCGCGCCATTATCGGTCGCGGAGGAATTGTGGTCGAGGGCCGAGACATCGGCACTGTTGTCTGTCCTGGCGCTCCCGTCAAGATCTTTCTTACCGCCGCCGCTGACGTTCGCGCGTCGCGACGCGCACTCGAGGCGCATAGCGCGGGGAGCAGCGTGCTCGACGTCAGAGCTGATCTCGATCGACGCGACCGCCTCGATTCGAGTCGCCAAACGTCACCCCTCAACCAGGCTGTCGACGCGTACTCCTTGGATTCCTCCGCGATGACAGCAAGCGAGGTAGTGGCCGCGGTCTTAGACGTCGTCCGGGAGAAGACCGGCGTGATCCCGAGTCACTCGCTCGATTCGATCAGCGGGGAACGGCGATGAGATCGGACGACGCAGGCAATGCCTTGGGCGGCGCCGATGTCGCCCGCAATGCCTTGGGCGGCGCCGATGGCGGTCTGCCGATGAGGGGCGAAGACAATCGGGTATTCGCGCACAGTCCGGCAGAGCCCACGGCTGACGGCCAGGTTGAGGCTGACGCTACTGGAGCTGACGTTGAGGTCGATGTTGAGGTCGAGGACTGGCCTGGCATTGTGCCCGTGGTCGCAGTCGTCGGGCGACCGAATGTTGGCAAGTCGACACTGGTGAACCGCATCCTCGGGCGCCGGGAGGCGGTGGTCGAAGACGTGCCGGGCGTTACGCGCGATCGGGTCGCTTACGACGCCGAGTGGCGCGGGCGCGCCTTCACGTTGATCGACACGGGCGGTTGGGAGCCTGATGCCAGGGGGCTCCAGGCTCAAGTGTCGGAACAGGCCGAAATCGCGGCGGCTGCCGCTGATGTCGTCGTCATGGTCGTCGATGCCGCCGTTGGCGCGACCGACACAGACGAGACGGTGGCACGTGCCTTGCGCCGGGCCCGCAAGCCGGTGATCCTCGCCGCGAACAAGGTCGACTCGGCGCACGGTGAAGCTGACGCGTCGAGCCTGTGGAGTCTAGGTCTTGGCGAGCCGAATCCGGTCAGTGCCTTACACGGGCGGGGCAGCGGCGACCTCCTCGACGTCATCGTCGACACCCTCGCCGACGCTTCGCCGACGACCCCGACGCTGGTCGAAGGACGACGCGGCGGACCCCGCCGGGTGGCTCTGCTCGGGCGGCCGAACGTCGGCAAGTCGAGCTTGCTCAACAAACTGACGGGCGAGCAGCGAGCCGTGGTCGACGCGATGGCGGGCACCACCCGCGATCCGGTCGACTCGCTCGTCGACCTCGCCGGGGTGACTTGGCGATTTGTCGATACAGCGGGAATTCGGCGCCGAGTCCGCGAAGCGTCGGGAGCGGAGTACTACGCGAGCCTGCGCACCGCGACGGCGTTGCGCGAAGCAGAGGTGGCTGTCGTCCTTGTCGACGCGAGTGAATCTCTTACCGAACAAGACCTTCGCATCATCGAGATGGTGGTCGAGGCCGGCCGCGCGCTGGTGCTTGCGTTCAACAAATGGGACCTGCTCGACGACTACCGAAGAGAGCGCCTCGACATCGAGATCGAGCGCCAGTTGCACCACGTCTCGTGGGCACCCCGAGTGAACATCTCGGCCAAGACTGGCCGCGCGATCGAAAAGCTCACCCCTGCCTTGGAACTCGCGCTCGACGGTTGGGGCACGAGAATTCCTACGTCACGATTGAACGCCTGGCTGACCGAGTTGATCGCCGCGACCCCGCCACCCGTGCGCGGCGGCAGGCAGCCGAAGGTGCTGTTCGCGACCCAGGCGGGCGTCCAGCCGCCGCGCTTCGTGCTCTTCGCGACCGGATTCCTCGAGGCCACGTACCGCCGCTTCGTCGAACGACGGCTTCGCGAAGACTTCGGCTTCCCGGGCACTCCCGTCGAGATTTCCGTGCGCGTGCGCGATTCGCGCAATGCGCGTGCCGGGCAAAAGGGCAGGAGAGGCAAGCACGCCGGACGACGCTGACGCCCCTGCTCGGTCACCGGCGATCCCGCGGGTGCGATATCGTCGGGGGTCGGAATACCGGGACGTGGCGCAGCTTGGTAGCGCACTTGACTGGGGGTCAAGGGGTCGCAGGTTCAAATCCTGTCGTCCCGACAGTGTGATGTCTCAAGACATCGGCGACAGCCGAACCTACGTTTGTGGGTTTGGCTGTCGTGTTCTTTGGCGTGGGAGTCGGGCGGTGGGCTGGTAGGTGATCTACTTCGATGTCTTGCCGCACGCGATCGCCCTTCTGCTTCGTCGTGGCACGACGCGCATGTGGGTCAAGCGCCAGCCACGCCGATGAGCCCGCTCGAAGCGCATAGGCTGAATGAAGCAAACGCGAAGGGTGTTGCCGCTCGGGTTGCACGACCGCGTCCCGGCGGCTCCTGCGCTGGCCGGTCGTAGGCGACCAGTGCTTCGCGCACAGCGGCCTCGATCGCGGCAAAGGGGCGGCGGGAGGGACGACCAAGGTGAGCACACCAGCACCGCGGCGCGTAGCGACGGTGCCGAACGCGTTGAGTGTGCTTCGGCTCCTGGGCGTCCCGCTGTTCTTGTGGTTGGCCTTGGGGCCTGAGGCGGACGGCTGGGCAGTGGTCGTCTTGGCAGTCAGCAGCATCACCGACTGGCTCGACGGCAAGTTGGCGCGGCTACTCAACCAAACCAGCCGACTCGGTCAGTTACTCGATCCCGCGGCCGACCGGCTCTACATCGTCGCTACAGTCGCCGCGCTCGGCATCCGTGACATCATGCCGTGGTGGCTCGTCGGTCTGCTGCTCGGTCGCGACGTCGTTCTTCTCGTGTTCCCTCCGATCCTGAAAAGACATGGATACGGGCCCGCGCTCCCGGTGCACTACCTTGGCAAGGCGGCCACGTTCTGCTTGCTCTACGCGCTACCCCTTCTGCTGCTCGGCGACGGTCACGCGACCGCGAACCACGTCGCGCGCGTGATCGGCTGGGCGTTCGCCATCTGGGGAGCCGCCTTGTATTGGTACGCCGGCGGTTTGTACGCACTGCAGGCTTATCGGCTGGTTCGAGCGTCGGACGGCGACCACACTCCCATGAGTAGCCGCGACTTTCGTCGGGGGCACGGCAAGACCGAGGAGGCGTCGGTATGACAGCCGGGCCACCGGCGCCGTCGGCGGCGATAACCGCCGGGATGAAGGCGGTTGTCATGGCAGGCGGCGAGGGCACCCGGCTTCGGCCGATGACGGCGAACCAGCCCAAGCCGCTGCTGCCTGTGGTGAACCGCCCGATCATGGAACATGTCTTGCGCCTCCTGCGCAAGCACGGTTTCACCGACACGGTCGTCACAGTGCAGTTTCTCGCCTCGCTGATCCGCAACTATTTCGGCGACGGCGACGAACTCGGCATGCACTTGCGTTACGCCACCGAGGAAAAGCCGCTCGGTACAGCGGGGAGCGTTAAGAACGCTGAAGATGAGCTTCGCGACGGCACATTCCTCGTCATCTCGGGCGACGCGCTCACCGACATCGATCTCACTGAGATGGCGCGCTTCCACCGGGCCAACCAATCATTGGTCACGGTCGCGCTCAAACGCGTGCAAAATCCGTTAGAGTTCGGCATCGTCATCACCGGCGACGACGGCCGCATCGAGCGATTTCTCGAGAAACCGACGTGGGGTCAGGTGTTTTCCGACACCGTCAATACCGGCATCTACATGATGGAACCCGAGATATTCGACCACGTCGCGGCTGGCGAGCCGGTAGACTGGTCGCAAGAGGTCTTCCCGAGACTGCTCCAACTCGGCGCGCCTGTCTACGGCTATATTGCCGATGCCTACTGGGAAGACGTCGGCACCCTTGAAAGCCTCCTTCAGGTGCACGCCGACGTATTAAACCGCCAAGTCGACGTCGAAATCGACGGATTTGAAATGATGCCCGGCGTATGGGTGTCCGAAGGCGCCGATGTCGATCCCGAAGCGATTCTGAAAGGGCCGCTTTTCATCGGCGACTACGCGAAAGTCGATGGTGGTGCCGAGCTTCGCGAATACACCGTTCTCGGCAGCAACGTTGTCGTGAAGAGCTCGGCTTTCCTGCATCGCGCGGTCGTGCACGACAACGTATTCATCGGCCCGCAGACCAACCTTCGCGGGTGCATCATCGGCAAGAACACCGACATCATGCGCGGAGCGCGCATCGAAGAAGGCGCCGTCATCGGAGACGAATGCGTCGTCGAGGAGGAGGCGTTCATCTCCTCAGGGGTCCGCGTCTACCCGTTCAAGACAATCGAAGCGGGTGCCCTCGTCAACACGAGCGTTATCTGGGAGTCGCGCGGCCAACGCAATCTCTTCGGCCCGCGCGGTGTTTCCGGCCTGGTCAATGTCGAGATCACCCCTGAACTCGCCGTCCGGCTTGCGTCGGCGTATGCCACGACGTTGAAGAAAGGCGACGTCGTCACGGCATCGCGCGACGTCTCTCGGGCGGCGCGCGCTCTTAAACGCGCGGTCATCAGTGCGCTCACCGCTAGTGCAATCAATGTGCGCGACCTCGAAGCCGCACCCGCGCCGGTTAGCAGATTCGAAATCGCCCACAGCGATTCGGCGGGTGGCATCATGATCCGCACGACGCCGGCCGACCCGCAAAGCGTCGACATCATGATTCTCGATGAGCGCGGTGCCGACCTTTCGCCTGCCGCGCAACGAAAACTTGAACGAGTGTTTTCTCGCCAGGAATTTCGTCGCGCGTTCCCAGGCGAGATCGCCGACCTCACCTATCCATCTCGCACTCTCGAAGACTATTCGCAAGAGGTGCTGCGCTGCGTTGACACAACCGGGGTGCCCGAGGCCGGCCTCAGGGTGGTCATCGATACCGCGGGCGGTACGGCGTCATTGGCGCTCCCCGCGCTGCTCGGCCGCATTGGGCTCGACGTTTTGACAGTGAACAATCGGCTCGACGAGATGTCGCCCACGGAAACCCTCGCCGAGCACATGCGAGCGCTCGAGCGGCTCGGCGAGTTGGTGGCGTCGTCTCGTGCCGCGTTCGGTGTGCGCTTCGACCCGATCGGCGAACGAATCTCGCTCGTCGACGAACGCGGTGTCATCGTGCACGACGATCGCGCCTTGCTGGTGTTGATGGATCTCGTCGCCGCCGAGCGGCACAGCGGCAGCATCGCGCTGCCCGTCACCACCACACGCGTCGCCGAGCAGGTCGCGCAATTCCATCGCGCGACGATACGGTGGGCTTCGACGTCGCCTGACGAGCTGACCAAGGCAGCGGAAGCCGACGACGTCATCTTCGCCGGAGACGGGCGCGGTGGTTTCGTCGTCCCGGAATTCAGCAACGCCATCGACGGAATAGCCGCGTTCGTCAGGCTCACCGGGCTCGTGGCGCGCACCAAGCTCACCCTGAGCCAGATCGACGCGCGCATCCCGCAGGCGCATGTTGCTCGCAGGTCGGTACCCACCCCGTGGGCGGCGAAGGGCATGGTGATGCGCTCAGTGGTCGAAGCGGCGGGTGAACGCCGGCTCGACACCACCGATGGCGTGCGCGTCGTCGAGGACGACGGACGCTGGGCGCTCGTCCTGCCCGATCCCGCTGAGGCCGTGACACATTTGTGGGCTGAGGCCCACGATCCCGATGCCGCCACCGCGCTCATTGACGAATGGGCCGCGGTCGTCGAAGGGGCAGGCAGCTGACGTCGTCATCTCCATCGGATCAGCGCGCGCGGCCGCGGGTCGACGCCTCGATGTCGCTGCTCGTCGACCTGACGACGAACGCGATCGACCAGGGCTATGTCGAGGCCGCCAACCGGCGCGCGACCGCCCCCGTCGAACCAGGTACGTCGAAACTCGGGCGGTCGCGGCGGACGGCGACGCTGTTGGTAGCCGTCGTGCTCGGACTTGCGGGCGCGCTTTTCGCGACGTCCGCGGTGGCCACGCACCGCGGCGCGGACGCCGCGAAGCGCGACCGTAAGCAGCTCATCGCGCAAATCGACGACCTGACCTCGCGCACCGACCGGGCACGCCAAAGCCTCGACGCGTTGCGCGCGTCGGTGCAGTCGGCTCGAAGCGCGGCACTCAACGCCACCGGCCGC
This sequence comes from Actinomycetales bacterium, assembly GCA_040255675.1. GTDB lineage: Bacteria > Actinomycetota > Actinomycetes > Acidothermales > Acidothermaceae > JBDZVM01. The sequence goes on along the minus strand of JBDZVM010000003.1, from coordinate 146,604 downwards.
GGCTCCCAGTTGCAGGCCGAGATCGATCAACTGGATGTCGTCACCGGCGGGCGTGCGGTTGCCGGACCTGGCCTCGAAGTGCGGCTGGACGACGCGGACGGCGCTGACGTCTCGGGCTCGCTCGGCATGATCTACGACCGCGACATTCAGGCGGTCGTGGACGCCCTGTTCGCGAGCGGAGCCGAGGCGATCGCGGTCAACGGTCAGCGGCTCACCACACTGACCGCGATCCGCGAAGCCGGGCAGGCCATCCTCGTCGACTACCGACCTCTCACCGCGCCTTATCTCATCGACGCGATCGGCCCGCCTGATTTGCGCGACAGGTTCTCGAGCACACAAACCGCGTCGCTGTACCGAAACTGGCATCAGGTCTACGGGCTCGGTTTTCGCGTGACGACGCACGAACGCCTTACGCTTCCCTCGGCGGCCAATCAGGTCGTCCACTACGCCCAACCGTTGGGAAACCAGTGATCGCAGGTCTCGCACTCGCCATCGGCGTGATCCTTGGGTTGCTGCTGCATCCGACCGTTCCCGTCGGATTGCAGCCATACCTGCCGATCGCGGTGGTCGCCGCGCTCGATGCCGTGTTCGGCGCTTTGCGGGCTATCCTCGACGGCATCTTCGACGACAAGGTGTTCGTGGTGTCGTTCGTCGCCAACGTCCTGGTTGCCGCGCTCATCGTTTTCCTCGGCGACCAGCTCGGTGTCGGCAGCCAACTCTCGACCGCGGTCGTCGTGGTCTTGGGAATCCGTATCTTCTCCAACGCCGCGGCGATTCGCCGCCACCTGTTTCGCGCATGACCGACAAGCCCGCTCGTGCGAATTCCAACGCACCCCCGCGAGCACTCGCGACCAGGGGCGAGATGGACCACAACAGCGACATCGACCCGGACGGCGAGAGCAGCGTGACGGCGGACGCCGATACCGCCGCCGGCACAGCCGATGGTGCGTCCCCCGATTCCGGAGCGTCTTCCGCTGGCAAGCGCCCAACCGGCCTCGCGCTGCTACTTCACCTCGGCAAGCCGAGGGCCACCCGGGCGCAGATCCTGGTGGCGTTGTTGTGCGCTTTGCTCGGTTTCGCCTTCGTCACCCAAGTGCACAGCCAGGCGAACACCGGCCTGTCGTCGGCCAGGCAAGCTGATTTGATCGACGTTCTTGACAACCTCTCGGCGAAATCTGAACAGCTTCAGTCGCAGATCGCCGACGAGCAGCAGGCACTAGCCAAGCTCACCGGCGGCACCGGCCAGACGGAGGCCGCGTTGGAGGAAGCGCAGCAGCGAGCCACCACGCTTCGGATCCTTGCTGGAACCGTGGGCGCGACGGGCCCCGGAATCGAGCTGCGCATCAGCGATCCTCGAAACAACGTGACCGCCGACGTCCTGCTCGATGCGCTGGAGGAGCTGCGTGACGCCGGAGCCGAAGCCGTGGAGATCCGGGGTGGTGATGGGTCCGCCGTGAGATTGGTTGCAAGCAGCTATTTCGTCGACGTGCAAGGCGGGCGGGGCATCGTCGTCGACGGCACGACGCTTGCTCCGCCGTACGACGTCCTCGCCATCGGCGATCCACCAACGCTGGCGCAGGCCATGGCAATCCCGGGCGGCGTCCTCGACACCCTGAAGAGCAAAGAGGCGAACGGGGCGGTAACCCAGCATCAGAATGTGCGGATCACGTCGTTGCATCTTGTGACGCCGCCTGAGTACGCTCGCCCGGCGACCTCGCCGTCAACGGCGAACTGAAGTGACGCATCCTTTCCCGACCGGAGGTTCGTGTGATACCCGATGACCTGCGCTATACGGCTGAGCACGAGTGGGTGAAGGCCGTCGAAGGCGGAGTCAGGATCGGGATCACCGATCACGCGCAACAGGCGCTGGGCGACATTGTGTTCGTCACGCTTCCGGAGGTCGGCGCGCGGGTAGAGGCGGGCCAACCGTTCGGCGAGGTCGAGTCGACGAAAAGCGTGTCTGATGTTTACGCGCCGGTGTCGGGCGAGGTCGTCGCTCGCAACGACGTGCTCGACGCGAGACCGGAGCTGGTCAACGCCGACCCCTACGGAGACGGCTGGATGGTCGAGATTCGGCCGAACGACCAGGCGAACGTCGACGACCTGCTTGACGCGGCCGCGTACGGCAAGCTCGTCGCGGGAGGCTGAAGTCGGGAAAGCCGGTCGCGGGTGGCCGCACCGTGCGGGTTGAACCGTGCAGGCTGAACCGTGACCCCGGAGAGGTCCCGAGTTGACCAGAAGCCGCCGGGCGCATAGGTTTCGCTAACCGTCAACCTCTACCTGAGGTCACCTAACCAGATGGCCGCGAGCGAGACGGCCCGGGTGTCGTGTCGGCTGGGCGGGTGACTCCGGGCGCGCACGGAGGTCAGCAACATGCGGTAGTCGGGCAAGCACGCGGTAGTCAGGCAAGGTAGTTTCCGAATCGGAATGACGTCGTCGAGGTCGGGGAGGCTCACCAGTCGATGCCTACGGTCTTTTGCACGCAGTGCGGCCACGAGAACCCTGACCATGCCCGCTTTTGCGCGAATTGCGGCAGTGCGCTGAGCCGCCCCGGCCAGCCCGTGCCTCCAGAGCGCGGGATCGACGCGACGTCCACGATGTCGATCGCGGGCCTCGACGCAGTAGAACCGGTGCCGCCTGACGAGGAATACGCCGCCGACCAAGCCGCCCTCGAGGCGCTGCCGCCCGGCGCGGGGTTGTTGGTCGTTCGTCGCGGGCCCAACGCCGGCAGCCGCTTCCTTCTCGACGCCGAGGTCACGACCGCGGGCCGCCATCCAGAAAGTGACATTTTTCTCGATGACGTGACGGTGTCACGCCGGCATGCGGAGTTTCGTAAGGCCGCCGAGGGGTTCGTCGTACGCGACGTCGGAAGCCTTAACGGCACGTACGTCAACAGGCAGCGCATCGACGAAACCGTGCTTCAAAGCGGCGACGAAGTGCAGATCGGTAAGTTCCGGCTGGTGTTCTTGACCAAGGCGCGCACCGTCGCCGCCGCGCCCGCTCCCGACGCAGAGACCGAGTGACCAGCGTTGATGAGCGCCCGATCGGCATCGCGAGCCCTGTTTTCCATCGGCGAGGTCTTGTCGCTGCTTCGCGCTGACTTCCCTGACGTCACGATTTCGAAGATCAGGTTTCTTGAGGCTGAAGGTTTGGTTGAGCCAGAGCGGACGTCGGCCGGCTATCGCAAGTTCTCCCACGCCGACGTCCAGCGCCTGCGCTACGTGCTGACCGCCCAGCGAGATCACTACCTTCCCCTCCGGGTGATCAAAGAGCATCTCGAAGCGCTCGACCGGGGCCTGGAGCCCGCCGACCATGCGCGCTCCGGCCCGCGAGTGCCGCCGGCGTTGACATCGGCCGAAGGAATGCCGGGTCCGGAGGCGTTCGCCAAGGACCCGGGCGACGTTCGCCTGTCGCGCAAGGAATTGCTTGAAGCCGCTGAGATCGACGAGTCCGCGCTGGCGACGTTGGAGCAGTTCCAACTCGTGTCGCCGCGTCCGGGCAGCAGCCACTACGACGGCACCGCGCTCGCGGTGGCGAAGACGGTCGCCGAGATGGCGCGCTTCGGCATCGAGCCAAGACATCTTCGAGCTTTCAAGGCCGCGGCCGACCGAGAGGTCGGGTTGGTCGAGCAAGTCGTCACACCACTCGTTCGTCAGCGCAACCCCGAAGCCCGTGCCAGAGCTGAGGAGGTGGCGCGCGAACTAGCGTCACTTTCCGTGCGCTTGCACGCCGCCCTGGTCAAGGCGAGGCTTCGTCCAGGTCTGAGTCGTTGATGGGTTGTGCCTGCGGGGCGAATCGGTAGGCCCTCGCGAACGAGCTCGCGTTTGACGGCTGGTCGGCGTCCGCTCCCGGTGTACCGTAAAGAACGGCGGATGCCGGGCTGTGACGGCAGGCGGTGGAGATGAACGAACTACAGGTTGTGGGAGTTCGGGTCGAGCTGCCGACGAACCAGCCCATCGTCTTACTGCGAGAGGTCGAAGGCGACCGCTACTTGCCTATCTGGATCGGGGCCGTCGAGGCTACCGCCATCGCGTTCGCGCAACAGGGAGTCGTGCCACCGCGGCCACTCACGCACGACCTCATGCGCGACGTGCTCGCCGCGCTCGGCGCCAAGCTGAGTGCCGTGCGCATCAGCGAGATGCGCGACAACGTTTTCTATGCCGAGCTGGTATTCGAAGACGGGCATGAAGTCAGCGCGCGGCCGAGCGACGCGATCGCACTGGCGCTGCGCACGGGTACGACGATCTTTGGTGCCGAGGCTGTGCTCGACGAGGCCGGCATAGAAATTCCGCACGAGCAAGAAGACGAGGACGAAGTCGAGAAGTTCCGTGAGTTCCTCGATTCGATCTCGCCTGACGACTTCGGCACGACGCAAGGTTGAGCTGCTCCACGAAGGCTAGATCAGCCTAAAGTGGAGGTCGAGAGTACCGAGATTTGTGTGGTCCGCGCGTCGCGTTGACTCGCGGCCCGGGCCTCTCTAGCGTGAAGGTCGAGCCGGAATGCGGACCGGTTTACACACGTCTCGATCAGCATCTGGTGAGATCGGCTGGTTAGATCGGCCAGGTGGGATCGGCGGCGACTTCGACGAGGAGGCCTACCCATGGGGAGCAATGGTGAGGCGCCGGTGCCCGGCTCGACGATCGAAGATCGCGGCTCCGCACGGTCGGTGTTGACTCCGCCCGGCCAGCCGGCGCCCATCGACGCCGCACCTCAGGATCCACGGGAGGGCGATTCACTGATCGGCCAGCCACTGCCCGGCCAACCGTGGTCAGATGAGCCGCACTCGGGCCAACCGGAGGCCGGCGAATCGGCGTACGCGAACAGTGGGGAGCGGCTTCCGCGTTCAGAGCAAGGCACGCTGTTCGCCGACGACATGCGTCAGGTCGACGAGGGCGTCGGCTACCGAGGCCCGACCGCGTGCGTGGTTGCCGGCATTACCTACCGCCAGCTCGACTACTGGGCGCGCACCGGCCTCGTCGAGCCGACCGTTCGCGCCGCCAGCGGGTCAGGGTCGCAGCGGCTCTACGGGTTTCGCGACATCCTCGTTTTGAAGGTTGTCAAGCGCCTCCTCGACACCGGAGTTTCGTTGCAAAACATCCGAGCCGCGGTGCAGCACCTTCGTGCTCGCGGCGTTGACGACCTCGCGCAGATCACGCTTATGAGCGACGGCGCCAGCGTCTATGAGTGCACGTCAGCCGACGAGGTCGTCGACCTCGTCCAGGGCGGCCAAGGTGTATTCGGGATCGCGGTAGGCCGCGTTGTGCGCGAAGTCGAGGGCACGCTCGCCGAACTGCCGAGCGAACGACCTGACGGTGACGTTGAAGGCGACCATGTCGCCCACCACGACGACGAACTAGCGCGTCGTCGCGCACGCCGCACCGGCTGAGCATCTGCGCGCCGCGCGCACGAATCTTGGCGGGCGGCGAAGCAAATTTTGTAAGCCCTCGCGTTTTGTGCGCGCGCGTGTGTGCGGTTCTCCAGGTCGGCGCTGCTACGGTTGAAGATGCCGACGACCCCGTGCGGGAGAGCCCTCGCGCAACCAGCGTGAGGCGCCGAAGGAGCAACCTCCCCGGAATCTCTCAGGCCAAGCGACCGCGCGGGCGAGGCGACTCTGGAAAGTGTGCGTCCGACGACGCGCCGCCGACGGTGCAAGCTGTCGCGTGTGAACTCTCAACGCGGCGGTGAAGCTCTCAGGTGCCGATGACAGAGGGGGAGGCCGAACGCTTCCCGTCCAGGGGAGCCCGCCCCGACGTCCGCGGAGGCTACCCGTGAGCATGATCGACCATTCCGACTCCGCAGGTTCGTTTGCGGAAACCATTCCGCTTGCCAGCGGGCCATTCGCCGATCGACACATCGGGCCGGGAAGCGACGCGCTCGCGAAGATGCTCGCGGTCATTGGTTACGGCTCGCTCGATGACCTCGTCGAGGATGCGCTTCCGCCGTCGATCAGAGACGATCCCGGACGTCGGTCAACGGTGCCCCCGGCCGCTACCGAAGTCGAGGTGCTCGCTGAATTGCGGGAGCTGGCCGCGGCGAACTCGGTGATGACTTCGATGATCGGGCTCGGCTTCTATAACACGTTCACTCCTGGCGTCATCAAGCGAAACCTGCTGGAGAATCCCGCGTGGTACACCGCCTACACGCCGTACCAGCCGGAGATCTCGCAGGGTCGGCTCGAGGCTTTGCTGGCGTTCCAGACGATGGTTTCCGATCTCACGGCGTTGCCGGTCGCGGGCGCGTCGTTGCTCGACGAGCCAACGGCCGCCGCGGAAGCTATGGCGCTATGCCGACGTAGCTCTAAGTCGACAAGTCAACGATTTTGCGTGGACGCCGACGTGCTGCCGCAAACCATCGCCGTGATACGTACACGCGCCGTGCCGCTGGGCATCGATGTCTCCGTTACCGACCTGCGAGACGGCCTGCCCGGCGACTGCTTCGGTGTGTTGGTGCAATACCCCGGCACGAGTGGCGCGGTGCGTGATTTTGCCGAGGTCGTGCGGCAGGCGCATGACACGGGCGCTCTGGTCTGCGCGGCCACTGACCTGCTGGCGCTCACGTTGCTTCGCCCGCCGGGGGAGTGGGGTGCCGACATCGCTGTCGGATCGAGTCAGCGTTTCGGCGTCCCTCTGTGGTTTGGCGGCCCGCACGCCGGGTTCATGTCGGTGCGCCAGTCACTTGCTCGTTCGTTGCCCGGACGTCTCGTCGGTGTTTCCGTTGACGCCGAGGGTCGGCCCGCTTACCGACTCGCATTGCAAACACGCGAACAGCACATCAGAAGAGAAAAGGCGACGAGCAACATTTGTACGGCGCAGGTATTGCTCGCCGTCGTCGCGGCGATGTACGCCGTGTACCACGGTCCTGAAGGCTTGCGCACGATCGCGCGGCGCGTGCATGGTCAGGCGTCCGCGCTCGCCAGGCACCTCGGTGCCCAAGGGTTTGCCATGTCGAAAGAGCCGTTTTTTGACACGGTGACGGTCGACGTACCAGGCCGAGCGGCCGAGGTAGTCGAAGCCGCGCTGGAGCGGCACATCAATGTGCGGCTCGTCAGCGCGGACACTGTCTCCATCAGCTGCGACGAGACCACGGCACCATCGAATGTTGCCGCTGTGCTGGCGTCTTTCGGTGTCGAGGCATCGCCTGTTGAGCTAGACGCGACGGCATCGACTTACCCAGCCGAGTACGACCCGGTATTTCAACGGACGTCGAACTTCCTGACGCACGAGGTGTTCCACCGGTACCGGTCGGAGACCGCGATGCTGCGCTACTTGCGGCGGCTCGCCGACAAAGACGTTGCCCTCGACCGATCGATGATTCCGCTCGGCTCGTGCACCATGAAGCTCAATGCCACCACGGAAATGGAACCAATCAGCTGGCCCGGGTTCGCCGACATCCACCCGTTCGCGCCTCTCGACCAAGCGAGTGGGTACCTGCGATTGATCCGTTCACTTGAGTCGTGGCTGGCTGATCTCAGCGGCTACGACGCTGTTTCCGTCCAGCCCAACGCTGGTTCGCAAGGTGAACTCGCTGGCTTGCTCGCGATCCGCCAATACCACCTCGCGCGCAATGACGTCGATCGTACGGTGTGCCTGATTCCGGCGTCGGCCCACGGCACGAACGCGGCGAGCGCGGTGATGGCCGGAATGCGCGTCGTCGTCGTGGCGTGCGATCCGAACGGAAATATCGACCTCGACGACCTACGCGCCAAGATTGCCGAGCACGCTGGGAAAATCGCGGCCATTATGGTGACCTACCCGTCGACGCACGGCGTTTTCGAGCCGACAATCGGCGATGTGTGCTCGATGGTGCACGGTGCCGGTGGGCAGGTGTATGTCGACGGTGCGAATTTGAACGCGCTCGTCGGCCTCGCGCGGCCCGGCAAGTTCGGCGCCGACGTCTCACACTTCAACCTGCACAAGACGTTTTGCATCCCGCACGGGGGAGGTGGTCCAGGCGTCGGGCCGCTCGGTGTGCGAGCACATCTCGCGTCGTTCCTGCCGAATCATCCGTCGACTCCTGAGGCCGGCCCGCGAAGCGCCGCCGGTCCCGTCGCCGGTTCACCGTTCGGCTCCGCTGGCGTGCTGCCGATTTCATGGGCCTACATCAGGCTCATGGGCGCCGACGGTTTGCGCCGAGCGACGCAAACAGCGATCGCGGCGGCAAATTACATTGCGCGCCGACTTGCCGGCTCATATCCGATTCTCTACACCGGCAAGAACGGCCTCGTGGCGCACGAGTGCATCATCGACCTGCGCGACCTCACGAAAGAAAGCGGAATCACGGTCGACGACGTCGCCAAACGCCTTATCGACTATGGCTTCCACGCGCCGACGATGTCGTTTCCGGTCGCGGGCACGTTGATGATCGAACCGACTGAGTCGGAAGACCTCGGCGAACTCGACCGCTTCATCGACGCGATGGTCGCGATTCGCGGCGAAATCGCGAAAGTCAGCTCGGGGGAGTGGGACCGAAACGACAACCCGTTGCGCAACGCTCCGCACACGGTGGCAGCGATTGCCGGCGAGTGGAAGCACACCTACTCGCGTGAAACCGCGGTGTTCCCGGTTGCTGCCGTCCGTGAAAACAAGTACTTTCCACCGGTCGCGCGGATCGATGGTGCTTACGGAGACCGCAACCTGATGTGCAGTTGTCCGCCGGTGTCGGTCTACGAGAGCTAAGTTCGGCCCTCGCGCTCTTGCGCTTCGCGCAAGGCATGGCTGTCGCGAGGCATCCAGTCGGCGAGCCTAACCGCAAAGCCCGCCTTCGTTGCGGCCTCCACGACGACCGGGTCGTCGTCGACCACCAACTCCACGTCGAACTCGGTACGAAGCGCCAGTAACTGTTGGCGTTTGAGGATCGCGGCGGGGCGATGGTCGCCGTCGGCCCGCATGAGAAGTCTGCCTTCGGGCAAGTTGTGCCTGCGCAGCCACGCGAGCGTTGCCGCGCGGATGCGCTCAGGGCGGCCGGTGAGGTACACGAGCGTGTGTGTTTTCGCCGCCGTCCGGGCAAAATCTGCCCCCGCAACGAGCAGGACGTCGAGCTCGGCCGCCGCGAAGAATGCCGCCCAATTCTTCGGTTTGCGCGCGACAAAATGCAGGCGATGCCGGACGTCGGCGAGCACGCCGTCGATATCGAGGACGACGCACGCGGGGCTCTTTCGAGCCGCGCTCATCATGAGGGCGACCCGGGCTCGAGCGGCATCAGTTCGAGCTGCGCGGGTTTGGCCGTCGGTTTCGTGCGGTGAGGGCCGCCAGTGGGTTTCGCGCTCGGTTGATTGAGGCCTGCCGCGCGAGCGAGCTCGTGTACTTGGTCGAGGATTTCGTCTTGCAAAGATTTCGGCGCGTAGGCGGAGCGCGCGTAGAGACGCTCGTACATCGGCACCAGCTGAGGATGTGCGTTGACGAGCCAACTCATAAACCACGCGCGGCTGCCAGGACGCAGGTGCAACACGATCGGGGTGACGTAACGCGCGCCCGCTCGCGCGATCGCGGCGACGGTCGCCGCCAGCTGCTCGGGGGAGTCGGTGAGGCCCGGCAGGATCGGTGCCATCAACACGCCACAGCGCACACCCGCGGCGTTGAGAGTGCCGCACACGTCGAGCCGTTTCGCGGGGCTCGGTGTACCCGGCTCGATCTCGCGCCACAGGTCTTGATCGAGGAATCCGGCCGAGACCGCCGTCGACACCTCGGTGACGTGGGTTGCGGAGCGCAGCAAATCAAGATCGCGCAGTATCAAAGAGCCTTTGGTAAGGATGGAAAACGGGTTTGCGTGTTCTGTCAAGGCGCTGATGATTGCGGGCATGAGCCGATAGCGCCCTTCGGCTCTTTGATAGCAATCGACGTTGGTGCCCATCGCGATCGGCTCGCCGCGCCAGGTTGGCTTGGCAAGTTCTCGACGCAGCAACTCGGCAGCGTTGACCTTCACCACGACCTTGGTGTCGAAGTCGAGGCCGGCGTCGAGATCGAGGTAGGTGTGAGTGTTGCGGGCGAAGCAGTAGCGACAGGCGTGCGAGCAGCCGCGATACGGGTTGATGGTCCAGTTGAACGGAACCCGCGAAGCCGTAGGCACTTTGTTGATGATGGATTTCGCCCGCACCTCGTAAAAGGTCATGCCAGCGAAGTGCGGGGAGTCGAACGTACGGACGACGGGCGCCTCGTCGAACAGGGTCAACTCAGGCGAAAGCATGCTCGCTTCGCCGCTTTTGGCAGGCGACGACTGGCCCACCCGCATCGACTCCCAACGCATGTCGCACCTCCCGTGACCCATTAGAACATACGTTCGAATCGCCGCCTAGGTTATGGCGCGTCGTGGCGGCGCCGCGAACGAAGGGGCGGACGTCGCCTTGAGATGATGAGGCAGTGAGCCAGGTAGCGACATCGTCGCCGAGTGAGTTGGCGGCACCGTCGCAGACCGATTTCGCTTTGATTGTCGTGGCCGTGTGCGCGGTGTCGACGTCCGGGCCATTGATCGCCGCAACTGCCGCTCCGGCGTTGGCGATCGCATTTTGGCGCAACGGCTTCGCCGCCGCGCTCCTTGCGCCTCTTGCGTTCGGCCGGCGGTGGCCGACGATCAGGGCTTTGAGCGACCGGGAATGGCGCTTGACTTTGTTGGCGGGCGTGCTGTTGGCGGGGCATTTCGCTTCGTGGATCACCAGCATTCACCTCACGTCGGTCGCCACATCGACGGCGCTCGTCGCTACGCAGCCGGTGTGGACGGGGTTGCTGGCGAGAAGCAAGGGCGCGGTTATAGGGAGGACGGCTTGGATCGGTATCGCGATCTCCGTCGTCGGCGCGGCGTCGTTGACCGGCCTCGACCTGAGGCTGTCGGGTCGTGCCGTTCTGGGCGACGTTCTCGCTTTAGTCGGTGCGATTTTCGCCGCGGGATACGTAACGGCCGGCGCCGCTGTGCGCCGCACCGTCGACACGACCATCTACACAGCGCTTTGTTACTCCACGACAGCGGCCGTTTTGTTCGTGGTTTGCCTTGTCGGGAATCAGTCACTTGCGGGCTACAGCTTGTCGGACTGGTTGCGCATCGCTGGCTTAACCGCCGGCGCGCAGTTGCTCGGCCACTCGGTGTTCAACCGGGTGCTGAAAACGACGAGCCCCACCGTCGTCAGCTTGTCGATTCTGTTCGAGGTACCTGGAGCGACGCTGCTCGCCGCGATTTTCTTGCATCAGTCGGTGCCATTGGCGGACCTGCCGGCCGCGGTGCTGTTGCTCGCCGGGTTGGCGATTGTCATTCGCGCAGGCGGGCGCGCGGTCCCTGCCGAGTAGCCTCCCGCCGGGCACCCTCCTGCCGAGTAGCGGGGCCGCGCCGTTGGTCGACATGTTTGCTCTTTTCGGCGGCGTTGCTTTTGTCGTTGGCGATGTGCTGTTGCTTTTCGATCGCCGGCTTTCCGGCTTGCAGGAGTCGTAACGCGGTGACGAGGCCTACGCCGCCGACGATGTTGCCCGCGGCCGCCCATGCCGCTGTGCCCGCCCAATCGGCGTAGCCGAAAGGCGAGCCGTAGATCAACGCGGCAAACATGCTTAACGAAAGAATGATCGCATGGTGAAGCGATCCCAACGCGAGGACGAACGCCATCGTCGCGGCCGCCACGATATGCGCGCCCACCGACTCGTTGCTGCGTTCCATCCATGTCATGAGGGTGATCGCTACGCCACCAAGAATCGCGAGCGCGAACGAGTGCCAGCCGATGCCGGCCGCGTTGTATTCGGCGCCGGAGTTCAGGGCGGCGTTTCGCAAGGCCGGAAAAGCTGTCGCGACGAGCGCCATCATGATCCAACCGGCGATCAAGTTGGTGAAAGCGGTGAGTGTCCAAAGGCGCAGGAGCGCACCGAAGCCTGCCCGTTTCGCCGTCATAGCCGCGATCGGCACGAGAAAATTTTCGGTGAACAGCTCGCTGTTGGCTAACGTCAACGCGATGAAGCCGATGCTGAACGCGATCGCCGCGAGCGTCTTGCTTCCGGTGTGTTCCTCGACGAGGAAGAACGCGAGCACTCCGACGCTGACGTCGATACCTCCGACAGCCCCGGTCGCGAGAAGCGCCGGCCACGATCGGTGCAGGCGTGAGTCACCCTCTTCGACTGAGCGTTCGTAACCTGTCGCTGTTTGCTGATCCACGCGGGTGCCTCCAAAAAGTCGCTGTGGCGGTGGATCCCCCCGCGCGGGGCCCTCTACTCCCGCCCGAGCGATCACTTTCCTAGCGACCGGCGAGTGCCCAGCGCGAACGCATCGTGGCGATACGCAGCACGACGCGCTGACGAACGGGCGCGGCTAAGCCGACACAGGCGAGGGTGGCCGACAACGCGACGACGCCGCCGACGGCCAGCGCCGCACGGGCGCCGGCAGCCGTCGCCAACCAGCCGAGAAACGGCCCTCCGACCGTGCCCGCCGCGGCCGATACCAACGACGCGGCGGCAATCGCGCGACCGCGAAACGCCGGGTCGCATTTGGTCTGCACGAGGAAACTAGAGGCGGTGTCGATAACGACGGCGGCGACGGCGATCGGCGCGATGATGATTGCGAAACCGGCGGTATTCGGCGTCAGCGACGACACAATCTGAAGCGCCGACGCTATCGCGGCGGCACGAAGCAACAGTGACGCGTCGAAGTTCGTCGTCCGCGCCGCTACCACCGCGCCGACGACGGTGCCGGCCGCGAATATCGTCGACAAGAAACCGTACGCGCCCGCGCCGCCGCCCAGCGGACCGCTCACCATGGCCGCCATCGTGACCTGGAAGTTGCGGCCGAACGCGGAAAGGACGAAGCACAAACCCAGGAGTCCGAGCAGATTTCTCGACCGCGCGACGTACAGCAAGCCCTGCCAAGCGCCGTCCGATGCGTCGTTCTTCGCGTCTTTTTTCGCGGCGCTTACGGCAGCGGCGCCGCGCATTAAAGCAAGTGCCGCGATAACCGCGACAAATGACAAGGCGTTAAAGGCAAATGCGAGTTGCGCGCCGTAGGCTGCCACCACCCAGGCGGCGAGCGCCATACCTAGCATGCGGCCGGTCGAACTCGTCGCCGCGCCGAGCGCCATGGCATTGCCGAGATCCTCTTCCGGCACGATGTCCGCGCAGAGCGCTCCAACCGTTGGTGTGTTGACGGCTGTCACCAAACCGGTGAGGAACGCGACTGCCCATACGAACCCGACGTTGATGACATCGAGTGCCGTAGTCACGGCGAGTGCGGCGGCGAGCAGGCCGAACGCGGTCTGCGTAGCGATGAGGACTCGCCGGCGTGGAAGGCGGTCGGCGATGTTCCCGCCCCACATGCCTAGTGCGATCGCGGGAAGCGATTGAACGGCGACGGTGATGCCGAGCTTTGCCGGAGAACCTGTGATTTCCAGCACAACCCAGTTTTGAGCGATGAGTTGCATCCAAGAACCGACCGTGGAGACGAGGTCCGCGGCGGCCCACAGTCGGTAATCGCGATGCGAGAGCGCGCGCAGCATGTGTGGGAGCGGGCGGCGCGCTTTGGAGGCGCGCGGCGCCAGGGTGCCGAACGGGTGCACGAACGGATCCGAATCTGCGGCGAAGGTGCCCCGAACGGGCAGGCTTTTTCACGAAAAGTTTCGGCTCTTTTTCGTCGGCATTGTTGTCCGCCGCGCCGTGAATCACCCGGGATAGCTATCGGAAGAGGACTTTCGGACGTCGGCGACCACCCGCGCTGCGTGGCACGGCTGCGCTCGCGTGGAGTCGATTTCTCATTGAAGGACTAGGAGTGCGCTGCATCACATCGACGGGGTGGCAAGATTTCTCCGGATCGGTCGCTGGCTGGCATGCGACGCGCGGGACGTCAATGGCACCCTGATGTTGTTTTTACAACGCTGATGCGAGAAACTATCCTCCGTGTTGAGGAAGCAGCGCCCGGAGCCGCCCGCCGCCGTCGACGAACGCCCGGCGGAAGCGCATGATGCCGTTGGCAGTACCAAACTCGCCACCTGGGCAGCTGATGAGGCCGACCTTGGTTTGGTCATCGACCTGCTCTTCGAGGTTATCGACCCCGAACTAGGGGTCAACGTGATCGATTTGGGGCTGATCTACGGCGTCCACGTGAGCGATCGGGTCTTGCAAGTACGCATGACGATGACGACGCCGGGCTGCCCGTTGCAGGGGTACTTCGACGACACGATCCGAACCACCGTTGCCGGCATTCCGGGAATCGACGACACCGCGCTCGACATCGTCTGGGAGCCGCCGTGGCAGCCGGAGATGATGAGCGACCTGGCGAAAGACCAGCTCGGGTGGCGGCGGTGAGCGATCGCGTCGTGGTCGGCGGTCGCTACGTCATCGGCTGTTTCTTGCGTGGAGGCTGAGCCTTCCGGTTTCGCGGGGCCAAGTTCGGATCGTCAAAAGCTCACGAAGCGTGGAGGGTTTCACCTTGAGCACCACAACTGTCGCCGCAACGCGTCCCCGACAGGTCCGTCGCGGCTCGGCGCTGTCGAATTGGCTTACCACGACCGATCACAAGCTCATCGGCCAGATGTACCTGGCGACGGCCTTCGGCTTCTTCATGCTCGCGGGCATCATGGCGCTGTTTCTTCGCGCCGAGTTGGCCAGGCCCGGCCTGCAAATCCTGACGAACCAAGAGTTCAACCAGCTGTTCACCATGCACGGCGCGACGATGTTGCTGCTCTTCGCGACACCGCTGTTCATCGGGTTTGCCAACGTGCTGATACCTCTCCAGATCGGCGCGCCCGACGTCGCGTTTCCGCGGCTGAATCTGTTCGGCTATTACCTGTTCTTGTTCGGCGGCCTCGTCGCCTTCGGCGGCTTCGTCACTCCGGACGGCCCGCCCGACTTCGGGTGGTACGCCTATACGCCGCTTTCGAACGCCCAGTACTCGCCGGGTATCGGCGGCGACCTTTTCATCATGGGCTTGACGATCTCCGGCCTCGGCACAATTCTGGCGGCCGTCAACTTCATCACGACAGTTCTTGCCATGCGCGCGCCCGGCATGACGATGTTCCGCATGCCGATTTTCACATGGAACGTCTTGCTGACGAGTTTGCTGGTGCTCCTCGTATTCCCTGTCTTGGCGGCCGCGTTTCTCGCGCTTGAGGCAGACCGCAAACTCGGCGCCCACATTTTCGATGCCGCCAATGGCGGGGCTGTGCTTTGGCAGCACCTGTTCTGGTTCTTCGGCCACCCGGAGGTCTACATCGTGGCGGTGCCGTTCTTCGGCATCATCAGTGAAGTGATTCCGGTGTTCTCCCGAAAGCCGTGCTTCGGCTACAAGGGTCTGGCTTTCGCGACGATTGCGATTTCTGGGCTTTCGATGACCGTGTGGGCGCACCACATGTTCTCAACCGGTGCCGTCCTGCTGCCGTTCTTCTCCATCATGTCGCTGACGATCGCGGTACCGACCGGCATCAAATTCTTCAACTGGATCGGCACGATGTGGCGAGGCAGTCTCACATTCGACACACCGATGCTATTTGCCCTCGGCTTCATGGCGACCTTCTTGTTCGGCGGCTTGACCGGTGTGATTCTCGCCTCGCCGCCGCTCGACTTCCATGTCACCGACACCTACTTCTTGGTGGCGCACTTCCATTACGTGCTGTTCGGCACAGTGGTGTTCACGATGTTCTCCGGCTTCTACTTCTGGTGGCCGAAGATGACCGGCAAGATGCTCGACGAGCGGTTGGGCAAGGTGCATTTCTGGACGCTGTTCGTGGGCTTCCACACGACTTTCTTGGTGCAGCACTGGTTGGGTGTCGAAGGTATGCCGCGCCGAATCGCCGACTACCGGGTCGCCGACGGATTTACCACGCTCAACACGGTGTCGACAATCGGATCGTTCATTCTCGCGCTGTCGATGATTCCGTTCATGATGAACGTCTGGAAGACGTGGCGCAGCGGCCCTCAGGTCGGCGTCGACGACCCATGGGGCTGGGGTGCCTCGCTCGAGTGGGCGACCTCGTGCCCACCGCCGCGACACAACTTCTTGCGCCTTCCGCGAATTCGCTCTGAGCGACCGGCGTTCGACCTGCACCACCCCGACATCGTCGGTCGCCCGCGGGTGCCGGTAGGCGCCGAAGCCCCGAGTTTGACGACGTCCAACTGAAGCCGGCTGCCGCCGGCCGGCCGCGGAGTTCCAACCAAACCTATTGACATCGGTCGATGTATCGAGCAGTCTCGATGTATCGATCGATGTCAATAGGAGCATTCGATGAGCGACGATGTTCGTGAAAACGTACGGCAGCGGTACGCCGCAGCGGCGGTTGCCGTCGCGACGTCGGCCAACAGTTGTTGCGGCGAAGCAGCGGTCTCATGCCGCGGTGATTCATGCGGGGGAGCGACCGGCGAGGTTGGTGCCGCCTTGTACTCCGGCGCGGAGCGGGCTCAGTTGCCGGCCAAGGCCGTGGCGGCAAGCCTCGGCTGCGGAAATCCGGCCGCTGTCGCGCATTTGCGTGAGGGGGAGCGGGTGCTCGATCTGGGCTCGGGCGGCGGTATCGACGTCCTGCTTTCCGCGAGGCGAGTCGGGCCGGCGGGCTTCGCCTATGGCGTCGATATGACTGACGAGATGCTGGATTTGGCACGGGCGAACGCGGTTGTCGCCGGCGCGACGAACGTCGAATTCCTCAAGGGAACGATCGAAGATGTTCCGCTCGCCGACGGCGCGGTCGACGTAGTGATTTCGAACTGCGTCGTCAACCTGTCCGTCGACAAGCCAAAAGTCGTTGCCGAGATGTTTCGGGTATTGACGCCGGGCGGACGGATCGGCATCACGGACGTCGTCGCCGACGATCACCTTACGACGGCCGATCGAGCGGCACGCGGCTCATACGTCGGTTGCATTGCCGGAGCGCTGTCGCGGCAGGAATATGTCGACGAATTGACGGCGGCGGGCTTCGTCGACGTCAAGGTGAGCTTCACCCACGCCGTCGCCGACGGAATGCACTCCGCCGTCATTCGAGCGCGCAGGCCTGACTCCGGCAACGGTTCGCCTAGCACAATGCGGTGACCTGCTTACCGCAGGCGAGGATCATGTTGATCATGATCCCGCTATCCGGTTCGGCGGTGGCGTCCTGTTCCTGTTCCTTCTACTTGACATAATGTCTCTTATCGGCGCTTCGCGTCAGGGGTTCGCCAGGCATGAGCAGCGCGATACCGAGCCAACCGACCGGCGAAGGAACGCCGACCGCGCGAAGCGAGGTTCGTGTCGCGCTAGGCAGTCGGCCGCAGCCGCGTCGCGGTTCGCGCGGGTGCCG
>JBDZVM010000003.1:80411-129289 GCA_040255675.1 Actinomycetales bacterium | reverse complement strand
TTCGTGTCGCGCTAGGCAGTCGGCCGCAGCCGCGTCGCGGTTCGCGCGGGTGCCGCGCCGACCACGGTGAATCTGGCGCTGAGCAGGCACGCGTCGCGGCTTGAAGGCCCGACCAGTAACTCGAATTCCCCGGGCTCCACCACTCGATTGCCGTGCCGGTCGACAATGCCGCACGCCGACACGGGAAGTTCGATCGGGACGACGACGCGTTGGCCCGGCGCGACATGCACCTGACGGAACCCTTTGAGTTCTTTGTCGGCCCACGTCACCGAGGTGACGGCGTCGCGCACGTAGACCTGCACGGTTTCGAGGGCTGGGCGGCGTCCGGTATTCGACAGGGTCACTTCGGCGGCGATGACGTCGAGATCGCGCACGTCGCGCGTGCCGATACGCAGATCCGTGTATTCAACGGTCGTGTACGAAAGGCCGTCGCCGAAGACAAAAGCCGGCTCTTGTGTGAGGTCGGCGTAGCGCTTGCCGTGCTGGCCCCGGACTTGGTTGTAGTACGTAGGCTGCTGGCCGACGTGGCGGGCGAACGAGATGGGCAGCCGCCCGGTGGGCTCGATGATGCCGAGCAGCAGCTCGGCGATTGCCCGGCCGCCGCGCATGCCAGGATTCGCCGCCCACACGATCGCCGCTGCCGAAAGAGCGGACGGCGGCAGCACGAGTGGTTTCGACGCGATCACGACGACCACCATCGGCGTCGCGGTGGCGGCGAGCGCGTCGAGCAGTGCCACCTGGTCGCCGACGAGTTCGAGGGTCGCGGTCGACTTGCTCTCCCCCACGAGTTCGATTCGATCACCGACCACCGCGACGACGTAGTCCGCGTCGCGCGCCGCGGCGACCGCTTCGGCTAAGAGCGTTTCGTCGGGTTCGCAGGGCACGACATGTCGTGGCCGTGGCTGGCCGTCCGGAAAGAACGGCCCCTCCGGGTCGTCAGCGAGCGTCAGAATGCGCGCGCCTTGCGCGAACGAGATCGTCCAGTCGGACGGCGAACAGGCGCGGAAGCCGTCGAGCACGGTCTCGATCAGCTGCCGCGGCTGCCCGTTGGGCAGCCAGTTGGCTTGCCCGGATGATCCGGCCCAGTCGCCGAGTTGCGTCGGAGCGTCGTCCGCGTTCGGACCGACGACGAGCACCGTGCGCGCTGGCGCGTTCGGATCGGTCGAAGTTCGACCGTCGGGGCGCGCCTGAGCGTTCGGCAGGAACGGAAGCACGCCCTCGTTGCGCAGCAATACGACGCAGCGCCGGGCCAGCTCGAGGTTCAGCGCCGAATGAGCGGCGGAGCCGATGACGGCGGATTGGCGCGCGGTGTCGGGCCGGCGCGGATTCTCGAACAGGCCAAGTTCGAATTTGAGCGTGAGCACGCGAGTCACGCTCGCGTCGACGCTCGCCTCGTCGATCAATCCCTCGCGGACCGCCTCTTGTAGGCCGTTGAAGAAGCCGGGCGTCGTCATGATCATGTCGTTGCCGGCGCGGACGGCGGCGGCGGACGCTTGCGGGTAATCGGAAAAGATGCGCTGCTCCCACACCATGCGGCCGACGTTGTCCCAGTCGGTGACCAACGTGCCTGTGTAGCCCCACTCGGTGCGCAGCACCTCGCTGAGCAGCCAGTCGTTGATGGTGATCGGTACGCCGTCCATCGACTGGTAGCCGAGCATGAAGGTGCGGCAACCCTCGCGCGCCACCCGCTCGAACGGCGGTAAAAACCATGAGCGCAGCTTGCGCCGCGAGATATCAGCCTCGCTTGCGTCGCGGCCGCCCTGGGTCTCGGAGTAACCGGCGAAATGCTTGGCGGTCGCGAGAATCGCCGTCGGATCGGTCGGCCCCCCGCCCTGGTAACCCCGCACCATGGCCGACGCGAGTTCGCCGATCAGGAACGGGTCTTCGCCGAACGTCTCCCCCACCCGCCCCCAGCGCAGGTCGCGGGCGATGCAAAGAACTGGTGAGAACGTCCAGTGGATTCCTGTCGCCGCCACCTCGATCGCGGTAGCGCGCGCGACGCGCTCGACCAGTGCCGGATCCCAGCTCGCCGCCATGCCGAGTTGCGTAGGGAAGATTGTCGCGCCCTCCCAAAACGAGTGCCCGTGAATGCAGTCGTCGGCTATCAGGAGCGGAATGCCGAGCCGGGTTCGCGACGCTAGCTCGCCCGCTTCGACGACCGCGGCTGGCGAGGCGTGCACGAGCGAGCCGACGTGAAACGTGCGGATCAGCGGTTCGACGCCCTCGCGAGCGTCGAGCTGTAGCATCTGACCGACTTTTTCCGGCAACGTCATGCGATCGAGCAGGTCGAGCACGCGCGCCCTCACCGGAAGTGCCGGGTCGAGATAGGGCGGCGGCTGGTTCACGGGTTAACCCCTGTTCTGGTGCTGTCAAGTTCTCGTGCGGGTTGTTACGGTTCGGACGCCGAGAACTCTCCCGTCGTCCCGGCAATACTTACCATACTGGTTAGCTTCTCGACCGTGGGAACGTTTCCACAACAAACCCGTGGCGAAAGGATTCCGCACATTGAGTCGGCTCAGGGGTTCGCGAGCGTCATCTCGACGTACTGGCGCAACGCGGTCGTTAGATCGACGGCACTCGGATCCGTCAGCCACTGCACCTGCAGGCCGTCCATCAACGCGATGAGACCCACGGCGGCAACGTCGGGGTCGACGCCGCGCCGCAGGCGACCCACCTCGCGCAAGGCCCGGAAACCGTCGGCCGCGTACTCGCGAGCGATTTTGTAGTGATCGGCGAAATAGTCGTGCGCGGGGTGCTGCTTCGACGTCGCCTCGGCGGCGAGCCGGACGAAAAGCTCAACGATGCCCCGGTTGCGCTCGTTATGCGCGGCAAGGTCGACGAGCCGGTCGAGCGTGCCAAGGGTCGCCGGCAGCGGTGGGTCAGGGCGTTGGCTGTCCAACTCGTCGCGGCGAGCGAGTACCGCCGCGAGCAACGCTTCCTTGCTGCGGAAGTGATAAAGCAGGCCCGCGTGCGTGACGCCGGCGCGCTTGGCGATTTCGCGAAGAGAGGCGGCGTCGAACCCGACATCGCTGTATACCGCCGCGGCCGCCGCGACAAGTTCTTCTCGGGTGCGCCGTCCGCGTGCGTAACGCCGCCGCGGATCGGCCACCTCGATGTTCATGCCCTCATCATGCGCCCACGCCCTCGGAGTTCGGCGGGAGATGGGCACGAAGCGCGAGCCGGCGATGTCGTGCCGACTGGCCGATGACCGGTATCAGCGTCGCTCTTGGATCCGGATCAGGTTGCCGGCTGGGTCGCGGACGGCGCAGTCGCGCACGCCGTAAGGCTGATCGGTCGGCTCCTGGACGATCTCGACGTCGTTGCCTTGGATCCGCTCGAACGTGCTGTCGAGGTCTTTGGTTGCCAAGAGGAGCATCGCGAAGGTGCCCTTGGCCATCATCTCGGCGATGGTGTCGCGTTCGTCTTCGGTGAGCCCCGGATTCGCGGCAGGCGGACTCAAGACGATCGATGTCTCCGGCTGATTCGCGGGGCCGACCGTGATCCAGCGCATGGTGCCCTTCCCGACGTCGAGCCGTACCTCGAAGCCGAGCACGTCTCGATAGAAGGCCAGCGACTCCTCGGGGTCAGTGACGGGCAGGAAGCTCGCGTGAATGGTGATGTCCATGACGGTCACGCTAACCGCGAGACTGCGGCCGGCGCTTCTCGATTCCTGATCGGTCTGGTCACTTGTTTCGCCACGCATGGTGGCATTCCCGCCGTCGCGTCAGGTGAGCGCTTTCGGTAAACGCTGGGCGCGACGCCGACGAGTTCGGTGAAGCGGCTGCTGAAGGTGCCGAGCGACGAGCAGCCGACGGCGAAACACACCTCGGTGACGCTGAGGTCGCCACGACGCAGCAGCGCCATCGCGCGCTCGATGCGGCGCGTCATGAGATAGCTGTAGGGCGATTCGCCGTAGGCGAGCCGGAATTGACGGCTGAGGTGCCCGGCCGACATGTGCACACCGCGGGCGAGCGCTTCGACGTCGAGCGGCCGCGCGTATTCTCGATCGATCCGGTCGCGGACGCGGCGCAGGAGGGTGAGAAGCCGCACATGCTGCGCCACCGCTGAATTTTCGCTCACATTCGCGATCGTGCCACATCGCTTGGCTAAGGGCCCGCGCCAGCCGGGCTTTCGCACCTGCAAGCAGCAGGGTGAACATCGCACGCTGAGACGCAAGCTAGTTGACGGGATTGTCAAGGGAGGCCCACCCGATGCCTGCCGCTGTTATTTACGAATCGATGTTCGGCAATACAAGGAAGGTCGCCGAGGCTGTCGCTGACGGCATACGGGAAAGTGGCGACGCGGTAGTCATGCGCGCCAATGACGCGACGACGCCCAGCATGCTTGCGGACGTCGACCTCGTCGTCGTGGGCGCGCCAACGCACGTACACGGGCTCAGCCGAGCGTCGAGCCGTGACGCTGCCCTACAAATGGCCGCGAAACCTGACGCGCATGTTTCGCTCGAGCCGGACGCGGCGGCGCCGGGCGTGCGCGAATGGCTGGCGTCATTGGGAAAAACGGATGTTCGTGCGGCGGCGTTCGACACTCGGCAAGCGGGTCCGCGGTTCTTTACTGGCAGCGCGGCACGCAAGATCAGGCGCGAGTTGCGTAAACGTGGCGCAAAGATCGCCGCCCCTGTCGGGAGTTTCGTCGTCCGCGGCAATCAGCTCGTCGACGGAGAACTCGACCGCGCACGGGTATGGGGCGCGCGACTCGTCACGAATCGAATGTCAGGACAGCCGCACCCGTAACGCGATCGGCCGCGAGATCGGCCAACGCACGATCTGCCGCCTCAAAGGGATATTGCACCGTCGAGACGCGGATGCCAGCCGCCACGGCCGCCCGCAAGAACGCCTCGCCGTCCGACCGGGTGTTCGCGGTGACGGATTGCAGCGTTCGCTCGTCGAACAACTCGTCGGTGTAGTCGAGTGGCGGGATCTGAGTCAGGTGGATTCCGGCGATCGCCAAGGTGCCTCCACGGTCGAGGGCGCGCAAAGCGACGGGCACCAAGGTGCCGACGGGCGCGAACAAAATCGCCGAATCGAGAGGCTCAGGAGGTGCGTCGTAAGCATCACCCGCCGATGCGGCTCCGAGTTCGAGAGCCAACACCCGAGCCTCAGGAGAGCGAGTCAACACGTGCACGGTCGCGCCTTCTGACAACGCAATCTGCGCGGCGAGGTGTGCTGAACCACCGAAGCCATAAATGCCCAGGGTGCCGTTCTTCGGAAGATTCGATCGGCGGAGCGCGCGATAGCCGATAATGCCCGCGCACAACAACGGCGCGGCTGTCACATCGTCGAATTCGTCGGGAATTCGGTAGGCGAAACGCTCGTCGACGACCGCGTACTCCGCGTATCCCCCGTCGGCGTCCCAGCCGGTGAAACGCGCGTGCGGACAAAGGTTTTCCCGCCCCGTGGTGCACCAGCGGCACTGCCCGCACGTGAAGCGCAGCCAAGCGATACCGACGCGTTCGCCCGGCCGAAAACGCGCGGCGTCCGCGCCGGCGGCGTCGACGACTCCGACGACCTCGTGACCCGGCACGGTCGCCGACTGCTTCGGCGCGAGATCGCCCTCGGCCAGATGCAGGTCGGTGCGGCACACGCCGCACGTCTTGACCCGCACGCGAATCTGCGAGCGGCCAGGCTCGGGAAGGTCGCGATCGACGAGCGCTAACGGTTTCGCGCCCGTGGCGAATCGAGCGGGCCGCTCGACAACCCACGCCCTCACCTCGGCGTCACCTCTTACGTCTGGTTGGTCCGCTTCGATTCAACAACACGTCGCGGCACTACGGTGCCGCGACGCAACGGCGCCGTGACGCGGCGGCGAGCCATTCGTCACCTCGATTGGGACGTTCGCCCCGCACGGCGCGGCGCTCTCATCCGCACAATGCAGGCGAGGCTCGACCCTGTGTTTCGGCCTCGTGTACAGAGGAGGTGCGAGGTGCGAAGCAACTCCCGGTGTACAGCATCGGCGATTGCGATTCTCGCGGCCATCGTGCTTGTCGTGAGTGCCTGCGGCGGCCGCTCGGCGCCAGCGAGTTCTCCGTCACCGTCGGCGTCACCGTCGGCATCGACGTCGACAACGTTGCCTGGTACTTCGTCGAGCCCGGTGCGGTCAACGCCGTCGACCCCCTTAACGTCGCCACCGCCCACGACGCCGCAGGTTCACTCCTCGACGCACTCTCCCACGCCGCCCCGCCCGCCGACGACTCCCGCGAAACCCCCCGGTTTGCCGTCTTCGTTGATCGGCGTCGACGTTACCCGCCTTCCGACAAGCCAGCGCGTCGTCGCGTTGACGTTCGACGCGGGCGCGAACGCGGACGCGATTCCGAAGATTCTCGCGACGCTCGCGGCTAAGAATGTGCCGGCCACGTTTTTCTTGACGGGTTCGTGGGTGACGACTTTTCCGAACCAGGCCAAGGCCGTGGGCGCGTCGTACCCGGTCGGAAACCACACGGCGACGCATCCTCACCTGCCGCAGCTGTCGGACGCCGCCATCAAGGCTGAGATCGACCAAGCGCGCGCTTCGATCACGACTGCCACCGGACACGATCCGCGCCCGCTCTTTCGCTTTCCGTTCGGAGACCGCGACGCCCGTACCAGGGCCGTCGTCAACGCACTCGGGTATGTCTCGATTGGCTGGACCGTCGACACGCTTGGATGGCAAGGCACATCGGGAGGACAAACCGTCGGGTCAGTCACTCAGCGAGTACTCGCGAATCTGCAACCCGGCGAGATCGTACTGATGCACGTCGGCTCGCATCCGACCGATCGCAGCACCCTCGATGGCGACGCGTTGCCCGCGATTATCGACCAGATTAGAGCGGCCGGCTACACCTTCGTCACTATCGCGCAAGGCCTGGGCTCGGGCTAGGCGCCGCGACGTGTTAAGAGACGGACGTCGACCCGGGTCACCGCCCAGCCCACCACTCCCATCGCGGTCGCTACCACGACCTCGACGGCGCTCAGGGACATTGTGCCGAGCAGATCGCGTAGTGCGGGCACATATACGCCGGCGAGAGCGAGGCTGAACGAGACCGCGATCGCGAGGAGCAGGAAAGGATTGCCACGGCCGCTGTGCCTCGCTCGCAGCGCGAGTGCCACGCCGAGTTGAAGCGTCGTCAGCGTGACGAACGTGACCGTCTGCCACGGCCGATCGGTTTCTTTTGCCCACACGGCGGCGGCGAGCGTAGCGACGGTCGCCACGATCGCAAGCCTCACCACGCGGGCCAGCAAGCCGTCGCCGAGCACGCTTTCTTTCGGAGGTCGCGGCCCTCGCCGCATGGCGCCGGGTTCCGCGGGTTCAGCGCCAAGGGCGACTCCTGTCAGGCCGTGCGTCAGCAGGTTGATCCACAGTATTTGCGCCGCGAGGAGCGGAACCGCGAAGCCCACCGCTGGTCCGAAGAGCATGACCAAAATCTCCGCCGTTCCACCTGCCAGTCCAAACGTCAAAAAGCGTCTCACGTTCGAATAGATGCGCCGGCCTTCCTCGACGGCGACCACGACAGTCTCGAGATCGTCGTTCGCCAAAACCAGGTCAGCCGCTTGGCGAGCGACCTCGGTACCGTGGCGCCCCATCGCGACGCCGATGTCAGCGCGGCGCAACGCCGGCCCGTCGTTGACGCCGTCCCCCACCATGGCGACGACGGCTCCGTTTCGTTGCCACGCCTCGACGATGTCGGGTTTTTGGTCGGGCGAGGTACGTGCGAAAACCCTAATTTTCGCGATGTCGGCGATGGTTCCGGCACGCAACTGATCGCCTGTCGCCACTTCGGCGTCGCCGTCATCGATGATGCCGACCCGGTTCGCGATCGCTACTGCGGTGGCGGCGTGATCACCGGTAATGAGCACGGGAACGATACCCGCGCGCTTGCATTCCTCGATCGTTCCTCGCGCGCGTTCCTTCGGTGGATCGGCGATGGCAATCAACCCGATGACATGTATGTCTTTTTCCGCGTCGCCGATGTCGGCAGGCAAGTTGTCGAGCCTTGCAGTGCCGACAGCCAACACGCGATACCCGGCATCGGCAAGTTCACGGGCGCGGACGCCGAATGCGGCGGCCTCGCGTTCTTCACCGCTACGGCGTATTCGCTCGACGGCCTCGGGGGCGCCTTTCGTGCACACCACGAATCCGGCTTCCGCGCGATGCACCGTCGTCATCATCTTGCGGTGGCTGTCGAACGGTACTTCGCCGACGCGCGGGTGCGCCCTTTCGAGCGCTTCACGCTCGATGCCAGCACCGGCGGCCGCGAGCAACAGCGCCACCTCGGTGGGATCGCCCACGGCGGCAGTGTCGCCGTTTTCGTCGTTCGAAACGACAGCGTCATTGCATAAAGCGCCAGCGACGAGAAGTTCTTCGACGTCCGGATCAAGCTTGTCGCCCAGGAGTTCTTCGACGGCGCGGCAGCCGGCACCCGTGCAGACGAGTTCGGCACGCATGCGCCCGGTCGTCAGGGTGCCGGTCTTGTCGGTCGCGAGGACGGTCACCGAGCCCAAGGTTTCGACCGCGGGAAGGTGCCGCACGATCGCTGAACGGCGTGCCATGTATCGGGCGCCCAGGGCGAGACTCAGCGTGATGACAGCGGGAAGTGATTCGGGCACGGCGGCGACGGCGAGGCTGATCGCGGTGATGACCATGCGCTCGATCGGTTCGCCGCGGGCAAGACCAAGCACCAAGACCAGCGCGCACAGCAATATCGCGATTATCGCCAACGTTCGACCGAGGCGCGCTAAGCGTTTTTGCAGCGGCGTCGCGGGTTGTCCACGCTCCAGGAGCGCGGCGATGCGGCCGAGCGAACTTCGGGCTCCTGTTTCGGTCACGGTCGCGACGGCGCGGCCGTTGACCACGACCGTACCGGCGAACAGCGCCTCGTCGAAGCCGATGTCCTTGTCGACGGGCACGGATTCTCCGGTGAGCGCCGATTCGTCGATCAACAGCAAATGCGCCTCGAGAAGGGCGGCGTCAGCCGGTATGACGTCGCCCTGCGAAAGCAACAGAATATCGCCGGGAACCACCTCGTTCGCCGCGATCTGCCTGTCGAGCCCGTCACGGCGTACGTGAGCCCGTGGAGCGGCAAGGGCGGAAAGTGCCGCGACCGCGCGGTCCGCGCGAATTTCTTGGACGACGCCGACCGCTGTGTTGACGACGATGACCAGGCCGATCACGGCCGCGTCGGTGAAGTCTCCGGTTGCGGAGGTCAAGACGGCCGCGCCGATCAGCACGAGGATGAGCGGGTCTCGCAACTGACGAAAAACGCTGAGCGCGGGTGAGACCCTTCGAGACTCCGCGACGAGATTCGGTCCCGACCTTGCCAGGCTTTCAGCGGCTTCTTCGGTCGAAAGCCCTCGCGGAGCTGGTGCGACCGACATGCTCACGTGCCCACCGTTTCACGTGCGCCGCCCTTCCGCGATGCCATGCGGGATCACCACGGCCTTGTACCTACGTAGTCGGGACGAACGTCGCCACCGGTCTTGATCCACGCGACGGATCTGGCACCGAGTAACTCCGCTTGTCCCGCTTGGTGCCTTGGGTCCTTTCGGCGTGCGACCTACGGCCATGGTGATTACCCATGCGCGTGATGGAGGCTGAGCGTGACCGCCGGAGTCGCGGAGAGACGCGGGAGGTTGCGATGACTACATGCCAGGTCAAATCCAGTGTGGAGCGAGCCGATCGCGCGGCACCGCTTCGATTTCACCACATCGTCGTAGGCGTCGACGGCTCTCCAAATTCGGTCGAAGCGCTGAGGGTCGCTGTCAGGTTGGGCCTTCGTGACGGCGCGAAGGTCGAGGCGGTTCACGCGTTTCAGTGGTACGCCGGCGCCCAATACGCGTTCGGGCTGGCCGAGGTTTACGCCTCTCCGGGCAACGCGCTCGACGCCGAAGACGACGCCAAGGCCATCCTCGACAAGGCTGTTGAAGAGGCGTTTGGTGATGTGCCTATCGAGCACCTGCGGTTACGCCCGGTCGAGGGTGGCGCATCTGAGGTGTTGACCGCTCTCGCGGCCAAAGCGGATCTGCTCGTCGTCGGTGCGCGCGGCTATTCCGGACCGCTCGCGATTCTCTTGGGCTCGACCGCTCAGGCCTGCGTGCGGCATGCCAAGTGCCCTGTGCTCGTCGTGCCAGCACCGCATGCGGTCGCCGATGGCAAGCACCACGAAACGAGTGTCCAGAACAACACGAAGTTGTCGCGCACGTCGATTCAGTGAGGTGAATGCATCATGAAGGCGCTCGTCTATCACGGCCCGGGCCGAAAGCAGTGGACCGATGTTCCCACGCCGGAAATTATGGACAGCAAAGACGCGATCGTCCGTGTCGACGCCGTCACGATTTGCGGCACCGACTTACACATTCTCAAGGGCGATGTTCCTGAGGTTGCCGACGGTCGCATTCTCGGCCACGAAGCCGTCGGAACGGTCGAGGCCGTGGGCGACGGCGTCGATGCGATCAAACCTGGCGACCGGGTTGTGATTTCCTGCATTACGTCTTGTGGAATGTGCCGGTTTTGCCGTGAGGGCATGTACAGCCAGTGTCTGAACGGCGGAGGCTGGATTCTCGGCCACCTTATCGATGGCACGCAGGCGGAGTACGTGCGAGTGCCTTACGCGGACACGTCGCTTCACCTCCTGCCCGCCGGCGTTAGTGACGAAGCAGCGCTCTTGCTCGCGGACATCTTGCCGACGTCCTACGAGGTCGGCGTCTTGAACGGTCGGGTGACTCCGGGCGATGTGGTTGCCGTTGTCGGCGCCGGGCCGATCGGGTTGGCAGCCATCATGACGGCGAGGCTGTTCTCGCCCAGCCACATCGTCGCGATAGAGCCCGCGCAGGCTCGTTTGGACGCCGCGAAATACCTCGGCGCCGACGTTCTCGCGAACTCGCCAGAAGAAGCTCGGCGGGTCGTCGATGAGCTGACTGGAGGCCTCGGCGTCGACGTCGCCATCGAAGCCGTCGGCCTTCCTGAGACGTTCGAGCAGTGCACGAGCTTGGTGCGTCCGGGCGGACGAGTCGCAAACGTTGGCGTGCACGGTAAGCCGGCTACGTTGCACCTCGAGACGCTGTGGATCCGCAACGTCACCATCACAACCGGGTTGGTCGATACGCGTACGACCCCGACCTTGTTGCGCATGGTGGCCAGCCGACAGCTCGACACGGACGGCCTGATCACGCATCGCTTCGGCATCGACGAGATGCTCGACGGTTACGACGTGTTTTCTCGGGCGGCGGAGACCGGCGCGCTGAAGATTGGGCTATTCGCGCGGCGTTAGGAGCGGGGCCCTTGGAAGCCACAAGAACGGCTCGTGATCAGCGCGTTTCTTACGAATCTGATTCGTGTAAACTCGCTGCCGTGATCTAGTGCCGACGGCAGAGACTCTCGGTTGGCGCTGATCTCCGGGTGTCGGAGTACGTCCGCTCCGTGTAGCCGACTTCGAGAAGGGCCGTTCTTGATGGCAGATCGAACCGAGCGGGTTATCGACACTCGCACCGCGAGCGACAGTTGTGCCAACCTGACGATGCAGGCGATCGACACGATGACCGTCGGGGAGAGTTTCCTGCTCATCTCCGATCACGATCCGGTGGGGCTGCATTACATGCTCGACGCCGAGCACCCCGGCGTGGCCGCGTGGGAGCCGCTCGAAGACGGACCTGACCGTTGGCAAGTACGCGTCTCGAAAGTCGGTCGTACGTAGGAAGTTCATTCGCTCTGGCGGGTTCGTCGTCAGCGACGGCATCGCACGAGGTGAGGAGACACACGTGGCATCCGAGGCTGCGCTTGCGGGGCTTCCGGCGGGCAGCACGGTCCTCGGTTACCCGCGCATCGGCGCGAACCGCGAGCTCAAGAAGGCGATCGAACGCTATTGGCGCAATGAAACAGAGGCGTCGGCGCTAGCCGAGGTGGCCGCGCAATTGCGCCAGCGGCATTGGCAATCGCTTCGTGAAGCCGGCATCTCTCAGGTTCCGTGTAACGACTTCTCGTTCTACGACCATGTACTCGACACGGCGGTGATGGTCGGGGCGATCCCCCCGCGACATCGCGATGCCTCGTCGGGAGCGCCCGGCTCACTCGACCGTTATTTCGCCATGGCTCGCGGCACCGAACACGCCGCGCCGCTCGAGATGACGAAATGGTTCGACACCAACTACCACTACCTCGTGCCCGAGCTCGAGCCTGGTACGCGCTTCGAACTCGACGCAGCCAAACCGCTCGGCGAGCTGAGGCAGGCCCGCGCTCTCGGCCTTGACGCGCGACCGGTTTTTGTCGGGCCGCTGACGTTTCTGCTTTTGAGCAAAGCTGCCGCGGACGCGCCGTCCGACTTCGAGCCGTTGCAACTGGTCGACGAGCTGCTAGCGGTCTATGTCGAGCTACTCCGGCTGCTGCACCATGACGCGAGCTGGGTGCAACTCGACGAGCCCGCGTTGGTCTGCGACGGGCCACCGCAGACACTGCGACTCGCCCGTTACGTCTACGAGGCGCTCGGCGGTGTCATCGGGCGGCCGAATATATTGCTCGCGACGTATTTTGACGAGCTCGGCGACGCGTTGCCGATTCTGCGCGAGATTCCGGTCGAAGGAGCGGCGCTCGACTTCCGCGGTCCCGCGTCGGCAAATCTCACTCGCCTCGAAGACATCGGTGGCTTGCCTGGCAAACGCTTGGTGGCAGGCGTGGTTGACGGTCGCAATGTGTGGGTCAACGACCTACGGCGTTCGCTCGACGTTTTGCACCAGCTTCAGCCGCTCGCCGACGAGATTGTCGTCGCGCCCTCGTGTTCGTTGTTGCACGTGCCGTTCGACGTCGACGTTGAAAGCGAACTCGACGAGACCGTGCGCCCGTGGCTTTCGTTCGCCAAGCAGAAAGTCGGCGAAACGGCAGTGCTTGCGCGCGCGCTCGTCGAAGGCGAGGAGGCTGTCGCCGCCGACCTCGAACGCAATCGTGCGATACTCGCCGACCGCGCCGGGTCTTCGCTGGTGAGCGATCCGGCCGTGCGAGCTGTCGCTGCCGAGGTGCGGCCAGCCGACTTCGAGCGCGCTGTCGCGTACGCGGCTCGCGCGGAAGAGCAGGCGCGCGTTTTGCGTTTGCCGCCGTTGCCAACGACGACGATCGGGTCGTTTCCGCAGACGGCAACCGTACGCGACGCACGCGCCAAACTGCGGCAACAAGCCATCACGCAGTCGGCCTACCTCACGGCCATGCGCTCCGAAATCTCCCACGCGATCGCGATACAAGAAGAAGCGGGGCTCGACGTTCTCGTGCACGGCGAGCCGGAGCGTGCCGATATGGTGCAGTACTTCGCCGATCAGTTGTCGGGCGTGCTGTCGACCGCGCATGGCTGGGTGCAGTCGTACGGCACCCGATGCGTGCGACCGCCAATAATCTACGGCGACGTCGCTCGACCCGCCCCCATGACTGTCGAGTGGTTTCGTTACGCGCAGGGGTTGACCAGCCGTCCGGTCAAAGGCATGTTGACGGGTCCGGTCACGATGTTGCGTTGGTCGTTCGTGCGCGACGACCTGCCAGCCAAGGACGTCGCAACCCAGATGGCATTGGCGTTGCGCGAAGAAATACTCGATCTCGAAGCCGCGGGCGCGCCGATCATTCAGGTCGACGAACCCGCCCTGCGCGAGGGTCTTCCGCTTCGGCACGCCCGCCGGCTCGAATACCTTCGTTGGGCGGTCGACGCGTTTCGCCTTGCTACCAGCCGTGTGCGGGCGACCACGCAAATTCACACGCACATGTGCTACGCCGAATTCGGCGATGTCATCGAAGCAATCATTGGCCTTGACGCCGACGTCATTAGCCTCGAGGCCGCCCGATCGGGCATGACCATCGTCGATGAACTCGCTGACGCCGGCTATCCTGCCGCCGTCGGTCCGGGCGTGTACGACATTCATTCGCCGCGAATTCCCAGCGTTCGCGACATGACGACGCTTATCGGTCGTGCGCTTCGACGACTTCCGGCAGACCGCCTCTGGGTAAACCCCGACTGCGGCTTGAAGACCCGCGGCGAAGCGGAGGTGCTGGCCGCGCTTCGAAACCTTGTGGCCGCGGCGCGCCAAATGCGAGAGGGCCTCGGCCGCGAGGCGGCGGTCGTGTCGAGTACTTCAGACGCGCCGGCCGCCGCGAAGTGTTCAGCGAAAGGTTGCCTCGCCGAAGCATCGTGGGTCTTGGTCTGGAACAATCCCGCCATCCACGCGCCGGATCGCGAGAAGATGTGGGCAGCGTGCGACGCCCACAAGGCATCGCTCGCGTCGTTCCTCTCCAGCCGGTCGTTCCTAAGACGCGTCGATGCTCTCCAGCGGGCGTAGGCAGCGGCGTAGCTAAGACAGCCGTGATCTCGCCATCGCACCCGACCGCCGGTCGGTGGCGAGACTGTGGCAGGGTTCGACCATGCGTATCGCAACGTGGAATGTCAACTCCGTCGTAGCGAGGCTCCCCCGCCTGTTGACGTGGCTTGGCGCGGTCGCTCCTGACGTCGTGTGCCTGCAAGAACTCAAGTGCGCTGCCGGCGAGTTGCCGCTCGCACAATTCGGAGAACTTGGCTACGAGGTCGCGGCCCATGCGACCGGTCGTTGGAACGGCGTTGCCGTGCTCTCGAAAGTCGGGCTCGTCGATGTGCGCCGAGGCCTGATCGACGAGCCCGGATATCAGCCGGAGGGCGCGATGCTCCCCGCCGTCGAGCCCCGAGCGATCGCCGCCACCTGCGCGGGCGTTCGGCTGTGGTCGGTTTATGTGCCCAACGGTCGTGAGGTCGGGCATCCGCACTACGAATACAAGCTGCGCTGGCTCGACGCCTTGCGTGTGACGGCCGTCGCCGAGTTGCGTGAGAATCTGCCCTTTGCCGTATTGGGCGACTTCAACATCGCTCCGAGTGACGACGACGTATACGACATCAGCGCCTTCGTGGGCAGCACTCATGTCAGCGATCCCGAGCGCGACCAGCTCGCGTCGTTGCGCGGGATCGGTCTCGCCGACGTTCGGCCCCGCCCGCTGAAATACGACGTCCCGTATACATATTGGGATTATCGGCAGCTGTGCTTTCCGAAGAATCGTGGCATGCGCATCGACCTCGTCTACGCGGACGCCAAGTTTGCCGCAATGGTTGCCGACGCTTACGTCGACCGCGAGGCACGAAAAGGCACCGGTGCTTCCGACCACGCGCCGGTAGTGGTCGATCTCGACAGTTAGGGGCGGCGGGCGCCGCCGCGTCAGTCGCTCATCTCGGCGAAGCTCTTCGCGATTGCATCGCGACTGGCGCCTGAAGCCAGCAGCAAGCTGAGCAGCACGCGACTCTTGAGCCCGTCGAGCAAGCCGGCGGAGATGAGCCCTCGCTTAAACAGGTCACTCTCTGAGCCCACGAAGCCGTACGTTTCTCGAAGCACCTCGCCCGACCCGGTGCGTGACGCCAAAACCACGGGCATGCGCGCGGCGAGTTCTCCGAACATGGGTGCGAGCGATCCTGGCACGTGCCCGCCGCCAAAGCCTTCGACGACAAGGCCGGCATAGCCGAGCCCAAGAATCTCGCCGAGTAATCGAGAATCGGCGCCGATGCCTACCTTCAACAGCGCCACCGGTGGAATCTCCGTGGCTGGCGCAATGTCGGCGTGCACGTGCGGCGAATGCCGGGCCACAACGCGCGGCCGCCCTTCGTGCACCCAGCCGATCGGTCCCGTGAGCGGCGAGCGAAACGCCGATGTGCTGGTCGTGTGCGTCTTCCGTACAAACCGGTTCGCGTGGATCTCGTCGTTGAGTACCACCACGCATCCCAGGCCTTGCGCTTCGGGAGACGACGCGACCTGAACCGCGGCTAGCAGGTTCGCCGGGCCGTCGGCACCTGGCAGAGTCGGGTTGCGCATCGCGCCAGTGACGACGACGGGTTTCGGGCTCGCCACCAAAATCCCCAAGGCGAAAGCGGATTCCTCGATCGTGTCTGTGCCCTGGGTCACCACAGCTCCAATGGCACCGTCCACGAATGACTGTGTAATCTGCGCGGCGACGGCGACCAGGTCGTGCAAAGTCAGATCACCCCCAGGCACTTGGCGAGCCTGAACGGCGTCGATCTGTGCGATCTGCCCGAGCTTGGGAACCGCCCGCAAAAGATCGTCCGCCGTCAGCTGGGGTGCCACACCAGTTTCGGAAGCGGCAGCCGTCGAGGCGATTGTGCCACCGAGAGAGTACAGCGCGATGCGTGGCCTTGGCTCTGACATGCGTGCAGCCTAACCGCCGCCTGACGCGCGGTCGCGTTGCTACAGCGGCAAATTCATGCCGCTAGCCAAGTTCAATGCCGTCGCCCACGTCAAGTACATGAGCCAAAGACCGGTGAGGAGGTGCCAAAGCCCGAGGCTTCGTTCACCCATTTTGTTCACCGTTTCGGGCAGTGGCCCGATAGTGCTCGCGAAGGTGTCACTCACGTAGATGAGCGTCAGCCCGATAAACAGAAGCCCGACGGGCCAGTCGCTGGCCTTGAAGAACACGACGATGCCGAGCGCCGAGATCATCGTGAAGGCGACAGCCATGCCCGCGTTCGGTCGGGGGTCAAGGCTTCGCGCGCGATTGAAACCGATCGCGAACCAGTGCACGCCGTACGCCGTAAACGCGAGTGCCGCCATGTAAAGCGGCTTGTCGCGGAAAGTGTGGAACCAGGCGAGCCCGACGAAGAGGTAAATGCCGGTGAGGAGCTGCATGAAGCCCGGCATCCAGATGCCCCAGACGCCGGTCGAGGCGTTGACCCGCTCGTCGCGCGGTGGCCAGCCGAGCAGCTCCTGCGAGAAGTAGATCAGGTATCCGGTTCCTAGCCCGAAGAATCCGACGGCTAGCGGCGGGAAGTCCGAGATACTGAGCTGAACATCTTGTGCGGGCATGACAGCCATCCCTTGACTCGGGAATTCGATCTCGCTGTTCCCCAACCGATCACTCGTAAACCGAGACTTCCTCCCCGACGGCGACGATCAGGCGCGCACGGTTCCTAAACCGTGAGCGCGCGCGTCCCCGTCGACTCCGTGACCCCCGCGCGCCGCCGGTACCCCTCCACGTATGAGAGCAGCGCCGCGCCCCTGGGGCGGCGTCCGGGTTGAATATCGCACGACGCGCCCTTGGTCTCTTGGATGTGCACGTTCGGATCGAGGGAAACGCAAACTAGTTCGTTGGCGGCGTCGCCGACGGAGAGGCCGTTCGGACCCCAGTGATAGGGCAGCCCCACTTGGTGCACGATTCGGTCGGCGACACGCAACGGTTTGATGCGCTCCGTGACCATGACTCGGGCCTCGATGGCCGTGCGCGCCGTGACTATCGTCGCCCAGCCCCCGTGCTCGAGCCGCCGTTCCGCCGCCAGTTCGGGACTTACCTCGCAGAAGAACTCTGGCTGCAATTCCGAAAGGTACGGCAGCATTCGGCTCATGCCACCGGCGGTGTGGTGTTCGGTCAGGCGATATGTCGTGAATACGTACGGGAATACCTCGCTCCCGGGCACGTTTCCCGAGGGGTTGTAGCGGTTGTGCTCGTGCGGATAGACCTCGCGTACCGGATTGTTTTGCTGGCCGTACAGCGGGTTTTGGAACGGCGACTCCTGCGGCTCGTAGTGTGTCGGCATCGGCCCGTCGGTCAAGCCCGTCGGCACGTAAAGCCACGCCTTGCCGTCCGCCTGCATGATGAACGGATCGGTGCCCGCGATTGCGTCTTCGGCTTGTGCGCCGTCAGGCGGTTTGTAGTCGGGGCGTTTGCCGGCCTGGAAGTCAGGTACGTCATGCCCTGTCCATGTGCTGTGTTCGTCGTCCCACCAGACGTACGCCTTTCGCTCGCTCCATGGACGACCCGCCGGATCCGCGGCGGCGCGGTTGTAGAGGATTCGCCGGTTCATCGGCCAGGCCCAACCCCATTCAGGCGCCACCCAGCTTTGCGCCTGGCCGGGCTTTTTCCGATTAGCCTGATTGACGCCGTCTTTGTACACCCCGCAGTAGATCCAACAGCCGCACACGGTTGAGCCGTCGTCCTTCAGTTCGGCGTAGCCGGGCAACGCCTTGCCCTGGGCGTCCCACCCGTTGATCTCGGCAAGCACCGCCTCGGCGTCGGGTTCGGCGGTAGCTCCCTTCGTCGGATAACTCCACGTCAGATCAAGGAGCGGACGGTCGATGTCGTCGGTCGAACTTGCGAGCTTCTCGCGGATGATGCGGCCCAGGTGGTAGTAGAACCATAGCTCGCTGCGCGCGTCGCCTTGCGGCTCGACCGCCGCGCGGTGCCATTGCAGCATGCGCTGGGTGTTCGTGAAGCTGCCGTCCTTTTCGGTATGCGCGGCGGCCGGAAGGAAGAATACCTCGGTCGCGATGTCTTCGGTTTTTAGCTCGCCTGTCTCGATTTCCGGCCCATCGAGCCACCAGGTCGCGCTTTCGATCAGGGAGAAATCGCGGACGACGAGCCAATCGAGATTCGCCATGCCGAGTCGTTGCAGTTTGGCGTTCGCCGAGCCGACCGCCGGATTTTCTCCAACGACGAAGTAGCCGCCGCCGCCCTCGTCGACCTGTCGCATGACGGTGTTGTACGTCCCGTGATCCCCTGTCAAGCGTGGGAGGTAATCGAAGCAAAAGTTAGTCGCCGGCGTCGCCGCGTCGCCCCACCACGCCTTGAGCAAGCTGATGGTGTACGCCTTCATATTCCCCCAGTAGCCCTTTTTCGCGGCGTCCGCGGAAACGAAGTCGTCGAGCGTTTCGTGCTCGTGTGCGTGCGGCATTGGGATGTATCCCGGCAGGAGGTCGAACAGCGTCGGGATGTCGGTCGAGCCCTGAATACTGGCGTGGCCACGTAGGGCCATGATGCCGCCCCCCGGCCGCCCCATGTTTCCGAGCAATGCTTGCAAGATGGCCGCCGTCCGGATGTATTGCACTCCTACGGTGTGCTGGGTCCATCCCACGGAGTAGACGAAAGCCGACGTGTGGTCGCGATCAGAGTTGCGGGTCAATGTCTCGGCGACCCGCAAGAAAAGGTCTTTCGGCACGCCACATACCTGTTCGACCATTTCCGGCGTGTAGCGGGAGAAGTGGCGCTTCAGTACCTGATACACACAACGGGGATCCTGCAGGCTCGGATCGGTTTGCGGCGTTCCCTCGAACGTCGGTCCGCCGCTTCCGGCGGTCTCTGATCGGGCGGCTTTCTTCATGCCCGTCGTGGCACCGTTACCGCCTGACGCGCGTTCTTCGTATTGGCTGTCACGTTGGCCCGCCGCCGACGCGACCGACGTTCCCTCGTACTGCCACGACGACGTGTCGTAGTGCCGAGATTCGGCATCGAAACCGGAGAAGATGCCGCCGAGATCCTCGGTGTCCTTGAAGTCCCCGCGAAGAATCGTGGGTGCGTTCGTGTAGTTCACGACGTACTCACGAAAATCCTTCTCGTTGGTGAGCACGTAGTTGACGAGGCCGCCGAGAAAGGCGATATCGGAGCCAGCTCGTAACGGCACATGAAAATCGGCGAGTGCCGACGTCCGGGTGAAGCGTGGATCGACGTGAATCACCGTTGCTCCGCGCGCCTTCGCCTCCATCACCCATTGGAACCCGACCGGATGGCACTCGGCCATGTTCGAGCCCTGAATGATGATGCAGTCGGAGTTTTGAAGATCCTGCTGGAATGTGGTCGCGCCGCCGCGGCCGAACGAGGTACCCAAACTGGGCACGGTAGAGGAGTGTCAAATACGCGCCTGATTCTCGATCTGGATCGCCCCGAGCGCGGTATAAAGCTTCTTCATGAGGTAGTTCTCTTCGTTGTCGAGAGTCGCTCCCCCAAGACTCGCGATTCCGCGGGTGCGTCTCGTCGACTTCCCGTCGACCTCGTCTTCCCAGAATTCGCGTCGTGTCTTGATGACCCGATCGGCGATCATGTGCATCGCGGTGTCGAGATCCAAAGATTCCCAAGCTGTGCCGTGCGGCCGCCGGTACTTCACGCGATATTCGCGGCTCGCGCCGGTGACCAGTTGCTGGGTGGCCGCGCCTTTGGGGCACAGCCGTCCGCGAGACACCGGACTGTCGGGGTCGCCCTCGATCTGAATGATCTTGTCGTCTTTGACGTAGACGTTTTGGCCGCATCCCACGGCGCAATAGGGGCACACGCTCTTCACGACGCGATCAGCGGTCTCGGTGCGAGACCGCAAGGCCGCCGTCCGCTCCGATTCCGCTGCCGCGCCACGCCCGGTCGGGTCGGAGTCGGCGAGCTGCCGCAGCACGGGCCAGCGCAAAAACGTGGCGGCCATCGGCTTCTCCCTCCTCGCTAGCGAGGACCTTCCCCTTCGGCGCGCGATTCCACACTCGAGTTCGCGATCGTCCTCGTGCCGTCGGGTAGCCGTGTCGTGACCCGACGACGATCGAGCAGTTCGAGCAACGGGACGGCGACGCGCCGCGTCGTGCGCCATGCGAGCCGCGCTTGGCTTACCGAGAACGGCTGCGGCAGGGTCGCGAGTCGTGTGACCGCGATCGAAAGCGCGTCAGGTTGCAGGACGACGCCGTCCGCGACGCGAATCAGCAGCCCCGCGCGTTCGGCGGCCGCCAGTTCGCGGACGCCGAGACCGAACGCGCGAAGTTCCGCCGCGTCGGGCGCGGCAAACGGCTCGGTGGCGAGGCGTCGCGTGATTTCGGCGATCGCGGACGTGACGGCGGGTGGCAGAGAAGATTGGCGACTGGCGTCGATCAGCCTGCCGTCACGCACCTCGAGCGACGAATCCGCCGCGGTGGCAACGAGCGCGGCGACGAGCGAACGATCGGGTAAGTCGAGCGCACGGCGCACGGCCTCGATTGTCGGCCCGGGCTCGAGCGGAAAACGCTGTGCGTGCTCGGACACCATGGCTTGCAGTTGCGCGCGAAGGGCGGTCGCGCGCGAGGTGTCGACGAGCCAGTCGCCGGTGAACGGGCGAGGCAGCCCGGTGTGGCCGGCGGCACGCAAATCTGCCCCACGCGCGATGCCGCGCCGCCGCAATTCCGCGGACGTGTCGAGCGGCGCGGTTCTCGCCGCGAGTTCGCGGGCGCGGGCCGCCGCGTCTCCTCGTCGCGTGAAGCCCGGCGGCGCGGCGTCGAGGATTCGCGCGCCCGCGACGATTTCGTGGCGACTGGGATCGCGCAGCAAGACGATATCGCCGGCTCGAAGGGGCAGCGCGGTCGCAAAGGTCAGCCGGACGATGCCGGGGCCGAGTGTGCGCGGGCGCGCGGGCACGGCGGCTGATCCGACGTGCAGCATGAGGTCGCCGGACGGTTCGCGGGCCGCCGCGTCGTTGAGCCAGACGTCGATGGCGCGGGTCGACGTCCACGTGCTCGGCGTGAGCAGCGCATCGCCGCGGTGAACGTCACGCTTGTCGATACCTCGAAGATTGACCGCTACCCGCGCGGTGGCCCGCACCATGTCAGTGGCCTGGCCGACTGACTGCAGCGCGCGCACATGCACCTCGCGACCCGAGGGTGCAAGCACGAACGTGTCGTTCACCCTTATCGTGCCCGCCGCGAGTGTGCCGGTGACTACCGTGCCGCTTCCTTGGATCGTGAACGACCGGTCGACCCATAGCCGCACCGGCGCCCCGGGGTCGGCCGGCGCCAGTTCGCGCACCGTCGTCAGCAACGCGCTTTTCAACTCGTCGAGCGCTTGTGTGTCGCCGCTGGGCGGCGCCGCGACAGAAACCGCCGAAAGGCCGTGCAGGCTGGTAGAGGCCAGGCGGCGCCGCGTGTCGGACATGGCAGGTTCGGGATCGGCCAGGTCGCGGCGCGTGATGGCGAGCACGCCGTGCGCGACTTCGAGCGCGTTCAGCGCCGCCACGTGTTCTTGGGTTTGCGGCATCCATCCCTCGTCGGCCGCGACGACGAGGAGCACGGCGGGTACCGGTCCGATGCCGGCGAGCATGTTGGGCACGAACCGCTCGTGGCCAGGCACATCGACGAACGCGATCGTCTCGTCTTCGATCGTCGTCCAGGCGAAACCGAGGTCGATGGTCATGCCGCGCGCGCGTTCTTCGCTCCACCGGTCGGGCTCCATGCCGGTGAGCGCCCGTACCAGTGTCGACTTTCCGTGGTCGACGTGGCCCGCGGTGGCGATGACGTGCATCAGCTTCGGGGCGCGTCCGCTGCCGCGCGGCGGACGGCGTCAGCTACGTCGTCGTCGGCCTCGGCAGCGACGCATCGCAGGTCGAGTAATAATCGCCCGCGCTCGGTGCGGCCGAGAACGGGCGGTTTTCCCGTGCGCAGAGGCAAAGCCAGCTGCTCGGGAAGCGCCACCGCCCAGCCAGCCAGGACGACGCCGGGCGCCCCCCCGGCCCCGACAACGCCTTCGCTCGCGCGAAGTTCGGCGGGCACACCGCTCGCGTTGAGCTGACCGCACATTCGCTCGGCACGGGCGCGCAGCTGTGCGGGATCGGCGTGGATCGCCTGCCACGTCGGTGTTTCGGGCCCGCGCAAGGTAGCTTCCAGCGCCGCCAAGGTGAGTTTGTCGACGCGAAGCGCGCGCGCGACCGGGTGCCGCCGGAGGCGCTCGACGACGTCCGACCTGCCCAGCAGTAAGCCGCACTGCGGGCCGCCGAGCAACTTGTCGCCGCTGGCCGTGACAAGGGTCGCGCCGTCCTTCAACACGGTGGCAGCGTCTGGTTCGTCGGGCAGCACGGGATCGTGGTTGAGCAGCCCTGACCCGATGTCGACCACGACTGGGACGCCGAGGAGCGCCAGGTCGGGCACGGATACGGCCGCGGTGAAACCTCGGACGACGAAGTTGGACGGATGCACTTTGAGAATGAACGCGGTCTTCTCGCTGATGGCGTCGCGGTAATCGCGCACAGTGGTGCGATTGGTCGTGCCGACCTCGTGAAGTTTTGCGCCGCTTTCGGCGAGCAAGTCGGGGATTCGAAACCCGTCGCCGATCTCAACGAGTTCGCCGCGGCTGACCAGGATCTCACGGTCTTTCGCCAATTCCTGCGCGGCAAGGAAAATCGCGGCGGCGCCGTTGTTGACGACATGCACCGCTTCGGCATTCGGCACGGCGCGCACCAGCGCTTCGAGGGCGCCGAGACCCCGGCGGGCCCGCTTGTTCGTGGCGAGGTCGAGTTCGACGTCGGTGGCGCCCGCGGCGATTCGCAACGCTTCGGCGGCCCCGGGCGACAAGGTGGCCCGGCCGAGATTGGTGTGGAGCACGGTGCCGGTGGCGTTGATGACACGGCGCATCGAGGTCGCGGAGACGGGTAGCGTGTCTAGCACCGCGGCCCTGGCGTCAGTCGGTGTCAACTCTCCGTTTCGAATTCGATCCTGGACGACGGCGACAGCGTCTTTGACGACGCCGCGACCTAACCGGGAGATTGGTTCGGCGAGAACGGGGTCGTTGAGGAGCGCGTCGGTGCGCGGCACGAGGCGGCGGTGATCGGGTTGGGCGTGCGGCGCACGCTCACGGTCGAACGTTTCCTGCTCGGTTCGTTCGAAGGCGTACCGCGCGTGCCGATCAGCAGCCACGTCATCGATCCTAAGCAGCAGCAGCGGCAGTGGTCAC
This sequence comes from Actinomycetales bacterium, assembly GCA_040255675.1. Classification (GTDB taxonomy): domain Bacteria; phylum Actinomycetota; class Actinomycetes; order Acidothermales; family Acidothermaceae; genus JBDZVM01. Next base: position 105,808 of record JBDZVM010000003.1, on the reverse strand, counting down.
CTACTCGACCGCTAGGCAGACCGGTTTGGCGGAGGCGGACGGGAATCGAACCCGCCTGACCGAGATCCTCGGTCACTACGGTTTTGAAGACCGCGGGGGCCACCAGGCGCCCTGACGCCTCCTCGAGCGTATTTGTCGATCGTTAGTTTTCGCGTTATTCAGTCGGGCAAACGCACAACAGTTCCGCGTGAGAGATCCGAGGCGATGCGTTGACTGTCGAGACGGTGCGAAGCCGAGCGAGTCGACGCGGTGGAGTGGTCGGCGTCCTCGTCGTCGTCGCGCTCGCGGCGGTGCTGCTGCTCTGGGCGAAGTGGGCGCCATATGTAGGCAAGGTGCGCGGCCTCGAAACGGCGCGTCACTGGAGCGGCACCTCCACGTTGTCGAAGGCAGGAATCCAACCCGGGACGGCGCCGAGTTGGCAGGCCGCTTGGTCGTTTACCACGACGTACGGTCTCGCCGTCTGGCATGCGCTCCTCGCCGCGATGTTGATCGCTGCCGCGCTGCAGTCTTTCGTGCCAAAGGGCTGGTTGGTGGCGTCGCTTTCTCGCCGACGCTCGATCAACAGTGCGTTGACCGGTGGCGCGATCTCCATGCCGTCGATGATGTGCACGTGCTGCACCGCGCCCGTCGCTGTTTCGCTGCGCCGGGCTGGCGCCCCGACGTCCGCTGTCCTTGCCTACTGGCTCGGAAATCCGCTGCTGAACCCCGCCGTTTTGATATTTCTCGCGCTCGTGGCCCCGTGGCAATGGGTCGTCACGCGCGCGGTGATCGGCGTGTCGCTCGTCGTATTCGGCAGCTCGTTCGTCGCTTCGTTCACTCGCGGCCACCCGTCGTCCGCGCCCCAGCTTGTACCGGACGACGAGTTCGCTCTCGCCGCCGCTCCTCGCCGGTTCGCGCGCGCGTTCTCGCGGCTGGCGTTGGTGCTGATTCCCGAATACTTCGTGGTCGTGCTTGTGGTCGGCGCGTTCGGGGGCTGGCTCTTTCCGCTCGGCGCCGAGCATCATTCGCTCGCCACCGGCACCGCGATCGTGCTGGGCACGCTGCTCGTTATTCCTACGGGTGGCGAGATCCCGCTGGCGCAGGGACTTTCGGAAGCGGGCATCGGTACGGCGGTCGTTGGGGCGCTGTTGATCACGCTGCCCGCGGTGAGTTTGCCGTCGCTGGTGATGGTCGGGAGGGCGTTTTCCTGGCGGGTCACTCTCGCCGCCGCCGGATTGGTGGCCGTGGGTGGCGCGGCATCCGCACTTTTGCTGACGGTGCTTACATGACAGCCGACACCATGCGCCTTACCCAGTACGGGCACGGCGGCGGCTGTGCCTGCAAGATTGCGCCCGGGCAGCTCGAAGAGCTGATCGCCACGCTCGAGGTCGTACCAGTGCGCGACAGCCCCGGCGAACTGCTCGTCGGTCTCGAGTACGGCGACGACGCCGCCGCCGTACGAATCGACGGCGACCGCGCGATTTTGGCCACGACGGACTTCTTCACACCTGTCGTCGACGATCCGTACGACTGGGGCCGCATCGCGGCGGCCAACGCGCTTTCCGATATCTACGCGATGGGCGGAACACCTGTCGTGGCGGTGAACCTGTTGTGCTGGCCCACCGGCGTTTTGCCGTTTTCGCTTGCCGCCGACGTGTTGCGCGGCGGCCTCGACGTTGCCGCCGCCGCCGGTTGCCATCTCGCGGGCGGGCACAGCGTTGACGACGCGGAGCCCAAATACGGCATGGCGGTCACCGGAATTGCCGACGCTACAAAGCTTTTGCGCAACGACGCCGCGCAACCGGGCGTGCCGATTACCTTGACCAAACCTCTGGGTTTGGGGCTTCTCAACGCGCGTCACAAGGCAACGGGCGAGATATTTCCCGAGGCCGTCGCCACGATGACCACTCTCAACAAGGACGCCGCGACCGCCGCCATCGCGGCCGGAATCCGGGCCGCTACCGACGTGACCGGCTTTGGATTTTTGGGGCACCTGCACAAGATGGCCCGGGCAAGCCGGGTGACCGCCGTGGTGCACGCCGAGGCGGTGCCCGTGCTCGAAGGCGCGCGCCAAGCGCTTCGTGACGGTTACGTGAGCGGCGGCACCCGGCGCAACTTGAGCTGGGTCAGCCAGTTTGCCGATCTCTCGGCGATCGACGAAGAAGCCGCGCTGACGCTCGCAGACGCGCAGACGTCGGGTGGGTTGCTGGTTGCCGGCGAGATCCCCGGCTGGCCGATCGTGGGAGAACTCGTGCCGCCGCGTCTCGATGGCACAACGCTCATTGTCAAATGATGAGTGGCCGAGCACGAAGGTGCTCGGCGACTCATCACGACGAGACTCAATGCGAATGCGAAGAAAATGTCGAGGGAAATGCTTTCATGATGCCGTTGCTGAGCGCGTCTGCCATAGCCAGGATGTGCACGTGAATGGCGTCGTAGTCCGTGACGCTCGCGGCGTGATTGCCGCTGAGTTCGTCGCTCGCCTCGGCAAGCGTCTGGTCGAGATGCTCCTTCATCGCCGAGCGCATGGCATCGCGCGGCCAAAATCGCGGATTCGCGGTGGCCAAGAAATCCGCGATGTCGTTGGCGTTCGCGTACCAGCGTACTTTCGCGTCGTCGAACGTGGCGCTGTTGCCTGCCTTCGCGTCTTGCAGCAGTTCTACCGCGATGGTGATGTGGTCGTGCAGGAGTGCCGTGAGTTTGGTTCCTGCCGCGTCACCGAAGAAGGGCTTGATGGCATCGCCGATGTCGACCTGGTTTTGCAGCAACCTTGCTGCCGTGGCGTCGAAGCTCGATGAACCGTCGGCGAACGTCACGATCGCCAGGCGTGTCCAGGTCACGTGGTCTTCCCACAGCTTTCGCATCTGGTCGTGAATCTGCACGCGCGCGACAGTACTCAAAGGCACCGTGGCGACGTCATGCCCGTGACCTTCGGCCGCGTCGGCATGTTCTCGTGACGTCGTGACGGTCAGCAGCGCCCCGAGAAAGGCGACGACGACCAAAACGACGAGTGGTACCGAACGTCGGCGCGCGGCGAATGTGAGTTTCATGCGGCGTCCTTTCTGGTGATGAGCGCGAAGCAGGCGATCGCAGCGGCGACTTCGAAGGCCGATGTGAGTTCGCCGAGCAGGTCCGTCGCCTCGGGTGTGGTAATCAGCGGCGGAAGTCCGGTGGTTCGGGAAAGTACGTAGGCGGCGGCCGTGCCGATGAGCACGGCGATCGTCGCGTGCGGTGCCCATGAATCGTGGCGCGGATGTCGCACGGTGAGCGCCGCGAGAGCGAGTAAGCCCGCTGACAAGGCGAACGCCGCGCCGAGCATAGGGCCGCCTTCGTGGAGGTGCTCGGGAACCAGCGCGAGGTGGATGCCGGCGCCGCCGGCGCAGATCGCCGCCGCGAAATAGCGCGACACGGCGTTGACCCGAGCACGTTCGGTGGCGACGATGGGTGTCAACGAAAGGGTCATGTGGTGTTGGTGTCGGTGCTGCGAGACTTCTTACGTCGATTCGGAGGTAAGAACGCGGCTCGTTCGCGACACCAACGAGGTATGACGCGATCCCACACCGACCCGACCGATGCCGAGTGGCTCGTCGACGACGAGCGAGTCGACGTGAGCGCCTGGAGGTTACGGCGGTTACTCGAGTCGAACTTCACGCCTTCGCTGGCGATGCGGCTCGCAAACACTCCCGGCATTGACGTGCATGCCTTGCTCGACCTCGTCGCGCGTGGTTGCAGCCCCGAACTCGCGGCGAAGATCCTTGACCCTGTCGTCGACACTCCCCCGGACGCCGCGACGCGACCGGCGACATGACCAGCGACATGATGAGGGCCCGCGATCTCGAGGCCTCGACAGTCGGACTTGTCGTCGAAACGATCGAGGAAGACCGCTGGGTGGAACTCCTTACAACCGCTGGTCCCGGGCGTGCGGATGCGCTCCGCCGGCTGCACGGCCTGCTGCTACGCGCCGCGCGTCACCAGGTCTCACGCATGCCATCGGCGACGCTCGGCAAGAGCCGCATCGACGAGATCGTCAACCAGGCGGCCGACGAAGCTCTTGTCGCGCTGCTGGGCAAGTTGCACACCTTCGAGGGCCGTAGCAAATTCACGACGTGGGCCTACAAATTCGCCGTCTATCACGCCGCGGTGGAGATGCGCAGGCACGCCTGGCTCGACCGCGAGGTGCCACTACAAGACCAGGTCGAGTTCGTCGCGCAGGCACCCGCGCCGTCCGACTATTCCGAGGCCGCGGCGGTGGCGCAGGCGCTTACCGAGGCCATTCGCGACGTCTTGACGACGCATCAACGCCGCGTTGTGATTGCGTTGCTGATCGACGACGTGCCGATCGACGTGCTGGCGGAGCGGCTGGGCACGTCACGCAACGCGCTTTACAAGACGCTGCACGACGCCAGGCGGGTGCTGCGAGAAGCGCTGAGACAGCACGGTTTTCTCGAACCGGACGTAGTTGAGACGACGGGAGGCAGTCGATGAGCGCCGGATGGCGCGAACTAACACCGGAGAGGCTGCGGCGACTCACGGTCGACCCCGATCCGTGGCTTTCGTGTGACGATTGCTTCGCGTTGCTCGACCAGTACATCGAAAGGGTGCTTGCTGGCATCACGACGCCCGCGATGCGCCCGATGCGTGCGCACCTGGCCGGTTGCTACGCCTGCCGTGACGAGGCCGAAAGTTTGTTGGAACTTGCCGCCGCGGACCAGGGGCTCGCTCCAGACCAAGTCGCGCACCGGCTGTTCGGTTAGTCGCCGTCGCGGATGTGCACGCAGCATTCGCCGGGTGTCGGCGCGAAACGAGCCTCGAGTTCGTCGAGGCGCAGACCGTTGAGCAGCCCTTCGATCAAGTGCAAATTCATGTGGCAGACGAGTTCGGGCTCGACGTCGACGACCGCGTGAAACGGGCAGTTGCGCAGCCGCACCGGATCGTCGCCTACGGGTTCGTATCCGAGGTCGGCGAGCACGGCGCAAATACGGTTGCGCGGACGACGCTCATCTTCGACGTCCGTGTATTTCTCGGCAAGTTCTTGCCCCTTGCGCTTGGCGGCCGCGAACGTCGCGGCACGTACGTCGCCCGATCCGGAATCGCGGATTCCGGCCGCGAGGATTTGCCCTGCCAAGTCGTAGCGGCGTTCGGGCACCGACAGGGCGATGTCGTTCGCGCACAGCCGGTAGCGCTTGGCCGGGCGGCCAGCGCCGGGGCCTCGTCGTCCTGGTGGCCGGGCGTAGTCGACGTCGAGCAAGCCGGCTTTAGCGAGAGCGTCGAGGTGAAACGCGGCGATGGGGCGGCCTATGCCCAGGCTCGCGGCGACTTCGTCGCGTGTGATCGGGCCCTCGCCGCCGCGCACCGCCTCGTACACTCGGCGCCGAGTGGGTTCGCTCAGGGCCGCGACGGCGTTTACTGCCGACCAGCCGCGCCGTTCCCCGTCAGCCATTGACAACCAGTCCTTATGTGTCTAAAACTAATGACATCTGTTCTTAGAGTGCGCTGCGAATGGCGAGCCGTCAAGGAGTTGTCGTGCGACATTTCACTTTCCGCCCGTCCCTCACGTTGTCAGGTCGCAAGAACCGCGGCCTTCGCGGTCTCGCGGGAAAGCCTTTCCATCCGCCGCTGACCGACATTCCTATCGCCGCTTACGTCTTCGTCGCGATCTTCGACATCATCTCGCTCGCCTTGCGCGATTCGCACCCGGTCGGGGCGCGCCAGCTCTACGTCGTCAGCCTGTGGCTGCTGCTCGGCGCGGTCGGCGTCTCGGTGCTCGCCGCCCTTACCGGCTGGGCCGATTGGCGTCGCTCCAGCGAGCCAGGAACCCAAGCGAGGCGCACGGTCAACGCTCACGCCATCACGATGATCACTGTGACCGTGCTGGCGATCGTCAACGTGCTCGTGCGCGCCTTCGCTTACGGCGACGACAAGGGCGCCCCCGTGGTCGTCCTCGTCTTGTCGCTGGTGACCGCGGTGCTTGTGACGATGGGTGCGACGATCGGCGGCACGCTCGTGTTCGACTACGGCTTCAACGTCGAGACCGCCGGCGACCACCCGGTATGGCACCACAGCGAGACCGACGTGATGCCGGGCAAGAAGTCGGCACCGAGTGACCAAGCCGTAAGCGAAAACGCATGAGCGTCGACAGTTCTGACTTCGAGACGGCTCACGTCGACGTGCCCGACGTCGCGCTTTCCCGCCGCCGTCCCGACTTGCACGTCGTCCCCGACCGGCGCATCGATCTCGAAGCGGCCGAATCCGCCGCGCGCGACCTCCTCGTGGCGCTTGGGCTCGACGTGTCCGACGAGACGGTGGCGGGGACGCCCGCCCGGATGGCACGCGGTTACGCCGAGCTGCTCACCCCGCGCGAATTCACCCTCACGACGTTTCCGAACGACGAGGGCTACGACGAGCTGGTGCTCGCTCGGCAAATTCCGTTCACGTCCCTGTGCGAGCACCACATGCTGCCGTTCACTGGATTCGCCGCGGTCGGCTATCTGCCCGGCTCACGGATCCTCGGGCTTTCGAAACTCGCCCGTGTTGTGGAGCTTTTCGCGCGTCGCCCGCAGGTGCAAGAACGCCTCACGACCCAGGTGGCCCGCTGGCTCGACGACCACCTGCATCCCAAGGGTGTCGGTGTCGTCATCGAAGCCGAGCACACCTGCATGACGTTGCGCGGGGTGAAGTCACGCGGCTCGACGACGGTGACCTCGGCGCTGCTCGGCACGCTGCGCGCGGACTCGCGCAGCCGCTGTGAGTTTCTCACCCTGGCCGGCCACAGCGGCGGCTGAGCGACGCTAGGCGGCGTCGCCGGTCGTTGTTGTCGGACGCCGCGACTTCATCTTGTACATCGCGGCATCGGCCGCTTTGAGCACCTCGGTCGGGTCGCCTCCTGGCTCAAGGATCGCCTCACCGACCGACATGCCGACGGAGGCAGCGACGCCTCCGGGCAAGACCATGGGTTGTTCGATCGCTCGCAACAGACGGCGTGCCAGGCCGTCGAAGCTCGTGTCGTCGTCGTTCGCCACCACGATCACGAACTCGTCGCCGCTGAGTCGAGCGACGAAATCTTCACCGCGAACGGTCCGGCGGAGCCGACGGGCGGCCTGGACGAGCACGGCGTCGCCCGCGGCATGGCCGAGCGTGTCGTTGACGGCCTTGAACCTGTTGAGGTCGCAAAAAACCACCGTGGCGCCGGCGCCCGCGACCGTCGTCAGGTGATCGAGCAATGCCGCGCGGTTCGGCAAGCCGGTCAAATCGTCCGTGCTCGCGCGGCTGCGCAATGACTCGACCTCGTCGCGCAGCGCGGTGACGTCGACGCCGACGCATGCGACGAGGCGCGGAGCCTCGCTTACCAGTGCCATCGACCAGGCGACGCTGCGTGGCTTGTGTGCCGAGCGTGCGGCGGCGAAAGCCGGCACGCCGGCCGACACACCCGATGACGAGACACCCGACGATGGCAGCGTGTACTCGCGCGATGACGACGACCCACGGGCCGCCTCCCTCAACGCGCGTCGAAAATCCGGCACCTGTCGGGCCGCGACGAACGTGATCGCGTCGGTGCCGGTTACGTCATCCGGGTGGAGGCCGAGTGCCGTGGCCGCGGCGGGATTGGCCGTGACGACGCGCTGTTCGTCGTCCAGGATGAGCAACAGCGCATCCATGCGATCGAGGATCGAACCGGCGACGTCCGGGAGGCTCGTTGTCAAGCGCTGGGTCGAAGCCGCGACCACCTAAGACCTCCAACCGCTGGCCACACATCGAACGGCCGGTGCAGCCGGCGTTTTTCCATCGGCACTTATGCCATGATCTGAAGCCAATCGCGCCGTGTCGACTCGGGCGGCCATGAAGGGCACTAATGCATCGACTGCTGGTGTTACCGTTAGCGCATGCCCCCACGGATCGTGGCCCCGCTCGTCGGCGAGCCGCTGCCGCTCGACTTGGTCAACACCAGGCCGCAGGCAGACCGCGGCCAGGTGCCTGTTCTTGATTCCTTGGGCACGATCGAGGGTTTGCAGCAGTGGTTGCTTTTCGAGTCCGACCGGTTGCCGCACGTGCGCGTGACGGAAGCCACCAGGCTCGGCGTTGTCTCGATGCGACGTGAGGTCGGCGTCGCCCTCGACGGCATCGTGGCGGGCCAGGCGCCGCCGTCGTCGGCCATCGACGCTTTGAACCGTGCGCTTCGCCGCTCGCCGAGCGTGATTCAGCTTCGGTGGCGCACTCCCCACGCGCACGGCAGCGGCAGCATCGAGACGATCAGGACCGGCGACGACGACGTTCGGCTGCTTGGCGCGCTCGCCGAGGCAGCGGTCGAATACCTCGCGAGCGACGGAGCGGCCCAGACGCGGCGATGCGAGGCACCCGATTGCGAGTTGCTGTTTTTCCCGACACATCCGCGCAGGCGGTGGTGTTCGCCGAGCGTCTGCGGAAACCGCACTCGCGTTGCCCGGTACTACGAGCGGCACAAGGTTTGACGAACGAACCGCTCACGAACGAACCGCTCACGAACGAACCGCTCGGCGTCAAGAGACGTTTATCGAGGTGATCGTGACCGGCGTTTTCGGGTGGCCGTCACCTGGCCCGTTCGAGTTGTCAGAGCCCTTTGCGGCGATTGCGGTGAGCACGTCGAGTCCATTCGTCACCCTGCCAAAGGGCGTGTAACTCGGCGGCAGCTGGGTGTCTTCGTAAACCAGGAAGAATTGGCTGCCGTTCGTGTCGGGCCCGGCGTTGGCCATCGCGACGGTCCCGGCCGGATACGTCGCTCCGGCAAGGTTTTCGTCGGGGAACGTGTAGCCTGGCCCGCCACGACCGGTGCCGGTCGGGTCGCCGCATTGCAGCACGAAGATGCCCGACGTCGTGAGCCGATGGCACGTCGTCTTGTCGAAATAACCCTTGCTGGCGAGGTATTTGAAAGAATTCACCGTGCACGGTGCCGTGCTGCCGTCGAGCTGAATCGTGATGGTGCCCTGGTTGGTGGTCACCGTGGCCGTGTACATGCTCGGCACCGCGGCGGACGGCGGCCGGCCGACGTCTTTCGCTAGTGGCGAGCCACCCGCGCGATAACTACAGGTGACCGAACCTGACGCGCTGGGCGCAGGTGCGACGGCGGCGGATCTCTTGTTATTGCTCTTGCCTGTGAGCGTGACGCCGATGACGACCGCGACCGCGACCAAGACGACGCCGGTCACCGCCGACGAAATCGCGATCGCGCGCGTGCGGGCACGCATGGCGTCGCGCTGGGCGTCGTCCGGGCCATGCCGTTTGGCGCTCGCGCTGCCGGTCTCGTCGGGCACTACCGCTCCTCGATTTCGTGGCGTTTGACCGTTTGATCGTGATGACGCGCCGACAGTCTAGGAGACGTCGGCCGATACGGCCGGGCGCACCCGCGGTTACCGTTTCTTGCATGACCGACACTCGGCGGACGGCGCCCGATCGGCCCTTCGACGCCACCGGTGGGCCCGAGCACGGCGTCTCAAGCCGTCCGCGGCTGGTAAAAGCGCTCGTGGCCGGCGTTGTCGCTGCTGTCGTCATGGGTTTGACGGCGGGCTGGAGCTTCGCGCCCCTGCTGGGCTGGGACGTCGCGGCCGCCGCGCTGGTCGCGGCCACCTGGACGACGCTGCTCCCGATGGACGCCGACCGCACAGCGCGCTACGCGGTACGCGAAGAGCCGGGCCGCGCGATCACAGACCTTCTGCTCGTCGGCGCCAGCGTCGCGAGCCTGTTAGGCGTCGGATTCGTCGTGGCGGCTGGCGGCAGCGCTCACGGCGCGAAGAGTGGGTTTCTCGTCGCCCTCGCGGTCTTGACCGTGGTGTTGTCGTGGAGCGTGGTCCACACGACTTTTACCTTGCGGTACGCGCGGCTCTATTACACCGGGCCGGACGGCGGCGTCGACTTCAACGACGCCGAGGGCGATGAGCCGCCCGACTACGGCGATTTCGCGTATCTTGCGTTTACCGTCGGCATGACGTTCCAAGTTTCCGACACGAATCTGACCTCGAAAGCCATGCGTGGCGCGGTTTTGCGACAGGCCTTGCTCTCGTACCTGTTCGGCGTCGTCATTATCGCCGTCATGATCAACTTAGTTGTTGGCATCGCTGGATAGGGATCCTTCACAAACCGCGGGCCGGCGCCAAGTTGTTCGAGACAACCTGGCGCCGGCCACGTTCTGCGTCAGTCTTCGAAAATCGGCGTCAGTCTTGAATGAGGTCGAACTCTTCCCACGTGCTGATCGCCGTCCGGTTGGCGATCAGCGGCGACGCGCCGGCGTTTTCCGCTGTGACAATGTCGTTGTTGGCATGAGCACGGAAGCTGACGCTGCCGTCGGCGTTATGGATGAGGTCGAACTCCTCCCAGGTGCCGATCGCCGTCCGGTTCGCGATGAGCGACGACGCACCGGCATTTTCGGCGGTGACGTAGTCGTTGTTCGCGTGCGCTCTCAGGCTGATGCTGCCGTCGGCGTTGTTGACAAGGTCGAATTGCTGGGCCGTGCCGTTCGACGTCGAATTGGCTATCAACGGGTCTGTGCCGGCGGTGACGTACTGGTTGTTCGCGTGCGCCCGCAAGCTGATGACGCCACTCGTGCCGCCACCACCGCCCCCACCGCTGGCGACCGTTCCGTTAACGGCGAATTCGTACAACGAGTAGCCGTACTGCGTGCCGCGAGCCGTGCCGTACATCCGGATGTACCTGCCGGTGCCGCTCACCGCAAGGTCGTCGGTGCCGCCGTCGCCCGTCGACGTCGAGTAAATCGTCGTCCACGAATTGCCGTCGGCTGACGTTTGTATTTGATACGCCTTGCCGTATGCCGCTTCCCAATTCAACGTGACGTGGCTGATGTTGTACGTCTGCCCGAGGTCGATCCGGATCCATTGCGGGTCGGAGAATGCGCTCGACCAGCGCGTGCTCATGTTGCCGTCGGTCGCGTTCGACGCCGGGAACGTGCTGTTTTCCGTCGACGATGCCGTACTCGGCTTGCCTTGGGCGATGTTCGTGCTGCCACCGCCACCGCCGCCACCGGCCGGCGCCTTGTTATAGACGGCGACCCAGTCGATGTTCATCTGACCGCCGGAGACCGTCGACGAGTTAGGCCCGCCGCCGAACGCGGCGGGAAACCCGCCGCCCATCGCGAGGTCGTAGATGATGAAAAACGGGTGGTCGACGGCGTTCGACCATGTTGTCGCGTCGACCTGATTGGCGCTCACACTGAAGTACTGCTGGCCGTCGAGGTACCAGCGAATCTGCTCCGGTGACACCGAGCGGTCGATCTCCACCGCGTACGTGTGGTAGCCGGTCTGACAGCCAGGGCAAGGATGTTCGCCGCTGCCGATCCCGCTCGACTCGTTACACGGACCACCGGGGTTGGTGCCGCAGTGCAAAGTGCCGAACACCGAACTGCGGCCGTTGATGTCTTCAAGGATGTCGACTTCGCCGGACGTCGGCCACGGCGTACCGGTGCGCAACGTCGAGCCCAGCATCCAAAAAGCCGGCCAGTAGCCGGCCCCGTTGGTGGTTGTCACGTTCGGCTGCTGAATCGACGACTCCATGCGGACGACGCCCCCCGCTGGCGCGCCGAAGGTCGCGGCCTGCGTTTCGATACGACCCGACGTCCATCCCGATCCCGGGTCGGAGCCGGTGTGCAAGGCACGCAGTACGAGATGGCCATTGCCGTCGTGGAACACGTTGGTGGTGCTATTGGTCATCGTCTCGATTTCACCGGTGCCGAAAGTGCTACCCGGCCCGGTGTCGTACTTCCAGACGCTTGGGTCCATGCCGGTGCCAGACGAACCGTTGAAGTCGTCGCTCCACGTGAGGGTGAAGCCGGACGGCGGCGCCGGTACCGCCGAGGCGGTCGCCGGCGCGGCTACAGCCGCGACTCCAGCCGCCGTCAACGAACCCGTGACGATTGCGGCGCTTGACAGGCCGGCCTTCAGTCGCCGCGACAAGATCGAGGGCGTAACTAGTGACATGCGCCGCGAAAAGTCGCCCGAATCGCTGCGCGAATTACGGCGCGACTTGTCGCGCGGCATATGGCCGTGAAAGCGCGGCCCCCCGTTTGCGGTGAATTCTCTTTTGAACACAAATTCTCCCAACGTAGAAGTGCCGGATGAGGCGAATTCGGGACTTCCGAGGCGTGGCAGCCATGCGTTGTGACGAGTGGGCAGCCGCGCTTTCGGCCGCGAGCCGGGTTTCACCGGTGGACGAACGAGCCCGCTGTCGAGGTGTGAGAGCGCTCTCCGAACGACTATGGGCGGTGCGCGCGACGCCGTCAAGAACCTCGCGGTTGCGGAACCGCGACGCGCACCGAACAGCCGACGGCCTTTGCGAAATCTTTGCTTTCGCTGACCGGGTGCGCGGCTAGCGCGTCACCGCGTCAGTTCGATTCGCGAACGCGCTCAACTCGGCGCGGCTCGGCATGCCCTCCCAGTCACCTGGAACGGCAACCACGAATGCGCCAGCCAGATTCGCCGTTTGCAGCGCCATGGCAGTAGGCATGCCTTCGAGCCACGACGCGAGGTAGCCGGCGACGAACGCGTCGCCCGCCCCCACCGGATCGACGACAGGAACAGGCACGGCAGGCTCGCTGAACAGTTCGCCGTCGACTATCGCGACGTAACCAAGTTCGCCCCGTTTGATGACGACATGGCTCGGCCCGAGCTCGCGGAGGGCCCGTGCCGCATCGGCCGGCTCGAGATTTCCGACGATCAGCGCGGCTTCGTTTTCTGACGCGAACAATAAATCGCAACCAGACACCAATTCGCGGAGTACCGAACTAGCCTCGGCGTCGCTCCAAAGGGCCGAACGATGGTTGACGTCGAGCGAGACCGCGACGTCGAAACTTTTCGCCATGTTCAGGGCGTGGAAGACCGCCGAGCGGGCGCTTTGGCTGAGCGCGGGCGTGATCCCCGTCAGATGCAACACGCGCGCGGTGCGCACCAGTTCGGAGGGGACGTCGTCGGCGCAAAGACGTGACGCCGCGCTACCTCGCCTCGAATAGATAATTTCGGACGTCGCGGCCGTGCGCCGAACCTTCAACATGTATCCGTTCGGGGCTTCCGGATCGACTTTGGCGTACGAGACGTCAACTCCCTCTCCGCGCAGTTCGCGTAACACCAACCGACCGATCGGATCGGCGCCGACCCGGCTGATCCAGGCGGCCCGACGCCCGAGCCGGCTCACGCCCACCGCGACGTTGCCTTCGGCACCCGCGACGCCGAGCACCATGCGGTGTCCGTTGCGCAAGGGCCCCAGTTCGTCGGCGGCGAGCAGGCCCATCGTCTCGCCCATCGTGACGAGTTCGGGGGCCGTCGGCGACGAGGCTTCGAGGCTCACACCGGCCGCCCTTCGCGAGCGACTCGCACTGCGTTCACGAGCTTTCGTGCCCGTTCGGCGAGACCGGCGAGATCGCCGCTGGCGAGCGCGTCGCCGAACAAGGGGTTTCCGAGCCCGACCGCGACCGCGCCGGCCTCGAGGTATCGCGGTACGTCGTCGATAGCGACACCGCCGGTTGGAATGAGCGGGATGTCCGGCAACGGGGCGCGCACGTCTCGCAAATACCGCACACCGCCGAGCGATGCCGGGAAGAGCTTCACCGCCGCCGCACCCGAATTCCATGCCGACACGACCTCAGACGGGGTCAAGGCGCCCGGCATGCACGGGATTCCAGCGGCAACGGCGGTTTCGACGACGTCTGGCACGACGCTCGGCGCGACCAGGAATTTCGCTCCGGCATCGATACATTGACGCGCCTCGTCCGCGGTGAGCACCGTGCCGGCGCCGATGCACGCGTCGTTGCCGAGACGGTTGACAAGTTCGGCAACTCCAGCAACGGCGCCGGGCATGGTCAAGGTGAGTTCGACGCAGGTGATGCCGTTTTCCACCAGGACGTCGACGGCGGCCGCGACTCGTTCGGCAGACGCGGCGCGCACGACCGCCACGATGCTTGTCTTGCTGGCTTCGGTGGGTAGTGCGGGCCGATCGGCACTCATGTGGTGAGCTCCTAAAGAGTCGGACTGATGTGGGTGGACGTGATAGGTGGCACGGCGCCGAGGCGGCGTGAGACCGCGCGGGCCGCGGCCAATACCGTCGGGCCGAGCTCGTGCGCGCGCTTGCGTGATAGGCGCCAGGCCGGTGCGGAGACGCTCATCGCGGCCACCGGTTCGCCGCGATGGTCGAGGATCGCGGCCGCGACGCAGCGAATCTCCGCCTCGTTTTCGCAGTCGTCGATCGCGTAACCGCGTTCTCGAATACGTGCTAGCTCGGCTTTCCACCGGCGCGCCGACGTAATGGTCGCGGGGGTACGTTGCGCCAAGCCGCGCGACAGCAGGTCGTCGACGAGATCGGGCGGCGCGTAAGCCAAATACGCTCGGCCCACGCCGGTCGATGCCGCTGGCTCGACTTGCCCGACACGCGAGCGCATCCGCACCGCCGAATCTCCTTCGACCTTTTCGACGTAGACGACGTCGGGATGCCGGTAGAGCACCAGGTGCGACGTCTCACCCGTCGAGCTGGCGAGCTCGCGAAGTGCGGGCAGCGCGCATGAGCGCACGTCGAGACGATCGAGAAAAACTTGGCCGAGTCGCAAGACGCCGACGCCCAGGTGGTACCGCTTGCGGTCGTCGACGTCGACCAGCCCGAAGTCGCGCAACGCGGCCAGCAGGCGTAGCGCAGTGCTCTTGTCGGCTCCGATCGTGGCGGCGAGGTCGCCGAGCGCGCGGCCGTCGGCGCTGCCGTCGCCGAGCGCGGTCAACATGGCAAGCGCTCGACGAAGTGACGCCGACCGGTTGCGGCCGCCTGTGATGTCGCCGTCCAGCACTCGCGTCTCCTGGCTATCTCGTCCGAGCTTTGTGTATTGCACAACGCTATTGTGTAAGGAAACTTTCTTCATTGTAGATTGTCACGCGCCTTACCAAGCGCTGGGTGCGGCAGGATTTCGCCATGACGTTGCGAGTGCTGGTACTAGACGACTACCAAGGCGTGGCGCACGCGATGGCCCCCTGGGTCGAGCTCGCCGATCTCGAGCTCGACCTCGACATCCGCACGACGCGTCTCGACGGTGCGGGCCTGAAAGAGGCGCTGGCTCCCGCGAGCGTCGTCGTCGCGATGCGCGAGCGCACGCCGCTCCCCCGCGACGTGCTCGCCCTGGCCCCGAACCTGCAACTCATCGTGACCACTGGCATGGTCAACGCGGCGATCGACCTCGATGCGTGCCGCGACCGTGGCATCGAAGTGCGCGGCACCGGCGGCTCTTCGACGTCGACGGCGGAACTGACGTGGGGCCTGATTCTCGCGCTCGCCCGGCGCATCTGCGTAGAAGACGCGGCGGTGCGCGGCGGCGGGTGGCAGCACACGATCGGTTTTGAATTGCGTGGCGCGCGATTGGGCGTGGTCGGCCTGGGCCGCCTTGGCGAGGCCGTTGCCAAGGTGGGCCTCGCTTTCGGCATGGACGTCGTCGCGTGGAGCCAGCATCTGACACCGGCCCGCGCCGCGGAGGTCGGCGTCAGGGCGGTCGGCAAGGAGGAGCTTTTTTCGACGTCCGACATTGTGAGCTTGCACCTCAAGTTGAGTGGACGCACGCGCGCGATCGTCGGCACGGCCGAACTCGCGGCCATGAAGCCGACCGCCTATCTGGTCAACACGTCGCGAGGCCCGCTGGTCGACGAAGAAGCTCTGATCGACGCGCTGCGGAACGGCCGGATCGCCGGCGCGGGTCTCGACGTCTTCGATGTCGAGCCGCTACCGCCAGACCATCCGCTGCGCTCGTTGCCCAATACCGTTGTCACGCCGCACCTCGGTTACGTCACGACGGCGGCGTATGAGGTTTGGTGGCGCCACGTCGTCGACGACATCAGAGCATGGGCGGACGGCGATCCGCTGCGGCTGCTGTGATGCCCGGCGTGCATGGATCTTCGCGGAACGGGAAACACGTAGGCGCGAGCGTGGGAAGGCCTTAAGAGGGGAATCTCGGGGCTGGCCCGCGCGTTGGAGCATCAAAGGCCGAATCAAAGGCCGAGCCGTTGGAGGCAGACATGGCCGAGCGAGCGCTACGGGGCAGCCGCCTTGGTGCGGTCAGTTACGAAAACGACGAAAGCACCGAGCCCGCGCAGCGGCAAATGATTCGTTACAGCTGCCCGCACGGCCACCACTTCGCGGTTCCGTTCTCGGCCGAAGCCGACGTGCCGTTGAGCTGGGAGTGCCGCTTCTGCGGAGCCTCAGCTATCCGCGACGACGGCCCAGCGCCGGCGCCCGCCCGCACCAAGCCGGCCCGCAGCCATTGGGACATGCTGCTCGAGCGCCGCACGATGCCCGAACTCGAAGCGATTCTGGAAGAAAGACTCGAAATCCTGCGGCGACACGGAGTGCGCAAGTCGGCCTAAACCCCGCCGCATCGCAAACGCCCGAGCCACGTCCGCGACCCCCGGCGGCGTGGCTCGGCGTTTTGTCAGCGGCTTACTCGCCTCACGAGATCGCGAACGCCGCGCCATCGCCTGCGCACCGCCCACACGGCCACCCGCCACAACGCCTCCACGACGATCGCGCGGCTCATCTTGCTGGCGCCGTGCTCGCGCTCGACGAACTCGATGGGCACTTCCGCGACGGCGAACCCGGCTTCAAGACTGCGCAGCGCGAGGTCGACCTGGAAGCAGTAGCCCTGCGAGCGCACGGTGTCGAGGTCGAGCGCCTTCAACACCTTGCTTCGATAGACGCGGTAGCCGCCGGTCGCGTCGTGCAGCGGGATGCCGAGCGCGAGCCGGGCGTAGATATTCGCGCTACGGCTGAGAATTTCTCGGCTCTTCGGCCAGTTGCGCACGCGGCCACCCCGAACCCAACGGGAGCCGAGCACGACGTCGGCCTGGCCGAGCGCGGCCAGCAGCGACGGGAGCTGTTCTGGCTGATGTGAGCCGTCGGCGTCCATCTCGACGACCGTGTCGAAGCCTTCGTCGATCGCCCACCGGAAACCGGCCACGTAGGCGGCGCCGAGGCCCTGCTTGCCGGGCCGGTGCAAGACGTGCACGTGGCCGTCGTCCGCCGCGATCTCGTCGGCAAGCTGGCCCGTGCCGTCGGGACTGTTGTCGTCGGCCACCAAGATGTGCGCGGCCGGGACGGCGTCGCGCACGCGCCGCGCGATCAGCGGCAAATTCTCGCGCTCTTGATAGGTCGGGATGACGACCAGCACGCGGCCGCCATCGAACGCCGAGGGTTCGGGCACGTCACGATCTCCTTAACGAAGAACCGCCGGGCCGCCGCCGAATGACGAGCCCAAGGATCACCCCTAGCAGTCCGAGTATGCCCATCGCCCATTCCGGTGCCGCACCCAGGTGGTCGGCAAGCGTGAGCTGTGACCGCTCAACCACCGGTAGGTCGACGATCGCGGGTGTCATCTCCTCGGTTTGCGCGACCACGTGCCCGTCGGGGGCGATCACCGCGCTGATGCCGCTCGTCGATACCACCACCACCGAGCGCCCGTGCTCGACCGCCCGAAGCTGCGACATCGCGAGCTGCTGACGGGTTTCGGCGGTGCCCATGTAGGTGGCGTTATTGGTCTGGACGACGATGAGCCGGCCGCCGTCGGTGACGCCGGAACGTACGACGTCGTCGAAGGAAATCTCGAAGCAGATGACGTCGGCGATGCGGGTCGGCCCGATGTCGAGGGCGCCGCTACCGTGCCCCGGCACGAAGTTGCGCGGCACCAAGCTGGTCAGGCTAGTTAGGTGCTTGACGAAGCCGCGCCACGGGATGTACTCGCCGAACGGCACGAGGTGCCGCTTGCTGTACCGCTCCCCCGGACCTGTCGTCGGATCCCAGACGATGCCGGTGTTTGTCGCGTGGTCGGGTCCGGCGTCGAGCACGGCGCCGACCAGGATCGGAGCGCCGACCGACCGGGTCGCGGCCTGGATTCGCGCGAACGCGGCGGGGTTGGCGAAGGGGTCGACGTCGGACGCGTTTTCGGGCCAGAGCACGATGTCGGGTTGGGCGTAGCTGCCGTTCGCGATGCCGTTGGCGAGTTCGCCGGTCTCCGTCAGGTGGTTGTCGAGCACTTGTTCGGCGCGGCCGAGAAAGTGCGTGCCCGGATACGGCACGTTGCCCTGCACGAGCGCGACGCGCAACGTCGGGCCGCCGGTGGGCCGCGGGACGAAACTGCCGGCGATGGGCACGGCAACGGCGACGACGAGCGCGCCGATCGCGGGCGCGAACCGGCGCGCCTTCTCGCCTCCGCGCGGCTGCTGTTCCAGGGCCGCGATGACGCCCGCCGCGACGAACGCCGCCGACAAGGCGACCGCGAACGTCACCAGCGGCGCGCCGGCGATCGCCGCATAGCTGGTGAACGGTGTGTCGGGCTGACTGAACGCGAGGCGTCCCCAGCCGAATCCGTCGAGTGGCCACCTGGTGCGCACCAGTTCTTCGGACACCCACAGCAGCGCGGCCAACACCGGCCAGGCCGGTACCCGCCGGACGACCATGGCGAGCCCGACGCCCAGGACGGCGATATACGCCGACTCGGCGAGTGTCAACGCGATCCAGGCAATCGGGGTGACGACGGTGAGCCAGGCGATGAGCGGCGCGAATTGCGCGAGTCCGACGGCAAAACCCAGGAGCAGGGCCTGGCGCCAGGTGCGCCCGCGCATAACAAGCATGACGAGAGCGGTGGCGGGGATCGCGATCGGCCACCAGCCGAGCGGCGCGAACGCCGTGTCAAGGGCGAGGCCGGCGAGTATCGCTGCCCCGAGCGGGCCGAGTAAACGCCACCGCGTCGCAACGCGCCAAAAGTGCGCGACCCGATGGCGGCGCGCGGATCGGGCCCGCGTGGCAGTGCCCTGGTCGAGCGCTACCGCCTCGCCCGCTGCGACTACCTCGCGGCGATCCTGTGCGGGCAAGCCGTGCGGCCGAATCAACGGCGGACTCCTTCGAGCCGGATCGTCGTCGTCGCGCGACCCGGGTTCGGTTGCGGGCATCCTTCTTGCCGCACCGTACAACGACGGACGCCGAGCACGACGATCAGCGGGCTCGCGGCAACCGGTCGACGCCTCCATCGTGGGCTGCCCCGCACGGGGCGCGGCGATTCGCCTCGTGGGTACTCGTGGGTAAGGGCCGGGCACCCTTCGGACCGATCGTGCTCTCGCCGGCTGCGAAAGCGCCACCGTTGTCTACTGGGCGCCCGGACCCTCCCGCGTGTCGCACCCCCTCGCGGCCGCGAGCGGCGTCCCCCAACTGTCTCGAGGCACCTGGGCCTGGCACCGTGGCGATCGCACGTGGTGCGCATGCGGTCACCCATGACCCAGGATCGTCGAGACGGCGGAGGGTGCTTGCGGTCCGGACATCTTCGGTGGACGCCGGGAACATATCTGGTGCCGTTGGGCCGCTGTCAACCGTGCTCTGACGTGCGCAAATACGAGTATCCGCAGGTCAGAGCGGGCGTGTCGCGGGAAAGAAAGCTCGCGACACGCCGCGAGAAAACCGCTTATCGAACCGGCGTTGTGCTACTGCCCGCAGTGCCGGACACGAACGCGAGCATCCGGCTCACCGGGTCGGGATCCGTGTAGGTCGACGTGAGGGCCGAACGGCCGACGAGCGCCCGGGCGAAGCGCGTCGCGTCGTCTAACGCGGGACGCGCCAAATCTCGCGACGCGCGCGTCGGGGGCGCCGCTGGCGGTGAACTTGGTATCGCCATCTGCTTCGCCGATTGGCGTCGCGTCGGTGGAGTCGCGGCTGGTTTGGCCGGCGGCTTCGGTGCCGGTGCGGCCGCGCGGGTAGGCGGCGGAGCCGCGGCCGGCGGTGCTGCACCGGACGGTCGCCGAAAGATCTCAGTGACCCAAAGCTGGCCCTTTGCGTCCGTCACGACGCCGACGCCGACCTGAGTGAACGAGCCGTTCAAGATGTTCGCTCGGTGTTCCGCGGACCCCATAAAGGCCGAGAAGATCGCGTCGATCGACGGCCCGACGCCGACATTTTCCCCGAGCGCGGTCCAGCAGCAGACCGCCCCACCGAGGTTGGGCGTGTGGTAGAGGGCGCCACGAGCCGCCATGCGCGCGGCCTGCTGGCGAGCCGCCGCGGCAAGGTCGCCGCTCACGACTAGTGGCGGCAGGCCCCGCGACGTCCGCGCGCTGTTCGTCAACCCCGCGAGACCACTACTCGCGGCGGCGCGAGTCGCGGGAGTGAAACTCAAGATTGCGGCGAGAGCTGTCACGAAGCAAACGACGAATGAAACGCCGCCAAATGAAACATCCCGGCACCTTGCCGGGCGGGGCGTCGCGGACCTGAACACGGGTCTGAACACGTGCAGAAAACCTCCGAGTGCGGCGCGTCACCCCCAAAACGTTCGTTACCCTGCCGCAACATTCGAAGAATTGCCAGTACCGGGCGCAATTGCTGATCGCTTAGCGCTCGTCGGCGAGTTGTCGGCTGATCACCAACCGCTGTATCTGGTTCGTGCCCTCGACGATCTGAAGTACCTTCGCCTCGCGCAGGTATCGCTCGACGGGATAGTCCTCGACGTAGCCGTAGCCGCCGAACACCTGCACGGCATCGGTGGCAACCCGCATGGCCGTGTCGCTGCAAAACAGTTTCGCCATCGCGGCTTCCCTCGTGACGGGCAGGCCCGCGTCGAACCGCTGCGCCGCCTTCAGGTAGAGCGCTCGGGCGGCTTCGACGGCGGTGGCCATGTCAGCCAGCATGAACGCGAGCCCCTCGAACTCCTTGATCGGGCGGCCGAATTGGCGGCGCTGGCCCGCGTAGTCGACGGCGGCGTCGAGCGCGGCTTGCGCGAGCCCGACCGCGCACGCGGCGATACCGAGCCGGCCGGTGTCGAGCGCGGCGAGCGCGATCGGAAAACCTTGCCCCGGCTTGCCGATCATCCGCTCGGCTTCGGCCCGCACGCCCGTCAAGTGCACTTGCGCGGTCGGCGACGCCCGCAGACCCATCTTGTGCTCGGGAGGTGCCGCCGCGAGTCCGTCGACGTCCGAAGAAAGCAGGAAACAGCTGATGCCGTGGGGACCGTCGTCGGATGTGCGTGCCATGACCGTGTAGAAGTCGGCATGTCCCGCATGGGTGATCCAGGATTTCGTGCCGTCGATGACGTAGTCGCCAGTTCTTTCGTCGCGGACGGCACGAGTGCGCAGCGCGGCGGCGTCAGATCCGGAATCAGGCTCGGAAAGGCAATAAGCGCCGAGCGTTTCGCCACCGAGCATTCGTGGAAGCCAACGCTCCCGCTGCTGTTGGCTGCCGTAACGAGCGAGCGCGAAACACGAGAGCGTATGCACGCTGACGCCGAGTCCGATGGTGAGCCAGGCGCGGCTTAGCTCTTCGATGACCTGCAAATACACCCCGTAGGGTTGCGCGGCTCCCCCGAGCTGCTCGGAGTAAGGAAGGCCGAGCAGCCCAATCTCGCCAGCGGTCTTGAAAACGTCGCGCGGAAATGCCGCGTCGCGTTCGGCGGCCGCGGCTCGTGGGGCCAGCGTGTCGCGGGCGAGTTCGACGACGACGTCCATCAACTGTGTTGCCTCGTCGGTTGGCAGTGCGCGTTCAACCTTCACGTCGGCTCCCGATCCACTGTGCTGGATGCTCGACCGCTTTCATGCCCAACCTAAGGCAGCGATCCCGCGACGTCCGGTTATCGGCCGATCAGGTGCGCGCCTGATCGGTCGAAGCCCTTAGCTTCTCCGGACAACGCCATGCGAAGCTAGCTGGCATGTCACCGTCCGGCCCAGTGATGCTTCTGGACACGCCTGCGCTGTACTTTCGGGCGTTCTTCGGCGTCCCTGAATCGATCAAGGCTCCCGACGGCACGCCGGTGAACGCGGCACGCGGGTTACTCGACTTCATTGCCGTGCTCGTCGATCGCTATCGCCCGACTCGGCTGGTTGCCTGCATGGACGCCGACTGGCGGCCCGCCTTTCGTGTCGAGCTGCTGCCGTCGTACAAGGCGCACCGATTAGCGCCGGATGGCGGTGAGACTGTGCCACCCGGGCTGGTGCCGCAGGTGGCGATGATCGAGGCGTTGCTCGGCGCGATCGGCATCGCACAGTTGGGCGTCGACGGATTCGAAGCTGACGATGTGCTCGCCACGTTGGCGCATGTGTCGACGGTGCCGGTCGACGTCGTCACGGGCGACCGCGACCTCTTCCAACTCGTGCGCGACGACATTCCGGTGCGAGTCATTTACACAGCGCGCGGCGTCAACAAGGCCGAGGTGGTCGACGAGAAATACGTGACGTCGAAATACGGCATACCGGGCCGCGCCTACGCCGATTTCGCCGTGCTACGAGGCGATCCGAGCGATGGATTACCCGGCGTCGCGGGTATCGGCGAAAAAACCGCCGCGGCGTTGATTTCGCGATTCGGTAACCTCGACGGGCTCTTGCGAACACTCGATTCGGGCGCCGAATCTGGGTTTCCCGCTGGTGCGCGCAATAAGCTTCGTGACGCGCGCGACTACATTGACACGGCGCGTTACGTCGTCGCCACCCGCACCGATTTGCCGATACCTACGCTGGACGACGCGCTGCCGACGTCCCTTCACGATCCGAAGGCATTGCTCGACTTGGTGCGGCGCTACAACCTGGCGTCACCTGTGCAGAGGCTGCTGAACTCGCTCGGCATCGAGCTGGAGTCGTAACCCGCTATCCGACCGACGAGTACGCGACCACGCCGCGGCGTAACGCGTCGATCGCTTTGTTGGCCGTCGCGGCGACCTCTTCGTCGGCAGCGTTGGAAATCTGGCCGAGCATGTCGAGCAATTGCCGTATCCAGCGCACGAAATCACCGGCGGACAGGTCGTTGTCGCTCAAGACCGCCTCGAGCCGGGCACCCGACGTCCAGCGGTAAGCCGCCCAGGCGAACGCGGCGGACGGTTCGCGCAAGAAGTCGAGGCGCCGCTCGTGCTCGGCTTTCGACAGTCGCGCCCACAGCGTCATCATTTTGTCGACGACCTCGGGTACCCGCCCGCGAGGTAGCCGCGCGGCCACCGGTTCGGTCTCTCGCGGCTCGAATACCAGCGCCGAAACCACGGCGGCCAGTTCGGGCGGCGAGAGCCCTTTCCAGATTCCTTCGCGCAGGCATTCAGCGGCGAGCAGGTCGAGTTCCGCGTAGATGCGGGCCAGTTGGCGACCATCGTTCGTCACGCGTTCGCCCTCGAGATAGCCGAGATGCCCGAGCAAGTCGCAGACGTGGTCGAAAACGCGCGCAATCGAGTTCGTGCGGTTGTCGACGCGGCGTTGCAGAGCGTCGGAGTCTCGCTTCAGCCGCCAATATCGCTCCGCCCAACGCGCGTGATTCTCCCGGTCGGCGCAACCGTGACACGGATGCCTCCGCAGCTCCGCCCGCAGTTGTGAAATCTCGCCGGCTGCCGCTTCGTCGAGACCGCCGCGTTTGCGCACGCGGTGGGCGGCGTCGGGGATGTCGACCTCGCGGGCGCGCAAGGTGGAAGCTAGGTCGCGACGGTCTTGCGCGCTGCGGGCGTTGAACGATTTCGGAATGCGCAGTCGGTCGATCGCCTCGACTGGGCTTGGGAAATCCACCAACGAAAGCCGTTTCACCTGCCGCTCTTCGGTGAGCACCAGCGGCCGCGCGCCATCTGGTTGCACGCCCGGATCGAGAATTACCGCGAGCCCCGCTCGTCGTCCGGCTGGAATACGTATAACGTCACCGGGCTTCAGCTTTTCCAGCGAGGATGCTGCCGCCGCGCGACGCAACGCCGCCGCTTCGCGTGCCGCGCTCGCCTCGAGATCGGAGAGTCGGCGCCGAAGCCCCGCGTATTCTTCGAAATCCCCGAGATGGCACGTCATCGCCTCGAGGTAACCGTCGAGGGCCTCTTCATTGCGTTGGATCTGCCGTGCCAAGCCGACCACCGCGCGGTCGGCTTGGAACTGCGCGAACGACGACTCGAGCAAGACGCGCGCTCGCTCGCGCCCGACCTGCCCCACCAAGTTGACGGCCATGTTGTACGACGGCCGAAAACTCGACCGCAGCGGATACGTGCGCGTTGACGCCAACCCGGCGACCGAGGCCGGATCGACGCCGTGCGACCAGATCACTACGGCGTGGCCTTCGACGTCAATGCCCCGACGGCCGGCACGACCGGTCAGTTGCGTGTACTCGCCCGGCGTGATGTCGACGTGCGCTTCACCGTTCCACTTCACCAGCCGTTCGAGCACGACGGTTCGGGCCGGCATATTGATGCCGAGCGCAAGGGTTTCGGTGGCGAACACCGCTTTCACCAAGCCCCGAGTGAACAGCTCTTCGACGACTTCTTTGAACGTGGGCAGCATCCCGGCATGGTGTGCGGCGATGCCGCGCCGCAAGCCCTCGAGCCATTCGTGGTAGCCGAGAACGTGCAGATCTTCGTCGGGGATCGACGACGTGCGTTCTTCGACTATCGCAAGAACTTCTTTGGCTTCGGACGGCGTATTCAGCCGCAGGTTCGCATGCAGGCACTGCAAGACGGCAGCGTCGCAGCCGGCGCGGCTGAATACGAAGGTGATGGCGGGCAGCAACCCCTCGGCGTCTAGTGTCTCGACGACGTCGACCCGGCTGGGTGTGTCACGGCGTCGCGGACGGCGGTCACGACCGCGCCCTGGTCCGCGACCGCGTTCGATGCTTCGATGCCGGCGCTCTTCGTCGGCAGTGGCCTTGTTCAGCTCGGGGTTGAGCTTCGACTCGCCGCCGGCGGTCGTGAAGAGGTCGAAAAGCCGCTGCTTCACCATCATGTGTTGCCACAGCGGAACGGGCCGGAATTCCTCGACGACGACGCGTGTTTCACCCCGAACCGTCACCAGCCACTCGGCGAATTCTTCGGTGTTGCTCACGGTTGCCGACAGCGAAACCAGACGCACCGAGTCGGGCAGGTGGATGATGACTTCTTCCCATACGCCGCCGCGAAAGCGGTCGGCGAGGTAGTGCACTTCGTCCATGACCACGTAACCGAGGCCGGCCAGCGTCGCGGAGCCCGCGTAGAGCATATTGCGCAGCACTTCGGTGGTCATGACGACGATGGGCGCCTCGCCGTTGATCGTATTGTCGCCCGTCAGCAGGCCGACTGTATTCGGACCGTAGCGGCGCACGAGGTCGGTGTACTTCTGGTTGGACAGGGCCTTGATCGGCGCCGTGTAGAAGCACTTGCGGCCCTCGGCCAGCGCCAGATGCACGGCGAACTCGCCGACGACCGTCTTGCCCGACCCGGTGGGCGCCGCGACGAGAACGCTGTAGCCGTCTTCGAGCGCACGGCACGCCTCGAGTTGGAATTCGTCGAGCGGAAAGTCATAAAGCGCCTGAAACGACGCCAGGGTTCGCCGTGCCTTGGCCTCGCGGCGGGCGCCGACCGTGCGGGCGTAACGCTGCGCGGGGGTGGACACGAGATCCAAGCTACGCGACCGGCGGCGTAACGCACTACGCGACCGACCGCGTGCCGCCTCGTGTCACTGGCGGCTGGCCGCCTC
>JBDZVM010000003.1:26443-80311 GCA_040255675.1 Actinomycetales bacterium | reverse complement strand
GCCGCCTCGTGTCACTGGCGGCTGGCCGCCTCATGTCGAGGTGAGGTCAAGCGGCGACGGTTCGTTGTCGGGAACGTTGGCGAACGCCGATTCTGCCTCGGCCTTCGCCTTGCGGGCGTCGTGCACGCGCGCGATCTGAGTGGCGATCTCGAGCAGAATAACCAAAGGCACGCCCAGTGCCAGCATCGTCACCGGGTCGCCTGACGGCGTGGCGACCGCCGAGAACACGAACGACAAGAAGATGGTCATGCGCCGCGACTTCTTGAGTCGCGCATACGTCAAGACGCCGACGCGATTCAGCAGCACGACGAGCAGCGGCAAGACGAAAGCGCCGCCGAAGATGAGGAGCATCGCGAGCGCGTAGGTGAGGTAGTGGTCGATCGAGATCAGGCTCACGGTGCCTTTGGGCGCGAAATTTAACAGCACCTGCAGGCCCTTCGACATCACGAAGTAGGCCAGCGTCGCCCCCGCCAAGAACAAGGGAACCGCGCTTCCCAAGAAGGCGAGTGAATATCTGCGTTCGTTCTTGTGTAGCCCGGGGGTGACGAACGCCCAGAGTTGATAGAGCCAGATCGGCGAGGAAAGGATCAGGCCGCCGATCAGCGCTACTTTGAAATGCCAGACGATCGGATCGAACACGTTGTTGAAAACAAGCGTGCCGCAACCGTTGACGGTTTCGAGAGCGTGCTTTTGATGCACCTGGCAGTACGGACGCCGAAGGACGTTCCAAATCTGATCGAAGAAGATAAACGAAACAATGCCGCCGGCGAGAATCGCCAACGCTCCACGAACCAGTCGCGCCCGCAGTTCACGGATGTGCTCACCGAGCGACATCCGGCCGTCAACGGATCGACGCACGCGGGCCACGTGGCTCTCGGCGGTTAGAGCGGCCGACGTCTACTGCGCGTCGGGGCGCTCGGCGCTCGGGCTGGCCGGGGCGGCGACAGGCGCGGGCGCCGGAGCGGGCTGCTGATAACCGGGCTGCTGGTAGGCCGGCTGCTGGACCGGCTGCTGCGGACCAGCCTGGATCTGTGGCGGGTACGCCTGCTGCGCCTGTTGCGCCTGATATTGCGCGTGCTGCTGGTCGTCTTGCTCCATGCCCTTTATCTCGGACTTGAAGATCCGCATCGAGCGGCCGAGACCGCGCGCGGCGTCAGGCATCTTCTTCGCGCCGAACAGCAAGAACGCGACGATGATCAGGATGATCCAGATCTCAGGGTTTCTCATCGGTGAATCTCCTACGCGGGGCGGTCGGACTCATGCTACGCCGCGCCTGACCCCGCGGTCGTACGTCGGGCAAGTCGATACTCAGTCGTTCTCGTACGGGTGCGCTCTGGCCCATACCTCCGCGAGCCGCTCTTGCCCGCGGAGGGCATCGCTTCCGACTGCTTTGGCGCCTCGCCACAATCGAAGGCCGAGGACGACGAAAATGCCGAGGCTCAGCAACGCGAGCCCCACGAAGATCATCGCCCAGGGAAACAGGCTCATAACGCCATGAAACCAGGTCACTCGGCCGGGTCAGTCGGTCGGGTCGTTCAACTGGGTAGTCCGTCTGGGCCGCAATCCGCATGCGAGTCGACTCCTGCCCGGAGCGCGTCGGTCGTGCCGCGGAGGGAGGGGGGTGTCTCCGCGGCACGACCCGCGCGGGTTTGCCGATCAGGCGGTGCGGCGCTCACAAGTCAGGCGCGGAAGGCGTGCTCAGCCATCGCGGCGAGGTAGTCGGTGCGGTCCATGGCGAGTGCGAAGTCGAGCAGTTCGTCGTAGGTGACGGCGCTGCCCGAGTGCGGCTCCAACGCCTCAGCGGGCACTGACCACGTGGTGGCCCGGACGCCGCCCGAGACGAGCAGCGAGATGATGTGGTCGTCCGCGGGCTTGCGCACCTCTTCGATGCAGCGTGGGCAGCGAAACGAGTAGTACGACAACGGAGCTTGGCTGCAGACCATCAAGGTGAGGTCGTCGGCGGTCAACTCCACCTCGCCACAGGTGGGGCATGTGGCCTTGATCGTCGTCATGGCGACTCCCTTCCGCAGTGTCGCCTAACCGGGTCAAAGCTGGCGACGTGAAACCCATCGGCCAGGGGGTCGCGACACTTGACGGCGCGCGCGGGCCCTTTCGAGTAGCCCATCCGGCTTATTTCGGGCATAGGACCCGCCAGACGGCACAATCACGCGTAAGCCGAGCGCGCGTTGCGCCGTCCGAGTGAACTAGTGAAGGCCGCAACGGCCGCCGCGAAAGCTCAGTCGATCAAGCCGAATCGTTCGTAGGCATGGAGAGCAGACGACGCATCAGCCGCGACCGCCTCAACGAGCTCGGGTGGAGCGACCACGCGTCCGGTGCCACCAAGCCGCAACGCCAGGCGGCGCACCCAGCGGAGGTCGGCCGTGCGCAGCTTGATGACGGCGCCGCCGTCCGGCAAGGGCTCGACCGAGTCGCACGGGTAGTACTCAGGCACCCAGCGGCCGGCCGGGCCGACCTCGAGCGTGACCACGACGTCGTCGGGGCCGGGTTGGAAAAGGCCGGCGTCGAGGTCGCGCGGCTCGGCGTCAGGAGGAGGCTGCGACGCCTCGTCGAGTATTGAGACGCCGGTGACGCGGTCGAGCCGGAAAAGCCGCACCGCAACCGCTCGCCGACACCAGCCTTCGAGGTAGCCTCGGCCGGCCACCACGCTCACGCGCATCGGATCGACGTCGCGCTCGGTCGTCTCGTCACGGGCCGGCACGTAATAGCTCAAGTGCAGCCGTTTTCCTTCGCGCAAAGCGCGCTGCACGGTCTCGAGAGTCTTCGGCGATTGGCCTAGCGGCTCGACGTTGACCGCGACCGCCGCGCTCGCCGCTGCCGCCTCTTCGGCGGCGTCTTCGAGTTTCGCCAGCGCCGAGTCGACCGCTTCGCGGTCTTGCAAACCGGGCAAGTCGGCGAGCATGCGCAAGCCCACGATCAGGGGCAACGCTTCGTCGCGTGAAAGTCGCAGCGGCCGCGCGATCGTGTCGGCGTTGCTCACGGTGATGCGCCCGGACGCCGTGATGTCGACCTCGATCAGATCGCCCGGATAGTAACCGGGCAGCCCGCACATGTAGAT
Organism: Actinomycetales bacterium; assembly: GCA_040255675.1. GTDB lineage: Bacteria > Actinomycetota > Actinomycetes > Acidothermales > Acidothermaceae > JBDZVM01. The sequence goes on along the minus strand of JBDZVM010000003.1, from coordinate 77,235 downwards.
CAACGACAAGTCGCGCGCAAGTTGGTTTTCGCTGACGCCGAACGTGCGGGCGACGTCGGAGATTTTCGCGCCCGGCCTCGTCAGCAGGTAAGGCACGAGCGACAGCAGTCTCGGCAGCTGAGCGGACGCGCTCATGAGCGGGCCGCCGTCATAACCGTGCAGCCCGTTCTCCCGCGAGCTGGCGTAACCGCGTAACGACAGCCTCGCGAGCGTCAGGGGGTTCGAGCACGAGAACGTCGGCGCCGAACCCGAGCGCTTCGTCGACGAGCCGATAGACCTGGGAAATCGGAAACTCAACGACGTCCCAGCCGTCGCCGTGCGGCCGCACTGAGGTAGCTCGTCGCCGTATGCCCAACCCGGTGCCTTCACGAACGAGCAGCTTCGCCGAAATTCGCTCCGGCTCTTCGACGTTTCTCAGCACGATCGACCGGACGTCGGTGGCCTCAGGTACGCGAACACTCCCATGGTTTCCGGTTGGTTTGGGCAGCCCGACGATACGGCTCAAGCGGAAGACGCGCGTGTCGGCGCGGTCGACGTCGTGGCCGACGAGATACCACCGCCCGTGCCACGAGACGAGTCCCCACGGTTCGACATGGCGGGTTAGGCCGCGCTCGCGGTAGTCGAACACCACCGGACGACGATCTGCCGTCGCTTGCCGTAGTGGCTCGAATGCCGGCTCGCTGGTCGCGACGCGAGTCTCGAGGGCGACCGGTACGGCGTCGTCGACGTCGACGCCGGCAGCTTGCAGCTTGAGGAGCGCCTCGCTCGCCGGCCCGGCGAGGCTCGCCTGTTGCCAGGTGCGGGCCGCGATGCCGAGCACCGCGAGTTCGGCCGGGGTGAAGTGCAGTTCGGGCAGGCTGTAGTCGTCGCGCCTGATGCGGTAGCCGGGTTCGTCGTCGAACGTCGAATCGGTTCCGGTCTCGAGCGGGATGCCGAGGTCGCGCAAATCCTCCTTGTCGCGCTCGAACTTGCGCTTGAACGCGTCGTCGCCAAGGTTTTCGTAGCCGGCGACGGTATTGCGGATTTGCTCCGCCGACAGGTAGCGCCTGGTGGCCAACAGGCAGATCACCAGGTTGAGCAAGCGCTCTGTCTTGCGAGCCGACATGACATCGGACGCTAACGCATCTTTGCCCCAACCGGTGAGAACGACGCCGTTCCCCGGTAACGTCGGCGGCTGTGATCAGGTGGCGCAGAGGTGTGGTGACGTCGATCGGGCGGTCGTGGCCCGGTGCTGTCGAACTCAGCGTGGACGTCGACGGCGCGCGTCTGCTGGCGCTGGCGTATCCGCCGCTCGTCGGCGTGCCCGTGATCGGCGACACGGTGCTGTTGAACACGACCGCGCTCGACCTCGAACTAGGCACGGGTGGCTACGCCATGGTGGTTGCGCTGCCCGACCGGCTCCCGGTTGATGCCCCTGACCCCGGCTCTTTGGTGAAAGCCCGCTACACCCCTCAGCAGGTGTGCGTGTCGGGTGTTGACGCCCAGGAGTCGCTTCACCATATGGTGTTGGCCGACGCCGATTCGATCGACGGCATGCCCGTCGTCATCGCCGATCTGCACTCCGCGCTGCCCGCCGTCCTTGCCGGGTTGTTGCACAAGCGGCCCGGTACGCGGGTCGTCTACGTGATGTCGGACGGCGGCGCGCTGCCGATCTGGTTCTCACGCACGGTGGCGGCGCTTCGAGACGCCGACTGGCTGCAAGCGACCGTCACGGTCGGCCAGGCGTACGGCGGTGACGTCGAGGCGGTCACCCTGCACACCGGCCTGCTCGCGGCGCGCCTGGTGCTCGACGCCGAGATCGTCGTCGTCTCGCAGGGGCCGGGAAACCTCGGCACCGGAACCCGCTGGGGCTATTCAGGAGTCGCCGCTGGAGAGGCGGTGAACGCCGTGACGGCGTTGGGCGGCCGACCGGTGGCGTCGCTACGCATCAGTGAAGCCGATCCGCGCACCCGGCATCGGGGCATCAGCCATCACAGCCGCACCGCCTACGGCCGGGTGGCGTTGGCCTCGGCCGACATCGTCGTTCCCACTCTTGACGAGCCACTGGCATCGGCGGTCGAGAAAGACCTGCAGGCATTGGGAAATCGCCATCGGATCGTGCGCGTATCGGCAGCCGGAATGCTCGAGGTTTTGCGGCGGGCGCCCGTGACGCTGTCGACCATGGGGCGATCACTCGACGCTGACGCGGCTTATTTCGTAGCGGCCGGCTGCGCCGGCCGCTACGCGGCGTCCCTGCTTGAAAAGCCGTAACTAGCGCACGTCGACCAGGTCGACCACGAAAATCAGTGTCTCGCCGGGCGCGATGGCAGCGCCCGCGCCGCGATCGCCGTAGGCCAGATGCGGCGGGATCGTCAGGCGGCGGCGCCCGCCGACGCACATGCCGAGCAGGCCTTGGTCCCAGCCCTTAATGACGCGCCCGGCGCCGAGCGGGAACGCGAGCGGGTCGCCGCGATTCCAGGAGCTGTCGAACTCCTCGCCGGTCGAGAACGCGACGCCGACGTAATGCGCCACTACGGTCTTGCCGGCGGTCGCCTCCGTGCCATCACCCACGATCTCGTCGACGATCTCCAGGTCGGCCGGCGGCTCGCCGCCCGGGAAGTCGACCTCGGGCTTGTCTCGCTCGATCACGGCGATTCCTCTCCGCTGCTAGCGGCTCCGCTGCTGTAGGCGCCCAGTACGTCGACGACGAACACCAACGTGTCGGTGCCGCCGATGCCCGCGCTGGGTTGACCTGCTGAACCATACGCCTCGCCGGGAGGCGCCACGATCATCACCCGGCTACCGACCTTCACGCCGACCAGTCCGGTGTCCCAGGCCTTGATGAGTTGGCCCACCCCGACAGGAAAGGCGACCGGCGACTTTCGTTGCCACGACGAGTCGAACTCCTTACCCGATGCCCAAATTTGGCCCAGATACTGGACGACGACTTCTTGCCCGGTCGCGACGACCGGTCCGCCGCCCTCGATAAGGGTGGTCACCGAAAGCTTCGCCGGCGCGGCGGTCTTGGGAATCGTGATGGACGGCTTGCTGTGCAGGTCGGTACTCGTGACGGTCGGCAGCGCTCCCCCGCCCGAGCTCACCTGCTTGCCCGAGGGTCCGGCGTCGCCGGGATATCCGGCGATCACGTCGAAGACGAGCACGGCTGTGTCGTCTTTGGAGACGCCTTGCGGAAGGGACTGTACTTGCCCGAATCCGTCGGCGGGGGGAATCACGATGAGCACTCGGCTTCCGGCCGGCACGCCGACGAGCGCCTTGTCGAGCCCGGTCATCGAGATTTGGCCGGTTCCGACCGGCAACGTGTCGGGAAGCGCGCCCGATTCAAAGGTGTCTTCGAACGGGGTATCGCTCTTCCACGTGCGGCCGAGGCCGTTCACGACCGCAAGATCTCCGGCCTTCAACTCGGTGCCCGAGCCTCGGCTAATCACTTTCACTTCGGTCTTGGCCGGTGGCTTCCCCGTCGGAACCGAGACCTGCGGCTTTGCGCCGAACGAGCCCCGCACCGACAGTTCGGTGGCGCTCGGCTTCGATGACGAACCGCAGCCCGCGGCCGTCAGCGCGACCGCGGCTACCGCGAAGGCAGCCATCATCCGTTGACCAAGCCGCACGGCGACCTCGCGAATCTCTGTTGGCGAATCTCTTTAGGCGAATGTCTTTGAGTCGCCCGGACGGCGACAACGGTTCGACCCTAACCGCCGAATCTGAAAGGCGGCTGAGCCAGGGGTCAGGCGAGCAATCACATACTGGCGATCAGTTTTTCTACCCGGTCGTCGACTGCCCGGAACGGGTCTTTGCACAAAACCGTGCGCTGAGCTTGGTCGTTCAACTTCAGGTGCACCCAGTCGACCGTGAAGTCGCGTCGCTTCTCTTGCGCCCGCTTGATGAACTCGCCACGTAGCCGGGCCCTGGTGGTCTGCGGCGGCACCGATTTGGCCTCGAAGATTTCGAGGTCGCGGGCGACCCGGTCGACCTCGCCGCGTCGCTCCAACAGGTAGTAGAGGCCGCGGTTTCGGTTGACATCGTGGTAGGCGAGGTCAATTTGGGCGATCCGAGGCGACGACAGCGGCAGGTTGTGTTTGGCGCGGTAACGCTCGATAAGCCGATGCTTGATCACCCAGTCGATCTCTCGGTCGACCAGCGCGAGATCGCCGGTAGAGATGGCTTTCACCGTGCGTTCCCACAGGTCGAGAACCCGCTTGGTCGTCGGCCCGGTGCCGCGCCGGTCGACGAACTCGAGCGCCTTGCCGAGGTATTCCTCCTGAATTTCGAGAGCGCTCGCCTCGCGGCCGTTGGCGAGGCGCACCTTGCGTCGTCCGGTCGGATCGTGGCTGATCTCGCGGATCGCGCGGATCGGGTTTTCAAGGGTGAGGTCGCGCAACACCACGCCCGCTTCGATCATGCGCAGCACCAGATCGGTAGAGCCGGCCTTGAGTAGCGTGGTGGTCTCGGCCATGTTGGAGTCGCCGACGATGACGTGCAGCCGCCGGAACCTTTCGGCGTCGGCGTGCGGCTCGTCGCGGGTGTTGATGATCGGGCGCGACCGCGTCGTGGCGCTCGAAACGCCTTCCCAGATGTGTTCGGCGCGCTGGCTCACGCAATACACGGCGCCGCGCGGGGTGGCGAGCACCTTGCCAGCGCCGCAGATGATCTGGCGGGTGACCAGAAACGGAATGAGGACATCGGCCAGCCGCCCGAACTCGCCTTGCCTGCCGACCAGGTAGTTCTCGTGGCAGCCGTAGGAGTTGCCGGCGGAGTCGGTGTTGTTCTTGAACAGGTAGATGTCACCGGCGATGCCTTCTTCACGCAACCGGCGTTCGGCGTCGACGAGGAGCCCTTCGAGGGTGCGTTCACCCGCCTTGTCGTGGATGACCAAATCGACGACGTTGTCGCATTCGGGTGTGGCGTATTCGGGATGCGAGCCGACGTCGAGGTAAAGCCGCGCACCATTTCGCAAGAAAACGTTGCTGGAACGGCCCCACGAGACGACGCGGCGAAACAGGTAGCGGGCGACCTCGTCAGGCGACAAGCGGCGTTGTCCGTGAAAGGTGCACGTGACACCGTATTCGTTCTCGAGGCCGAAGATGCGCCGATCCATGCCACGAAGCCTATGTGACGGCCAGCGCGTGCCGGCTTTCAGTCGCGATCAAAAGCTTGCTACCACCTCGCCGATCGTGCGAGCGGCCCGATCGCGAGACCAGGGATCTGCCAGCCGCGCGCGAGCAGGGCCTCCTCGTAGGCGCGGGCCGCTTCACGCTTGTCGGCCTGCAAGCGGTCGATTTCTTCTTGCGGCAAGCGATCGTCGCGCGCCTGATCGAGGCGCGCCACTGCCGCTACGTACGCCCGCATCAGGGAGTGGAGTTGCGAGTCGTTCGTCCATGAAGCCATATGATCCTCCCAGTCACGCTGAGTAATCGGCCGAATGGGCCAGCAAACTTGAGCCCAACCGGCGGATGCGTTCGGGGGATATTTGGCGCAGCGAGGTTGCGCCGTCCGCTGGTTACGCTACGCACCCGGGTGAACGAATCAGCCCTATATCGGATAAACACCAGCGAACGGCTACAAACAATCAGGTGCGGCTGCCATCCGTTCGGCCGCACGAACCCGCGGCCGTTAGGCCTAGCGGGTCGAGTACCGCCAGCGGCCGTTCGGAGTAGCGGGTCGCGGGCCAGTTTTCAGGATTGCGTACCGGCGGCCGGCTCGGCCGCGCCGCTGGGACCCGCGCTTTCGGCAAGAAGCTGGTCGACCTGGGCGCCCACGAGACGACGAAACGCGCGCCGGCCGCGGGTGCGATCGAGCACCGCGACCTCTAGCTGCCCCGAGGTCAGCTCGCGCTCGTCGCCGTCGGGCGGGCGTGACAACACCTGGACGGCGAGGTGCAGCGCCGTGGCCAGCGACTGCCCTTCCCGGTACCGCTCTTTGAGCAAACCGGCGATGTGGTCGGCCTGCCCCCCCATCGCGACGAAGTCATGCTCGTCGGCGACCGAGCCATCGTAGGTGAGCCGATATATCGTGTCGCCGTCGGGCGTGTCGCCGACCTCGGCCACCACGATCTCGACCTCGTAAGGCTTTTCACCAGCGCCGCTGAAAATCGCCCCCAGCGTTTGAGCGTAGGCGTTGGCGATCGTGCGGCCGGTGACGTCGCGGCGGTCGTAGGTGTAGCCGGTGAGGTCGGCGAGCCGCACGCCGGCGACTCGGAGGTTTTCGAACTCGTTGTAGCGGCCGACGGCCGCGAACGCGATGCGGTCGTAGACCTCGCTGATCTTGTGGAGAGCGCGCGACGGGTTTTCGGCCACGAACAAGATGCCGTCGATGTACTGCAGCACGACGTTGCTTCGGCCGCGCGCGATGCCTTTGCGCGCGAAATCGGCGCGGTCTTTCATCAACTGCTCGGGCGAGACGTAGAACGGCGCGCTCATCGACATCTCCTGCGTTGCGGCTGATCGGTCACGGTTTCGCGAACGGAACAGACAGTCACTGCGGTCACGTTAGCGGGGCCGCCGGACCGCCCGGGCGGCTCATGCGCGCCTCGACGACCCGCTCGACGAGGCGCCCGAGCTCGTCGTCGGGTAGCCGCTGAAAACCGTCGATCGTGCACGTGACGACGACCGGGAAAATCCGCCGGGTCAGGTCGGGGCCACCGGTCGCGGAATCGTCGTCGGCGGCGTCGTACAAGGACTCGATACACGCCCGAACGGCGTCTTCGCGAGTAAAGTCGTCGCGAAAGAACTTCTTCAACGCGCCACGAGCGAACATCGAGCCGGAACCGACCGCGTGGAAGGAATGCTCTTCGTAGCGACCGCCGGTGACGTCGAAGGAGAAGATGCGCCCTGCTTTCGCGGGGTCGGCTACCAGCAAGTCGTAGCCCGCGAACAGCGGGACGACGGCGAGCCCCTGCAAGGCCATCGGCAGATTGCCGCGGATCATCATCGACAGCCGGTTGGCTTTGCCTTCGAGCGACAGCGTGGTGCCCTGCAGCTTCTCGTAGTGTTCGAGCTCCACCTGGAACAGCCGAACGACCTCGATAGCGACGCCGGCGGTGCCGGCGATGCCAACGCAGGAAAACTCGTCCGCCTGGAACACTTTCTCGATGTCGCGCTGGGCGATGATGTTGCCCATCGTCGCGCGCCGGTCGCCGGCCATCACGACGCCGCCGTTGAACGCGACGGCGACGATGGTGGTGCCGTGCGGCAGGTCGAGCCCCGCCAGCCCCGTGAGGGGCGCCGTGTCGCGGCGTCCGGGCAAGAGGTCGGGCGCGTGCATCGACAAGAAGTCGGCGAACGATGTGACGCCAGGCCGATGGAACGCCGAGGGCAGGCGCCCGAATCCGTCGGTCGGTTGCGTCATGGGCTCACCTTCGATTCGCGTCGTTGCTTTCGATTCGCGCGTTGTTCGGACGATGTTGGAGATTACTGCCCCGACGGGCGGCCTCGCGACCTGGCCGCGCCGGGTGCGTTCATTCGCCGCCCTTTTGGATGTACGAGCGCACGAACTCCTCGGCGTTTTCTTCCAAGACGTCGTCGATCTCGTCGAGGATCGCGTCGACGTCCTCGTTGAGCTTCGCGTGGCGCTCTTGGAGATCGGTGCTCTCGGTCTCTTCGACAACGGCTTCGTCTGCCTCGCTTGACCGGCGCGCGGCTTTCGCCTGACCTCCGGTGTCCTTCTCGGACATGCTTCCTCCCGGTGCTCGCCGCCGGCGCTGACCGGCATTGCTGTCGCCGACATTACCTTCGACCGAGATCGCTTTCAGGTGAGGTGCTCTCTCACTTGCCGTGTCACGGCGAGTCGGTCGATGCGTCCCTCCCCCGCTAGGCTCGATCGCACACGGGCGGTGACAGTGAGGTCAGGGGCCAGGAGGCGGCGATGCGGCTGCGCGACGAGCTGTGGGCAGTGATGGAACCCGTCTACAAGCAGATCCTCGAGCATCCGTTCCTAACCGGCCTCACCGACGGCACGCTGCCGATGGATCGGTTCGCCTACTACGTCGGGCAAGACGCGGCCTATCTGCGCGACTACGCCCGCGCCCTGGCGCTGGTCTCGGCGAAGGCGCCGCGCGCCGAGCACGTGGCCATGTTCGCGGCGCACGCCCAAGGCGCGATCGACGTCGAATCGTCGTTGCACGCCGGGTTCATGCGCGACCTGTCCGACTCGTTTGCTGACGAGCTGCGCGCGCCCGTCGCGCCCACCACATTGGCGTACACGTCGTACCTGTTGCGGGCTTGCGCGCAAGGCGACTTCGCCGAAGCGCTCGCGGCCGTGTTGCCGTGCTACTGGATTTATGCCGAGGTCGGCACGGCGTTGCTGCGGCGCTCCTCACCTCAGCCGTTGTTCGCCCGCTGGATCGAGACCTACGGCGGCGACGAGTTCGGCGCCATTGTCGCCGCGGTACTTGACGCGGTCGATTCAGTCGGGACGACGATCGGAGCCCCCAAGCTCGCCGCGATGCGCGACCACGTGCTCGTCACGTCGAAATACGAATGGATGTTCTGGGATGCCGGCTGGCGCCGCGAAACCTGGCCGATCTAGGTCAACCCGAGCCGGTGATCGCCGCCACCAGCTCGGCGGCGGTGTCCCACCGGTCGAGTAATTCGCCGACGTGCGCCTTGGTCCCGCGCAGCGGTTCGAGTGTCGGCACGCGTTGCAGCGATTCGCGGCCGGGCAAATCGAAGATGACCGAATCCCATGACGCGGCCGCGACTTGACTGCCGAACTTCTCGAGGCAGCGGCCGCGGAAATACGCCCGGGTGTCTTCCGGCGGTTGCGTCATCGCCGCCTCGACGCGCGCCGGGTCGAGCAGCCTTTGCATGCTGCCGCGGGCGACCAGCCGGTTGTACAGGCCTTTGTCGGGCCGAACGTCGTGGTATTGCAGATCGACGAGCTGCAGCTTGTGCGCGCCCCAATCGAGGTTCTCACGTTCGCGATAACCCTCGAGCAGCGACAATTTCGCGACCCAGTCGAGCTCATGTGACAACTGCCGGGGATCGTCGGCTAGCCGCGCCAGCACCGATTCCCAGCGGTCGAGAACGTCGCGTGTGAGGTCGTCGACGTCCGTACCAAACTTGTCTTCGACGTACTTTCGTGCTTGTTCGAGATATTCCATTTGAAGCTGGACGGCGGTGAGCTTGCGCCCGTCGCGGAGCGGAATGCGGTATCGCAACGTGGGGTCGTGCGATACCCCACGCAATGCGGCGACCGGGCCGTCGATAGAAAAGTCGACCGAGAAAAAACCGTCTTCGATCATCGAAAGCACGAGCGCGGTCGTGCCCAGTTTCAGGTACGTGGCGATCTCGCTCATGTTCGCGTCGCCGATGATGACGTGCAACCGGCGATACTTCTCCGGGTCGGCGTGCGGTTCGTCGCGGGTGTTGATAATGGGCCGCTTCAACGTGGTCTCGAGGCCGACCTCGACTTCGAAAAAGTCGGCGCGCTGGCTGAGTTGAAAGCCCTGGCCTCTGCCGTCAGCGCCGATGCCGACCCGCCCGGCCCCGCAAACGACCTGCCGAGAAACGAAAAACGGCGTCAGATACCGCACGATTTCGGCGAACGGCGTCGCACGCGCCGTCAGGTAATTCTCATGACAGCCGTAGCTGGCGCCTTTGTTGTCGGTGTTGTTCTTGTAAAGCTGGATCGGCGAACTGCCCGGCACCGTCGCGGCCCGGCGCGCGGCTTCTGCCATCACGAGTTCGCCGGCTTTGTCCCACAACACGCCGTCGAGCGGATTGGTGACCTCGGGCGCCGAGTACTCAGGGTGCGCGTGGTCGACGTAAAGCCGCGCGCCGCTAGTCAAAATGACGTTGGCAAGCCCGAGGTCTTCGTCGGTCAACTGCGACGGATCAGCGACTTCGCGGGTCATGTCGAAGCCTCGCGCGTCGCGCAAGGGGTTCTCCTCCTCGAAGTCCCAGCGCGCCCGGCGGTCGCGAGCCAACGCTCCGGGCACGTACGCGTTGACGATCTGCGATGACGCCGCCATCGCGTTAGCAGTTGGATGACCGGGAACCGAGATGCCGTATTCGGTCTCGATGCCCATGATTCGACGCGCGCTCACCAGGCCAGCCTACGTTCTCTGGCGCGGCTCAGCCCCACCGCGATTCGGAAAACGTACAGCGGCAGGCGGACAATGACAGCGTGCACCCAGATCCGGCGTCCGAGCTAGTGGCGATCCTCGATGACGACGGACACCGGTGCGGGGTCGCGACCCGCGCCGAGATGCGCCGCCGAAACCTCCTGCACGGCGCGACCGCGATCCTCGTGCGGCGCGGCGACGGCATGATTTACGTGCATCGTCGCACGACGACCAAGGACATCTACCCGGGTGCTTTCGACTGCTGGGCCGGTGGCGTACTGCTCGACGGTGAGTCGGCGGACGACGGGGCGCGTCGCGAACTTGCCGAAGAACTGGGCGTCGGCCCGGTGCCACTGCGGCCGCTTCTCGTAACCCGCTGGCGCGACGAATCCGTTCAGGCGGTCTACTACGTCTACGACGTCACGTGGGACGGCCCAATCGTCCATCAGGCCGACGAGGTCGCCTGGGGTGCTTGGTGGAGCGCGCGAACCCTCGCCGAGCGGCTTGCGGACCCGGATTTTCCGTTCGTGCCCGACGGCCGCCATCTCGCCGAGCTGGTAGGAGTGTTGGCACCGTCCGGTTGACACCATTCGGTTGACGTCGGCGGCGTCGGGGCACACCTGCACCATGTCGCCTGTGTACCGATCCCGGCGACCTTCGTCTGGTGGGGGCCGCCCGGAAAGCATGTGGCTGAAGATCGGTTCGACCGCCGCGGGTCTGGTTGCCCTCGCGGTGTTGCTGGTGTTGCTGGCACGCGGATCAGGTCACGATGTCAGCTCAACTTTGCCGCAACTGCCCAACCAATTCGACGCGAGAACCCCGGCCGCCGCGCAGTCGTCCGCGTCGAGTGCGACGAAAGGCGCTTCCCCGAGCTCACACCAGAGCGCGTCGCCGCGTGGCAGCACTCGCCCGTCGGCGCCGCCGTCGCGGCCAGTGCCGTCGTTCTTGCGCTCCATGACCGTGCAGCCGCCGCTTACACCGCTGATCGATGCGGGCTCGACTACCCCAGCGGGAGTCACCTCGACTCCTTCCGTGCTGTTGCCCGCGACCCCCGTCGTTCCACCGCCTGACATGCCGAGCCCGCCACCATCCGAGACATCGAGCCCAGCTCCTTCTGGCGCGTCGAGCGTGCCGGCGCCAGCGCCGTCCGATACGTCGAGCGTGCCGGCGCCGCCGCCGTCCGATACGTCGAGCGTGCCGGCGCCGCCGCCGTCCGATACGTCAAGCGTGCCGGCGCCGCCGCCGTCCGATACGTCAAGCGTGCCGGCGCCGCCGCCGTCCGATACGTCAAGCGTGCCGCCGCCGTTGTTGCCGCTGCCGTCTGTTTAGGTGACGTTCGGGTTGCCGTTCTGGCGATCACGACAAATCACCCAAGTATGCGTGGGTACTCGCAAACTGGGGGAATACCTGGCCAGGCCTCGTTCCGGCGGGGAAGCTTGGAGGTCTGCCATGAAGCGTCAAACTGGCGCGCTCACGTTGAAGCTCGGCATGGCCGTCGCGGGAGTCGGATCGCTCGCCGCTGTCGGGGTTCTGGTCGCGCAGCTGCCAGACTTTCCCGACACCGCGAAGTTCAGCCAGCAGACTCATCTTTTCGTGCCCGGAGGTTACGCGGTCGGCCCGTTGGTGCCCTCGCCGTTACCGTCGCCGAGCGCTGCCAGGTTGGCGAAACCCGCGAACTCACCCAAGGCGGCAACCACGCACGCCGCGGCGAAAAAGCATCGAGCTGTGCCGGTCGCGGCAGCGGTGAACATGACGCCGACCCCGGCGCCGCCGAGTGTGCACGCTGTCGTAGTTTCGGGGCTCCCGCGCACCTCCACGCCAACCCCGACTCCGACTCCGCTGAAGAGGTCGCCGGCACAGCTACCGCCGTGGTGGCAGTGGTTCACAAAGGACGCGCCACATGATCCCGGGCACGGCCCTGGTAGCGACCGAAACCACGCCCCCAAGCCGCCGCTACGGCAGCCGCAACCACCGCCCAAGGCCGCCCCGAGCCCGAAGCCTGGCCCCCTCGGCGACAACGCCTGGTGTAGCGATTCCGCCTGCGAGGGTGACGGCTCGCCTGGCCACCACCACCACGAACCTCACGGCCACAACTGACGGGCTGCCGAGAAACGCGTCGATCTAGACGATTCATGACGTTTGCTGTCGCGGAACAACAGCAAACGTCATGAATGCGGCATCAGTTCGGTCGGTTACAGGTACTGGCCGGTGTTAGCGATCGTGTCGATCGAGCGGCCCGCTTCGGTGCCCTGCTTGCCCGACACCAAGGTGCGGATGTAGACGATCCGCTCGCCCTTCTTGCCCGAGATGCGTGCCCAGTCGTCGGGGTTGGTGGTATTCGGCAGGTCTTCATTTTCTTTGAACTCGTCGACACACGCCGACAGCAAGTGGTTCATTCGAAGGCCCTTGTTGCCGCTGTCGAGGAAGTCCTTGATGGCCATCTTCTTCGCCCGGTCGACGATGTTTTGAATCATCGCGCCTGAGTTGAAGTCTTTGAAGTACAAGACTTCCTTGTCGCCGTTTGCGTAAGTGACTTCGAGGAAGCGGTTTTCTTCACTTTCGGCGTACATACGTTCGACGGCGTGCTGGATCATCGCCTGCACTGTCGCCGCGGTGGATCCGCCGTGCTCGGCGAGATCGTCGGCGTGCAGCGGCAGATCGGCCGTGATGTATTTGCTGAAGATGTCGCGGGCCGCCTCGGCGTCCGGCCGCTCGATCTTTATCTTCACGTCGAGCCGGCCCGGCCGCAGGATCGCGGGATCGATCATGTCCTCGCGGTTACTCGCGCCGATCACGATGACGTTCTCAAGGCCTTCCACGCCATCGATTTCGCTCAAAAGCTGCGGCACGATCGTGTTTTCGACGTCCGACGAAACACCTGAGCCGCGAGTACGGAAGATCGAGTCCATTTCGTCGAAGAACACGATGACCGGGGTGCCTCCGCTCGCCTTCTCACGAGCTCGTTGGAACACCAGGCGAATATGCCGCTCGGTTTCGCCGACGTACTTGTTCAACAGCTCCGGACCCTTGATATTCAAGAAAAAACTCTTGCCTTCGGGCTTGCCGGTAACTTCGGCGACCTTCTTCGCCAGCGAGTTGGCGACCGCCTTGGCAATCAGCGTCTTGCCGCACCCGGGAGGCCCGTAAAGCAGCACTCCCTTCGGAGGGCGCAGTTGGTGCTCGCGGAACAAATCCGCGTGCAGGTAAGGCAGTTCGACGGCGTCGCGGATCAACTCGATCTGCGCGGCGAGGCCGCCGATCGAGGAGTAGTCGATGTCAGGGACTTCTTCGAGCACAAGCTCTTCGACCTCAGACTTCGGAATCCGCTCGTACGCGTAGCCGGATCGGGTTTCGAGTAGGAGCGAATCGCCTACCCGTAAAGGCACATCGGCCAGCGAATCGGCGAGCATGACGACACGCTCTTCGTCTGTGTGGCCGATCACCAGCGCGCGTTCGCCGTCGTCAAGAATCTCTTTGAGCATCACGACGTCGCCTTGACGCTCGAACGACAAGGCGCGGACGACGTTGAGCGCCTCGTTCAACATGACCTCTTGGCCCTTGCGCAACGCATCGGCATCGACAGAAGGGCTCACGGTGACGCGCAGTTTGCGTCCGCCCGTGAATACGTCGACCGTGTCGTCGTCATGTTGTGCCAAGAAGATGCCGTATCCGGACGGCGGCTGCGCCAACCGGTCGACCTCTTCTCTCAACGCGATGATTTGCTCGCGGGCCTCTTTGAGGGTCGCTACCAGTCGCTCGTTTTGGCTCGTGACGCCGGCAAGCGTCGCCTGCGCGTCGGCAAGCCGCTCCTCGAGAACGTGCACGCTTCGCGGAGAGTCGGCGAGCCGACGGCGAAGCGTCGAGATCTCTTCTTCGAGCATGCCGACGCGGGTACGCCAGTCGATGCTGTCGTCGTTGCCTGTATCCGCGCGCGGCACGTTGGGGCTCTCGCGCGAATCGTCACGACTGCCCACGAGCCTCACCTCCTTGGTGAACCTGGCCTCGAGCCTATCCTCAGCGCAGGCTTCGGTACCTGTCGTTGACCCTGTCGAAACATCCTCTTCCGCCACACCGCCGCAACCGCGCAGGCGCGGCACGGCCGGTTTTGGGTTGACGGATGCTCCGCTTGAGGATGCTCTGCTTGGGGATGCTCTGGAAGGCCAACGGCGACACCTTGTTATGGTCACGAGTAGTAATGGTCACTAGTGCGAAACCTTGCGGCCGAGCTTCGATACGTAGCTATCGTCGGCCGAAGGTCCGATCTGACCGCAACGAGTGGCCGGGCTGATTTGTTTCAACGGCCCGGGCTTGATGTTGCGGCAGCGATGTCGTAGGAGGCCCGCGCATGGAGCCGACACCGGACGCCGAGTATCTGGTCTGGATCGACCAGGAACTGTGCACGGGAGACGGTTTGTGCGTGCAGGAAGCCCCCGACGTGTTCGAATTCGACATCGACGGCCTCGCCTACGTCAAAGACCCCGACGGCAATCTGCTGACCGAGCGCGGCGCGACCACGGCCGTCCCAAGGGGCAGCCTCGACTCAGTGCTCTTGTCGGCGCGCAAGTGCCCCGGCGTTTGCATTCACGTCGTCCGGGCTAGCGACGGCGTCGAGGTTGCCGGGCCGGACGCCGAGTAACGGTCACCGACGATCAGGCTCGATCACGGTAACGACGGACGGCGCGCGGCGCCGTCTGCCGCGCCAGCCGACTCAAGCGCCTCACTCGGGTAGGCGCCGGGCGCCGGACGCCGCCTGCGAGGCGGGGCTACTACGCCGTCGGCGAGCCGTCGCGCCGTCACCAGAAAGCCGGTGTGCCCGACCATGCGATGGTCGGGCCGGACGGCGAGTCCCTCGACGTGCCACGTGCGTAGCAGCGTTTCCCACGGCGCCGGCTCGGCGAAGCGGCCGTCGTCGCGCAGCGATTCGACCACACGCGACAGTTGCGTGGTCGTCGCGACATAGCAGCAGACCAGCCCGCCCGGCAGCAAGGCGCGCGCGACCCCATCGAGGCATTCCCACGGAGCGAGCATGTCGAGAACGACCCGGTCGACCGGCTCGTCGACCGGCTCCGACTCGAGCGCGTGCACGAGGTCGCCAACGGTGAGCCGCCATGTCGCGGGCAGCACGCCGAAGAAGCGTTCGACGTTCTTTCGCGCTACGTCCGCGAAGTCATGCCGTCGCTCGAACGAAAACACGGCGCCGCGCTCGCCGACCGCCCGAAGCAGCGAGCAGCTCAAGGCGCCCGAACCGGCGCCCGCCTCGATCACCCGGGCGCCGGGGAAGATGTCGGCGTAGCCGATGATCATCGCGGCGTCCTTGGGATAGACGACCGTCGCGCCGCGCGGCATCGAGAGCACAAAGTCGCTAAGGAGCGGCCGAAACGCGAGGTAAGGGGTGCCTCCGGTCGAGATTACGACCACCCCCTCGGGCGAGCCGATCAACGCGTCATGCTCGAGGGCGCCTTGGTGGGTGTGGAATTGCTTGCCCGGTTTCAAGACCACCGTGTGGCGTCGTCCCTTGGGGTCGGTGATTTGCACCTGGTCGCCGATGGCGAACGGCCCGCGCTTCACCGGAATGTGCGCGTCGGCGTCGGTCATGGGCGCAAGATTATCGACTGCCGTCACCGGTATTTCTCGTCAGGCTTTCAGGGCGGCGCTGACGTCGGACGCCGCAAGCACGCCGTAGACCGCGCCGTCGGGTTCGACCACCACATATTCGGACGCCGGAAACTCCTGCAGCTTGCGCAGTAGCTCTTCGCCGGCGAGGTGCGCGGGAACGAACTCGGCCGACGCGACGCCACGAGACACCGAGCCGATGCTCACCCATGGGCGTCGATTCGTCGGGGTTGCCCGCACGGCCGCCTCGTTGACGACGCCGGTGGGCCGGCCGTCGCCGTCGACGATGACAAGTCCGCCGGCGTGCGACTCTTGCGCGCGCCGAACCGCTTCAGCCAGTGGAAGATCCGCCGTTATTGGCAGCGCGCGCCGCGCGAGCGCACGCGCGTTGAGCGCGGGCACCCGATCGCGAAGCGTCTGTTCGCGCAAGATGGCGCTCGACGAGAACAGCATCATGCCGGCGATCAGGAGCGTCCAAATCCCTGCCGTCGCGTTCGCGCCGCTTGGGCGGACCATCATCGCGAGCCCGAAGGCGCCGGTGGCGAGAGCGAGCACGCGACCGGCCCACGCCGCTCCGACGACGCCGGTGCGCGCGTTTCGAGTGATCGCCCAAATTCCGGCCCGCAGCATCTGGCCGCCGTCGAGCGGAAGCCCGGGCAGCAAGTTGTAGAGACCGACGACACCGTTGGTCCACGCCAAGCCGGCGGTCAGCACCCAGCCGACCGTGTGGTCGGGCAGCTGCCTGGTCGCGAACCACGCGAGGGCCGCCAGCGCGAGGTTCGCCACCGGCCCCACGACGGCGACCACGACCATCCGAGCCGGGGTAGCGGGTTCGCGTTCCAGCGCCGAGTGG
This sequence comes from Actinomycetales bacterium, assembly GCA_040255675.1. GTDB lineage: Bacteria > Actinomycetota > Actinomycetes > Acidothermales > Acidothermaceae > JBDZVM01. The sequence goes on along the minus strand of JBDZVM010000003.1, from coordinate 60,712 downwards.
CCGGCCAGCCAGGTGAGCACCACCCGTTGCACCGGCACGCCGAACGCGCGGGCCGCCGCCGTGTGCGCGATCTCGTGCGCCAGCACGGACAGGCCGAGCGACACGCCGAACATCGCGGCGACCACATAACGGGCGGAGCCGATCCCCGCGATGCTGTTTTGAACAAGCGGCGCGAACGCGATCGTCACCCAGCCCAAGAAGATCAGCCAACTCGGCGCCACGTAGATCGGCGCGCCGAACACCGACCCCAGTCGAAGGCCGGACGGCGCGGCGAGCGTCGCCCGCGCGCGCCAGCCGCCGCGGGATTCGCCTGACGAGGGCGGTCGAGACGACGGCGCGGGGTTTGCCACCGTTCGATGCTATGGGCTGTGCCTGATCCGCCGTGCGCCGTCCACAGGCTCGCGCGTTGTCCGTCGATCCGTCAGTGGTGTCACCTAACCTGCCGTCATGACCGCGGACCAGGTAACGAGCCAGCAAGCCGTCGACACAACCAAGCGGTGGGCATTGTCGCCGTCTCGCGCGGGCGATTTCATGACCTGCCCGCTGCTGTACCGGTACCGGGTCATCGATCGTTTGCCCGAGCCGCCCAATGCCGTTACCACGCGTGGCACGCTCGTTCACGCCGTCCTCGAGCGGCTCTTCGACCATCCGTCCGGCGAACGCACGCTCGAGAACGCCTGTTCCCTCCTCAATCCGGAATGGCAGCGGTTGCTGGCCGAGGAGCCGGAGTTGGCCGAGCTCTTCTCGGCCACGCCGGTTGACGACGAGCCTCGCGATCGCGAGCCACTCTCCGTCGAGGAGCAAATCACTCGCTGGCTCGAGAGCGCGGCCCGGTTGCTCGAGACCTACTTCAGACTCGAAGACCCGCGGCGCATCGAGCCTGCCCAGCGAGAGTTGCTGATCGAGGCCGAACTCGACGATGGCGTTCGGCTGCGCGGTTTCGTCGACCGCGTCGACGTCGCGCCGACGGGCGCGGTGCGCATCGTCGACTACAAGACCGGCAGTGCGCCGTCCGAGCTGTTCGAAGACAAGGCACTGTTCCAGCTGAAGTTCTACGCGTTGGTGATGTGGCGCGTGAGCGGCGAGGTCCCCGCCATGCTGCAGCTGATCTACCTCGGCGATGGGCAAATCTTGCGCTACTCCCCCGATGAAGCCGATCTGCTGGCCACCGAGCGCAAGGTTCGGGCGCTGTGGGCAGCGATCGAGCGTGCGCTCGACAAGCGGCATTTCCCACCGCACCGTAGCCGGCTCTGCGACTGGTGCTCGTTCAAGCCTTGGTGCCCTGAGTTCGGCGGTGTGCCGCCGGAGTATCCCAACGGCGGCCGTGTCGTCGTCCCGCTCGACGAGCCCGACTGGAGCGACGACGTCGTCCCCTAGCGGTCCGCGTGGCCAGGAAGGTCTTTCGGCCCGTATTTTTGATGGCGGCCACCTGACGTTTGTCACACCAACTCCGTGGCAAGCGGCCGCGGCAAAGCGCGACTTCGTTTCGTAGGGTTGGGGCTCGTTAAGCGCTTGTGAGCGGCCACTCAGGCAACGAACCGGGGTCGACCCTGATCTCGCGTTGGCCGATTACCTGCGTGCCCCCGGCAAGCGTCTGCCGCTTACCCGCACTCAAGGAGCTGTCTCGCACCATGAGCACGATGTCGATGGAGCACACCGCGGTGGCCGCGCAGGCCGTGGCACTGACGAAAATCTACGGAGAGGGTGAAACGCAGGTGCGCGCCCTCGATAACATCACTGTCGCTTTCGGCCGTGGCGAGTTCACCGCGATCATGGGCCCGTCCGGCTCGGGTAAGTCGACCCTCATGCATTGCCTCGCCGGCCTTGACTCGATCACCCAGGGCACGGCGATGATCGGTGACATCGCGCTCGACAAGCTCGGCGACTCGCAGTTGACGCGGTTGCGGCGTGAGGAGATCGGCTTCATCTTTCAAGCGTTCAACCTCATCCCGACGCTGACCGCGCTCGAGAACATCACCCTCCCGATGGACATCGCCGGGCGCAAGCCCGACAAGCCTTGGCTCGACACCGTGATCGATAGCGTCGCGCTTCGTGATCGCCTGTCGCACAAACCGACGGAGTTGTCGGGCGGCCAGCAGCAGCGCGTTGCGTGCGCGCGGGCCATGGCGTCGCGGCCATCGATCATCTTTGCCGACGAACCGACCGGAAACCTCGACTCCCGGTCGGGCGCCGAGATTTTGCGGCTGCTCCGGCGCAGCGTCGACGAGATGGGCCAGACGATCGTGATGGTCACCCATGATCCGGCGGCCGCGTCGTACGCCGACCGCGTCGTCTTTCTGTCCGACGGCACCGTCATCGATGAAATGCGCAACCCCACGCAGGCGTCGGTGCTCGAGCGCATGGCCGGTCTCGAGCGCGGCGTCCAGGAGTCTTGATGTTTCGCGCCTTCACGCGAAGTCTTTTCGCGCACAAACTCAGATTTTTGCTGACGGCGCTTTCCGTCGTCATCGGTATCGCATTCCTCGCGGGCACGCTGATCTTCACCGACACGCTCAAGGCCACGTTCAACGACCTCGTCGGGCGCACAAGTGAAAACCTCAGCGTGGTCGTGCGCGCGCATTCCGACTTCGGCACCACCGATATCGGCGCCAACACCGATCGCGCGCTCGTGCCCGAATCGCTGGTCGACAAGGTGAAGCAGGTCGACGGCGTCAAGCAGGCCGTAGGTTCGATCGAGGGCACCGATCTGCTGGTGACCCAAGACGGCCGTGCGGTAGAGCCGAAATCGCCCGGCCCGCCCACGCTCGCGGTGTCGTGGACGCCGTCCAACTTCGGCTCGCTCCAGTTCGTCGACGGCCGGGGGCCGACGAAGGCCGGTGAGGTGGCAATCGACCAGGCGGCGGCCGACAACTACAAATTGCGCGTCGGCGACCCGGTCACCGTGCAAACGCAAGACCGACCGATGAACGCCACAATCGTCGGCGTCGTCACGGTGGGCGGCAGCAGCAACTTGGCCGGCGCCGTGCTCAGTGTGTTCGACCCGGCGACCGCGCAACAGGTCGTTGGCAAGCCCGGGTTCGTCAACCAGATCGACATCCAGGCCACGAGCGGCGTCTCCCAAAGCGAACTCGCCTCCCGCGTCGGCGCTGTGCTGCCTGACAAATACGAGGCGGTCACCGGCGAGACCGTGCAGAAAGAGCAGTCCGACACCATCAACAAAGCGTTGGGCTTTCTCAACACGTTCTTGCTCATCTTCGCCGGCGTCGCGCTCTTCGTCGGGCTGTTCATCATCTTGAACACCTTCACGATGCTGGTCGCGCAGCGCACCCGCGAACTCGCGCTGCTTCGCGCCATCGGCGCCAGCCGGCGGCAGGTCTTGAATGCCGTACTCGGTGAATCGCTGGTGGTCGGCATCATTTCATCGACCGTCGGCTTGGGGCTCGGCTTCGTGGTGGCGATCGGCGTGCGCGGGTTGATGTCGGCCGTCGGCATTTCGATGCCCGCCGGTTCGCTCGTCGTGAAGAGCCACACCATCATCGCCGCGTACGCGGTAGGCATCGTCGTCACGTTGATCGCGGCACTTTTCCCCGCCATTCGCGCTTCACGCATCCCGCCAGTGGCGGCTATGCGCGACGATGTGGCGCTGCCCGAGCGGTCATTGCGCGCACGCGCGATCGTCGGGGCGGTACTCACCGTTGCCGGCGCTTCGTTGATCGCCGGTTCGATCCGCGGCACCAGTGGCGACGCGGCGGCCCGCGTCGGCATTGGCGCGTTGGTCGTCATGGTCGGCGTGTGGGTGATGAGCGCCCTGCTCTCACGACCCATCGTGCGTGCGATCGGCGCACCGCTGGTGAAGCTCGTCGGAGTGACCGGCCGGCTCGCGCGCTCGAACGCGATCCGCAACCCGCGTCGCACCGCTTCCACGGCCGCGGCTTTGATGATCGGTCTCGCGTTGGTGTCGATGCTGTCGGTGCTCGCCACCTCGACGAAGGCGTCGGTCGCTTCGGTGGTCGACAAGAACCTCGGTGCCGACTACGTGTTGACGTCACAGTCGTTTCAGGGCTTCTCCCCCGACGTCGCCGCGAAAGTGCGAGCCACCCAGGGTGTGCAGACGGTCGGCGAAACCCGCATGGGTGCCGCGCATCTCGACGGAAAATCCGTGATGCTGGCAGCGGTCTCCGACAACATCGGCGACGTCATCAAAGTCGACATGAAATCCGGTTCGCTCACGGCGTTGAAGAGCAACGAAATGCTGGTGTCGAAGTCGAAGGCGGATTCGTCGAAAGTCCGCGTCGGCGACACTGTGTCGGTCGAATATCCGACCGGGACGACGGAGAAAATCCGGGTCGGCGGCATCTACAAAGACAACGACTTGCTCGGTAACGGCGGCGCGAACTACCTCATTTCGCTGCCGACATACGAGCAGAACTACAACACTCAACTCGACCTTGTCGTTTATGTGCTGGCGAACGAAGGGCAGGCCTCGGCCGTCGACGCCGCGGTCGCCGACGCGCTGAAGAACTACCCGCAAGTGAAGGTGCAAAATCAGTCCGAATACAAGGCGTCGATCAGCAAGCAGATCGACCAGTTCGTGAACCTCATTTACGGGCTGCTCGGACTTGCGCTCCTCATCGCGGTGCTCGGCATCGTGAACACGTTGGCCTTGTCGGTGTACGAGCGCACTCGCGAAATCGGGCTGCTACGCGCAATCGGCATGACCCGCGCGCAGCTACGCCGAACCGTACGACTCGAGGCCATGATGATTGCCCTGTTCGGTGCGCTGCTCGGGCTCGTCTTGGGCGTCGTGTTCGGCTGGGCGGTGGTGTCGACCAGCGGCGGTCAGCTCGACCACGTGGTGTTCCCGGTCGCGCAGTTCGTGGCGTTCGTCATCGGCGCCGCGATCATCGGTATTGCGGCCGCATTGTTCCCGGCCTGGCGAGCTTCGCGTCGTCCGGTATTAGCCGCGATCGCGACGGAATAGCCCGTCTCTACATCACGAGAAACCCGATGTCGCGTCAAAGGGTTTGGCCGACTCAGGGCGTCGGATTTGGCCGCGGGCGCTTCGGGGCCTGGCCTCGTCGATAAACCATCACCGTCCGGCGAAAGGTGATCACGATGGTGCCTTCTTGGGTAAAGCCTTCAGTGCGCACCTCGACGATGCCGACCCGCGGCCGGCTTTTGGACTCGCGAACGCTGAGTACCTCCGATCGCGAATAAATAGTGTCGCCCTCATAGACGGGGTGCGGCAGGCGAATCTCATCCCAGGCGAGGTTCGCCATCACATTCTGCGAGATGTCTGTCACCGATTGCCCGGTCACCAAGGCGAGCGTGAGCGTCGAGTTCACCAGCGGTTTGCCGAACGGCGTCTGCGCCGCGTAATGCGCGTCGAAATGGAGCGGCGCGGTGTTTTGGGTGAGAAGGGTGAACCACGTGTTATCGGTCGTTGTGATCGTGCGCCCGAGCGGGTGCTCGTAGACGTCGCCGACCTCGAAATCCTCGAAGAAGCGTCCGGCCCAACCTGGTCGCACAGCCATCGCTCAACCTTCCTTTCGCGGGTGGTGTGTCAAGAGCACGCGGCGGCTGCGGCGCACGATCGCCTCGTCGACCATCTGACCCTCGCCGTCGAGCAATACGCCCCGACCCGACGCGAGGGCGTTGTCGTACTCGGCCACCACGCGACGAGCAGCCTCGATTTCCTCGGCTGTGTGGGAGAACAGCCGGTGGATCGTCTCGAGCTGTGCCGGGTGCACGGCGGCGCGCCCGATGAAACCCAGCCGTCGCAGGCGTTTCGTCGTTGACGCGAGGCCCGCGTCGTCGCGTACGTGAGGCCACACCGCGCCGACCGGAGGCGCGATGCCAGCCGCGGCTGACGCCACAACAACGCTCGACCGTGCCGGTAACAACTCCATCTCGTCCGCGCTTACCTCGAAGCCGAGGTCGGCGGCGAGATCGAGTTCGCCGAGTTGCAGGCGCAGCACGCGGCTCGCGCTCGCTATCTCCGCCACCGCGAGCAGCCCCGCGGCGCTCTCGACCAGCGGCATAATCGCAACGGGCTCCGCCGACCAGCCGCCCGACTGCTCGAGTTCGGCGAGCGCGCGGGCGAGTTCTTCGACGTCCGCCCTGCTCGCGACTTTGGGCATGCACACGCCGCGAAGGCCCGGCCCGAATACGTGCGCGAGGTCGTCGATACCCGCCGCGCCCGCCTGAACGCGCACCCAGCGCTCGTCCGGTGTCGGCTGCGCGAGCCAGGAGCGGACTGCGTGACGTGCGTCGGATTTGCGGGCGGGGGCGACGGCATCCTCGAGATCGGCGATGAGGGCGTCGGCGCTCTTCGTGTGCGCGAGCTCCAGGCGGCGCCCCGCATCACCGGGCACGTAGAGATAGCTGCGAGCGAGCGGTGTCACGGCGCTGGAATCCGGCCCGGCCCAAACGCGCCACCGGTCGCGAGCTTTTCGACCGTTTCTTCGTCGTAGCCGAGGATTTCGCCCAAGACGCGCCCGGCGCTTTCGTGGCGCCCTGGCCCGCGGCGATACTCGGGCGTCTGCGCCCCCACGCGCACGGGGCTGCGCACCTGCCGTACCCGGCCGAAACGCGGATGGTCAGTCTCGACGACCATGCCGCGCGCCTCGACGTGCGGGTCGGCAAAGGCCGCTTCGACCGAGTTGACCGGCCCGCACGGCACTCCCGCCGAGGTGAGCAACTCCAACCAATCCTTCGTCGCTCGCGCGGCGAAGATGTCCTCGAGGATCGGCACCAGCGTGTCGCGATTGCGGCGCCGATCCGCGAACGTGGCGAAGCGCGGGTCTTCAGAGAGCTCTGGCCGGTCGGCCGCCTCCGTGAGCCGCTTCCAGAATTTCTCCTTCGGGCAGGCGATGACGAGCCACCCGTCCGCGGTTTCGAACGCCTGGAACGGCACGAGAGAGGGATGGGCCGAATGATGGGTGCGGCGCGGGACGAAATCTCCGTTGAGTTGCCACGTCGCCGGATACGTCAGCATCGCGAGCGCTGTGTCGAACAGGCTGACGTCGCAGTCGCAGCCCACACCGTCGCGGCGCGCCGCGTGCACGGCAGCGAGCACAGAGATCGCCGCGACCAGGCCACCTGAATAATCGACCAGAGAGAGCCCGGATTTGGTCGGTGGGCCGTCCGGCTCACCGGTAATGTCCATCCAGCCGGACATCCCTTGCAAAATGTAGTCGTAACCCGGCTCGGCTCTGCGCGGCCCGGTCATACCGAAGCCGCTAAGTGAGCAGCACACGATGCGGTTGTTCAGGTGCTTGAGGTCGTCGTACGTGATGCCGATTTTCGCCGGCACGTCGCCCCGCAGGTTCGAGTAGACGACGTCGCTCACCCGCACGAGATCCTCGAACACCTGTCGGCCTGACGGCGTCGTCAAGTCGAGGTCGATGCTGCTCTTGTTCCGGTTGAAGGTTTCGAAAAACAGGCTGTCGTCGTCTTCCTGGTAAGGCGGCACGCGCCGCGCGACGTCGCCGCCGGTGCGAGGATCCTCGATTTTGATCACGTCCGCGCCGAGGTCGGCCAGGTGGACGCTGCCGAACGGCCCGGCGCCGTATTGCTCGACAGCGATGATCCGGATATCCGCAAGTGGCCGCATCAGGCGCCTGCCACCGAGTGCCGGAACCTGTCCACGAAACGGCGTGACGGCAAGAACACAAAGACCTCCAGGTCAGTACATCAGTTGGCCACCGGTGACGTTCAACGTCGCGCCGGTGACATAGCGGGAATCCGGGCCGACGAGAAACGACACGGTGTCCGCGACTTCTTCTGGCGACGCGAGCCGGCCGAGCGGCACCTGGTCGATCGACGACTGCAGTTGCTCGTCGGTGAGGCCGCCGCGCATCATCGCGGTGTCGACGAACCCGGGAGCCACGGTGTTAACCCGGATTCCGTACGGAGCAAGGCTTCGGGCCAGCCCGCGCGACATCGACACGATGCCGCCCTTGCTTGCCGCGTAGACGACAGACCCACCGAAGCCGCCCGTCCACCAACCTTGAGACGAGAAGTTCACGATCGAACCGCCTTTTCCTTGCGCGATAAGCACTCGCGCGACAAAACGGTCGAGGAAGAACGTCGCCTTGAGGTTAGTGTCAATCTGGAAATCCCAGTCGTCTTCGGTGACGTCGTCGATACTGTTTCGTCGACGGAGCACCGCGGCGGTGTGCACCAGGCCGACCAAATTGATACCCGTCGCCGCCACCTCGTCGATGAATTCCTCTTGCCGAGCCAGATCGGCGAGATTCATGGCCGTTCCGCGGTGGCCCGAGCCGGGTAACTCGGCGAGCAACTTGTCGATGGGCGGCTGCGCGAGGTCGACCGCCCACACGCGGGCGCCGTCCCGAGCGAGTCGCCGAGTCGTCGCCGAACCGATTCCGCCGGTAGCGCCCGTGACGATCACGACGTTTCCGGTCAACTCCATCGCCATCTTTTCTCCTTCAGGTCTTGACTGGCGGGTTGGTGGCGCGCGGCGCCCGGTCGCGCACGGCGCCACAGGTCATCGCGCGGTATGGCCTCCGTCGACGACGAGCACATGCCCGGTGACCATTGCGGACGCCCGCGAGCAAAGGAACACTCCCGGGCCGACGATGTCGGCAGGCTCACCCAACCGGCCGAGAGGAATGTTGCCGAGAAAGTAGTTCAGCACCGCTGGATTGTCGTGGATCGCCTTTTCGATCAGCGGCGTCCGGAAATGGGTTGGCGCTATCGCGTTGACCCGAATCCCGAATGGCGCCCACTCGATCGCCAAGGTGCGCATGAGCGCGATGACGCCGCCTTTTGTGGCCGCGTAATTGGCATTGCCTGTCGTCAGGCCGACGAGGCCGGCAATGGACGCAATGTTCACGATCCGCCCGGCGACGTTATGTTCGATCATCGCCCGCCCCACGGCCTGGCTGCAGCTCCAGGTGCCGGTGAGGTTGACGTCCAAGACACGCGACCATTGCTCGTCTGTCATCGCTTCCGCGGGTGCGCGCATTCCGATCCCCGCGGACGTGACCAGGACGTCGATCGCGCCGTGCGCTTCGACCTCCGCCGCAACCGCCTCGCGCACCGCCGCCGGATCGGCCACATCGCATTGCCGTGCTCCCGCGGATCCGCCTCGATCGACGATTTCCCTAGCGGCGTCAGCAGCGCCGTCGCCATTCAGATCCCACGCGAGCACCGTCGCGCCATACTCCGCCAAGCCGAGCGCGAGGCTCCTTCCCAGGCCGCTCGCCGCGCCGGTCACAATCGCGTTCTGGCCGTCTAGGCGGAACAGTTCACCGAAGCCACTCATGCCGACCCCGACGATGCGGTCTGTGGCTCGCGTAGGAATCCTTCGAGTGCCGCCACGTCAATCCCGACGTCGAGAATCTGGTCGGCGAGTCGGAACGGGTCGGCGGCCCCGAGTTCGGCCCACTTACGTTGCAATTGCCGCAACGTATCGATGTGAACAGGGGTATAGCCCGGTGGGCGAGAGAGCTCAGCTCTTAGCTCGCCGTCAGCAGTTTGGACGACGACACGCGTCGCGCGCACATCGCCTGCCTCCGCGACGACGACGTGCACTTTCTCTCGTAACGCCCGCGAATCCGTCGTGCGTTCCAGGCGGAACGGATCGCCGCTTGTCCAGGCCGCGGCGGTCGCCCCGCGCAGATCCCACCAGTCGCCGCCGACCGCGCCCGCGGTCGCGGTCGCTACCGGTTCCGCCACCTCGACGACGATCGATTGCGGCTCGGCAGTTCGCGATTGGCGCGAGCCACTCGCATTCTCGAATTTGTTTCGTAACTCAGTCGCCAGCGCGACCGCGCCTTGGCTGAAGCCGTTGACGGGAAAGAGTCGAACGGACGTCGTCGAAAGCACGTCAGCTGGAAATTCTGGCAACCCAGGCGAGTCAGGTGCGACCAACGACAGCAGCCCACGCGGTCCTTCGAGCACGCGAGCGGGAGCCGCCGCTCCGGTAGTGGCGAAGCGGGCCGCTAAGACTCCTGTTATCGCCGCAGATGCGCGATGAAATGCCGTTGTGGCGGAGCGTTCGGCGACGGATTGTCCTACGCCGCCGGCCATCGCGGCCGCGTGTCCGCACGCCGCGATCATCATGTCGGCGTCAAGGCCGAGGAGAACCGCCGCGGTAGCGGCGGAACCAACCGTTCCGGCGGTCGCCGTCGCATGCCAGTTGCGCGCATGCGCGGGTCCGAACAAAAAGGCTGTGTCGCCGGCGACTTGATACCCCATCCGGGCCGCCCGCCGAATTTGCGCGCCGCGCGCCCCGACTTCGGCACCGAGCGCGAGCGCGACTGGCCACACGATCGAGCCGATATGCGTGCCCGCGGGCCAGAAAATGTCGTCTAGGTCGCGAGAATGCGCGCGCACCGCAAGGGCCGCGACGCGGCCGCACGTTCCGTCGTCCGCGAAGTGGAACGCCCCGCCAACGGGCACGCCCCGTTCGGGGGCAGCCGTGACGCACGCAAGCATGTCGGCAAGCAACACTCGCGTGGCGTCGTCCGGGCTTTCCTGACGCTCGACTACACGTGCGCTTTGTGCCACCAGCCGTTCGAGGAGCGGATCCGGCGGTGTGTCCGCGGTCACCGCTTACGCACCGCCGCGGCGTTGCGAGCCGGAGGTACCCGGCCGAGACTTGCCCGAGGTGTGAACACGGTGTCGGTCATGACGGTGCGTGGTTGCCCGCCGTCGATCATGTCGAGTAGCAACCATGCCGAGGCCGTGCCCATCTCGTCGGAGTCGCGCGCGACCGACGAAAGATCGGGCGCTAGCACGTCGAACATCGGCCATTCGTCGAGTGCGACCAGCGCGACGTCGCGGCCGACCTCGAGGCGCAATTGGCGCAGCGCGCGAAGCGCGCCGGTCGTGATGCCAACTCCACCGGTGACGAGCGCCGTGGCTTCTTGCGATCGAGAAAACAGACGGATGACTTCTGTCTTGCCGTAGTCGATGTCGAAACCGCCAGTGAGGATCAGATCTCTATTCACCGGGACGCCGGCGGCGGCGAACGCGTCACTGTAGCCGCGGACGCGCTCGCGCGACGAGCGGACGTCGAGGCCGCCAGTGATGAGCGCGATGCGGTGGTAGCCGCGCATGAGCAACTCTTCGACTGCCCGTCGCACGCCGTGGTAGTGATCGCATAGGACCGCGCCGGACGTAAACCCCTCGACCTCGCGGTCGACAAGGACCACCGGAACACGCAGCGCGGCCAACGCTTGCCGGGTGGCGGGCGAGGATTCGGACACGAGAGACGCGACGACGCCGTCGACGCGCCGCCGTCGCATCACAGTGAGGTTGACAGCCTCGACATCGGCAGCACCGTCCGAATTCATCAGGATCATCGAATATCCGGCTCGGCGCAGCTCCTGCTCACATCGCCTCGCGATGTTGGCGAAGAGCGGGTTGGAGATATCGCGCAATAAAAAACCGACCGTGCGCGTCGACCCGCCGCGCAAAGATTGAGCGACGAGGTCTGGCTCGTAACCCAACTCCGCGACGGCCTTTTCGACCCGGAGTCGCATCGCCTCCGAGATGTCAGGGTGGCCGGACAACACGCGCGAAACACTCGAGAGCGCGACGCCCGCGTGCTTCGCGACGTCTTTGATCGTGACGGGCGGACGGTCACTGGACGGCGGCGTGCCATCGTCTGGTCGCCTACCGCGACTCTTGCCTCCGCGACCGCCACTCATTGTCGGTACCGATCGACTACAGCCTCGTCAACATCGATCCCGAGGCCAGGCGCGGACGTCGGAGGGTAGACCCATCCGTCGACGTGAGTGATTGGTGCGGGCACGAGGTCATGCTGCATGGGATTGCGCAGCGGCTTCAACTCGAACAGCTTGCAAGCCGGCGTAGCGAAGCTGATCGCCAGACTGGCCGCGGAGACGATCGCCGACGACCAGGCGTGTGCGTTGGCTTGGCGGCCATAGGCCTCGACTCGGTCGGTGACCTTCTTGAATCCGGTGATGCCTTCGGCCCGACCAGGGTCGACGCCGAGGACGTCACACGTTCCGGTGGCCAGCACGCGCTCGAACCCCGCGAGCGTCCACTCCTTCTCGCCATAAGCGATGCGGGTCTGGGTCTTGGCCCGAAGAGTCGCGTAACCCTCAGGATCCCATGCGCCCAAGGGCTCCTCGACCCAGTCGACGTCGTATTCGTCGAACGCTCGTACACGCTTGACGGCGGTCGTGACGTCCCATTTGATCGCAATGCCAAGATCGATCATGATGGATTTGTCAGGTCCGATGGCCTCGCGCATGGCGCGCACGTACTCGACGTCCCTGTCGTGCTCATAACCAAGCCGAGCGTCGCCCCGCTTGCCGAAGCCGACCTTCATCCCCTGCAGGCCGGTCGACATCCATTCGAGGGCTTCGTCAGCCATCGCCGGGATTGAGCTGTGGTGCGCGTGCGACGACGCGATCGCGGGAAGCCTTTCGTGCACGGCACCGCCGAGTAACTCACAGACACTTACGCCAAGCGCCTTGCCCTTGATGTCCCACAGCGCGATGTCGATTGCGGCGATCGCGTTGGACGCGAGGCCGCCGCCGTATCCGTACCACCAGGCACGGTCCTTGAGGGAGCGCCAGATGGCCTCTGTGTCTATCGGACTGCGATCGATGATAGTCTCCGCCATCCCGTTGATTATGGCGGCTACCGCTGGGTTCGCCTCGGGGAATTGAGTAATTGCCTCGCCCCACCCGACGACCCCTTCGTCGGTCGTTATCTTCACTAGGCACAGGTAGCGGGTCGCGTTGAAGTCATTCGGCTCCGGATACGCGACGGGAATGGGCTCGACGCGAGCGATTTTCATGCGACGCCTCCGCTGGGTTGCGAGCTGGGTGCGATGTCGATACAGGCAACGGCGTAGGGCCGCAGCAGGAGTGCAAGAGTCCGGCCGGCTGTGGGCTGCACACCATTACCGGGGTGGTCATTTCCCAACACGTCAACCGTGGCGGCGGTGGTTTCGTCAAGCACCTCAATCGTCACCGCGTCTGCCTCGACGTCGAAACGGATATCGGCGGCCTCGTCACGCAGGTTCGCCACGAGAAAGCGTGACCCCGTCGTCGCGCGCACACCGACGAGCGCGCATCGGTCTTGGCCACCCGAACCATACACCGCGTTGCCGCCCGCGAGGTGCTCGGCGCGCAGTTTCTTCAGTACCCACAGGAGCGGAAAGCCCTCTCCAGGTACAGACGGGAACTCCGCGAGATGGTGTGCCGGATCGCTGCGCTCCGCGAGCCCGCGCGGGCCTACGAGGTCGAAAAGGGTGACGTTCTTTAGTCCTGCTTGCACCGTGGCCTGCAAAAACGCGACGGTCCACGCCGCGCCGAAAAGGGCAGTATGCCGGACGTCGAGAGCTTGCGGGGGGCCGCCCGGCAACTGTGGACCAGCAGGGAAAGGCCCGCCCGGGCCGAGCAGGTATACCGGGCCAATCGAGAGTTCCGCGCCCGGATAAAGACGTCGGCAGAACGCGGCGATGTCAACGATTGTCGCCGCGTTTTGCATGAGCGCCCGGTCGATCGAAGCGTGGACTTGGGGGTTGAGCGAGAACACAACGCCGTCGAGGCCGCTGTAGTCTGGCCTCGCCCTATTGAGCTCGTTGAAGAATTGCTCTGTGCCGCTGAAAACCGGCACGTCGACACCGCGCTCGCGCAATGCGGCAGACGCCGCTTGCGGTAGCGCGGGCGGCGTCGCCGTCTTGAACTCGCTGAACCCGGCACTGGCGGCGAGGACGACTATCCGCGCGATATCGTCGTGCTTTTTCGCGACAGCATCGACGAGTTGGGCGACGGCGGCGTCCGCCTGCTGGGCATCGATCGAGGCGACAAGTTCGATCCGGCACCGAAGGCGTTCGACCAGCGCCCGCACGTCGGCGAGCTTGCCGCCGACGTCGTCGCCCGGCCCTATCTCAAGCCGCACAAAATCCGGTCGCGCGACCGCCATTACCGCAGCCGACGGTTGATCCTTCGCAGCGGGGTGTCGAGTGACGTTGTGGCCTATGCGCGGCAGCCCGGCGCCCTTGTCGACCAAGCTCAGCCGAACGACGTCGTCAGGCTTCTGCTCGCGGCCCTTGCCCGTAAGTCGGAGCGTCATCCGCTGCCATAGTTGCTCTCCGGCCTTGATGTCTCGGGGAAAGCCGAAAGAAAGTGGCGTGCCGTACGTCTTGTAGTTGGCGTCTGACCAGTTGCGGTGGTCTTGTGTCTCGAACCGGTCGCCATCGAATGTGAACTCCGCAGTCGTGCCGTCGATGTCGAACGCAATCGCGTCGAAGTGGTCGAACATCGCGGTCAAGCTGCCGTCGCGAACCAGTTGCGGCTCGATCTCCTCGGACAGCCGGCCCGCGAGCTCGCCTGACTCGGTCCGCGCGCGGAATGTGCGACCACGATATTCGTCGAGGCCGTGATGGATGTTCAGCCCAATCTTGGAATAACGGAAATCACGTTTTGCCTTGGCCCGCATCTCGTACACAAGTTCGCCGGCAGCCGTACCTTCGATGACGCCATTCCACTCCACGTCGATGTCGTCGTACGCGTGACACTGCCGAAACGTCACGCGAAACCGGCCCTCGCCTTGCACGACCTCTCGCTCGAGCACGGTGCCCAGGATCGTGTTCCAGGGCACATCGCGCACCGCCATGTAAATCCGCTGCACGACCTCGGTACCGCCCCAGCGGACCGCCTGTAGGTCGGTGCCCGCGAGTTCGACCCGCAAAGGTCCGGCCACCAGATCGGTGACCGGCAGACCCGCGGACGCCTGACCGCGCCGCGCGACATTCGCTGAAGCAGTCATGACACTCCTCTCGCACTTTCTACTGGCGGCTGGCGTCGTGCGCTGTCGAGGCGACGCCGCGCCAATCTATGCCTTATCGGTGCGGTACTTCGCGATGAAATCCTCATCGAGCTCCCAGCCAAACCCAGGGCCGGTAGGCAGGGGAAGATGGCCATCGACTAGCTTGGGGCGGTTCGCGAGAAGGTTCCAGTAAATCGGGTCGCGCGTTGGGGAGAAAGCCTCCACGTAGGTTCCGTGCGGGACGGACGCAAGCAGGTGCGACGACACCTGCGCCTCCTCGTGATGGGCGAGTTCGACCTCGAATGCGGCTGCCAGCGCGGCCACCCGCCGCCACTCCGTCGGTCCGCCGCCCCACGAGGCGTCGTAGTTGCAGACGTCTACCGCGCCGTTGACGAACATCTCCCGCATGCCCACGCGCGAAATCTCGCTCTGTCCCGCCGCCACATTGACGTTGCCGCGCAACCGGACGTCGCGCAGGCCACGCCAGTCGGCATGCCATCGTGTAGGTTCCTCGAACCACCGCAGGGCGATTTCGCCGTCGATGCGCGACAAGAAATCGAGTGCCTCGCGCACGGTGTAGCCCTGGTTCGCGTCGACGACGAACAAGAAGTCGTCTCCTACGATCGCGCGGGCTTTGCGAAGTCGCTCGACGTCGAGCTCCGGTGCCTTGCCGCCAATCTTGAACTTCATGCCGACCATGCCGTGCTCGCCCTGGAAAAACGCGAGTTCCTTCTCGAGATCCGCCTCGCTCGTGCCGTAGTAGCCGCCGATCCCAATCATCGGGACGCTGCTGCGGTAGCCGCCCCACATCTGCCACAGCGGCTGACCGGCGTATTTGCCATACGCGTCCCAGATCGCACTGTCGACGCAGGCGATCGCCTGCATTGGCAACCGCCGGTCCCGTAGCTGGTCGAAGGTGACCGGCAGCATCGCGGCCCAGCACCGCTCGACCGATCGAACGTCAAGACCCGTCACAAGGGGCGCGATTTCGCGGTTGATGATGTCCAGAATCTCCGGCTGTTCCTCGTCGGAGTCTGCGTTGTACGCCTCGCCTACAATCCCGTCGGACGTGCGGATGCGGGTAATGATGGTGCATCGATTCCGCATCCGGTAATAGCTGCCCTCGTACAAATGCTTGAGCGGGACGGTCAGCGGGATGGTTTCGATCGACTCGATCACGGGCATTCTGGGGGCTCCTTGCGGGTGTTTTCGTAGACCGGGGCTAAGAGGGGCAGCGTCAGATCAGCGGCATCATGGGTGCTCAATGACGGCGATGACCGTGCCGGTGGTGACCTCGTCCTCGTTCGCGACGCATTGCTCGACGAGCGTGCCGGCTACCGGTGACGGCACCTCCACAACAGCCTTGTCGGTCTCCGCCATCAACAAGGCAGTGCCGATGTCGACAGCCTCGCCGATGTCGACCAGCCATTCGCTGATGACGACTTCGTCGACAGTCTCGGCGAGTCTTGGCAGGGTGACCTGCGTTCGCGTCACCGAGCACCTCCCGCCAGCTTGAGCTCAGGCGCCCACACGTTGCGAAACATCGCCTGGACAGGCGGCTCAGACGCCGCGCTCGTGCGACGCACGATCTCTTGAATCTGCTCCTCGACTTGCCGATCGATCTCATCCAGATCGGCCGCGCTGGCGACTCCGGAATCGACGAGCGCCTTGCGTCGCAAAACCACCGGATCGCGTAACCGCCATTGCTCTGCTTCGCCCGCGGGACGATAGGAGGCCTTGTCGGCGCGAGAATGCCCCGCAAAGCGGTAGGTGTTGGCGACGAGCAGCGACGGCCCTTCGCCATCTCGCGCGCGACGCACATGACGGCGCACCGCCTCAGAAATCGTGTCGAGGTCCATGCCATCGACGCTCTCGCCGGGCATGCCGTACGACGTCGCGCGCACCGCGAGGTCTTCGACCGGCGTCGTCAGGTTGATTCGGCTGTATTCGCCATAAAGGTTGTTGTCGATCACGAACACAACGGGCAGCTTCCATATGGCCGCGAGGTTCAGGCCCTCGTGGAATGCACCGATATTCGTCGCGCCGTCGCCTGCCACGCATACGGCGACGCGGTCCTCCCCGCGAGTTTGGAACGCGAGCGCGACGCCGGCTGCCACCGGAAAACCGGCGCCGACGATCGCCATGGTTGGCAGCAGCCCGACGTCGAGATCGGACAGGTGCATCGAGCCGCCCAGGCCGCCGACGCAACCGGTCTCGCGGCCCATAATTTCGCCGAGCACGCTGTCCGGCGTCATGCCGAGTGCTAAGGCGATGCCGTGCCCACGATAGGTGCAGGCGACGACGTCATCGATGCGCAGGCTTGTCGCGAGAGCGACGTCTAACGCCTCCTGGCCCTGGCACGTGTGCGTCGTGCCGTGCACAAGGCCTTGGGCGAAGAGGCCGGAGATCTGATCTTCGAACGTGCGAATCTCTCGCATGCGTCGATAGGCCTCGATCGGATCGGCGAGCGCTTGGCGACGGTCGAGGTCTTGGCGACTGGTCACACTCATGCGAGCACTCCCTCGGAAGCCCACCACGGCGCGGGCGCCTGCCCGGTGGCGAGATAGCTGGTCAACTGGTCGGCGACGAGGGCGCTCGTCGGCAAATAGCGCGCCTCGAGCGCTGGCGTGTAAGGCACCGGAATATCTGGGCTGGTAATCCGAAATGGCGCGGCTTTAAGGTCACCGAAAACGCTCGACGTCACGGTGGCGACGATCTCGCTCCCCCAGCCCCCGCTCGCGGGAGCTTCCTCGACGACGACGAGCCGCCCAGTGCGCCGAACCGACTCGAGGACCGTCGCGCGGTCCCAGGGCACGAGGGTGCTTAGGTCGATGACCTCGGCGTCGATGCCTGCCGCCTCGACAGCGGCGAGGGTCACACCGGTTGTCTGGCCGAGCGTCACCACCGTGACGTCGGATCCGGAACGCGCGACTCGTGCTTGCCCGATCCGCGCGATCGCGTCGTCTCCGACCTCGACGTCGCCGCGCGCCGCGTACAGCGCGCGGGGCTCGAGAACGACGACGGGACCGTTGTGCCGGATTGCCGCGCGGGTAAGGCTGTAGGCGCTTTGGGCATCGCTCGGGACGAGGACGCACAGACCAGGTGTCGCGGCGACCCAGTTCTCCAACGTCTGGCTGTGCTGCATGCCAAAGCCAAGCCCACTGCCCACTGAGGCGCGCACCACCATCGGCACGGTGACTCGCCCCCCGCTGAGATAGCGGAATTTCGCCGCCTCAGTGACGACCATGTCGAGCGCGACGCCGAGGAATTCCATAAACATGATTTCCACGACGGGCCGCATGCCGACCGCCGCGGCGCCCACCGCGGCTCCGGTGAACCCCATTTCCGAGATCGGCGTGTCGCGCACTCGTAACGGTCCGAACTCTTCGAGCAGCCCGTCCGATGTCTTGAACGGCCCGCCTGCGACGGCGACGTCCTCCCCCATGAGGATCACAGCCGGATCGGCGCGCATTTCGTCTGCCAAGGCGGCACCAATCGCTTGCCGCACGCGCATCTTCATGTTTGTCCCTTCGTGTCCGTGACTCGCGACAGGTTCTGTCCGTCATCCCGGATGGCGGGACTTCGCTCGCGTTCCCTCACAGTGAGGGCCGTAACGTGTTCGGCCAACGATTCGGCATCTGCGAAACGCCAGACGTCGACGGTGTCGAGAATGTGCCCGGATGAAACGATGACGGCGCGGTCGGCGACGTCGAATACTTCCGAAAACTCTGTGCAGTACAGGACGACGGCACGATCGCGCTTTGAAAAGTCGCGGAGCAAACCATATATCTCGGCCTTACTGCCGACATCAACGCCCCGGGTCGGCTCCTCGAGAACCACGATGGTGGGATCGATCGCAAGAGCCGCCGCGATGGCGACCTTTTGCTGGTTTCCGCCGCTCAGCGATCGAATCGGACTATCGATGTCCTGCGTTTTGACCACGAACTTTGCCCTTGCCTCCTGGGCTAACTGACGCGCTGCTTTACGGCGAAGCCACCCACCGCGTCCAGCGATTCCCGCGTACTGCCGAACTACCAAGTTCTCTTCGACGGTTAGATTCGTAAAGAGGCTGTCGTGTCGGTCAGCCCCGACGAATTCCACGTGTGACGTTGCGGCCCTGCCGGAATGCTTGCCGCGCACAGAAATGGTGCCGTCCGCACGCTGAAGGCCAGCGAGCGACTGGACCAACTCACGTCCGCCCGCCCCTTCGACACCGACGACTGCGACAATTTCGCCGGCGGCGGCAGTGAAATCGATATCGTGGAACCGGCCACCTCGATGTGTCCATCGGTGCGTGGCAAGGAGCGGGCGGTTCTCACGCGCGGCAACTCGCCGGGACGGATCACCCGCCGTCTGCCGCACACCAACGACAAGTTCTCGAGCGATTTGTTCGGCGCGTAGTGTGTCACCTGAAAGCTCCGCCGCCACCTTACCGTCGCGCAATACGCAGACCCGTCCGCAATGCGCTGCCATTTCGCCGAGACGGTGAGATACGAGGATGACGACCGACCCCGCCCGCGCAAGCGAATGCATCCATTCGAAAAGTTCTTCGGATTCGTCCTCGGTAAGCGCGGAGTTCGGCTCATCGAACAAGAAAACATCCGCACGTCGACTGAGCGCTCTTGCTATCTCGGTCTTTTGGTGGACCGCCAGTGGCAAGAGCTCCAGCTGGACACCGCTGACGCCAGCGATGTCCAGCTGTTGCATCAGCGCTACCTCTTCGCCGGTCGCGCGCGGCCTACCTCGACGCATGCTTTCGCGGCCGACCTGAATATTCTCCGCGACCGTGAGGTTGGGAAACAGTTGAGGCTCCTGGTGCACCACAGCAACGCGATGGCCGTCGAGCGCGTGCGACCAGCTCGACCCTCCGATTTCGATATCCCCGCTGTCGGGAGATTCTTCCCCTGCGAGGATCCGCACCATCGTGCTCTTGCCCGCCCCGTTTGGCCCCGCTACACCAAGGATCTCCCCCGGCGTGGCTTGCAGGTCGAGTCCGTCCAGTGCGACCGTGTCGCCGAACCGCTTTCTGAGTCCACGAATCACGACGCCACCGGCATTGGTCACGAGTCTCTCCTCCATTTGCGGGTGAAGAGGTCCAAGACGACCGCGCCGATTGTCACAGAGCCGATAAACATCTGCTGAACGAAGGCTCCCGCGGCGAGGAGCGCGAGTCCGTTGGCAATGACCGCCAGCAAGAGGGCGCCGCTCAGAGTGCCGAGGACCGTGCCCCGGCCACCTTGAAGGCTCGCCCCACCGATGATGACAGCCGCGAAGGTCGGGAAGAGCAACTCTTGGCCGGAGTCCGGTTGAACTGAGCCAATGAACGATACGTCGAGTATTCCGGCTAGCGCGGCAGCCAGGGCCACAATGATGAACGCCGCAAACTTATACTTGACCACCGGGAGTTTTGCGAGCCGAGCCGCTGCCTGGTTTCCTCCGACTGCCTTAACACGGAAACCGAACATAGACCGGCTAATGATGACCCAGAAGATTATCGCGACGCCGATCATCCACAGCACTTGCATCGGTAGGTCGCCCGGCAACTTTTGGTTCGCCAGCCCGCTAAAGAAGGAGACTTCGCCGGCCGGAAGGTGCGTGCCGTCAGGCGGGTATTGCGGCGAGAAGCGCTTGGCGTCCCCGATGAGCAACGTAAAACCAAAGATTAATGCGCTGGAGCCAAGAGTGGCGATGAATGAAGGGATTTTTACAACCGCGGTGAAGAAGGCGTTGAAGCACCCCACCGCGATTGCCACGGCAAACGTCAACACGAAGCTCAGCCACAATGGCCATCCCCAAACCATCCACGAAACTGCCAATACAGTGACTGCCAGGCCGTAGAGGTTCGCGAACGAGAGATCAATCTCGCCCACGATAAGAACCACGGTAAGCCCCAAGCCGACGATCGCGAGGGTGCTCATGTAACGGAGCATCCCGAGAAGATTGTCGACATAGAGGAACTTGCCACCGGACGCCGCGGCGAAAACCGCCATCACTACCGCGACCGCCGCCAACAGGCCGCCAAGTCGGGCGGCGCCGCGAAGAGTCTCCATAAGACGTTCACGGTTGAACGCATTCTGGTGCCAGGGGCTGCCTCCCGGACCGGGAGCCTTCGGCGAGGCGACCGCACTGCTACTCGTTTCCATCTACAGATAGCCTCTCGGGCGATTCAGCGAAAGGTGGGCCCGGGATCAGCGACGCCCGGACCCACCTTGGCGTACTACTTCTTCAAAACCTTGTTCAGCTCATCGCGGGCCTGCTGCGCGTTGTCCTTCGTCACCGGGTTGAGGTGCTGCGTATTCGGCGCCACCTTGCCGGTCGCCAGGTATACCGCGCACGCGACCGCGCCGTAGCCCGACTGCTGTGACCATGCTTGGTCGAACGCCGCGACCTGCGTGCCGGATTCGATTGCGTCGAGTTGGCCGCCCGAGAGGTTCCAGCCCGCGGTAAAGACGCTCCCTGTCTTGCCGGCATCCTTGATCGCGCGGTCAGCCTGCTCCGCCGTGATATCGACGTTGAGGATGAATTGCAGGTCAGGGTGACCGGTAAGCAGGGCCTTGTAGGCGTCATACGCCTTGCCTGAGTCATAGCCGACGTTCAACGGGTTCGACGCCGTGTTGATGAACTTCGCGTCAGGAATCTTCTCCTTGATGCCTTCCTCGAAGCCCTTCATCCGGCCTTGACCCCAAAACGACGTCGGGTCGCCACCTGACGTGGTGAATACCTTGAGCGTCTTGCCGTTCTTCGCCATCCAGTCCAAAACCGTCTTGGCAGCGGTGTGGCCTTCTTCAATGGGCACCTGGGTGAAGTTCGCGAATTCGTTGCCGTTCGAAGTCACGCCCGCGGTGAACACAGGGATGCCCTTCGCCATTGCCTTGTTCGTGATCGAAGTAAAGGCGTTCGAATCTGGAGGCTCGATCGCCAAGCAGTCGATCTGGTTTGTGTTCAGCAGTGCCTCGATCTGCGAGATCTGCTTCTGGATGTCGATATCTCCGGACGGCGCGATCGCCTTACCTTGCATGGGGAGCGCACTATTAGCGATCGGCAACGTCTTGTCGTAGCCGGTCTTGTACTGATCAGAGAACAGTGCGATTCCGCTTGATTGATACGAGAATACGTAGTTGATCGGGTCGCCCTTTTTCACCTTGTCGGCGATGCTCGTCGCCAGGTGGAATTCACTCCCGTCTTTGAGGGTCGCCGGCGCGGGAGCCGCCTTGTCGACGGAATCCGCGATCTGGTCGTAACCCGCCGTGCGCAATTGCTGCGACAAAGACGCGAGGTCGATCGCTTTACTACTGCCCGTCGACGACGGGTTACCACTCTCCGTCGATGACGAGCTTGAAGATCCGGTGTTACTCGGCTGCTGGCTCCCGTTACTGCTACACGCGGCGGCGATTAGCAGGCTGAGGGAGATTGCGACCGGCGTGAGGGTGCGCCTATACGACTTCACGATAATGCCCTCCAGGGTCAAACGGGAACCGTTTCCAGCGATATTTGCAGCGCGACGTGTTGTTGTCAATCGGTTCTAACCCCTTATCAGGTACACATTTTGGTAACGAAGCGCCTGAGTGGAGGCCGCCGTGGCTATCGAACGTGAAGGTAAACGGAACAGAACCGGTAACGTTGCCGGACCGTTGCGCTCCAAGCGTCGCCCAGGCCGATCTACCCGCCTATCCGCCCATGCGGAAGCGGCGGGATGTAACGTCGCGGCAAGTCCTTCCTGTCGGCTAAAGCTTGAAGACCTTTCGTGCGTTCCCGGCCAGTATTTCTTGCTGTTCGGCATGGCTGTACTCGGATAGGCAGGTCCGGTACGCATCTGCTATCGCGTCGTAGGAGCTGTAGAGGCGGTCGACCGGCCAGTTAGTACCGATGACGCATCGGGCCGGACCGAACGCCTCGACGCAATGGCGCACCCACGGACGGATCGATTCGACGGTCCACAGCGGGTCTTTCATGCCGAGACCCGATATTTTGCAGTAGACATTCGCCGCGCCCGCAAGCACGGTCATCGCGCTTCGCCATGCCGCGAAGTACTCAGGATCTCGGCTCCGCGGGAAGCCTATATGCTCCAACACGATTACGAGATCATCATGAGCGGTTGCCAACTTGGCCGCGTTGGCCATGTGTGGCCATTCGCAGTCGAGATCGAGCACAAGCCCACGGGACGCGAGCTCGCGGAGTCCGCGATCACACGCCGGGCTGATCTCGCCCGCCGCGAGCCGTGGCTCGATGCTGAAGTCGCGAACGCCGCGCATCAGCTCGGACTCTTGGTGAGCATCGAGTATCTCGGCGATCCCTGCTTCGCCGAGGTCGGCATGGGCGATCAGTGCGTTCGGGTAGCCGGTCCGCGCATGCATCGCGCTGAGCCATCGAGTCTCATCGACAGGGTCGGGCGTACCGACCGCGGCTTGTACGTGGATGACTCCCGCCGCCGCGGCGAAGCGTGCTTCTGCCCACCAATGCTCCGCCTCATAACGAGTTGACTTCATGCCGTCAATGTCACCGAGGATTGGATGCACGGCATCGGGTGCGAGCCACCCGTAGGTCAAGCGCGGATGCTTGAGGTTCCAGAAGTGAACATGCGTGTCGATGAAGGGTATGCGGTCCATCCCTATCCTTCCCTTGCCCTGCGTCACGCCCTCACCAAGTGACCAATCCCCCGGTGACATTGACAGCTTGGCCCGTGAGATACGAAGCCTCGTTCGAGAGGAGGAACCAGATCACAGCCGCGCATTCCTCGGCAGAAGCGGCGCGGCCGAGCGGCACTGTGGCATTTCGCGCCTTGCTGAGTTCGGCAACCGAGACGCCACGTTGAGCGGATACCTCGGCGAGCACACGGTCTTGCATTGGTGTGTCGATGATTCCCGGGCAAACGGCGTTGACACGTACGTTACGAGGCGCGAGCGCATACGCGAAGGATCGCGTGATGGAAAGCACCGCGGTTTTCGAAGACGCATACACCGCGGCTTCGGTCGTGCTTGCGAGCTTGGCCGAGCTACTGCTCAAGTTGACGACGGCGCCGCCGGCCGGCATCTCACGTCCCAGCCGTGACGTGAGGTCCCAGGTCGCCTCGACATTCACGGCGTAAATTCGACGAATATCATCGAGCTCGACATCGAAGATCGGCTTCAGCACGATGATTCCCGCGGCGTTCACCAAATACCGCGCCGCGCCGTCGGCCGCGGCTACAACCGCGTCACGACCTCCGTTTGTCGAGAGGTCGGCCACGAGGGGCGTAGCGCCAGCTCTTTTGATTTCTTCGAGGCCTTCGGCGTTAACATCGACGGCAAGAACGCCGACGCCCTCCGCGAGTAGCCTTCGAGCGACGGCGCCGCCGATACCACTTGCGGCTCCCGTGACGACAGCGGTCTGCATAGTGCCACTCCTAGCTTATTGCGCCACGGAACAGCGGCATGCCCTTGACTCCCACCGATACACGCCAAAGTCGCCCGCCCATCGGGGCTTCCCCGGTGAGTTCAGCGGAGTCGCCGAAGTCGGTGATCAGGAGCGTGTCGGCGTCGAACACGCAGTTGCACGGAACGCCGCCAGTCTCCAGGAAGTCAATGGGATTGCCCGCGCTGTCGATGATGTCGACGCCGCCTGAGCTGAATGTTGTGATCCACAAGTTGCCGTCTTCGTCCAATTTCAAGCCATCCGGAACATGTCCCTCCGGCAGCTGATGAATTTTCTCCGACGGCTCCCCGGGTCGCTTTCGAAAGACGTTGCGGTGGTAAGACTCCACCCAGACGAGCGAACCATCGGGCTCGGCAAGGATTCCGTTGGGATACGAGGGTCCGATCTCTTCAACCAGTTCGCCGCTGCCGTCGGGCCGGAGCGCGAACAGTCGGCCGATGCTCGGCGCGTTCGAGTCGTAGTCGCCGGGGTCGGTAAAGTAGAGCGAGCCATCAGGAGCGAACGTAAGGTCGTTGGGCCCGAGAAGTCGTATGCCGTCGATTTCGGTTACGAGTTCGTCGACCCGTCCGTCAGGCCACGCCCGTTGGATGGACGGCGCAACCATTCTCTCCGCTCTCCATGGCCCGACGGTGCCGCCGTTTTGCGTGATGTAGACAGCTCCATCGGAGCCGAGCAGGCACGCGTTCGGCCCACCTCCGCAATCGGCATAAGTGTGCACGCCACGGGCGGCCGACCACGCCACGATGCGGCTGCGATAAGTCTCAACCATGACGATCCGGCCATCGGGCAAGATATCAGGCCCCTCCGGGTGGCCGAGACCGTCCGCCAGCGTTTCGATGTGCTTTCGCATCGGATTACCTCCGCACGTAACCGTTAGGGCTCCGGTCGCTGAAATAGTTCGACGTTATATCCGTCAGGGTCGACTAGGTAGATACTTCTGGCACCCGCATTTGGGCCTGACGTGATTGCCACCGGTGCGGCCGTTCGAGCGGAATACCCGCGGGCGAAAGCTCGCCTGGTGACGATGTCGATGTCGTCGACGTAGAGACACACGTGGCCCGCGCCAGGGTCGCAAGGGCGGCCCGACGCCGGCGAGCGTTCGATGCCTTTGTATTCAAGAAGTTCGACGAAGCCGCCTCCGGGAAGCCTAAAGTAGACCGCCCTGATTCCGTCGAACCGCAAGGCAAGTACGTCTCGCAAATAATCCCCGTCGAGAAAGCGATCGAATTCGATCTCGAGTCCCAAAGCATCGCGATAAAAAGGAAGCGATCGCTCCATGTCGGTGACGGTGATGCCGGCGTGGAAGAAACCAGTGACGGCACCCGCCGTGTTTCCTATCTGCCCCGTCGCGGACTCTCCGATCCCCTGCATCGACTGAACGCCCTCCGTAGTGTCCGGTAACGTTGCCAGGAAAGCTAGTACGGCTCATGGGAGCAGTCAAGGGGTGCCAAGGCGACTTTCGCCGTCCGTGCGACTGAGCTTCTCCCCGGCAACCTTCGAAAGCCGCGAGCGGCGCCTAGATCTCAAATCGGCACCTCCATGGTGACGCGGTCGCGAATGCTTGCGCCGATCGCGCTGCGGAGGTAAGCTCCCCGGAAACGTTACCAGGGCGATGCTGAGGACTTACATGGCTCAACGAAGCGAGAGCTCCCCGAGTGCAACCGGCACGGCCTTGCCGCGAGGCTCTAGTCTGCTCATCACGGATGTCGAGACCGTACCCATCATCGCGCCGCTGGCTCGGGAATTTCGCGGCAGCCATTACCACATGACACAACGAGCGACGCTGATCACCCGGATTCGCACGTCTGACGGAATAACAGGCGAGGCATATGTCGGTGACGAGGATAGAACGCTTCTCGATATTGAGGCGATCGTGCAGCGTGAGATCGCGCCGGCGGTGATCGGTCTTGACGCAATGGCGACAGAGCGCGTATGGAAGGCTGCCTACCCGGCGACTTTCGACATCCTTCGTGATCGGCGACTCGGCCTAGTCGCCATGGCGGCTATCGACACCGCGGTGTGGGATGCCGTAGGCAAGGCGCTTGGCCAACCGCTCTGGCGACTTTGGGGCGGATATCGCGACAGTTTGCCGATAGTCGCAATCGGCGGCTATTACGGCGAACCCCTCGGCACGATCGAAGACGAGATAGCTTTCTATAAGTCTGTCGGTCTCGCTGGCATGAAGTTCAAAGTCGGCGGGCGAACGCCAGCGGAGGATGCGAGTAGGGTAGCGCGCGCGCGTCGCGCCGCGGGCGATGATTGGATCCTCACGATCGACGCTAATCAGGGCTACTCGGTGTCTGAGGCACTCGACCTGTGCCGTCGAATCGCTGATCTTAACGTCCGCTGGTTCGAGGAGCCCGTGAGCTGGCATAACGACCGCCGGTCACTTCGGGACGTGCGCATGCGTGGAGGGATTCCGGTCTGCGCAGGCCAAAGCGAGGTGTCACCCAGCGGCTGCCGTGATCTCATGGAAGCGGGAGCCATCGACGTATGCAATTTCGACGCGTCCTGGTCCGGCGGACCAACCGCGTGGCGGCGCGCCGCGTCGGTTGCGACGGTCTACGACGTGCAAATGGGCCATCACGAAGAACCGCAAGTAGCGAGCCATCTTCTGGCTAGCCAGCCGCATGGCACCTACGTCGAGTGTTTCCATCCCGACCGCGACCCATTTTGGTGGAACCTCATCGCGAACGAACGCAACCTGGAGAACGGTCAACTGACGTTGTCTAATCGGCCGGGGCTTGGCTGGGAACTAGACGGTGACTACGTCGACAAGTACCGCGTGCGTCGGTGAGCGGTCGGTTCCACGCACGAGGCGTCGCGGCCACCGAGACGGCTCAGTGGAAGAGCGACCGCAAAAGGTCTAGGTCGACTTCCTCCAGCGATCGGACGACAACGCGGCGGTCGGCCGGGTCGATCGCCACGACGCTTGGCACCGCAACCACCATGCAGCCCGCCGCGCCAGCCGAAGCCACGCCCGTTGGCGAGTCTTCGAATGCGACGCACCACCGCGGGTCAGCGCCGAGCATGGCCGCGGCGGTGAGGTAAGGCTCTGGGTGCGGCTTGTGATTCGTGACGGCGTCACCGGCGACGACAGCGTCAAAGGTCAAATCGGTGAAGCCGACGAGGGCGGCGTCGATCAAGGTGCGCGCGGACGACGACACTAACGCCTTGGGCACGCCAGCCGAATCGAGTTCGCCAACCAACGTCGTGACACCCGGCCTAAGTGGCGGCGCATCGTGCAAGGCAACTGCCATGCGGCTCATTAGCAAATCGGCTATTTCCGACGCGCTCGCGCGGCCATCGCAGCGCTTCGAGAGATATGCCGTGGCGACCGCAAGCGAGGAACCGACAAGTGACGCGTGGTCGTTTTCGGTCCACGACGCGCCGAATTCGGTAAGAATCTCGGTCTCGATCGAAAACCACAGTGGTTCGGTGTCGATGAGGAGACCGTCCATATCGAACAGGGCGGCGGCAGGCAGGGCTGCCGTACCGCGATCGAACGCCGAATCGGATGGCGCGAAGACCGTCACGCGCTGAAGTATTTCGCTTCGGGGTGGTGCACGACCAATGCGTCGGTCGACTGCTCGGGATGGAGCTGGAAGCCCTCCGACAAGGACACGCCGATGCGCTCCGGATCCAGCAGCGCCACTACTTTCGACCGATCTTCAAGATCGGGGCAGGCGGGATATCCGAAGGAATAACGCGATCCGCGGTACCCCTGGTGATCGAGAACCTGTCGGATGTCGGGGTTGTCGTCGTCCGCCATTCCAAGTTCTTCGCGCACCCGGCGATGCCAGAACTCGGCAAGGGCTTCGGCAAGCTGCACTGAAAGGCCATGCAATTCCAAATAATCGCGGTAAGCGTTTTCGGCGAACAATTCGGCAGTGAGTTCGCTGACTTTGGAGCCGATCGTCACGACTTGGAACGCGATGACGTCGGTTTCGCCCGACTCGCGCGAGCGGAAAAAGTCAGCGAGGCATAGTCGCCGGTTGCGCCGTTGCCGCGGAAAGGTGAATCGCACGCGATCGTTGCCGTCGTCGTCCAAGACAATAAGGTCGTTGCCTTCGCTGACGCACGGAAAGTATCCGTAGACGACACCCGCGTCGAGCAGTCCCTCGGTCTGTAAGCGGTCGAGCCACTTGCGCATACGCGGGCGGCCTTCGGTCTCGACCAGGTCTTCGAAGGTCGGCCCACCTCGCACGGCACGAAGCCCCCAACGCCCGGCGAAGGTGGCCTTTTCGTCGAGCATTGACGTGTAGTCGGCGAGCGGAATTCCTTTGATCACGCGATCGCCCCAAAACGGCGGCTCCGGGATCGGAGCGTCGGTGGCGACATCAGATCGCGCGGGAAGGTCTGCGTCGTCGTCGGCCGACTGCTCGACGACGGCCGTCACGCGACGCTGGCGAAGCGGCGGCAGCGCGGCACCCTCGACACCACGTTTGACTGCCATGACGGCGTCCATCAACCGCAGGCCCTCGAACGCGTCGCGCGCGTAACGGACGACACCGGGAAACTGCTCGGCGAGATCCTGCTCGACGTAGGCGCGGGTCAAGGCCGCGCCGCCGAGGAGCACGGGCCAGCGCGAAGCGAGACCGCGACTGGTGAGTTCTTCTAGGTTTTCTTTCATGATGACGGTCGACTTCACGAGCAGGCCCGACATGCCGACGGCATCGGCGCTGTTCTCTTCGGCGGCCTCAATGATCGCCGACACCGGCTGTTTGATGCCGAGATTAACGACGCTGTAGCCGTTGTTCGACAAGATGATGTCGACGAGGTTCTTGCCGATGTCGTGGACGTCGCCTTTCACCGTGGCGAGCACGATAGTGCCTTTGCCCCCCTCGTCGGTCTTTTCCATGTGCGGCTCGAGATAGGCCACTGCCGTTTTCATGACTTCAGCCGACTGCAAGACGAACGGTAGCTGCATTTCGCCGCGGCCGAAGAGGTCGCCGACCACCTTCATACCTTCGAGCAGCGTGTCGTTGACGATCTCGAGGGCGGGCCGCGTTTGCAGCGCTTCGTCGAGGTCGGCTTCAAGACCGTTCTTGTCGCCGTCGATGATGCGCCGCTCGAGCCGCTGCGAGAGCGGCAAAGCGGCCAACTCTTCAGCGCGAGAGGCCTTCGCGTCGGCAGCCGTCACGCCGTCGAACAATTGGAGGAACGCTGGCAGCGGATCGTAGCCGTCGCGCCGCCGGTCGTAAACGAGATCGAGCGCGGTTTCCCTTTGCTCGTCGGGAATTCGCGACACCGGCACGATCTTCGACGCGTGCACGATCGCGGCGTCGAGACCGGCTTTGACGCATTCCGACAAAAAAACGGAGTTGAGCACGACACGGGCCGCTGGCTTCAAGCCGAACGAAATGTTCGACAATCCGAGCACGGTCTGCACGTCGGGATGTCTCGACTTCAGCTCGCGAATGGCCTCGATCGTGTTCGAACCGTCGCGTCGGCTTTCTTCTTGCCCCGTGGCCAAGGTAAAGGTAAGGCAGTCGATGAGGATGTCGCTTTCGCGCATGCCCCACTGGCCGGTAAGCGTTTCGATGAGCCGCTCGGCCACCGCGACCTTGTGCTCGGGCGTACGGGCTTGGCCGGTCTCGTCGATCGTCAGGGCGACGACCGCTGCCCCGTGCTCGCGCACAATGGGCATCACCCGCGCGAACCGCGAGGCTGGTCCTTCGCCGTCCTCGAAGTTGACTGAGTTGATCACGCATCGGCCGCCGAGGCATTCGAGGCCAGCCTCGATGACCGGAGGCTCTGTGGAATCGAGCATGATCGGCAACGTGGACGCCGTCGCGAAGCGGGTGGCGATCTCACGCATGTCGGCTACGCCGTCGCGCCCGACGTAGTCGACGCAGACGTCGATCAAATGCGAACCATCGCGGCTGGCGTCGCGGGCTACTTCAACGCAGTCGTCGAACCTGGCTTCGAGCAACGCGTCGCGAAACGCCCTCGACCCGTTGGCATTCGTACGCTCGCCGACCGCCAGGTACGACGTGTCTTGCCGAAACGACATGGTCTGGTAGAGCGACGACACGCCTGGCTCCGGGTGTGGACGGCGCGCCGGCAATTCACGCCCGCGCACCCGCTCAACGACTTGGCGAAGGTGCGCCGGGGTGGTGCCGCAGCAGCCGCCGACAAGCGAAAGTCCGTGCTCACGGGTGAACAAGTCGTGCGCGTCGGCCAGTGCCTCGGGAGTGAGCGGATACGAGGCGCCGTCGCGGCCGAGCACAGGCAACCCCGCGTTCGGCATACACGACAAGGCCACCCGAGCATGGCGCGACAGGTAGCGCAAGTGCTCGCCCATCTCGGTCGGGCCGGTCGCGCAGTTCAGCCCGATCACGTCGATACCGAGCGGCTCGAGCGCCGTCAGGGCCGCGCCTATCTCAGAACCCAGCAGCATCGTGCCGGTCGTCTCGACGGTGACCTGGGCGATCAGCGGCAGCGTGATGCCCGCCGACGCCATCGCGCGCTTGGCGCCGATCAAAGCCGCCTTGGCCTGCAGCAGGTCTTGCGCCGTCTCGATCAGGACGGCGTCCGCGCCGCCGGCGATGAGACCCGCGACTTCCTGCTCGTAGGCGTCGCGAAGCGCCACGAACGTGGTGTGCCCGAGTGTGGGCAGTTTCGTGCCTGGGCCGACCGAGCCGAGCACGAACCGCGGGTGATCGGGCGTAGAGAAACCGTCGGCGACCTCGCGGGCGAGCCGGGCGCCGGCTTCGGCCAGCTCGTGGATGCGGTCGGCGATGCCGTACTCGCCGAGGTTCGCCAGGTTCGCGCCGAACGTGTTGGTCTCGACGGCGTCGCACCCGACGTCGAAGTACGCCTCGTGAATGGCCCGGACGACGTCGGGCCGGCTTCGGTTGAGGATCTCGTTGCAACCCTCGAGGCCTTCGAAATCGTCGAGGTCAAGGTCGAAGGTTTGCAACATCGTTCCCATGGCGCCGTCAGCGACGACGACACGGCGGGCTAATTCGGTACGCAGCAGGTCGGCACGAGGATTCACTCTCGTAACGGTACCGTGCGCTCATCGGTAGGCTTCGCGGAGTTTGGCCTCGTAGCACTCTCGCGCGCGGGCAGACTCGGACGCCTAGGCTGGACGACGGAAGGAGGCCGGCATGATCGAGCTCTCCGGGGTTTCCGACCAGCCGCTGCGGCGTCCGGTCATGGTGACCGCCTTCGAGGGATGGAACGACGCCGCCGACTCGGCGACCGACGCGGTCGAATCGCTGGAGCTCGCGTGGTCGGCGCGCACGGTTGGTGAAATCGATCCCGAGGATTATTACGACTTCCAGGTGAACCGGCCGTCGGTCGCGTTGGTCGACGGTGTGAGCCGCCGCATCAGCTGGCCGACCACGCGGATCACGCTCGCCCAAAACGTCGACGGCCGCCGCGACGTCGTGTTGGTGCGCGGCATCGAGCCGAACATGCGCTGGCGTTCCTTTTGCGCCGAGATCGTCGACGCCGCTGTTCGGCTTGGCGTCGACGAAGTGATCAACCTGGGGGCGCTTCTCTCCGACTCGCCGCACAGCCGCCCGGTGCCCGTGAGCGGCAGCGCCGCCGATGCCGAGACCGCCAAGCGGCTGGGTCTTGAGCAGTCCAGTTACGAGGGCCCGACGGGCATCGTCGGCGTGTTCAACGACGCCTGCATCCAAGCCGGCCTGCCGGCCGTGTCGTTGTGGGCGGCGGTGCCCCATTACGTGGCGCAGCCACCGTGCCCGAAGGCGACATTGGCGCTGCTTCGCAACCTCGAGGATTTGATCGACGTCCCGGTGCCTTTCGGAGACCTCGACGAGATGGCGGCCGCGTGGGAACGCGGCGTCGATCAACTTGCCGAAGAAGACTCAGAGGTCGCCGAATACGTGCGCACGCTCGAGCGGCAAAAAGACGAAGCCGATCTGCCGGAGGCGAGTGGCGAGGCAATAGCGCGCGAGTTCGAGCGCTATCTACGCCACCGCGGCGAAGGCAAGTCTTGATCGCGGAACCGTCGACGAGAACTTAGAGCGCGACGCCGAGTAGCGCGTCGACGGTTGCCCGCATCAACGCGGGCGCCCCAGGGTCGGCGTCACCCGCCGCATCGGTCGCGTTCGCGGCCCACGAGTCGACCGCCGCGAGCGCGCCGGGTGCGTCGAGGTCGTCAGCCAGGCGGTCACGCACGGCGCCGAGCAGCGCATCAGCCGACGGCGCCCTCGCCAGCGAAGCGGCGGCGCGCCACACCGCCAACCGGTCGCGGGCGGCCGACAAGTCGTCGTCGGTCCACTCCCAATCGCCGCGGTAATGGTGCGCGAGTAAAGCCAGCCGAATCGCCGCCGGCTCGACGCCCGAGGCGAGCAGTTTCGACACGAACACCAGATTTCCGCGGGATTTCGACATTTTCTCGCCGTCGAAGCCGACCATGCCCGCGTGCACGTAGGCGCGCGCGAAGACGTGGCCGGTGGCCACTCCGACTTGCGCCGCGCACATTTCGTGGTGCGGAAACACCAGGTCACTACCGCCGCCCTGCACGTCGATCGGATCCGCGAATCCGCCGAGGTAGTTCAGCGCGATCGCCGAGCATTCGACGTGCCAGCCGGGACGGCCTCGGCCAAGCGATGATTCCCACGCCGGCTCCCCCGGCCGCTCTGCCCTCCACAGCAACGAGTCGAGCGCGTTTTTCTTGCCGGCCCGATCGGGATCGCCGCCTCGCTCGCCAAACAGGCGAAGCATCGTCGGCTGATCGAGGTGCGACACGGCGCCGAAGTCGCGCGCCGAGTCGATCGAGAAATACACGTCGCCGTCGACGTCGTAAGCCGCGCCGGCCGCCCGTAAACGTTCGATGAGCCGCACGATCAGCGGGATCGAGTCGACGACGCCGACATAATGCGCCGGCGGCAGCACGCGTAACGCCGTCATGTCGTCGCGGAAAAGGCTGATCTCGCGCGCGGCCAAGGATTCCCATTGCTCGCCGGTCGCGTCGGCTCGTTCGAGCAGCGGGTCGTCGACGTCCGTGATGTTTTGCACGTACGAGACGTCGGCGCCCGCGTCGCGCCATGCTCGATTCAGCAAGTCGAACGCCACATAGGTGGCGGCATGGCCGAGGTGGGTCGCGTCGTACGGCGTGATGCCACACACGTAGATCGACGCGGACGACAAAGAGCCGACGGGTCTCGGCGCGCCGCTCATCGTGTCGAAGACGGCGGGGAGGCCGCTCGCGCCGGGCAAGGTTGGAACATCGGGCGCGGACCACGGTTGCATGCTCGGCACTCTAACGGGCGCCGCCGAACCCCGCGCGGAGCCGGTGCCGATCGGCGAAGCGGCACGCGCGTGTCAAAACGGCGGCCACGGCACTGCCGGCCAGTTCTCGCCGGGTTCGGGAAAAAGTCTGGTGCGCAACAGCCGGTCGACGCGCCGTCGGGTGGCGGCTACCTCCTTCGACGTGATCAGCTCGCGCAGCTTCGCTCCGAGGTCGCCGGTCAGATCGTTACGCAGGCCGTCAAGGGCATCGAGCAGGTCGTCTGGAATCGGCGTGCCGCGCCACTGCCACAAGATGGTGCGCAGCTTTTCCTCGGTCGAGAAGCACACTCCGTGGTCGACTCCGAAAATGTGGCCGTCCGGCAGCGGCAAGATATGGCCACCTTTGCGGTCGGCGTTGTTGACCACCGCATCGAACATTGCCATCCGCCGAAGCGCCGGGTGGTCGCCGTGCAGCAGGGCGAGCAGGTCGGCGTCCGGATCGACGTCGATCCAAAGCTGGCACATGCCGGGGCCGAGCGGCCCGTCACGCAGCACCGTGGGCGGGACGACGTCCCAGCCCGTCGCCTCCGATACCACGTACGCCGCGACCTCACGGCCGGCGAGCGTGCCGTCGGGAAAATCCCATAGCGGTCGCTCGCCGCGCACCGGCTTGTAAACGCATTCGACGCCGACCGGCCCGAGGCACACCCGGCCGAACAACGTGGTGTTGGACGCGTCAACGAGCCGGCCTTCGATCGACAGTTCACCGTCGGTGAGGACCGCGCGCAGGTCACCTCGATCGCCCGGGAGGTGGTCTAGCGCTGTCATCAGTTCAGTATCGGACAAGCCGATGCGAGCGCCGCCGACACAGGACACGATCGGGGCACCATGATGACCCTTCGG
>JBDZVM010000003.1:0-26343 GCA_040255675.1 Actinomycetales bacterium | reverse complement strand
TCGGGATCGAGCGGCTGCCCGCAAAACTGGCACGGCGGCCGACCGGCCGCCACGATTTCCAACGCCCGTTTCGTAAACGACCGCGCTGCGGCGCCCGAAAGCCGAAGCCGCAACACGGCGGGCCCGTCGGACTCGTCGTCGAGAATGTCGTCATCGGACGCTGGATCTTCCTCGCCGGGTTCGCCCATGGCCCGCGCTTGGATCACGACGCGCTCGGCTTCCGGATCCCAGCCGAGGCTGAGGGCGCCGACGCGGAACTCTTCGATGATCGGCTGCTCGAGCGGACCGGTATCGTCGAGTTCGGCCGGCGCGACGGCGGGCACCGCGGCGGTGCCGCCCGACGCGCGCACGATCTCGTCGAGGAGTTGGTCGAGCCGCTCGGCCAGCGCCGCCACCTGCGTCTTTTCGAGGACGACGCTGGTGAGCTGGCCGCCACCACGAGCCTGCAAGAAGAACGTGCGCTCACCCGGCTGGCCGACCGTGCCGATAACGACGCGTTCGGGCGGGTCGAAGACGATGATCTGACGTGGCATGGCTTTGAAACCTTACGTGACTCGCGCGGCACCCGTGCCGCCGCCCACATTGGGGACACCCGTGCCGCCACCCACCGCCGCGTCACTCGTGCGCTTGCGCCGCTTGCGCGGCGGCGCCAGGAGCGACGCGAGATCCGTGCTCGAATCGTTGACCCGCACCACGAACGGACGCAACGGCGTGTAGGTGACGATCGTCACGGAGCACGGGTCGATCACGATGCGCTGGAACGTGTCGAGGTGCAGGCCGAGCGCGTCGGCCACGATCGCCTTGATCACGTCGCCGTGCGAGCACGCGAGCCATGTCGCGTCGGGGCCGAGCTTCGCATTCCACGACCGGACGGCGTCGACCCCGCGCGCCTGCACCGAACGAAGTGATTCGCCGTCCGCGCCGGGAAACGTCACCGCGCTCGGATGCGCTTGCACCACCTTCCACAGCGGGTCTTTGGCGAGCCGTTTCAGCTCTTGGCCGGTCCAGTCGCCGTAGCCGCATTCGATAAGCCGGGCATCCGTCTCGACCGCCACCCCGGTCGACGCTGACACCACCTCAGCGGTTTCTTGGCAGCGTTCGAGGGGGCTGCTGACGATGGCCGCCAACGCGACGGTGGCGAGTCGCGCTGCGACCTGTTTTGCCTGCGTGTTGCCGCGCTCGTCGAGATGAACACCAGGAGTGCGGCCGGTCAGAACTGGGCCGGTAGCCGCGGTAAGGCCGTGACGCAACAGCACGACAGTGGTCACGGAAGTGACCTTAACCGGGTTGGTGGGCGATTCGTCAGGACGCCGGTGCCGAACTCGGGCTCTCGACCGGGATACCGACGACCCCGGTCTTGTCTTGGTGAACATAGGAAGCCCAGCAGGTCGCGTTGCCGGGCCGCGATGTCTGCGTCTCGGACGGGCAAACTCGCTTCTCGGCGACCATGGCGCCCACGCTCACGAGAGCGGCAATGGCACAGGCGGCCAATACGCCCAGAATGACAGCGAATTGCACGCGGCTTAGAGCCTTCGGTTCCTTCGACGACGTCGCCACGAGGCGCAGTCTAGCGACTTGTCGAGGCGTGGCCCGCACCTGGGCGGTAGCGTTTCGCGCCATGGAGCAGCGTCGACTCGGCAACAGCGGTCTGTGGGTGTCGTGCGTCGGCCTGGGCACGGCCACGTGGGGTCGCGACACCGACGAGCACGAGGCAGCCGACCAGCTCAAGGCTTTCGTCGACGCGGGTGGCTCGCTACTCGACACCGCCGACACTTACGCGGCCGGCGACAGCGAGCGCGTGATCGGCACGTTGCTGGCGAACTTCGTCAACCGAGACGACGTCGTCATCGCCACCAAGGCAGGTGGTCTCCTCCCCGACGAGCGCGCGGACGGCAGGCGCCGCGACATGTCGCGCAGGCACCTGCTCGACGCGCTCGACGGTTCCCTCGATCGGCTCGGCGTCGACCACGTCGACCTCTGGCAACTCCACGGCTTCGATTCCGCGACGCCGCTCGATGAGACGTTGTCGGCGCTCGACGCGGCGGTCACCTCGGGGCGCGCCCGCTACGTCGGCCTGGCGAACTTCAGCGGCTGGCAGACCGCGAAGGCCGCCACGTGGCAACGTGCCTGGCCGGGCCGGGTTCCGCTCGCTTCAACCCAGGTCGAGTACTCCTTGCTCGAGCGCGGCATCGAGCGCGAGGTCGTTCCCGCGGCGGTCGACGCCGGCCTGTCGATCGTCGCGTGGTCGGCACTGGGCCGCGGTGTGCTCACCGGCAAGTACCGCACCGGGATTCCCGTCGATTCGCGAGCGGCAAGCGATCATCTCGCGGCTTTCGTGGAGCCGTACCTCGACGAAGCCCACAGCCGCGTCGTCGAAGCCGTCTGCACGGCCGCTGAAGGCCTCGGCGTCTCGCCGATCGGCGTCGCGCTCGCGTGGGTGCGCGACCGGGCCGGCGTCGGGGCGGCCCTCGTCGGGGCCCGGACGGCGGCCCAAGTTCTCGGCATTTTGGCGGACGCCGACGTCGTGTTGCCGAAAGAGATTCGAACCGCGCTCGACGACGTCTCGGCTCCAAGTCTTGGCTACCCCGAGCGAGGCGCCGGCCAGGAATGAACGCGTCGGCGTCCGACCCCAGCCGGCTATCCCCCGCGGCGCGCCGGCTCTATTCGTTGCTCGAGCGCGCCCTCGCCGACGGCCACACTGTGGTGCCGACCGGAATTGCCGGCGCGGTGCTCGGCGGCGTCCGGCTGCGTCTCGAAGACGCGCTGGCCGAAATCGGGCCGGCGGGTTCCGCGCTGGTCGCGGCCCCTTCGCCGTCCGTGTTGGGCTTTCGAAAAGTGGTCGAGGCCGAACAGGAAATCGCCGCGCACGTCACCCGGCTCGCCCAAACGAACCGGCTGCGCGTCGTGACCGGACCGTCCGGCGCGTCGCGTGACGACGTCGTCCAGAAAATCGAGGCGGCTGTGGTCGACGACGCCGAGTATCTCGACGTCGAGACACTTGCCACCTTCTTCAGGAATTGCGCGGACGACGAAAGCGTGGTGCTGGCGGGCGATCCTGACGCGCTGCCGTCGCCGGGGCCCGGGCGTGCCTTCGGCGACGTGGTCGAGGCGAACGTGGTGCCACCGACGCGGGTCGAGACCTCGGACACGAGTGCGGTACTGAGCGCGTTCGCGACCGCGGTAGCGCGCGGCGCGGTGCCCGACGTCAGCGACCCGAGCCGCGACGTTGTGATCGTGGACGCCGCCTCTGCCGGCGAAGCCGCACACCGGGCCGGCCAACTTGTGCACGATTCGATTCCGCGCGTGTTCGGCATCGATCCGACGTCGATCCAAGTGCTGACCGCGACCGAGGCCGCGGCCCGAGTTCTCGCCCCCCGGCTCGACGACACCGGCGCTGCCCATCTGGTGCACGACGCGGTGGGACGTCGCTGGCCAGCGGTCGTGTTGGTGCTCACCCCCGACTCCGCCGGCCTGCTGTCGCGGCAACTGCTCTACAGCGCCACGCGATGCGCGACCCGGCACCTGTCGATCGTGCAGGCGGCGGGCAGCGCCTTCGCCGAAGCTATCGCCGGGCCCGCGTGCCGACCGCGCCGCACACTGTTGCGCGCCCTGCTGGCCGGCTACTCGTCTTCGTCGTCCTCTTCGGACTCCCACTCGAGTTCGTCGTCTTCGTCGTCGGACTCTTCGAGGCCCTCGACCGGACCGAACGGGGTCACCTCTTCGTACGCCGAGAACAACACGTCGTCGTACGCCTCGCTCGCCGACGCGAGTGCGTCGTACGCGGATTGAACGCGCGGATCGTTCTCACCGCTTCGCGTCTCGACGGCGGCCAGATGTGTGTCGATTGCCGCTTTCAGCGCTTCAGCCGCGGCTCGAACCTGCTCGGGCGTCGCGGAGGTCTCGTCAGCCATGGTCAAACGCTACCGGTCAACTGGGGGTAGCGCGCAATGCGAGATCAAGACGTAATCCGTCGCGGTGCGCACCAGGGTTGCGCGTCGGGCTGCGCGCGACCTCGCGCCCGGCCACAATGAGGGCATGGGCGACTGGGAGTTTCGACATTTGTCGCTACCCCGCGGCACCTCGCGAAACGTCGCGCGCCGGTTGCTCACCGAGGCCGCCGAGCATCACGGTTGGGAACTCGCCCGATTGCGGCTCTACCCTGACGGATCGCGTCGCGTAGTGCTGCGCCGCCGCATCATCCGCGCCGTCCGCACCATGTAGCTACGAGTTCGCCAAAAATCGATCAAGTACCCGGACGCCGAACGTCAGCGCCTCGACGTTGACTCGTTCGTCGACGCCGTGAAACATGCCGGCAAAGTCGAGGTCGGGCGTCAGGCGAAGCGGTGAGAAACCGTATCCGGTGATGCCGAGCAGCGAAAACGACTTGTCGTCGGTGCCGCCGAACAGGCAATACGGCACGGGTCGGGCTTGCGGGTCTTCGGCGGTCAACGCGTTTTTCATGGCGTCGACGAGGGCGCCGTCCCATTCCGTTTCGAGCGCGATGTCTTGGTGCACCATTTCGCGCGTGACGTCGGGGCCGAGGAGTTCATCGATCGTTTCGAAAAACTCCTCTTCGTAGCCAGGCAGGAATCTGCCGTCGACAAAAGCGGTGGCCTCCTGCGGAATCACGTTCACCTTGTAACCGGCGTCGAGCATCGTGGGGTTGGCCGTGTTCGTAACCGTCGCCGCGATCAGGGCTGTGATGGTGCCGAGCTTCGCGACGGCAGGCCTGAGGTCGTGCGGATCGACCTCGACGCCGATCGCGTCGCTGAGCTCTTCGATGAAAGCCTGAACTGTTTTGGTAAGCCGCACGGGCCATTCATGGTTTCCGATTCTCGATATTGCGTCGGAAAGTTTGGTGACCGCGTTATCCCGGTTGACCAAGCTGCCGTGGCCGGCCCGGCCTTTCGCGACGAGCTTCATCCAGGCCATGCCGCGCTGCGCGGTTTGGATCGGGTAAAGCCGCAAATTCTCTTTTATTTCCAGGGAGAATCCGCCGACCTCGCTGATCGATTCGGTACAGCCATCGAACAAGTGCGGGTGGTTTTCGACCAGATATCGCGCTCCCTTGGCTCCCCCGGCTTCCTCGTCGGCTACGAACGCCA
Organism: Actinomycetales bacterium; assembly: GCA_040255675.1. GTDB lineage: Bacteria > Actinomycetota > Actinomycetes > Acidothermales > Acidothermaceae > JBDZVM01. Next base: position 21,238 of record JBDZVM010000003.1, on the reverse strand, counting down.
GGACGACGTCGCGCGGCGGCCTCCGGTTTTCGCGCGCCCATTGCCGGACGACGGCGAGGGTCATAGCGTCCATGTCTTTCATGTCGACCGCGCCTCGACCCCAAAGACAGCCGTCTTTGATCTCGCCGGCGAACGGGTCGACTTGCCAGTGGCTCTTGTCAGCCGGGACGACGTCGAGGTGGCCGTGAATCAGCAGCGCGCCGCGGCTTTGGTCGGCACCCTCCATGCGGGCGACGACACTGGCCCGCCCCTTTTCGGACTCGAGGATCGTCGGTTCGAGGCCCACCTCGGCGAGCTTCTCCGCGACGTACTCGGCCGCCGGTCGCTCGGGCTTGATCGGATTCGACGTGTCGATCCTGATCAAGTCGCGGCACAAGCCGACGACCTCGTCTTCGGCGGTAAGTGCCTGGTTGGGCTGCGATTTAGGTTGCGGCATCGAAGCTCCTCACGACGTGGACGGCGGCGGTGCGGACGACGCTTGCCATCCTGCCTGGTTTCGGGGTGATCCGTCGCCTACCGTTTGGTGCGGTGTCGGTGCGGTGTCGTCGGCGACGGTGTCGGTCGGTGCGGTGTCGTATGCGATGGTCGGGAGGGATGCGCCGATCACCGTCAGCCGTTGGTATGGTGTACGCCGGTCCTGTGCACCGCAGGGCTCCACGTCCGGGTGGCGGAATAGGCAGACGCGCTAGCTTGAGGTGCTAGTGCCCGTATAGGGCATGGGGGTTCAAGTCCCCCCTCGGACACACTGTTTGTGCAGTTCAGACGCTTACGCGGGTGCGGTTCGTGCACCCATGGCAGCACCAACGGGCGTGATTTCCTGGTGGACGCGAACGATCCCGATGTGACACCTGCGGTGCCGGCGCGCTTCCCGATGCCCGAGCCCACTGCACGACCGACCCTGAGCGCGGTCGTTCGAGACGGACAGAGTTGGCAGCTGGGAACCGATGCCGACGTCGCGTGGATCGCAGCCGGCACGACCGTCGGCACCACAATCACATCCGCGATCCCGCCGATCTTTCTTAGCTACGCCACCATCCTGCTGCCCGAACACGGTGGCGATCACCAACGCCGCGACCACGCCGTGCTGTCAGTGCTCCGCGAGCACACCGCCCCCCAGCCGTGGTGGCTCGCCTACTTGGACACCGGAGCCGATGATGTCGTGTTTCCCGACGCGCCCAGAGTGAACCTGTACAGCAACTGGCCCTACGTCCTGGTGCAGGCCGGACCCGAGCAAGCCGCCATCTGGCGCCGCTGGGACCGCGGGTCCTTCTGGTGGGGGCACCTGCCCAACCTGATGTTTCCCGCCGACCGTTCCTGGCTGATCTCTACCCTGTGGGACGACGACTGGAGCTGCGTCGGCGGACCGGCCACGCTCGTGAACAGCCTTAGCCGCCGACCCGAGCTGGCATCGTTGACCCGACGAGTCGAACTCGGCGAGGACGCCACCCCACCCGGCCACCAAGCAAGATAAGGCTCACATCGCGCCACTGAACCGCGCCGACTTACGACGGCATCTCGCCGCGAAGCGGGCGCGGCACGGTGAAGGACAAGGCGGTCTTCGCGCCCGAGGCAAGGCCACCTCGAGGAGCGCTCGGACACAGTTTGGATTAGCGGTTTCGGTGGCGGCGCATGCCGTCCACGCGTCCAGCGAACTGGGTAGGCGTCAGGATGGGGACGCCACGCCACGGTGACATCGAGATGAGGTCGGCGTCGGCCGAAACCAGCATCAAGGCGCCGACATCAACGACGAGGTCGAGGACGAAGTTGTCCTCCCAGTCGGGGCAGTCCCCTACCGTGTGCGGCGGGTCGGCGACTCTCCCGCCGGAATGCTCGGCAGCTTCTTGGACCACCCCGGCGAACTCCTGCGCCTTGTGGGATTCCCAACCGAGCACGTCCATGAGAACGCGGCGAGTCTCGTCGAGGATGTGCGGCGACAGCCACAACGCGAACTCGGCCGCGTCGACGATTACCCCAAGACTGTCGGCCGCCGGGTTGCCCGAGGTGGGCGGCGGCGATGGCCACGACCGGAATGGCGAGTTGCCGCCGGCGCCGGCCGCGACGAGCACATTGACGTCGAAGACGACCGGGATCGCCACCGGGCCCGGCGAGCTCATCTCGACGGGCGGGAGCGACGCGATTGCCTAACCAAGTCGGGAACCTCGTCCAACGCGTGGCCCGCCTCAACCAGTTTCGTCTGACCGTAGGCCTGCAGATCGCGCAGTTCTTCGGCGATCTTCACCGATCGCATGACCTTCAACGTCGCCCGCAGGTATGCCGACCGGTTGCCCTGCCCGAAATAGGCGACGAGCTCCTCGAGATCCTTGCGATCCTCGTCCGCGACGGCGAACCCGACCGTAGTTGTCATCCGGGCCTCCTGCATCTGAAGTGCATTTCAGATGCAACAGTATTGCATCGCCTCCGCTCGCGCCACCCAGCCGATAACTCCACGCCGTTTCGCCGAAGATTGGCAGACGGTCCGCGGGCTGGTGCCGGGTAGCCGGAGAAGTCTTCTCATGTTCTTGGTCTGTCTGTCGAATGGAACAGGTCGGCTCAGCTTGAGCGGGGCCGCTTCGCGGTCTCGGTATCTGTTGGTCGACGGTCCTCACGGAGGGCAAGAATGCGCTGCGGACGGTCGTGTTGACCATCGCGCGGAGCGCTAGCGTCGCCGCTAGGCACCAAGAAGTCGTGGCGCTATCGACCACTCGCGGGCCGCAGTATTGCGTGCCGACGCGACCATCGAACGTAGCCATCGTCGTCGGGTTGCTGTACGGCGTCGGCGGCGTCGGATGCCTGCTTGCCGCCTGGTTCCCGATGATGCCGCGCACACCGATCGGGCTCTCGCAGTCGTGCGGCATAGTTGGGCTGGGTGCCGCACCGCTGTTGATCACCCTGCGACGTCACGCCACCACGACAATGATCAACGCGGCGCTGGCAATGCTGACCATCTTGGCGAGCGTCCTCGTGGCGTGCGCGCCAGACGCGGTCGGCGTGGTGTTACCGGGTGTGTTCTACCTGTGCATCGTGCTGATCGCGGCCTACTTCCTCCCGCCGCCACTGGCCCGCGTGCACGTGTGCCTTTCGGTGAGCGGGTTTTCGGCTGGCGTTCTCGCCTGCGGCGTGCCGCACCTCATCGTGCCGTGGCTCGTGATCAGCGCCGTCGTTATCGCTGCTGCCGAAATGCTGCGCCATGTGGTGGCGAAGCTGCGCCAGCAGGCCGCTCTCGACCCGTTGACCGGGCTCGTCAACCGTGCCTACCTCACGCTTGCCGCCGAACGAGAACTCGCCGCAAGCGGCCGAGGCCGACGCGGCTTCAGCCTGGCTCTCCTCGACCTGGACGATTTCAAAGCCGTCAATGACACCTACGGTCATGTCGCCGGTGACACGCTGCTGACCGAACTCGCCAGCGCCTGGCAAGCCCAACTCCGCAAAGGTGACCTGCTCGCCCGCTACGGCGGCGACGAGTTCGCGCTCATCTTGCCCGAGACCAACCGCACCCAGGCCCTCCACGCGCTCGAACGGCTACGCGGAGCACACCGGACGCCGTGGTCTGCCGGCGTAGCCACCTGGGACGGCGACGCCGACTTTAGCCAACTCCTGCAACGCGCAGACCAGGATCTGTACCGCGCGAAGAACCTGCGCCCACTCTGAACGACGGCTACTGTCCTGTCGGCGAGCGATTCGATGTATGCGGCGATGGTCGCCGAAGAGCCGCTACGTGGGAAGCGAGATGACGACCTCATGACTGCCTTCGGCCCAGCCGAGGGAAGCGGAACGCTGCTGCGCCCTCTCCGTCGTGATGACATCCCGGAACTGGCCCGTCTCGTCCGCGCTAATCGCGCGTTCCTCGCCGGCTTCGGTCCGCTGCGGACGGATGAATACTTCACAGACGAAGGACAGGAGCGCGCCGTCCTCGCGAGTCTCGAAGCCGCTGAGAACGGAACGAAACTCCCGATGGTCATTCTGGACGGGAGCGGTCTCCTTGTCGGGACGCTCAATCTCAACAGCATCATTCGAGGGGCGTTCCAGTCGGCCAGCGTCGCCTATTGGGTGTCGCGGGAGCGTAACGGTGAAGGCATTGCGACCGCAGCAGTGGCGGCAGCGAAGAGGGTCGCCTTCGAGGAGCTAAGACTTCATCGGCTACAGGGCGAAACGCTTGTCAACAATCACGCATCACAAAGGGTTTTGTTGAAGAACGGCTTCACCAAGTACGGAGAAGCCCCGGACTATCTCAAGATTGCTGGCCGCTGGCAGACACACGCACTGTTTCAAGTGGTAGTTCAGGACGCCGACGAAACGCGATGAGGCCAAATCTTTGGACTGTCGAGGGGCGCGGGTAGTCACGACGAGGCGGCCGCGAATACCTGATAGGAAACCACCACGCCGCAACGGGCACCGAACGCCTTTCTTGGCAGCGAACGCGTGCCAAGGCAGACCACCTGCTTCGGCTCGTGATACTGCTTGATCGAGGAGCGTTCAACAGATGAATCAGGCGGTTGCGCCACGTGGCATGGTGCCCGTGCTGAGCGCCGCCGCTTTCCTGATCTTCGCCCAGGCGTTCATGATCGCGCCGATTCTGCCGCGGCTCTCCGCCGTCCTGGGCAGCAGCGTCGGGTTCGTAGGGCTAGCGGTGCCTGCCTACCTGATCCCCTATGGGATCACGAGTCTGGTGTGGGGCCCGCTCGCCGACCGGATCAGCCGACGGCCCGTCGTCCTTAGCTGTCTGGCGTTGTTCGTGGCACTCATCGCGATGACGGCGACGGCGACGAACGTGGCATCGTTCATCGCGTGGCGGGTGGGCGCGGGCGTTGTCGCGAGCGGCGTCGTGCCGGTAGGTCTCGCGCTTATCGGAGACCTGGTGCCGTACGAACGCCGTGGCCGCGCCCTGGGGTGGCTGTTCGGCGGGATGGCAGGAGGAATGGCGGTCGGCTCGACCGCGGGAGCGCTCGCGGAACCGAGCATTGGTTGGCGCGGCCTGTTTCTCATCACGGCGGCGTGCTGCGCGCTCGTCCTCGCGGCCGCGGCCGCCCGGATACCGAAGCTGGCCAGACCACCAACTCCCCTGACGGCTGCCGCCGTCGTCCATGCCTATGTTGATTTGCTTCGCAATTCGCGCGCACGCCGCGCCTACACCTATGTCGTGTTCAACGCCGTCCTGCAATCGGGTATCTACACCTGGCTCGGGTTGTACTTGCACCAGCGGTTCGGGCTCGGGCCGATCGGAATCGGGTTCGCGCTGCTCGGCTATGGCATCCCCGGGTTCATCTTCGGCCCGGCAATCGGCCGGGCGGCCGACCGCTACGGTCGGGCTCGGCTGATTCCCGCTGGGGTCGCGATCGGCGGGATCGCCGCGCTGGCGCTTGCCACCCCAGTGCCGCTCGTCGTCGCCGCCGGCATCGTCACCGTGCTATCGCTCGGCTACGACTTGACCCAGCCGCTGCTGGCCGGGATCGTCACCGACTTGCCAGGACGCCGCGGGCAAGCCGTGGCTCTCATGGCAGTCGTGCTGTTCTGCGGATTCGGCCTCGGAAGCCTGTTGTTCCAGGCCGCGCTAACCCTTGGCTTCACCGTCGCGCTCAGCGTGTTCGGCGCGGCCGCGTTAGTCGCGGCGTTCTTGGCGCTCCCCGCCTTCGCCCAAGAAGGAATACCCTACGCCACACCGCCTGTCCGACACGACGAGCTTCAGCCAGCGGCCCCAGATCACTGCCGCGGATGACCACGAGAGCCGTCACTTTCCGCCAAGGTCAGCGCCAACCGAGGCCGGGCGCGACGTCGCTCAGGAGCGCTTCGAGGACGTGCGCGCAGTAGTCGACGCCGAGCTGGTTGGGAACCGTAAGTAGCAGGGTGTCGGCAGCGGCGATCGCCTCGTCGGCGGCCAGTTGCGCCACGAGCTTGTCGGGCTCGGCCGCGTAAGTCTTGCCGAAGCGGGCCAGGCCGCCGTCGAGGTACCCGACCTGATCCTGTGAGCCCTCCTCGCGGCCGAAGTAGGCGCGGTCGGCGGCGTTCACGATCGGGAAGATGCCGCGGCTCACCGACACGCGAGGCGGGCGGCTATGGCCGGCGTCGGTCCACGCCTTGCGGAACCGCTCGATCTGCTCGGCCTGCAGCTGGTGAAACGGCACGCCGGTGTCTTCGGTGAGGAGCGTCGAACTCATCAGGTTCATGCCCTGCTTCGCCGTCCACTCGGCGGTCTTTCGGCTGCCGGCGCCCCACCAGATCCGGTCGCGCAGCCCCGCGGAGTGCGGCTCGACCCGGAGCAGCCCCGGCGGGTTGGGAAACATCGGCCGCGGGTTCGGCTTGGCGAAGCCCTCACCGCCAAGCACGTCAAGGAAGATCCTGGTGTGCTCCCGAGCCATGTCGGCGTGGTCGGCCCCCTCGGCCGGTACATAGCCGAAGTAGCGGAAGCCGTCGACAACCTGCTCCGGTGACCCGCGGCTGATACCTAGTTGCAGCCGCCCTCCGGAGATCAAGTCGGCGGCGCCGGCGGTCTCGGCCATGTAAAGCGGATTTTCGTAGCGCATGTCGATCACGCCGGTACCGATTTCGATCCGGCTGGTCCGGGCGCCGATGGCGGCGAGTAGCGGAAACGGCGACGAGAGCTGGTTGGCGAAGTGGTGCACCCGGAAGTACGCGCCGTCCGCGCCGAGCTCCTCCGCGGCGACCGCCAGGTCGATGGACTGCAGGAGGGCATCCGATGCCGACCTGGTTTGTGAATGCGGCGAAGGGGTCCAATGGCCGAACGACAAGAATCCGATGTGCTTCATGCCCGACGCAACGCGTTGAGGGCCGCCGCTCTTCCTCATCTCGCCGGTACGGCTACACGACGACTAATCGCGGATCCTCTAGCGGTTCTCCGCCACGAACTGGCTGGCGGTGAAGGAGGCGCCGGCAGGATCAGCAAGGACGGCGAATCGCACCCATGGCGCATCGTGCGGCTCGACCAGGACGGAGCCTCCGAGTTCGCGCGCTCGCGCGGCGATCGCGTCCGTGTCGTCGACGGCGAAGGTCACGCTCCAGCGCGCTGGGCCGCCCTCGCGCGGCAAGATCGCCGCCACGACGTCGTCAAAACCCTCGGGTGCTCCCATTTGTTTCATCCCCGCGCGCATGCCGGGATTGAGTTCTTCGAGATGGTCGCCGTAACCCGGCAAAGCCCACATCGGCGCACCGACGTCGATCGTCGTCCAGCCGAAAACCGCGCCGTAAAAGGCCTTCGCGGCATCGAGATCGTCGGTGTGCAGGTTGTTGAAGTTCACCGCGCCGTGCTCGTTGACCGCCGCCGCGCCGCGGTGCGACCCGGGCTGCCACACGCAAAAGACCGCGCCCTCAGGGTCGGCGAACACACCCATTCGTCCGGCGTCGAAGACGTCGAACGGCTCGGAAAGCACCTGCCCGCCCGCCTCGCGCACCCGCGACGCCGCGTCGTCGGCTGACTCGACGCGGACGTAGGTGTTCCACATCGCCCGCGGCGGCGCGCCGGGCGGCTGCGAGGAGATCGCGGCCGCGGTGCGGCCACCGATGCGAGCCATGTAGTAGTGAGAGCCGGCATCGGGAGGCATTGCGTCCTCGACCTGCCAGCCGAAGAGCCCGGAGTAGAACCGGGCGGCCGCCGTGGGGTCAGGCTGGTTGGTGTCGACCCAACACGGCACCCCGGCCGGATAATCGTTGCGCGTGCTCATATCGGCACGCTACCGCCGCTTTTTTCGCAAAGCCAGGCGGTAACCACCGGCAGCGCCGACCCGCCCCATCGGCGCTACCGGTGCGGTGGCAGTCTGCTGGTATGCCGATCAAAGTTCGCTCTGTTGCTCACATCCGCCTTACCGTTACCGACATCGAGCGCTCGCGAGCGTTTTACGAGGCGATCTTCGGATTACCCGTGGCAATCGAGGCACCGGCCAATGCCGACGCCAAAACACGCGAGCGCTTCGCGTTCCTTTACGGCGGCCTCATCTACCAATTGGGCGATTCGATGCTCGGCCTGCGCCCAGTCGCCTCCGACCGTTTCGACGAGGACCGCGTCGGCCTAGACCATCTCAGTCTCGCCGTGTCGTCACGGGCCGACCTCGACGCCGCGGTCGCGACGCTCGACGCGCGCGGTGTCGAGCACGGACAGGTCAAGGAAATCGGCAACGGCTGGATCCTGGAATTTCGTGACCCCGACAATATCGCGCTGGAACTCTACGCACCCGCTGACCCGTCCTAGGCACGAGCATGACATCAGCAGACGCCGATAGCGCGGATGCGTTTCTCGCGCTCCACGTTCCCGGGCGGCCGTTGTTGATTCCCAACCCCTGGGACGTCGGCTCCGCCAAGCTGCTCGCCTCGTTAGGCTTCGCGGCACTCGCGACGACCAGCAGCGGGTCGGCGATGAGCATTGGCCAACTCGACGGCACGCTCACCCGTGACCAGGCGATTGCGCACGCCGCGACGATCGTGCAAGCCGTCGCCGTCCCGGTGTCTGCCGACTTCGAGAACTGTTTCGCCGACGAGCCGGACGACGCAGCCGCGACCGTTCGAGCCGCGGCTGACATCGGGCTCGCCGGCTGTTCGATCGAAGATTGGGACGGCACCGCGATTTATACGCGCGAAGTAGCGATCGAGCGGGTACGCGCCGCTGCCGAAGCCGCGCACGGCGAACGGCGGGTAATTCTCACCGCGCGCGCCGAAAACCACCTACACGGACGCGACGACCTCGCCGACACGATAGAGCGACTGCAGGCGTATCAAGAAGCCGGCGCGGACGTGCTGTACGCGCCGGGGCTTACCCGCCTGGGTGACATCCGTGCCGTGGTGGGCTCAGTCGACCGTCCGGTGAACGTACTCGCGATAGCGGCGACCCCGCCGGTGGCTGAACTGGCCCAGGTGGGAGTCGCCCGTATTTCGGTTGGCGGATCGTTCGCGTTCGCGGCGGCGGGTGCGTTGGTGACGGCGGCAAAGGAATTACTAGAACAGGGCACGTATTCCTACACGAGCCTGTCAGCGGTCGGCCGGGCCGCTATCCGCGACGCGTTTCATTGACGGCTTTGCGGAGCGTCCGCGGCGCAAAACTGCTCGCCGCCATTCGTCCGCTCCCCAAACGAAAAAGGGGAACGGCAGGATCAAGACGACGGTCTTTCACGGTAACGCGGCGGTGTCAAAGACAGATTGCACTCCCGGAGTCAGTACCAGCAGTGCGGTAAAAGCGATCTCGAACGCGATACCCCACAGTAGCAACGGGTTGCTAGCGAACCCGACCGCTCGCAGCGACGCGATATCGGTACGAGCCGCAAACGCGGTGCCTACCTGGCATGCGACGATGCCCACGAACGTGGCAGTCGTGGCTTGCACGTACACGTGGTGCAACGCCGAGCCAGTGCCGGTTGCGTCACCCGGATGCCACCCGCCGAGCCACAGCGTGAAGAAAAACGCCCCCATCACCAAAACCGCCGAAATAACGCCAAGGAATCCCCAAGCGCGAAAGAGCAGCGACCGTTGCACGACATGCTCCGCTCGCGGACGGGGCGGCCGGTTCATGAGCCCCGGTTCGGCCGGTTCACGGCCGAGTGCGAGAGCCGGCAACGTCTCGGTGCCGAGATCGACGGCAAGAATTTGCATGACGGTTAGCGGCAGCGGAATTAACCCACCGGCCAGCGCGAAAACCAAGAACGGCACGATTTCTGGAACTGCGTGCGCGAAGATATACAAAATGAATTTCCGGACGTTGTCGTAGACCCGGCGTCCCTCTTCCACCGCTATCGCGATGGTCGCGAAATTGTCGTCGGTCAGCACTATCGTCGAGGCCTCGCGGGCGACGTCGGTGCCCGCTTTCCCCATCGCCACGCCAATATCCGCGCGGTGCAGAGCAGGTGCGTCGTTGACGCCGTCCCCTGTAATGGCGACGACGTGGCCTTCGTCGCGCAGGGCGTCGGCGATTCGCAGCTTCGCTTCGGGAGAACTACGGGCAAAGACAATTTCGCTGTCGGTCGCGAGCAGCCGGTCGAGTTCTTCTTCGGACATGTGGTCGAGGTGGGTACCGGCAACGACGTTCATGTGAGGCACGCCGATTCCCACCTCGCGGGCGACGTGCGCCGCGGTCGCGCCGTTGTCGCCGGTGACGACGTTGATGCGGATGCCAGCGCGATGGCACGCGTCTACCGCTGCCGCGACCTCCTTGCGCGGCGGGTCGAACAGCGCGGCGAGCCCGAGCAGCGTAAGGCCGCGTTCGGCGACGTCGCGATCGGTCGGCACGGCGTCGATAGCTCTGCTGGCAACGGCGAGTACCCGCAATCCATCGCGAGTCAGGGCTTCGACGACCTCGTCGATGCCCGTTCGAGCCGCCGCGTCGAGCGGAGTCGGCGCCTCGTGGGCGAACGTGGCGTCGCATCGATCGAGAATCGCCTCGGGCGCGCCCTTCGCGATCACTAGGAGCTGCCCGTCGTCAGTTTCCTGGACGGCCGACATGAGCCGCCTCGTTGAGCTGAACCGAAACACTTTCTTGCGGCGCGCATCGCGCTCCGTCACGCCGATCCCGCCGAGCCGCCGTGCCATCTCGTACAACGCGAGCTCAGTGGGATCGCTCGCGGTTATCCCGTTCTCGGTACGGACGACGACGGAGCAACCGGCGACGGCATTCGCGAACGCCTGTGCCGACGTATCGGCCGCGTCGACGGCGAGCAGTCCGCCGTCCGGCGTCCAGATGTCGACGGCGTGCATGCGGTTTTCAGTTAGCGTTCCGGTCTTATCGGTGCAGATGACCGTCGTCGACCCGAGCACCTCGACGGCGCTCAGCCGCTTGACGACGGCCCCGCGGCGCGCGAGCGACCGCACGCCGACGGCAAGCGCCAAGGTGATGGTCGGCAGAAGTCCTTCCGGGACGTTAGCCACCAGCAGGCCTACCGCGAAAAGGAATGCATCGTGCGCCGATAGACCCGCGAGCATCCCGAGTGGCATGAACGACGCACCGACGACGACACCGACGGCCGCGATCAACCAGGCGACGGAACGAACCTGGCGCTCTAGCGCGCTCGGCTCACGCTTTTGCCGCTGGCTCAACGCGGCTATTCGCCCGAGCTCGGTGCGCGCCCCGGTCGCGAATACGATCGCTTTCCCCGCGCCGGCCGCACACAGCGAACCGGCGAAGAGCAGATCAGGCGTGGCTAACCAGCCACCGCTACGCACCCGCGCGCTCGCGGCACGAGTCACGGGAACCGACTCCCCCGTCAGCGGCGACATGTCGACCTCGACCGCGCCGTCGAGCAGCCGCGCATCCGCGGATACGCGGTCGCCCTCCTCGACCACCAGCAGATCACCGACCACCAGCGCGGGCGCCGCGATACGGCGTTGCTCGCCGTCCCGAATAACCGACGCCGTATTCGGCACGAACTCGCTGAGTGCCGCGACCGCCCGCTGCGCCTGCCGTTCTTGGGTGAACGAGAAAACAGCGTTGACGACGATCACCAAAGCGATGGCGATCGACAACACCGGTGTGCCTGCCACGATCGACAGCCCGGCCGCCGCCCACAACACCAACGCCAGCGGATGCACCAGCTGCGCCGCCACCGCGCCGACCCACGATTGGCGCGCCGGCGCTGGCAGTGCGTTCGCGCCGTCCGACTGAAGCCGTCGCGCCGCCTCTCGCTGTGACAATCCGCTCGTCGTCGAGCGCAAACGGCGCAGCAGCGCCGGCATCGGCTCGTGCAGGTCGATTGGTGGCGCTGAGGCGAAACTGGAGTCGCCCTCACGGTCGTCGCCGTCGAGGCGCCACCAATGATGAGGCTTCAGGGGCACGCCAGCGGTGCCGCTCCCCGCAGTGCCGCCGGCGGTGCCGCCAGCGCTGTCGCCCGCGTCGGATGGCATTCGGCCCCCCGTTCAGCCCGACCTGTCGTCCAGCCGTTGAATCACTACCCCATGGTCGGTTGGGGCAGACTGGGGTTGCCTGACCGCATACGCTCGATCGCGTGACGACGGACGGCGGTGCGGCGCGCTCCCGGTCTTCGGCCGATATCGGCCCGGTGCGAGCATGACGACGGAAACGCCGCTGCTGCTCTCGCTCGATCTAGCCGGCACGTTCGCGTTTGCTTTGAACGGCGCGCTGACCGCCGTCCGCGCGACCCGGCTCGACATCGTCGGCGTGATCGCCCTTGGCATGATCACCGCACTTGGCGGAGGCATCACTCGCGACATCCTTATCGACGACCTACCTCCCGCGACCTTTCGCGACTGGCGCTACCTGCTCGTGGCCGCCGGCGGCGGCCTGGTCGCCTTCGCGTTCGGACGCCGGCTCGACCGCATCATCGTGCCGATCACCGTGTTCGACGCCATCGGACTGAGCCTGTTCGCGGTGACGGGAGCAAGTAAAGCGCTCGGCTTCGGCCTCGGCGTCGGCCAGGCCGTGATTCTCGGCGCGGTCACCGGTGTGGGCGGCGGCACGATTCGCGACGTCTTGATTCGTCAAGTTCCTTCCGTGCTCACCAGCGGGTTGTATGCCATCCCGGCCCTCGTCGGCGCCGCCATAACGGTGACGACGATTCGCACCGGGCTGTATGGGATCCCCGCCGCGCTCGGAGCCGCTGCCGCCTGTTTCGGCATCCGGATGGCGGGTGTGTGGCTCGGACTGAACGCGCCCACGCCGCCTGGAACGCCGGGTCGAGAAGAATCAGTGGCGACCGAGCCAGGCGAGAGCGGCGACGACCATGGCCTGCGTCCCGACGTCCAGGGTGGGCTGGATGACCGGGGCGAAACTCGCTGAGTGGTTCACCGCAATGTCCTGCGCGACTCGGCCAGCCTTCACAGCGGCGCGGTAACGCGTTGGGTCGATGCACCCGACCGCCCAGTAGCTGTAAGGCGTACCCAACGCCGCCGGTATGTCGCTGAAATCTTCACTGGCCGTTTGCTGTTCCATCGGCCCAGCGGCATCGCCGAAGAATTCGTCAAACGAGGCGGCCAACCGATGCGTCGTCGCGGGGTCGTTGTCGGTCAACGGAAATCGGTCGAACAACTCGAACTCAGGTTCCCTCGGACTGCCCGACGCGTGACACTCGGCAACCACGACCTGGCGGATGGCGTTAAGCACGGTCTGTCGAGTTGCTTCGCTATAGGTGCGCACGTTGAGCTGCAGCACCGCGTGATCAGCGATGACGTTGCTTTTCGTTCCTGCCTGCATGCTGCCGACGGTCAAGACGGCGGTTTCGCTGGGCGAAATCACACGCGACACGATCGTTTGCAATCGGACGACGATCATCGCGGCGAGCACCACGGGGTCGACCGTCGCCTGCGGCATCGACCCGTGGCCGCCGCGCCCGTGAACGGTGATACGCATGCTGTCCGCCGCCGAAAGAACGGGTCCGCCGCGAGTGCCGATTTGGCCCGCCGGCTTGGGCAAGATGTGTTGCGCGAAAGCGACGTCCGGCTTGGGAAATAGTCCCGCGAGCCCGTCGTCGACCATGCCGCGAGCGCCGTCGCCGGTCTCCTCAGCGGGCTGGAACACTGACACCACGGTGCCGCTCCACTGCTCCGTGCCGCCCGCGAGCAAGTCGGACGCGCCGAGCAGACATGCCACGTGCATGTCGTGCCCGCAGGCGTGCATCACCGGCACCTCGGCGCCGTCGGCGCCGGGCGCGCGCGCCGTGCTCGCGTACGGCAGCCCGGTCACTTCTAACACCGGCAGTGCATCCATGTCGGCTCGCAACAGCACGGTCGGGCCGTCGCCGCGCCGTAAGACGCCGACGACGCCCGTGCCGCCGATACCGGAACGGACGTCGAAACCACAATGGCGCAAGCGATCGGTTACCAGGGCCGCCGTGCGCTTCTCCTGGTGTGACAGTTCAGGATTTCGATGCAGGTCGCGGTAAAAATCCTCCTGCCACGAGCGAATCTGACCCTGCCGCGCAAGCACCGACGCCACCGCTGTCATGAGAATGCCCCTTCCGCCCTAAGTCGTTCCCCACTGAAAACGAGGTCACGCCGCCGCCGGCGAAGGGCCGCGGCTGACGCGGCCGAATCGCACAATGACAGTCGGCGTACGCGGCCTGTTTCACGATGGAAGGCGACAACGAAAACCGCCTTGCGCGCGGCAAGAAGCCACGCGCAAGGCGGTTCTGGACGAGGTACTCGATCTAGACTATGCGCGGCACTCGCCGTCGCTGATCGTCCTAGGCCTATTGCTTCAGCAGGTACTGCTTCATGAGCTCGGTAGCCTTAAGGATCAGATCGGCCGTCTCTGGCTTCGGCTCGAGCACCACGATGTTTGAGCCTTCCATGTACTTCGGGTACGGCCCATCGGCTGAGTGCAGTTCCATGCCCAGACTCGGCTTGCCTTCGGCCGCCTCGGCGGCTTGGCCGCCGTCCTTCATCAACCAGAACTCCTGCAGCAGGCGCGCGGCGTTCGGGTGGGGAGCGCCCTTGAGGATCGCCGCGATTCCGACCGGCGCGACGAGCGGATCGGGGTTCGGCACCTGCGCGGTGACGGGAGCTTTCTTGTCTTCGAACTTCTTGATGACGTGACCCATGCCGTCGAGCTTCACCATGGCTTCACCAGACGCGACCGCTTGCGTGCCGGCCGTGGTGCCTTGAATCAACCGCACATCGTTAGCCGCCAGGCACTTCAAGAACTCGACGGTCTTCTCTTCACCCAACTTCAGCATGATGCCCGCGATGACCTCGCTCGAGTCGGGGTCGAATGTGATCTGGCCCTTCCACTTCGCGTCGCAGTAGCCCATCCAATCGGTCGGCAGATCAGCTGCCTTCACCTTCTCGGTGTTGTAGGCCACGTTTCGCGTGAGGAAGAAGATCGACACGTACGGGCCTGGGAACCGGTACGCCTCAGGAATTTTTTCCAGGCCAGCGGCGCTGTACTGCTCCAGGTAGTTCGCCTCTCCCAAAGGTGCGAGGTCTTGGATCGTGCCGCGCACAACGTCTTCTTTGACGTCGCCTGCGCGCTCCTCGGTCATCGCGCGGGCAACGTACGACCCTGATCGCGATGTGATGGGCTTGAGTTCCACCTTCGGAAACAGTTGCTTCCACTGAGTTTGCATGTGGTCGAGCTCGGATTGGCCCGACGACTGGAGGAAGTCGACCGAACCTTCCTTCGTCGCCGCCTCGTACAGACGAGCGATGTAGGCGTCGTAGCTCTCGCCGCTCTTGCGGACCACGACGCCCTTCGCGTCGACACCAGATTCGTTCGATGCCGTAGACGCGGCCGCCGCGGCCGAGGTGCCCGTGCCCGTGCTTGGTCCCGAATCGTTGCTTGATGCGCCCGAAGAGCACGCGGACAAGGCGAGAAACACGCCGAGACCGATCGCGACGGCCTTCTTGATCGGGAGCGGACGGTGCTGCGGATCCATAAAAATCTCCGTTCGGAGAATCGCCGAGGTCGGACAGGTCTGGACGGGCATGGTCACCCATAAACCCGTCCCACGATTTCCGCGACCACCACGTACAAGCGCCATAACCGGATGGATGAATACGGGTGCGACGAACCTCTAGAGGAGCAGGCTTGGACAGACCGTAACGTGAACACCCTCGCCTATCAAGGACGTTATCAAAGCGTAAGAAAACCAGTCGAGCGTTTACGATCTACTGCAGCGTACTGATGGACGCAGCTGTATGCTGCCTGCCGTTCCTCGATCAGCAAGCCGTTGACGCGCGCAACCCGAGCGTCCTATATTTACGTGATCCGGCGTCGGCACCTCGCCCAACAGTATCGTGCATTGTTCGTACTCATCTGGTTGCCCTTCGCCATCGCAGTACACGCTGAGTTGATAGTGCGTTTGGGGTGGTGCCATCGAGGTTCGCCAGGCGTTGAGATGATGAAGACGCCGCATGACCGACCTGCTTGTGTGTACGGGGTCACATCATCATCTTCGGGGGTGCCTTCGCGATATCTTCTCGTCCACGCCGACACGGCATCGCATTCGCCCGCGGCGGCTAACCTCGCCCGCCTAAAAGTGATCTCAGACACATTCTCTACGACCGCGCAAAGGAACAAGCGGGTGACACTTCTTCTGAGCACTGATGACACGGCCCAATTGGTGCCGACCTCCGACGGCATCGATGTGCTCGAAAAGGCGTATCAAGCATTGCACGACCAGGACGCCGCGGTACGGCTGCGCAGTGACCTTATCGTCCCACTCGGAGCGTACGAGGGCTACGACCTCGCGACGATGGAAGGCGCTATTCGCTCGATGGGTGTTGCCGCCGTCGTGTTGCGCTCCGACCGCAACACAAGCACCTTCGAGAACGGCACCTATTACCAGGAGAAGTACGCGCAAAAGCTTGGTCTGTTTTGTGGTCTCACTATTCTCTACAGCCTCGAGACAGCCGAGCCACTCGCGATCATCAACCACGGGCATCTCCAGGTAATGCGGGTTGGCGCGGCGAGCGCGATCGCCGCGAAGCGCCTCGCCAGGAGCGACTCGAAGGTGCTCGGCATCATCGGTGCGGGCTGGCAAGCGCGCGGCCACGCACGCGCGTACGCGGCAAGCTTCCCGCTAGAACTCGTCAAGGTTTATTCGCGCGGCCCGGAGGCGTTACGAAAGTTCTGCCAAGAGATGGAAGCCGAGTTGGGTCTCCCGTTCGTCGGGGTCGGGAGCCCGCGAGAAACGGTCGAGGGCAGCGACATCGTGGCCGCTTGCACCGACTCCAAGGTCAAGGTGGTCGAGGACAACTGGTTCGCTCCAGGCATGTTTCTCTCCTGCGTTCGAGGGTCGTGGGAGGTTGGCCACGATGGCATGTCACACGCCGACATCTACGGCGTGCATTCTCGAGACTTCGGCGTCATCAACCGGGTTCGCGAAATGCGCGATGGCGACTGGGTACCCGGCGTGCCTGGTGTCATGGAGCTTCCGGAAAGAGCCGTGTCTCTCGCCCAAATCGTTGGAGACGCGGCGAATCATCGCTCAAGCAACGAGCAGATCAACTACTTCAACAACAATCGTGGCCTAGGCATTCAGTTCGCGGCGCTCGGAAAACTTGCGTACGACCGTGCAGTCGACGCGGGCATCGGCCGCGAGCTTCCGACCGACTGGTTCTTGATGAACATATCGACCTGAGCGTGGCGCCGGCAGTCACGAGCGTCACGCGAGGCGGTAGAGAATCGGGTAGTGCGATCACATTGTTGCCCTCAGATTCGCCAAAGGTAGGAATAAACCTGCGTTTGGCAAATTGACGAGCGGCGAATAGCGGCAGCTTATTCCAGCGAACATGATTTACGAGCGTGAACTTCCCTGTCTATCGGCTGCAATAGCGTCGAATTGTCCATGTGCGTCTCGACCGCGTGCCACCCCGCTAGGTAGTCCCGACGGTGGCACGGTAGCCGTCCGAGCCTTGCATGCCACCGATCACGTCGGTGACGTCGTTTCGAATGAGCGCGGCGACGTCGTACCGGGCGAGGTGTGGCGCTTTCTGCCTCATCTCGCGATCAGGCGACGGGAGTATCGACGCTCGATAGACCGTCGCCTTGTCGACCGCGTCGAGCCTTTCGAGTGCACGTGCCGCCGAGTGTAGGCGGGCGATCACGTGCTGGCGTCGCTCGCTGCGCGGCAGGATCGGCGGGCCGGGTTGCCGGGGTGGCGCGACCGACGGCCACGTGCACGTATCCGTACGGCGGCGGATCGATGAGCTGAACACGGCCGTATCGCGGCTCAGCATTGACGATCCTCAGGCCAATGACGACAAGGTGCTCTCGTTCCCGGCGGTGGCTCTGGGTTTGCCTTCCCCGCGAAGAGGGTCGGTACTACTGTTGATCTCGCAATGTTTCGGCGAGGAAGGAACCCGGCGTGCGCACGCTCGTCAAGCCAGGTAGGGATACCGACCTGATAAAGGTCGAGGTCGCCGAGATCGAACCGGCCGAAACCATGGAAATCTCCGCCATCGACGAGACGCTGGTGGTCATCTTCAGTGGGGTTCTCGCGATCGAGGTCGACGGCGAATCGCTCGGCGACGCGGGTGGGCGATCCAACGTATTCGAGGGCGCTGGCGACGCGCTGTACGCCCCGCCCGGGGTGCTGATACGGCTGCGCGGCGTCACCCGGGCCGAGTTTGCGATCGCGTCCGCGCCACTCGCCGACGCGCCGGCCGCGAAAGCGCGCGTCATCCGGGGTGACGAGCAGCCCACGGCACATCGAGGCGACGGAAATTGGTCGCGTACCGTGCGCGACATCCTCGGGCCGGACGCCGACGCGGGGCGCCTCTTGGTCGGCGAGACCGTCAACCCGCCGGGTAACTGGTCGTCGTATCCTCCGCACAAGCACGACGAGCACGAGCCGCCGCGTGAAGTGCAACTCGAAGAGGCTTACCTTTTCAAGTTCGACAAGCCGAACGGGTTCGGCGTCCAAATTCTTTACGACGCCGAAAGTGAGCGGGCGACGACCGTGCACGACAACGATACGGTGGCCATCAAGTCGGGCTACCATCCGGTCGTCGCGGCACCTGGCTATTCGATGTATTACCTGTGGGTGATGGCAGGCCAAGGTCGCCAGATGATTCCCTATCTCGATCCGCGTCACGCCTGGGTGCAGGAGGGTCGCTGATACGACGATGAGCCAGTCCGAGTCGCGGATCGTCGAGGCGCGCGTCATCGTTACGTGCCCCGATCGAAACTTCGTCACCCTCAAGATACGCACGGCGGACGGCGTCACCGGTGTCGGCGACGCGACGTTGAACGGCCGCGAACTCGCGGTGGCCTCCTATCTTCAAGACCACGTGTGCCCGATGCTGATCGGCCGCGACGCCAGCCGCATCGAAGACACCTGGCAATACCTTTACAAGGGCGCCTATTGGCGGCGCGGGCCGGTCACGATGACAGCCATCGCCGCCGTCGACACCGCTCTTTGGGATATCAAAGGCAAGGTGGCCGGCCTGCCGGTGTATCAGCTGTTGGGCGGCAAGTCGCGCGAGGGCGTTACCGTTTACGGGCACGCCAACGGCCGCGACATAGCCGAAGTGGTCGATGAGGTAGGCAAATTTCTGGAGCACGGTTACCGCGCCGTCCGGGTACAGGCTGGGGTGCCAGGCCTCGAGACCGTGTACGGCGTGGGCAAAGACAAGCTGTTCTACGAGCCCGCCACCGCGGGCACCGTTCCCGAGGAAGCGGTCTGGTCGACCGAGCTTTATCTACGACATGTGCCAGAGGTGTTCGCCGCCGTCCGCGACAAACACGGGTTCGGCTTTCGTATGCTGCACGACGCCCACCACCGGCTTACCCCCACCGAGGCCGCTCGACTTGGCAAACGCGTCGAAGAATACGACCTGTTCTGGCTCGAAGACCCCACACCCGCCGAATCACAAGATGCTTTTCGGCTCATCAAGCAGCACACCACGACGCCAATCGCCGTCGGCGAGATATTCAACTCTATTTGGGATTGCCAACAGCTCCTTACCGAGCGACTCATCGACTTCGTCCGCACGACTGTGGTGCACGCCGGCGGAATCACCCACCTGCGCCGAATCTTCGACCTCGCCGACCTTTACGGCGTGCGCAGCGGGTCGCACGGTGCCACCGACCTCTCCCCGATTTGCATGGCCGCCGCGTTGAACGTCGATATCTCGATACCGAACTTCGGCCTACAAGAGTTTATGCATCACACCGACCTCACGAACGAGGTCTTTCCGCATGAATACTATTTCGAGAACGGTTATCTCCATCCTGGAGAGGTTCCCGGTCTCGGCGTAGACATCGACGAGAAGCTGGCGGCCAAGTTTCCTTACAAACCGGCTTATCTGCCAGTGAACCGGCTTACCGACGGCACGATGCACAACTGGTGAGACCTCTCCCGACACGACTGAATATCGCCGCGCTCGGCGAGCTCACCCCTGATGTTCGACCGCCAATCGACCCACGCTCGCTCCAGATAGGCATCGTCCATCTCGGTATCGGCGCCTTTCACCGGGCGCACCAAGCGGCATACACGCAGCGGGCGATGGCTCTCAGCGCAGAATCGACCTGGGCGATTTGCGGTGCGTCACAACGAAGTCGCGACGTCGTCGACCAGTTACGGCCCCAAGACTGCCTTTACACGATTGTCGAGCGCGATGCCGCGCAGTCGCGCTACCACGTCAATGCGGCGTTGCGCGACGTGCTGTTTGCGGCCGAAGAAACCGAGTTGTTGCTGCGGCGCATCTCCGACGAAACAACTCACGTCGTCACCCTCACGGTTACGGAAAAGGGTTATCGCCACGACCCGGCCGCTCGCCGGCTGCGCACCGCCGACCCGGAAATCCGCGCGGACGCCGACGGGCGGCCACCTCGCACCGTCGTCGGTCAGCTCGTCCGCGGTCTGCAAATGCGGCGACGCCAGGGTTCCGGACCAATCACCGTCGTCTGCTGCGACAACCTCACCTCGAATGGCGCCACCCTGCGCGTTCTGGTCGACGACTTCGTCGGGCTTTTACCGAAAGTCGAACGCGCGAGCATGAACGCGTGGATTGCCGACCACGTCGCGTTCCCGTCGACGATGGTCGACCGCATCGTGCCCGGCACGACGGACGACGACCTACGTGACGTCGCCGAGACGATCGGCTTCACCGACCGCGGCGCGGTCGTCACGGAGCCCTTCTCGCAATGGGTCGTCGAAGCGGCGTTCGTCGCGCCGCGACCGCGCTGGGAACTGGCGGGGGCCGTCTTTACCGACGACGTCCGCCCCTACGAGACGATGAAATTGCGACTGCTCAACGGCGCTCACTCCGCCTTGGCGTACCTGGGATTGTTAGCCGGCTACGACTACGTCGCCGATTTCGTCGCGCTCGACGACGTCAGCAACTACGTACAAGCTTTGATGGACAACGATGTCACGCCGACGCTCGACGTCCCAGAAGATTTCGACCTCGTACGCTACAAGCACGAACTCGTCACCCGGTTCGCCAACCGGACGCTCAGACATCGCACCACGCAAATCAGCATGGACGGCAGCCAAAAGCTACCGCAGCGGCTGCTTGGCACGATTCGTGATCAGCGCCGCGAGGGCGTCACACCCGCGTTCGCGACGCTCGCCGTCGCCGCGTGGATGCGCTTTGTCAGCGCACGAGCGGACGACGCGGGTCGGCCGCTGCACGTCGACGACCCGCTGAGCGCGCGTTTTACCGAGACGTTGGCTCACGCGATTTCAGCGACACAAATAGTCGAAGCTATGCTGACAATTGACGAAATCTTTGGCGCCGACATCGCCGAAGACGCCGAACTGAAAGCGGCTCTGATCGACGACCTCGACGTACTCACCCGCTTCGGCGCGTTGGCCGCGCTTCGCCGCGCGCTGCCGGCGTAACGGCTAGC
>JBDZVM010000065.1:11925-12189 GCA_040255675.1 Actinomycetales bacterium | reverse complement strand
CCGAGCCGGCGATTTCTAGAAGAACTCGCGAACCGCTTACCCGACAACGCGAATGGCGCGGTTGACAGCCCCGACTGGACTGGCGAATGGCTAGACGTGCCGATGTTCTTCAGTAGCTATGACGCAGACACCAACCGCAACTCGTTACGCGCAGCAGGGTTCACACTGCTGCTCGACGAGGTTGTCACCATGCAAGAACCCGAAGGGAAAGCGATATTCCTTTGGGTACTCGCGCAAAAGGCCTGAACCCGCCGTCAGCTGGCA
>JBDZVM010000065.1:0-11825 GCA_040255675.1 Actinomycetales bacterium | reverse complement strand
CTATCCCGAGCCAGGCCGACGCCGCGTTCAAAGAACGAACCCGCCGTCAGCTGGCACTATCCCGAGCCAGGCCGACGCCGCGTTCAAAGAACGAACCCGCCGTCAGCTGGCCTTGAATCCCATGTCGCGGCTCGCGGTCGGACGGCTCGCCAACACGACCGCGCCGAAAACCGGCGGCGCCGCGGCGGCAACAGCTCCCGTCGCGGTGACGAAACGCTGCCGCACGTACGGATGGTCGAAAACGGCGCCATACATCGCGACCGGCAAATGGCCGAGTTGCGCCCGCAACGCCGTCACGTGTGCAACCAGGTCGTCGGTCGCTTCGTCGAGAATCCCTTTGACAATAGGGTCTTCGAGGCTCATCACAGTCTTCGCCAGGCGCGAGATGAGTCCGGGGTCAGCGGCTTGCTCGGTCACCCGCGTCATCACCGTCGCGAGATCAGTTCCGTAAGCCGACGTAATCGCCTGTTCGAGCGCGTGCGACTTTTGCCCGCGACCGTCCGCGGATCGCATCGCTAAACGCAATGCTTGCGAACCGATCCAGTAATGACTTCCTTCGTCACCAATCACGTGGCCGTGGCCACCGGCACGCGCGGCACGTCCCGACCCGTCGCGGCCGAACGCGTTCGACCCGGTATGCGCAATGACGACGATGCCGGGCCCGCCGTTGAAGGCGCCGAGTTGCGCGACTTCGGTGTCGTCAGCAACCACGGCCGCCACACCGGTCTTGGCCCGCAGCTGCATCTCGAGCAGGCTGGCCTCGCGCTTGCTGCGCAATCCCGCAAGACCCAAGCCGGCCGCGGACGCGCCCGATTCTTTGATCAGGCCGGCCAATCGGTCGAACGCCGACGGATCCAACAACACGTTCAGGGGGCCTTCGGTGAACCGAGACACGACCTCGCCGTCCTGCACGAGGACCGCCTGCGTCCCGACCCCGGTCGCTTCCACGCCGAGAATCGGCAAACCCGCCATCGTGGGCTCCACTCCACTCGTTGTCGCTCGCTAGGCCACGTCGATCGATAGCACGGACGCCGCAACCCAGCGCGGCCGTCTCGTGCTCAGACACAACGTCGGCTGAATTGCGGCCAGGGCTAAGCGGTTAGCACCAGCAGATCGTGGGACCGAGACAATTCGGGCGCACAGTGACGCCATTCATCGCGAGCGCTAGAGCGGCCCCTCAGGCGGCGAGACGCGACGCCGCGGCAGCGATGCGCTCGTCACTGGCGGTCAGCGCCACGCGCACGTGCCGTCGTCCGGCGACACCGTAGAACGACCCCGGGGCGGCGAGAATGCCGCGCTCGGCGAGCCACCCGATCGTTTCCCAGCAGTCTTCGCCGCGCGTCGCCCACAGGTACAAGCCGGCTTGTGAGTGCTCGATCGTGAACCCGGCCGCCTCCAGGACCGGCCAGAGCACACCCCGCCGCGCCAGGTACCGCGAGCGCTGCGCCTCGACGTGCTCGTCGTCGTCGAGGGCCGCGCGCGCCGCGGCCTGCACAGGCGCGGGCACGATCATGCCGGCGTGCTTGCGCACCTCGAGCAGGCCCCGCACCAAAGCAGGATCCCCGGCGATGAAACCGGCCCGATACCCGGCCAGGTTCGACCGCTTCGACAGCGAATGGACGGCGAGCACGCCCTCGTGCGAGTTGCCGCAAACGTCGGGATGCAGCACCGAGACGGGAGCCGCCGCGGCGTCCCAGCCGAACTCGATGTAGCACTCATCGGAAACCAAAATCGTGCCGCGTTCGCGCGCCCACGAGACCGTCTTGCGCAGGTGATCGACGGGCAGCACCCGGCCGGTAGGGTTGGCGGGCGAGTTGACCCACAGCATCGCCACCCGCGCCGGGCCGGCCGCGAGAGTCGAGTCGAGCACCATCGGCGTCGCGCCGGCCAGCCGAACGCCAACGTCATAGGTCGGGTAGGCAAGCGACGGAAAGCCGACGCGATCACCCGCGCCGAAGCCGAGCAAGGTCGGCAGCCAGGCAACGGTCTCCTTGGCACCGATGATCGGCAGTACGTTCGCCAGGTCGGCACCGACGACGCCCAGCCGCCGGCGCATCCACGAAGCAGCGGCCTCGCGCAGCGTCGCCGTCCCGTATGTCGCCGGATAACCGGGCGAGTCGGCAGCCGCCGCCAAGGCGGCCTGTACCACAGCGGGAACCGGGTCGACCGGCGTGCCGACCGACAGGTCGACGATGCCGTCAGGATGCGCCCGCGCCTTGTCGGCATAAGGCGCCAAAGAATCCCAAGGAAAGTCGGGCAGCTCGCGCGAAGCCGTCATGCACCTTCGCCCTGGGGTGGCAACGCGGCCACGAGCGGATGGTCCTTGTCGACGACACCGAGCTTGGAAGCACCGCCGGGCGAGCCGAGATCCTCGAAGAACTCGACGTTCGCCTTGTAGTACTCCTTCCACTGGTCGGGGACGTCGTCCTCGTAAAAGATTGCCTCGACCGGGCACACCGGCTCGCACGCGCCGCAGTCGACGCACTCGTCGGGGTGGATGTAGAGCATCCGCGTGCCCTCGTAGATGCAGTCGACCGGACACTCGTCGACGCACGCCCGGTCTTTGACGTCGACACACGGCTGGGCGATCACGTAGGTCACGGGAGTCCTCCTGGTTCGGCTGCCACGCGCGGGCGTTCTCTTAATAGCTGGGCACCTAGTATCGGCGAACGTCGACTCAATTCTCTCCTTGGGGTGCGCGGCGTGTCTCATCTCTCACCAGCGGACGTCGGCGCCCGCGTCACGATCCGGCGCTCGCTCGGCGGCCGCCCCACCGATCTGGTTGGTGATCTCGAATCGTGGGACGGCGACGCGCTGGCGATCCGCCGTCGCGACGGCGAACTCGTGCGGGTGCCGGCGCGTGAGGTGGTCGCTGGCCACGTCGTCGGCCCCAGTCTGCGCGCGGCGATCGAGTTGGAAGGCGTGGCTGCTCGCGGCTGGCGAGCACCCGACAGCGAATGGCTCGGTGAATGGTGGATGCGCGCGGCCGGAGGATTCACGTCGCGGGCCAACGCGGTGCGGCCACTCGGCTCACCGGGCGTCGACACCGACGAGGCACTGCGCGTCGCGGCCGCGTGGTACGCCCAGCGGGGGTTGCCGGCTCGCGTGCAATGCGTCGTGGGCGCGAGCGTCGATCGCGACCTGCGCCGTCGCGGCTGGGTCGCCGACCCCGGGGTCAGCGTCATGACGGCGACGATCGCGCGCGTGCTTTCCTCGAATTCGATTCATCCGGACGACGTCGTGCTGCGCGGCGAACCGTCGCCGGAATGGCTCGCTCTGTTTCGGGGCGGCGAGGTGCCGCCGTCCGGGGTGGCGATTTTGACCGGAGCCCCAACCGTCACTTTTGCTTCCGTGCCAACGGGTTCGGGTGTGCTTGCGATCGGACGAGCCGCCGTCGAAAAACCGTGGGTGGGACTTACCGCGATAGAAGTTTTGGAGGGAGAGCGTCGTCGCGGTCATGCGCGAGCCGTTATCGCGGCGCTATTGCGGTGGGCCCGAGAGCAAGGCGCCATGCGGGTGTACCTCGAAGTGCTCGCGTCGAACGCACCCGCTGTCGCACTGTACGAATCCCTGGGATTCACCGAGCATCACCGTTACGTGTGCCGACACTCGCCCGATACTTCGGAGGCGAGCTCGTGCTGAGGATTCGCGACGCGCGAACCGGCTCCCTTACGCCGGTCTCGCCTGGTAGCGGCGTCTTGCGCGTGCACGTGAACGCGCCCGGGTTGCGCCCGCTGCTCGTCGCCGACTTGTTGCGCCGCACCATCACGGTGTTCCACAGTTGGCGTTGCTTCGTTACGGCGATAGAAACCGCTGCTGCCGCTGACGTTTTGAACATTCACCCCAGTGGTGTCATGCCTCAAAGCAACCACGTCGACCTTTTCGTGGGAACCGTCGCGCCGACCCAGACCTCGATCGAGATCGGCAACTTCGTGCTCGACCCGCACGTCGACGTGCGCGAACCGCTGGCACTTCGGCTCGCGCTGCTCGACAGCGCACATCACGAACCCGTCGAACTCAGCCGTGCTCCCATCGCCGCGGCCGAAGAAACGTTGAAACGCTGGCGTTTCGCTGTTGCGGCGTGGGCGAAATCGCCGGGCGCGCCGATGCCCCCCGACTATCGGCAACGATTTGCCAACGCGCTCGAGGAGAATCTCGGCACGGCAGCGGCCTTCCAGGTGCTCCGCGAACTCGAGGTCGACGAATCTGTCGCGGCCGGCGCCAAGTTCGAGACGTTCGCCTTCGCCGACCGGTTGTTGGGCCTCGACCTCGCCAGCGAAATCGGACGATGAGACGGCGCTAGCCCGAGCCCCATATTCCAGCAGCGCCCGCGACCATTCCCCTGACGGCCCAAAACGATGGGGAAGGTGTCGAGACGCGCTGATACGTTACTCAGGTGTCGCCGCCATTGTCTCGGAAGCAAATGAGTCACCTCGGCGACCGGCTGGCGACAGACGGACCGCTAAGCCTGAGTGACCGGTCCCTGCTGGAGCAAGTAGTCGGGTACTACGACGAGGTTCGCGGGCGCACACAGGCCGTCATCCGCGACGTCGCGGGGCAAGAACTCGGTGACAAGAACGTCCGGGTCACCGGTCGCACAAAAACGACGCTTACCTTACGTGACAAGTTACGTCGGACGCCTGAGGTAAAACTGCCCTACGTACGTGATATCGCCGGCGTCCGAGTCGTGGCGGAGATGCGCTTGCGGCAGCAAGATCGATTTGTGAAGGCGCTGTGTCGACATTTCGATTGTGTGGGAACGGCCAAGCTCGTAGATCGAAGGGTTAAGCCTGTCGCCGGCTACCGTGCGTTGCACGTAGTTTTGACGATGGACGGCGCGCCCGTCGAAGTACAGGTTCGCACCGAGCTGCAAGCGCTCTGGGCAGACCTCTACGAGCGACAGGCTGACGTATGGGGACGCCAAGTCCGTTACGGCGGCGAACCGGATCCGGACGCTTCCGGGCGCACGGACGCGCGTAAGGCCCTGCTGGCCAGCCTCGTGGAACTTCCCTCAGCTCGATTGCGGAATTCGAACGCCGGCTCGATCGCCACGAGCCGGTGGACGCGGCCGTGAGAGCCGAGATGGAACGAACGGCACGTGGGCTGCTCAAGCAGCGAACCCAGGAATCGTTGCGGGGCGCAACGAAGATACGACACCAGCTGGCGCAGATCGACAAGGCAGACATGGAGATCGAACGGATTCTCTTACAGTGGTCTGAGCTCGTCCGCGATCGCCTCAACAGCCTCGCCGACCTAGCCGATAAGATTGGATGAGGCCGCACATGAACTACTTCCTTGTGGTTTACGACCGCGCAACCGGCGAGTGCCGCTTGCGCGATTTTGGCGCGGCGCGAGAAGCAGCCCTACGAGCGCGATTCGAAGCCGAGCAGTCGGGCATTGGCGAAGACACTGAGGTCGTCGTGCTTAGCGCGAGTTCCCGTGACGATCTCGAGCGCACTCATTCGCGCTACTTCCACAGCGTCGCTGAGCTTGCGCGTGCTGGCGCGAAAAAGGCGGTCTTGGCCCGAGGCGCCGCGTCGAGCGACTAAGCGGAGCTTCGCCGGCGCCGACAACATCGCGTACTACCGCGAGTTCACGCCAACGACATCACCGGGTATTGGGTCGCCGCTCATTCGGAAAGTGGTGCTGGTGGTGTCGACGCGGCCGCGGGCGTCGGCGTCGGCGCCGGCCCACAGATGATGACCGGCTCGGCGTCGTATTTCGTGTGCAACGTGCGAGTTTTGACAACCTTGCCGTCTTGCTTGAAGGTCTGGGTCACGTCGATCTGAAATCCCTGATTCCCCGACGCCGCCTCGCAGTCGGGCCTGGTGTTGTACCGAATGCCGCCCGTCGTGAAGGCATATCTGTCGCTGGACGTCGACGTGATGTCGTAGTACTTGGTGCCCCAAAACGTCACGGTGATCGATGTTCCGGTGTACGACGTCTGAATCACGATGCCGGTCGACGTGTCGTTCTGGAAGATGAAATTCGGTTCAGGATAAGAGATTGTGGCTTCACGCCCGGCCGGGTAACGGCTGATGTAGTAGCTGTGCGGGTGGTGTTCGACGTCCTTCAAACCCGCGAAAAACACGGCGTTGTAGATGGTCGTCGTGAACTGCGAGACGCCGCCACCGACGGAGTCGACGTACAACCCGTTGTAAATCATCGGCGCGGGCACGAAACCACGCGCACGGTCGCGCTCGCCGACGACCTCGTTGAGACTGAATGTGGCGCCGGGCATCACGATGTAACCGTTCACAATGTCGGCCATCTTGTGAATGTTGGTTACGCGCGGCGCGCAGCACGGGTGATGCGTCGTGAACGTGCTCACCTTCTCTTTGATACCAAGGCTGTTCGCGTCATCGGTCGTGAACTTCGCCTTTACGTCGGACGTCGGAACAGCAACCTCGCGCGGCGCCGATTTTGTCAAGACAGCCGCGATCGCGGGGCCGAGCTTTTCGGCGTCCAGCTTCTTGCCTGGTACGGACGGGACGACGACCGGCTGGCCCGACGAGAAGTCAAACGTCGCCGACTTCGCTTGCCGCTCGACACCCGCGAGCTTGTCGCTAAGTGCCTTCGCTATGCCGTCGCCGTCGACGACGGGCGCGAGTTCGTGCCCGCTCGGCTCGAACGTCAGGTTTGCCGCGATCAATGCCGGCGAGAGCGTGACGCGGTCGGTGCCGGCGAGCAACGTCATGGGCGCCGCGACAGCGGGCTTCGCGATGTTGTCGATGGCTCGCTGAACGGCGTCGGCTGAAATGGCCGGGTCTACCGGGCCCGTAGGTAGCCGAATCGGGTCGGTGGTGAGAAATCCCTCGCGTAGCGCGGTCTTCGCCTGATCTTTGAGGAGCCCCTCGCCTTTGACCGGCGCGACGGCGACCGGCGTGACGCCGTCGAACTTGACGTCGCCATCGTGGCCTTTGGAAGGAATCTCTTCGTCGATCTTGTCGACGGCATCGGCCAATTTCGCGTCGTCGACGGTGGCGACCGGCGCTACCACGTGGTGCCCGAACAAGTCGGAGATCAACGCGATCGGATTCGGGTTGCGGGTGCCCGCGGCGGCGACCGTGGCGGCGACATCGATACCCAAGCCCGCCTCGCGAGGATCGACCGTCGCCTTTTGATCTCCCACGAGCACGGTGATCGGCTTTTCCGCCTCCGGAACCAAGGTCTTTTCGAGCTTGACCCGCGCGTCCGCCGGTGAAAGACCACCAATCGAGACGCCGTCGACCTTGGTGTTCGGCGAAATTCCGCCCCCGACGAGCAAGAAGATGATCCCGTAGAGTGCCGCCAGAAACGCGACGACGCCGAGCCCGATCAGCAGGCCGCGGCGGGGCCGGATACGGCGGTGCACGCCATTTTGGGCGGGCGTGAGCAAACGAGACACGTTGGGGATCTCCTGCGTCGGTGGGGGTCGTGTCATGGTATGACGCGAATCGCTCTTGCGACGTTGCGCGGTACACGCGCGGGCGCGCGTATCAGCGCCCGGCGAACACGCAGAACTCGTTGCCTTCCGGGTCGGCCATCACATACCAGTTGACGTCGGCGTCAGGCTCGCGAAGTAGCGTCGCCCCGGCCGCCAGGACCGCCGCGGGATCGCTCGCCGTGAGATCGGGATGAATCCGGTTCTTCGCCGACTTCGGTTCAGGCACCGGCACGAAATCCATCGTCAGAATAGGCATTCCCTCTACGTTTTCCACGGTCGAGTAACCACTCTCGTGGTCGACTACGGTCGCGCCGACCAGCTCCGCCCACCAGCGGGCCTGCGACGATGGATCAACGCTGTCGACGACGAGGCCGTGCATGAGATCAGCGGGCAAGTCGTCACGGAGAAAGGCGCAGTACTCGCCGCCTTCGGGGTCAGCCATCACGGTCCAGCGCCGATCGTCACCCGCTGGCCGGACGACGCGAGACCCCAGCGCCTCCAAATCCCCGAGATCGCGGGCGTAGATGTCGAAATGCACGCGGTGCTTCACCGACTTCGGTTCGGGCACCTTGTTGATCCAGATCGTGTGTTCGGGGGTCGGCCCGACAATGCCGCCCTCGCCGTCGTCGCGCGGCTCCCACCGGCGGGCGAGAACCGCCGCCCAGAACGGTCCCACAGCCGACGGGTCGCGAGAGTCGAGACAAAGTTTTCGGAAGCGCGCGATCGCCATAACGGACAACCTAAGGGATGATCGCGCACCCGAGACGGGGTACTACACCGCGACCGGCGGGTACCTAACTTCCACGCACACGAGCCGTGGAGGAAGTGTCATGGGTACAGGCGACAAGGTCAAAAACGCGGCGGAATCCGCGAAGGGCAAGATCAAGAAAGAAACAGGCCGCGCGACGGACGACGGCAGCCTGGCGGCCAAGGGCAAGGCCGAAGAGGCGGCCGGCAACGTGAAGCAGGCCGGAGAGAACCTCAAAGACGCCGCCAAGCGGTAAGCACGCGCGGTCGGCTCCCGGGCACCGCGGGGATCATGGTTGGCCTCGAACGTCGGCGACGGTAAGCCAGTTGGCGATATCCCCTGGCTGTGAAACCAATCCCAATGCCTGGACGACGTCGACTTCCTCCGCTTGCGACAAGCGAGCTGAGTGCTCTCCAGCACCGGCGATATCAACGGCAGCCGTCGTGCCGTTGCCGGCTTGGAGGAAGCCGTCGTTGTAGGTGCCCGTAAAATCGCCGACTTGTACGTGAACGGCATTAGGCTCCCGCACAACATTGCCGAGGGCCGGCGGAATCGGCTCGATTCCCACGCCTATTTCCGCGGTTGTCGCGGCGGCTCCGACTTTTCCTAGGGCCAACCGCACACGCGGCCCCACACTCGGAGATGTCAGCGTTTGGTCACCGACGCGCGTCGTCGTGGCCGCCCTTGGGAGCCACGTGGTGATGCCTTTGATCTCGAAACCAGCCGGCAGATATGAGAAGTTGGCTGGCACACTCACCGCACGCTTTGTATCGAACCGCACAGCGGCGGCGATCTGCCGCATCTGTTGGAGGCTCATCTGCTCGACGGATTCGACGAGCGCCCACGCGCCAGGCGCGTACTGCCACGCGAGCGCATTACCGTTCACCATCGGGTTTTCTCCGGTCAAAGCCACGGCGTCGGGCCCGTCGTGCCGCACTGGCCCGAAGAACCCTGACTTCGTGCCGACGCTGGCGTCTCTTGCGCCCGCGGACCGTGTCGGCGCCCAGCCGCCGGGCGGGTAGACGGTGACGGCAGGAAACGTTTGGCCGGTGAGGAATGCGCGCTGGAAACCCACGCCTGTCTCCCATGCGAAAGCGGTCATGCCCTGCACCGGCGTGATCGAGAAAGAGAGCGTCGCCAGCGATGGGTCGGCAAGTGGCAGTCGGGTCGTGCTCACGGTGGTGGGCGCCGGAGACGAAGCCGACTCGACCGGCGGCGTCGGCGTCGAATCGCTGCCTCGGGTGACAAGCACCGGCACGGTCGCCACCGCCGCGATCGCAGCGGCGGCCGAAGCAATGGCCAACGGCCGAAGGTGCTTGCGTCGCCGACGCAAGACCGTTTTTTCAGTGGTTGGAGCTTGTTCAGCAAGCGCCTCTAGCGCGGAGCGCAAATCATCGATCGTCGGCATCATTGGTTCCTGTTCACGGTCATCTGCTCGGCCATCGGCTCCGTGAGCTCAATCCGTAACGCGGCCAGTGCCCGCGCGATATTGCTGCGCACCGTGCTCTCCGCACAGTGCATCGCGGCAGCGATTTCGGCGTCTGGCAAATCGTCGTAAAAACGCAGCACGATCACCGCGCGTTGCTTGGGTGGCAGCGAAGCGAGTCGTCGCAACATCGCGTCGCGTTCGGCATGGGTGGTCGCCGGATCGTCGGCGAGCGGCTGCGAAAACTCGCGGTCGAAACCAAAGGCAAATCGCCGCAACCTCCGCCGCCACGACACGTGTTCGTTTATCACCATGCGCCGCACGTACGCGTACGGCTGCTCGGTCTGGGCGATGCGCGGCCAACGTTCGAAGGCGCGCGAGAGAACGTCGGCGACGATGTCTTGCGAAAGCACCGCATCGCCGGTGAGAACCATCGCGAAACGCAATAGCGCTGCCTGTCGGTCCGCGACAAAGGCGGCAAACCCAGAGTCGGCCACATCCTTCAAACGCCACGACCCCGCGATTTGCTGCATCGCCTAGTCGGCGAGTTTGCGGTACTTGCCCTCGACGTACAGCAGCGGTGGGCGCGGCGACGGGTCAGCCCACACACCAACCACCTCGCCGACGACGATGGTGTGATCGCCGCCGTCGTACACCGCGTGCGTGCGGCATTCCAGCACCCCGATCGCGACATCGAGCACCGGCATAGCGGTGACAGCGCCCGGATGGTGCGCGTACTCGGCGAACTGCTCTAGCGTCGGGCGCCCGGTGGCGGCGAACCAGCGAGAGACGTCCTCGGCGTCGTCCGGCAAGATCGAAATAACCCATGCCCCGCTCGACAGCACAGCCTCGTGAAAGCGGGTGATCTTTTCGACGCACACGAGCACCAGCAGCGGATCGAGTGAAACCGAGGTGAAAGCGTTGACCGTCATCGCGTAATCGACGCCGCGATCAGACGTCGAGGCGATGCAGATGCCTGTCGCGAATCGCCCGCAGACTTCGCGAAACGCCTCGCGGGAGACGACATCAAGATGATCCGGTTGCTCCGGCTCGATCGGCGCTTCGTCAACTGCCACGATCGCGAGCTTAATAGCCACCGGCCACGTGCCGAACGCTCAGCCTGTGTGAGCTCCGGCAAGCCGGGCGTTGTCGATCACAATCGCCGCCGGATCTTCGACCAGTTTGAGGGTGTTCAAGGCCGTCTCGGAGAACGCGTTTTTCGCCGCGGAAGACAACGCGAGGACGCCGACGACGCGGCCGCCGTGCCCGCGCAACGGCATCGAGAGGAAGGTCGCCATGCGGCCCTCGTCGTCCGCGCCCAAGAAGCCGTCGGGATCGGCGACCCGGGCGTCGACGTCGGCCACCGACAACGATGATCCAGTGGCGGCGTCGAGCGCGTCGACGGCGGCCGTGACGAACTCGTTGTAGTGCTGGTGCGAGGCTTCGCGCGCGATCGCGACGTACGCCGACCGCTCTTCGAGCAGCAGCACGGCGGCGAGGTCGTTGTCGACGAAGCGCTGCAAAACCCCGAGCACCGCGGCGACGGTCTCCTCGAATCCGTGCGCGGTCGACGCGATCGCCGTTACCTCGGCGGCCACCGACGTCTCGAACAGCTTGCGGTCGAGCAGATCGCACACCCGCGACAAGACGTCGTCAGAGTCGAGTTCGAGCGGGTCTGGACGAAGAGCCGGCCGACCCCCGCGCGCCCGTTCGGCCGCGGCGATGGCGTCGGTGACGGCCGCGACTAGCTGCGGCGCTTCGAAGTCTTTGGTCAGGTAGCTGTCGGCGCCCGCTTGCGCGCCCCAGTAGCGGTCGCTCGCCGCGTCGAGTGAGGTGAGCAACACGACTGGGATGTCGGAGGTCTGCCAGTCGTCTTTCAGCAGCCGGGCGGCGACATAGCCCGAGACTCGAGGCATCTGGACGTCGAGCACGACCGCGTCGGGCAGCGTGCGAAACACTGCCTGCACCGCTTCGACGCCGTCCTCCGCGGTGACGACCTCAAAACCTTCGCGCGTGAGCACGCTCGTCACGATGCGTCGAAGGGTCGGCGAATCGTCAGCGATCACCACGGTCGGCATGTTCGTTTACTCCACTCGTGCTGCGGGGCCCGTTCCTACCTCATCGGCTGGTAGCGCCCCAAACCGTAACTGTGACGTTCATCGCCCGGCGTTCACCTACCAACCAGGCGCCGAACCGTGTCGACCAACTGGTTTTGGTCGAAATCG
>JBDZVM010000026.1:0-54665 GCA_040255675.1 Actinomycetales bacterium | reverse complement strand
GGTGAATCGGGGTCGTAGCCGCGAGCTACCGAAAGCTCTCGCGCGAGCAACTGCAGCGGAATGATTTCGACGATCGGCGAAAGCTCTTCGGCTATTCCGGTCGGCAGCGGGATAAGCGCCGTTTTTTCGTTGGCCGGTAGGCTACTTCCGACGACCGCCAGGTTGGTTTCGAGTTCGATGAGTCGGTCGAGCACCGGTCTTATCGCGGCGCCGCTCACACCTTCGGGCGCGATCGCGATGACCGCACTGCCCCCTTGCAACATCGCCATCGGACCATGCAGCAAATCGGCACCGGAAAATGCTTGCGCCGACACGTAACTCGTTTCCATCAACTTCAGGGCCGCTTCCCGGGCTGTCGGGTACGCGTACCCGCGACCGGTGACCACCAGCCGCTCCGCCTTGGCAAACCGAGCACTGGCGACACGAACGGGTTCGATGGCCGCCGCGGCCCGCGCGGCGGCATCGACGAGACCAGTCGTAGCGCCGCCGTCACCCCCGCGCAAAGCGTCGAACAGCAAGTAGAGCGAAAGAAGCTCGGCCGTGTAGCTCTTCGTCGCCGCTACGGCCTTCTCCGGGCCCGCCAGAACGTCGATGTGCAACTGCGCTTCGGCCGCTAGCGGTGACGCGGGCGCGTTCGTTACCGCGAGCGTGAGCGCGCCGCACTCGCGCGCCGTCCGCAAGGATTCGACGAGATCAGGCGACCCCCCCGACTGGCTGACGCCGACGAATAGAACGTCGCGCATGTCGGGGTGTGCGCCGTAGGCCGTCATCGTCGACGGCGACGCAAGGCCAGCGGGCCGGCCGAGAAGGGTTTCGATGAGGTACTTGCCGTACAGCGCTGCGTGATCGCTCGTGCCGCGCGCGGCTAGCAAGACGAAGCGCGGGCCCGCTTTCTCGATGTCGTCGGCGACACGCCGAATCGCGGCCGCGCCAGATTCGAGAATCCTCGCGAGGACGGCCGGCTGCTCGGCGATCTCGTTCGCCATCAAAGCACCGCGTTGCGCGGCCGCGGCGTCACGCACTGACATCACGGCCTCGCCCAGCCCATGTCGCGCTGACGCACGCCATCGGCTAGCAGCCGCAATGCCCCGAACTCCGGGCTCTCGGCCGTCGGCACCGCGCCGGTAGCCGCCACGAAACGGTCGCGGACACGCGTGTTGCCGAAAATGCCCCCGTGCATCGCCACCGGCAAGTCGGTGCCGAGTTTGGCCCGCAGAGCCTGTGCCATCGTCGCGAGCGCCGTCGCGCCACGGTCGAGGATCTCATTGGTCATCGGCTCATCGAGCTCCATGGCAATGCGCGCAACCCGCGCAACGAGCTGGCGGTCAGCTGGATTGCTGTGTACGAGGCGAACGATCGCATCGAAATCGAGACCGTATGCCTCGAGGACCGCACGTTCGAGACGGTCGCACTTCGGCCCGGTGCCATCGTGCGAATGCAGCGCCGCGCGTAAGGCTTGGTTGGCGATCCAGTAGGCGCCGCCTTCGTCGCCGAGCAAGAATCCATGTCCGCCGACGCGGGCGGCGCGCCCGCTAGCGTCTCGGCCGAACGCATTCGTGCCAGTACCGGCAATAACCACGATGCCAGGATTTCCTTGAAACGCGCCCAAAAGCGCGGCCTCCGTGTCGTCGCCGACCGCGATGTCGATGCCGGTGACTTCTTCCAACCGTTCCCGCAGCCGCACCGCGGCGTCGTGGCCACGCAGCCCGGCGATTCCGAGCGCCGCCCCCGTCGCCCCTGACTCTTTGATGAGCAGTACGAGTCGTTCGAACGCGTCTTCGTGCAGCAGCAGGTTGAGCGGGCCTTCGTCGAAACGGGCCACAACGTCGGTGCCGCTGACGAGAACAGCACGCGTGGCCGTTCCCCCGGCGTCAACGCCGAGAAGCCGTGAACTGAACACCAGCACCTCTCTACGAACAACCACGTGACGAACGAATCGACGAGTTCCTCCATCAGGTAGCAACGGAGGTCTAGACCTGTGAAGGCTTAAGGTACCAGGCCTCGGTGTGACTAGGCAGCCGTTCGACGCTCCCGGAACTATCAGCCTTTGACGGCCCCCGCCGTCAAGCCTTGCGCGACGCGACGCTGAACCACCAAGAAGAATACGACGATCGGCAGCGCGATCAGCGTTGCGGCAGCCATCAACGGCCCCCAATCGGTGCCGCGAGCCGTCGTGAAGCCGGCAAGCCAGACGGTGATGGTCTGGTGTTTGTTGTCGAGCAACACGTAGGCAAAGATGTACTCGTTCCAAGCCTGAATAGCAGCGTAGATAGCCGTCGCGACGAATCCCGGTGCGACAAGCGGGACGAGAATCCGAAAGAACGCGCCCATGCGGGAGCAGCCATCGACCATCGCGGCTTCCTCAAGCTCGCGAGGGATGCCGAGAACGAATCCACGCAACATCCACACGGTGTAGGGAAGCACAAAGGCAAAGTACGTAAGAATTACGCCGAACAAGTTGTTCGTGAGGTGCACGGACGCAAGGAATACGTACATCGGGATGATCAAGGCGATGAGTGGGATCATCTGCACGATCACGATGATGATCATAAAAGCCTTGCGACCGTAGAACTTGAATCTCGCTATCGCCACCGCGGCGAGAAATGCCACAATCAACGAGAACGAGACCGTCGATACAACGACGACGAGGCTGTTGCGTACGGAACTCCAGAAGAAATCTCGATGGAGCGCGTCGGTGAAGTTGCTGATGATCGGATGAATCGGAAACCATTGGGGTTCGACCTTCAAAATGTCGACGCCCGGCTTGAAAGCGGTTGCCACCATCCAATAGACGGGAAAGATCATCACGAGAAAGACGACGACGGCAGCGAGGTTATACCAATGACGATGTCGTACGCCGTCTCCGTTGCGCTTGGCGACACCCATGCCCGTCTTCTTCGGATGCCGAAGTCGAGTTTCCGCCTGACTTGTCACCGTCATTCGACCTCTCCGATCCGCAGCAGTTGCCGGACATAACCGACCGCCGCAATCAGCAGGATGATCACCATGACCACGGCAACAGCCGAGCCCAGGCCGTACTTCCCGACGCCGAACGACTGTATATAGGAGTAGATGCTCATCAGGTAATACGGCGGCGTGGGGGAAGCGTGCAACATGATGTACACCTGGTTGAATACTCCGAAATCCCAGATGATTTCGAGACTGGTGACGATCAAGAGTAGCGGGCGGAGGAACGGATATGTGACGTTCCGAAAAACCCCGAACGCCGAGGCTCCGTCGACCCTCGCTGCTTCTTCCAGTTCCTTGGGCACCTGAGTAAGCCCGGCGTAGAGAGAGATCACGACGAAGGGCAGCGCACCCCAGACAACCAACGCGGTAATGACGCCCAAGCCGACGACGGGATTTTCGAACCAGTCGTGCTGCGCGAAGTCGCCGACGTGGAACAGGTGTGTCAGCGTCCAATTCAGGACGCCGTACTGCTGATCGAAAATCCACTCGAAAATGGTGATCGCAACGACGACGGGGGTCGCCCAGGCAAAGATCATGCCGAAGTTCACGAGCCAGCGCGCCCATGCGCTCGTCTTGCGAAGGAGCAACGCCACCAGCATGCCAAACACCATGGTCAGCGCGACGTTGACTGCCGTGAACAAAAGCGTACGCAGCAGGATTTCCCAGAACTGCGAGTCAGCAAAAATGCTCTGGTAGTTCGAAAACCCGATCCAGTCGACCTTATGGCTGAGGATCTGCTTGAGCCCATACTGCTGGAACGACAGCTCGATCAGCCGAAAGAGCGGATAGCCGAGGACGGCCAAGATGACGAGAACGGCCGGTGCCATCAGCAGGTAAGGCACGGCGCCCAGCATCGCTGGGCGCCGTGCCTTACCACGTCGAGCGCGTGGCGGTGAGGACATTAGCTGATCGCGTGGTGTCCCCACCGCCGTCATTTCCATTCTCCTTAGGTCTTGCACTTCGTGTTTCGCGGTGCGGTTCGGACTACGCGCCGGCGTTCAGCAGCTGCGTGATCTGCTGGTCGGCAGCTTTCGTCTGAGAGTCAATGCTCTTGCCCTGCAGGATCGCGGTGAGCATGTTCTTGAGCACGTTCGCCTTCTCGACGCTCACCCAGTTCTTCGACGCCGGAGTGAACCAGCTGTTTTGCGCGGCCTTGGCGTACGGCGCGAGGTTCGTGTCGGCCGCCGCGTCGGCAAGAAGGCTCGTGGTGTTCGGCAAGTTGCCCGCCTTGATGAATGCCTTCTGCTCGTCGGTCGTGGTGAACGCGGAGACCCACGCCTCGGCCCAGTCGGTGTGCTTCGACGTCGCGGGAATCGCTAGATCAGAGCCCCCGAGGAAGGTAGACATCCCCTTGTCCGCGGTAAAGCCGGGCATGGCCATGACGCCGACCTTGCCCTTCAGGTCGGGGTTACCGCCGTCGGCCTTCGCACCCTGCACGTATCCGGGCACCCACCCGGCGTCGTAAATGGCGCCGGCAGTGTTCTGCTCGAAGACTTGGTACTGGTTCGGGTGCGCTTCGTCGGTGTTGGCGGGTGCCTTGGAGCAGGCCTTCACCAAGTCAACCCACTTCTGCAAACCCTGCTGGGCCTGTGACGACTCAAGCGCGCCGGTCCACTTGCCGCCGTCAGACGTGGCGATCGCCCCGCCGTTGCCGTACACGAAACCCATTGCCATGTACCAATATTGGCCCGGGATGTAGAAGGCGGAGAACGCCTTGTCTTTCGAGGCCGCCTGCACTGCCTTGCAGTCGTTGATCAGGTCGTCGACGGTCGCGGCCTTCGAAGGGTCGTTGCTGCCGTAAAGGTCAGTACGGTAGATCACCGCCCGAGCTCCGGCATAGTACGGCACGCCGTAGGTCTTGCCATCGAGTTGCGCGGAGCCTGCCAGACCCTGTAGCCACGTGTCGGAGTTCGGGAACTGGCCGACATCGTTGGTGAGGTCGGCGAACGCACCATTAGCCATGTACTTGGCCATCTCGGTGTTGCCCATCTCGATCACGTCAGGAGCAGTGCCCGCGGCCAACTGGGTGTCGAACTTGGTCAAGTGGTCATTCCACTGCTGGTACTGAACGTCGACCTTGACGTTCGGGTACTTCTGGTTGAACGCCGTGTTGGCGGCCGTAACGGCATCAGGCCAACCCTTTTGCGCGTCGACCTGCAACCAGACGGTGAGCGTGCCACTCGCGCTGTTAGGTGCCGCCGACGATGGCTGCTGCGACGCAGGGCTGCTACTGCTGCTTCCGCCGCTCGACGGCGATGTTGTGTTGTTGGCAGTGCCACCGCCGCTGCTGCTGCAGCCGGCGACGGCGAGTGCCGCGGCGAGACCCGCCACGGTCAGGTACCGAGCTTTCACGCGCGTCCTCCTCAGGATCACGGTTGGCCGAGTACGCCCGCACCCCGGCCCCGATTGGTTTAGACCACTCGCGAGGCTGGCATAGACCACTTCGGGTGTCAAGAGGTCGGGGCGGATGCGTGGGGCGTCGTGTCATAACTGTGATCTGACCGCTGATCACGCCTGCGCCAGGAGGAAAGCTCGGGCGCGTGGGCAGCCGGAAATCGCGGGCGAATAATCTACGCATTCGACAACTGGTCTAGACCAGCCGACCCTCCGGTGGGCGCCAGGTGGACGAACCCAGGCAATCCCCGCTACGCCGGGTAATCAGCGTGAGAATACGCCCGGATCACCCAGACCAGTGGCAAACGCGAAAAACCGTGACGGTGTTTTTTGGCGATCGTCTCACCGCGCGCGAAACGCTCGCGATGGGTTGACGAGTGGCATAGCCTGGCAACCGCTGGCAGTCGCTGGCAGCGTTGGTGATGCCGGTTTCATCCGAGCCGGCGTTCGCTCTTCGAGATTTGGGGCTATTTCGTGACGGCCACCTCAGCGTCGGCGAGCGTCGACGAGACTCTCGCCGGAGAGCCGCGCATCCCCAAGTACTACGCGCTGAAGCGGCATCTTCTCGAGATGACCGAGACGCTCCCGCCCGGCAGCCCGGTACCGCCCGAGCGCACGCTCAGCGTCGAGTTCTCGACGTCGCGTACCACGGTCCGCCAGGCCCTCCAAGAACTCGTGGTGGAAGGTCGACTCGAACGAATCCAGGGGAAAGGCACCTTCGTCGCGAAACCGAAGGTCGCCCAGGCGCTGCGGCTCACCAGCTACACCGAGGACATGCGCGCCCAAGGGCTCGAACCCACGTCGAGGTTGCTCGATATCGGCTACGTTGCCGCCGACGACGTCCTTGCGGAACGGCTCGCCATCAAACCACGCGCCCGAGTACTGCGCATCGAGCGATTACGGCTCGCGAACGGCGAGCCGATGGCGATCGAGACCACGCACCTGTCGGCTCAGCGCTTTCCCGGGCTACGCCGTCACCTCAACCGTTCGCACTCGCTTTACGCTGCTCTGGCCGAGAAGTATGGCGTGCGGCTTCGCGAGGCCGAAGAGACCATCGAGACCGTGCCTGCTCCGCCTCGAGAAGCCCATCTCCTCGGCACCGACGTCGGTCTGCCGCTTCTCCTGCTGAGCCGCCACAGCATCGGCGACGACGGTCAGCCGGTCGAATACGTGCGCTCCGTGTATCGCGGCGACCGGTACAAGTTCGTCGCCCGCCTGCAGCGCCCAAACCCGGCCTGACGTCGACCAGCCAGCCCCAGCGCGAAGGCCGCCGTCAGGCGACCAGGCCGAGCCGGCGCAGCTCCACGGTGAGGTCGTGCGGGTTGGTCGAGGCGGCCATCGCGTCCTCCAGCGTGACGACGCCGTCCCGTATCAAAGCGACGAGATGCTGGTCGAACGTCTGCATGCCGTAATACGCGCCCTCGGCGATCAGGTCGCTGATCAGCGAGGTCTTGTCGGGGTCGCTGATCGCCTCGGCCACTCGTCCGGTGTTGATGCAGACTTCCATGGCCACGCAGCGTCCTACGCCGTCCGCCCGCGAAATGAGACGTTGGCAGACGATGCCGCGAAGCGATCCGGCGAGCGAGAGCCGAACCTGCTTTTGCTCATGCGGCGGGAAGAAATCGATGATGCGGTTGACCGTCTCTTCGGCGTCGGTGGTGTGCAGCGTCGACATGACGAAGTGGCCCGTCTCGGACGCCGACAAAGCGGCCTTCACCGTCTCCTGGTCGCGCATCTCACCGACGAGGATGACGTCAGGGTCTTGGCGCATCGCGGCGCGCAGCGCGGTGGCGAAGTCTTCGGTGTCGACCCGCACCTCGCGCTGGTTGATCATGGCCAGCTTGTCGAAGTGCAGCACCTCGATCGGGTCTTCGACCGTGACGATGTGCACTTCCTTGCTGTTGTTGATGTGATCGATCATGCCGGCCAAGGTCGTCGACTTGCCGACGCCCGTCGGTCCGGTGACGAGCACGAGGCCGCGTGGCTCCAAGGCCAGCTGCGAAAGGATCGGCGGCAATCCGAGTTCGTCGAGCGGGATCGCGCCAACGCTGACCCGTCGAAAGACCAGGCCGGCCGAGCCGCGCGAGCGAAACGCGTTGACCCGAAACCGGCCCACGCCGGGCAGCGAGTACGCGAAGTCCGCCTCATTCGTGCGCGCGAATTGGTCGATCAGGTCGGCGCGCATCACCTCGCCGACCATGCGTTCGGTGTCGGCAGCGGAGAGGTCGGCGGTCTGGAGCTTGCGCAGCTTTCCGTCGATGCGTACCCGGGGCGGCGATCCGACCTTGCAGTGCAGGTCGGACCCGCCCGATTCGACGAGAGCGCGCAGGAACGGTTCGATTGTCAGGTTGGCGGGGCTAGGGCTCACGCTGGTTGATTCGGCCTCGCCACGCTCGACCTTGACCCGCGAGGACGGCGAATCCCCGCCTACTCGATCACGGCGATCAAATCACCCTCTTGGACGACGTCGCCCTCGGCCACCTTGAGTTCTCGCACCGTTCCGGACGACTCGGCGATGACGGGGATCTCCATCTTCATGGACTCCAAGATCACCAACGTTTCGCCGTCGTCGACCTGCTGGCCTTCGGCGACCACAATCTTCCAGACGTTGGCCACCATCTCGGCGCGTACTTCCTCGGCCACTGGGCCTCCTCTTCATCGAGTTCCGCGAGACGTCGGTGCGGCAACCGCATCAAACCACGACGGCAGCAATCTCGGACGGCGATCCCCGCGCGCCGTCCGGCCAAAGGGTCACGACCGCATGCGGCCGATCAAACCGGTGTCGTAGTGGCCGCTCACGAACTCGGCGTTGTCGAGGAGTTCGACAAAGAACGGCAGGTTCGTCTTCGGCCCTTCGACGGCGAACGCGGCCACGGCTTCACGCGCCCGTGCCAGCGCGTCGGCCCGGTCGGTGCCGTGCACGCACAGCTTGGCCAGGAGGGGGTCGTAGAACTGGGTGACCTTGTTGCCGCCCGTGTAGCCGGCGTCGACGCGTACGCCGGGGCCCGACGGCTCGACCCACGTCGTGATCGTGCCGGGGCTGGGGAAAAACCGCTTCGGGTCTTCGGCGTAGACGCGCAACTCGATCGCGTGCCCCGACGGGGCGACGGCATCGGGATCGAAGGACGGCGACTCCCCCGCCGCCGTCAGCAGTTGCTGTTCGACCAGGTCGATGCCGGTGACGAGTTCGGTGACGGGATGCTCGACCTGAAGGCGCGCGTTCATCTCGAGGAAGTAGAACGAGCCGCCCGAATCGAGGCTCGCCGGATCGAGGAGAAACTCGACCGTGCCGGCGCCGCGGTAGTCGACCGACTCGCCCGCCCGAACCGCCGCGGTGAGCATGCGGGCGCGCAGTTCGGGCGTCAATACGGGGCAGGGCGTTTCTTCAGCCACCTTTTGGTGGCGGCGCTGCACCGAGCAATCGCGCTCGCCGAGGGCGACGACGCGACCGCTCGCCAGCCCGAAAATCTGCACCTCGACGTGTCGCGCCGACTCGACGTAACGCTCGAGCAGGATCGCCGGGTTGGCGAAGAACCGAGCCGCGCTGTTTTGAGCGGTGGCGAACGCCGTCCGCAGATGTTCTTCGTCGTGCGCGATGCTCATGCCGATGCCGCCACCGCCGCCGGCGGCTTTGACCATGAGCGGGTAGCCGACCTCCTTGGCGGCGAGCACCGCGGCTTCGACGTCGGTTACCGGCTCTCGGGTGCCGGGCGCGACCGGCACCCCGGCGTCGCCAACCAGGTTGCGCGCGGCCACCTTGTCGCCCATCGCGATGATCGCTTCGGGCGACGGCCCGATCCAGATCAGCCCGGCGTCGGCGACGGCCTGGGCGAACGTGGCGTTCTCGGAAAGGAACCCGTAGCCGGGATGAATCGCCTGCGCGCCAGACTGTTTCGCCGCCTCGATCACTTTCGCGATATCGAGATAACTCTCAGACGGCGCGGCCGCGCCGAGCAGCACGGCGTCGTCGGCCTCGCGCACGAACGGGAGGTCGGCGTCGACCTCGGAGTAGACGGCGATCGCCTTCAAGCCCATGCGCCGCACCGTGGCGATGACGCGCCGGGCTATCTCACCGCGGTTCGCCACCAGGACCGACTCGAACACCGCTTACCCTCCCGCCGATTCGTGACGCGCACGCCGCGCGCGATCCGAACTTACCGGGCAGACGATCGGTGCCTGGCAGCCGACTAGACGAAGTTTCAGGCCGAGTTTTGTCGGGATCGCTGCGTCGGGCGGGAAACGCTGGCGTGGACGACGCGAGTCAGCGTCTCAACGACGCGCGGGTCGTACTCGTAAGCCAGGCCGAGTCGCAACCGCTCGAGCGCGTCGGCCGCGGCGTCGGGACTTTCGTCGGCGCCGACGAGATCGTCGTACGCGCTCGCCGCCTTGATGATGCGGCTTTCGATCGGCAGCGTGTCGTCGGGGGGTTCGCGATGGCGGCGGTACGGGTCGGCCTGACGCGCGACGATGTCGGCCACCCGGTCGAGCACGCCGGTCGTCTTGATGACGTCGGCCCCAAGTTCGGCCACGCGCTGCCGCTCGCTCGACGCCACCACCAGGGTTGAGCCGCCCGGGATGAAGTCGGTGAGCGAAAGCTGCCCGATGTCGTGCAAGAGAGCCGCGTATTCGAGGTCGGCGAGACGGTGTTCGGGCAACTCGAGTTCGCGGCCGATCGCGATGGCGAGCTGACTGACCCGGGTGCCGTGCCCGTCTTGTACGTAGCCGCTCACCTCGGTGACCCGCGACAACGAGCGAATCGTCTGCCGATAGGTCGTACGGATCGCCGCGAACCGGCGAAACGCGAACTGCGTGAGCAACAGTGGCACGCAGAAAGTCGGCAGCGCATACAAGTTCATAGACGGCGTGGCAAGCGCGGTCAGCGCGCCGGTGGCACCGACCGCCGCCCAAAGCCCCGCGGTCGAGCGGATTTCTTCGCGCAACGTCCAGCGGAAGTGACTCACGCGACCGTCAGCGCGAA
Organism: Actinomycetales bacterium; assembly: GCA_040255675.1. Classification (GTDB taxonomy): domain Bacteria; phylum Actinomycetota; class Actinomycetes; order Acidothermales; family Acidothermaceae; genus JBDZVM01. Next base: position 44,323 of record JBDZVM010000026.1, on the reverse strand, counting down.
TCGCCGCCGCGACGGCGATATCGACGAGCACCGCGACCACGACGACGGCGACCATGAGCAGGGCGATCCAGCGCAGGTCTTGCTTGAACGCGTCGAGCGGCTCGATTGTCAGTTTCTTCGGCGCGGTCGCGTGAAAAAGCAGCGCCGCGACCGCCGCCACGACGATCCGCCGGGCGAAAAACGTCGTGTTCGGACGACGCCCCGCGACCAGTTGGATTGCGGCGCCGACCCCGCAACCCAGCGCGACGGCGACGACGACCTGCGCGACGCCGTGGGCGACGGGTTGGCCACCGACGTCGAAGAGAAACGCGTAACCGACAGCCGCCGCGGAGGCTATCGGCGCGGCGGGGCGGTCGCCGGGAAGGCGCACGGACATCAGCTCGCCAATGGCCACCAGCCCGATGTACGCGCCGGCAATATCCGCCCGGACGACGCCGTCGAAAGCCAAGGCAACAACGCAGACCGCGAGCGCGACGGCTACCGCGGCGACGAATACCCGCTCAACCCTCGCGACCTGACGATGGATGGCCATGGGCTAGAACGCCTCGGCGGGCTGGCCGTACGACTGCGACGGGATGACGGCCGCCGCGACGTCGGCCGACGGATCGTCGTGGTCGCGCGGCACGAGCACCGACGGGTCGACCGTTTCAGGCACCGGCCCGACACTCGTTTCCCAGCCGCGCTCCTCGACAGCCGCGATGAGCGCCCCGACCATGACCGGGTCGAACTGGGTGCCCGACCAATGTCTGAGCTCGGCGATAGCGGCCTCGACCGAGCGCGCACCCCGATATGAACGAGTGGAGGTCATGGAATCGAAGGCGTCCGCAACGGCGATCGCCCTTGCGAACTCGGGAATCTCGTCACCCTTGAGCCCGTCGGGGTAGCCGAGGCCGTCGATCCGCTCGTGGTGATGCCTGATGCCTTGCATCGCCTCGTCGAGAAACTCGATGCCGGTAACCATGTCGACCCCGCGGGTCGGGTGCAGCTTGATCGCGGCGAACTCTTCGTCGTCAAGCGGCCCGGTCTTTTGCAGCAGTTTCGTCGGGACGCCGAGCTTTCCGACGTCGTGCAGCATTCCCGCGTAACGCAGCATTTCGAGGCGATCGCCGCGCATGCCGAGCTTCTCCGCCAGCATCACAGATGCCTTGGAAACACGCTCGCTGTGGCCGCGCGTGTAGTAATCCTTGGTTTCGACCGCCCGGATCAGCGATGCGACGGTTGCCTCATACGCCTTGTGCTGCTCGCCATACTGTTTGAAAGCCCACCGCGCAATGAGCATCGGAGCCAGTACAAGTAATCCCGCGACCGGCCCTACGCCCCCAGCCCACAGCACGGCAATCATCAGACCGATAAAGCCGTACCCGAGGCTCGGAAACGCGGTCTCGGACATCCCGTTCCAGACGTTGCGTAACGGGATTTGCGCCGTGAGTCGGATGACGATGGCGACAAGGATCTGGTTGATCGACCATTGAGCGAACCCCGCGAAGGCCGCCGCGACCAGCACTCTCGGGAAGTGGGCTAATGCGAAATCCTGGCCTCCGCCCGGTATCACGTCGTAGACGCAGCCGGCGGCAAAAGCGCAGATCGCTACTTGGCAAGCGTTGAAAACACGCTTGTACCAGGCAATTCGGCCGAGGCGACCAAGCGTGCCCGCCAGGCAAACGAATGAAGCGGCGGCGGGTCCGGCAAGAAGTACCGCCGCGAAGGCAACCGGAAAACTCGTCGATACATTGAGAAGCCGCGTGCGAGTCACGACGGGCGCGAAGTCGCTGGCCCAAAACAGCACAGTCAGCAGCACTACTTGTGCCCAGGAGACGTGGGTTACCGCCACCGACGCCGCGGCGGCGCAGCCCGCGAGCATGACGACGAAGATGTAGGCCACCGCTGGGTGCGGCAACGACCGCATCATTCGCTCCTCGGCTGGTGAACCAGAGCGCGAGACGGGGACGGCCACTGGTTCAGTTCCAGCAATGGTGTGCACCCGTGAGGATCTTTTCAACGATCGCGGTGATCTTCGACATGACTTCCAGCTCCTTGCAAATCACGTCACGGGCGCCGCTATGGCCCGCGCGCGATACGCTCCGCTTGGAGTAGTTCACGACGCGAAAGAACTCCGCCGATCTCCGTCTCGCTCTCCAGTTGTTCCGCGCAGCCGCTCGACGGTGAGTCGCGCGCCTGCAAGCCCCCGCACCCGCGCCATAGCACGGCGCGGCGTAGGTCACTTGGTAGTGAGTGAATCGGTCAAGATCGGGCCAAGTCAAGACCCACAAGACACTTCTGCCACATGACTTTCGCTCAACCCGATTGGTCCAGTCCCAAATGACTACAAGTCATGAAAAGTCTGTGCCTTTGACACATTGATCGTGCACATTTATCCGATTTCACTCTCCGACACCGATCAAGAACGTTCGGCAGGGAAACCGGCCCGAGAAACTCGGGTGAGAAACTCGCGCAAAGCCCGGCGACTGCATTACGCTCCCCGCACAGTCGGTGACGACCGAGCACGCAAGCCGGGTGGTGACCACGATGAGCGACTCGCACCGTTCCCCCGCTACCGCGCCAGGCGCGACCATTCCCGCTCGCCAGCACCGAAGAGACGACGCGAAGCGATACGCGGCAGTCGTAGCCGCGCTGATCGACGTCCGGCCCGACGAGACGACGGCGAGGTTCGACGTCGAGGTGGCCCGCGCACTCGCGGAGCAACGCATCGACGACGAAACCGCGCGCACCCTGCGATGGTGGCAGCGAGCGTCAGTACGAGCGGCCGAGAGCTACGCGACGACGATCGTGCCGCGAGTGTTAGCCCTTCGCGACGAGGCCGAAAGACAGGCAGTGGCCGAAGCCGACGAGGTGGCGGGTTCGTGGGCCGACGCGACAGCCGCGGTCGCGGCGGCCGGAGAGCGTATGCGCGGCCCCGAAATCAGTGACAGCACCAGCACCGGCACCGATACGCGGGTGACCGACAAGCAGGTGACCGAACTCGCCGCCGTCCAGTTTCTGGTTCCGCCGACCGCGAAAAGCGGGCGGAACCAGACGACCGAAGAGACCAGGCGAGCGGTGCGAGCGGCATTCGCGCTCATCGCGAGCGACCCGCGGCGAGCTACCCCGGCTGCCGACCTCGCCACGACGGTGGTCACTATGGTTCCGGCCCAAGGAAAGGACGCCCGCCGCGATGCCGACCCTGCGACTTCTGCCTGAGTTCGAGGAGTCACTCCGCCAGGTACCGGGTATCCGCGCGGCCAGCGTGGTGACCGGCCCCGACAGCTTCCCGACCGAAATTCACATCGTCGCGAGTCGAAGCAAGAACGCGAAGCAGATCGTGCGAGACGTTCAGTCGTTGGCGCTGGCACTGCACGGCCTCGACATCGACCACCGCATCGTCAGCGTCGTCCAGTTCGATGACGGCGAAGTCGCGGTGCCGGCGGTCGTCACGTTGCCTGACAGCCATTCGTCGTCCGAGGTAGCGGCGCGCCCGGTCATCGCCTCAGTCAGCATCCGCACGGCCGGGTCGGAGGCAGACGCCTCCGTCGTCGTGTCAGCCGGCGACGAATCCCACGAAGGGCGCTCGATCGGGCCGTCGAGTTTGAGCCATCGGCATACCCTTGTCGCTCGCGCGACCCTCGACGCCGTCGGCGAATTGCTAGGCCTGCCCGCCGAAATCGAGTTCGCGACCGTATCGACCATGGGCATGCGCCGCATGGCCGCGTGCATCATCCAGGTCGCCGTGCCACGCGTCGGCGAGCTGGTGCTCACCGGTTCAGCGCTGGTGCGAAGCGACGAAGCCGACGCCGTCGCCCGGGCGGTGCTCGACGCCCTCAACCGCCGGCTGACCGGCTGACCCACGCCAGGGTACGCGAAACTCCTTCGCGCAGCGGGGTAAACGGCTCCCACCCAAGACCGTGGCGAGCCGACGAAACGTCGAGCGCGACGCCGTGCCATTCGCCGAGTCGGCCATCGGCGAATCGCGGTTCGTCGGCGCGACAGGCTAATTCGGCCACCAGCGCATGCAACTGCCGAACCGACGTCGCGATGCCCGAGCCGACATTGAACCGCCTGCCATCACACGGTTTTTCGGCCGCTCTCACGAACGCGTCGACCACGTCGTCGACGAAAACGAAATCCCGCGCGTTCGTGCCGTCGCCGAAAATCGTGGTCGGTTCGCGTCTCGCCATCGCGGCACAAAAAGTGGCGACCACGCCCGTGTCGTCGTCCGGCTCTTGCCGGGGCCCGTACACGTTGCCCAACGCGAGCGTCGCCGTCCGCACGCCGTAGAGCTTGCGATACATGCCGAGGTAAATCTCGCCGCTGATTTTTGCTGCCCCGTAAGGCGATAACGGGTCGGCCCCTACCCGTTCGCTGACCGGTTGCCTTGCCGCGTTGCCATAAATCGCCCCACCGGACGACGCGAAAACCACCTTCCGCGCGCCGCTTGCACGGGCAGCTTCGAGCAGGTTGACGGTGCCGAGCACGTTGCGCCGCGCGTCTTCGACTGGGTCGCGAATGCTCGCCCGGGGCCCGGTGCGCGCGGCCAAATGAAACACGACGTCTGGCGCGGCCGCTGTTACGACGTCCGGCAGCCCGCCATCGGTGATGTCACCGCGCACAAAAGAAAATCGACGCCGCGCGCGGGCGTCGGAGAGGTTGTCGAGCGTGCCGGTCGAAAGGTCGTCGAGGGCCACAACATCATGCCCCTCGGCGAGCAAACGGTCGACGAGAGACGAGCCGATGAAACCGGCACCGCCAGTGACGAGAACGCGCACCGACCGAGTTTACGATCAATCGGGTCGGTACTCGACCTGCGAAATCTCGAACTGCACCTCACGGATGCGGGCGAGAACGCGCGTGCGCAACTCTTGCGGCGCGTGGTCGCAGCCACAGGTGCGGGCGACCAGCGCTTTGACCGCTTGATCGAGACCGTACTGGCGAAGACACGGCTCGCAGTCGTCGAGGTGCTCGCGAATGCGCGCCTGCTCCTCGTGACCGGCCTCGCCGTCGAGATAGAGGTAGACCTGCTCGAGAATCTCAGAACAAGGAGTCTCGTGTGGGTGCCCGCAACTCATTTCCCCGCACCGCCTTGCTCGCCTTGCTCGCCTTCGCTTTGCGCGGGCGCGCCACGCACAACGCCGCGCTCGCGAGCGTAATCCTCAAGAGCGTCGCGCAACGCCCTCCTGCCGCGGTGCAGCCTCGACATCACTGTGCCGATCGGAGTACCCATGATTTCCGCGATTTCTTTGTACGCGAAGCCCTCGACGTCAGCCAGATACACCGCGATCCGAAACTCCTCCGGCAGCGCCTGCAGCGCCTCTTTCACGTCGGAGTCGGGCAAGTGGTCGAGTGCTTCCATCTCGGCCGACCGCAAACCGGACGACGTGTGCTCGGCCGCACGCGCCAACTGCCAGTCTTCGAGTTCGTCGCCGCTGGACTGTCGAGGCTCGCGCTGCTTTTTGCGGTAGCTGTTGATGAACGTGTTGGTGAGGATGCGATACAGCCACGCCTTGAGGTTCGTGCCCTCTTCGAACTGGTGATAGGCGGCGAACGCCTTGACGAAGGTCTCTTGCACGAGATCCTCGGCGTCGGCTGGGTTGCGGGTCATGCGCAAGGCTGCCGAGTACAACTGATCGAGGAAGGGCAGTGCGTCGCGCTCGAAGCGCGCGCTGCGCTCCTCGATCGACTCAGCGGTTGCCACCGACGCCGCTCCTCGACTCGCAGTCGTGCCTTTCGTGCCTTTCGCGGAGACTATCGGTCGACCGGGCACCGCGGTTCGCCGCGGTAGCGCACTCGGGTTCAGCGTTCCGTCAAGAACAGGTTGCGAGGTCGCGCCAGGAAGACGTTGCGGCCGCGCGTTCTCGATCGGCCACTCCGGCCAGTCGAGCGGTGACCGCGTCGAGCAGGTTCCAGTCACGCGGTTTCCATCCTCGAGAAAGTCCGTTCCGGCGCTTGTCGTAGCAGCACTTGCCACGGCCACACTGGTCGCGGCCGTCGACGGTGTGCAACGCGACGCGGGGCCGACCGATTCCCGAAAGGCTCAGTTCGGCGATCGCGTGAGCATCCAGCGGGCGGCTTCATGCGCGGCGGCGGCGAACGCCGCGGACTTCAGGCCGTGATCGGATCCAGCAACCTCGATGATCTCGATATCGCGCGGAAACTCGCCCGGTCGGCCGAAAGCGTCACGACTTCCCTGGACGACGAGCAGCGGCACGCCCGTCTCGAGTTCAGCGGCCCTACTTCTTTCTGGCCTGCCCGGCGGATGCAGCGGAAACGCGAGCGCGACGACCGCGACCGCGCCCCCGGCGCGAGCGGTGCGGCAAGCCACGCGCGCTCCGCTGCTGCGGCCGGCGAACACCACAGGACGATCACGAAGCCGACGAGTCGACGCGAACGGCCCGGAGGCCGATTGAAGCTGATCGACGACGCAAAGCCAGGCCGCGTCGAGCTGGCGGGGCGGCGCGGGAGCGCGCCGCCCCGCCACGCGGTACGGCTGGCGCACCCTGGCCACCGCGAATCCGATCTCCAAGGCCGCGTCGCGCAGCAGCACGAGATCGGGTGCGTCGACGTCGCCACCGGCGCCGTGGCCGAGCACCAGCACGCCGCGCGTCGACTTCGGCGGCATGTCGACAAACACGTGCGCCGAACCGACAGGTGTCTCGACGGGCGCCGGTGCGGCCATCGGCGATGCGGCGCCGGCGCTTTTCTTCTCGGCGTCCGTACTGATCTTGTTCAGCGAAGTTCCGACTTCGCGCGCCACATCAGCGAAGTTCCGACTTCGCGCCACATCAGCGAAGTTCCGACTTCGCCTGGCAGGTCACGCAACGCGCCGCCTCCGGCCTGGCTTCGAGCCGGCCTTCCGGCAGCGGCGTGCCGCACACGACACAAAGGCCGTACGTGCCCTCGTCGATTCGCCGTAGCGCCTCCACGACTTGGCGCCTTTGCTGTTGCGCGACCTGTAGCAACGCGGCCGCGCGAGCATTGTCAGCGAGGTCGAGACCCGCATCGGCATCGCCCGGCGTGCCGTGATGATCGCTGGTGTCGGACGCGGGCGTGAGCGTCGCGACAGATCGGTCGAGCTCGGCCAACATTCCCTCGAGCCGCTGCCGAGCTTCCTGCGTATCCACGGTATGCACGGGCGTCCTTCCTTTTGGTGTGTCGTGCCTTTACCCGCCGAGAGCGAATGCGCACCATCGGCGCCGCGGCGGGGCTCAAACGGGAAGCGCAGCCCCGTCGATCGGGCGCAAGAGTTCGGGACTGTTGTTCTTCACGTCGTTCACGTCGGTCGAAACCGCGTACGCGCGCAACTTCCCTTGCCTCGCGGGCACCAGCAGATCGCGCACCCGTGATGGGTCGTGGAGCCTCGGGTCGAGCCACTCATCCCAATGCGCGGCGTCGATCAGCATCGGCGTGCGGTCGTGAATTCGCCCGACGTCGTCGGTGGCGTCGGTGGTGATAACCGTGCACGACCCCAGCCAGGGATCAGCGTCTTTCGGCGCGTGCGGGTCGCGCCAGAACTCGTAGAGTCCGGCCATCGCCAAAATCCCCCCGCCCTGGTCGTGGATGAAGAACGGTTGCTTGCGGCGCCCACGCGAACCCCTCGGAAGTTCGGCAGAGCCGAGTTCCGCGGAAGCGCCGTCGTACCACTCGTAGTATCCGTCAGCCGGGAGCAAACAGCGCCTGGCCGCAAAGGCTTTTCTGAAAGCCGGTTTTTCGTCGAGGGTCTCAACTCGGGCATTGATGAGGCGGCTGCCAATTTTCGGGTCTTTCGCCCAGGACGGGACTAATCCCCACCGGACGACGCGAAGCTGGCGCTGCGGCTCGACGTCCGGGTTGGACTTGTCGATTCGTTCGAGGACGGCGTACACGTCATCAGTCGGCGCGACGTTGTAGTTCGGCGCGAGCCGCTCATCGACGGCCACCCGCTCGACGCCGAACTCCGCGACAAGGTCGTCGGGGCCGCGAGACGACGCGTATCGACCGCACATCAACCCACCATCTCACCTCGGGCTGATTTCGGGGCCGCACGCGCGGGAGCGGTGAGTTCAGGGCGGTAAGTTCTGCGTGTGATGACCGCGAACCTTTGGCCCGCGCCGGCGGCCTCCGGCCCGATCGACGCCCGGGTCGACCTGCCCGGCTCGAAGTCGATCACCAATCGGGTGCTGCCGCTCGCCGCGCTGGCGGGTGCGCCCACCACGATTCGTGGCGCCCTTCGTTCGCGCGACACCGACCTGATGGCTGCCGGGCTTCGCGCGCTCGGCATCGGGGTCGACGACTCCGGGCAAGACTGGCTCGTCACGCCTGCCGCCTTGCGCGGCCCGGCCGATGTCGACTGCGGTCTGGCCGGCACCGTGATGCGGTTCCTGTTGGCGGTCGGTGCCCTTGCCGACGGCGAGGTGCGCTTCGACGGCGACCCCTACGCCCGCAACCGCCCGCTGCGGCCACTGATCGAGGGCCTGCGTCAGCTCGGGGTGCGCATCGACGATTCCGGTCGCGGAACGCTGCCCCTTGTTGTCTTGGGCACTGGTCGCCTTGCCGGTGGAAAAACCGAGATCGATTCGTCGGCGTCGAGCCAATTCCTTTCGGCGCTGCTGTTAGCCGCCGCGCGCGCTGAGTCGGACGTCGTCATCGCTCACACCGGCACCTCGCTGCCGTCGATGCCGCACATCGAGATGACCGTCGCGATGTTGCGCGAGCGCGGCATCGCGGTCGACGTCGACGGTTCGACCTGGCACGTGACGCCCGGGCCGATCGCCGGCGGCGTCGTCGACGTCGAGCCCGATCTGTCGAACGCGGCGCCTTTTCTCGCCGCCGCGTTGGTTACCGGCGGCGTGGTGCGCGTCGCGCGCTGGCCACGATCGACCACCCAGCCGGGCAAGGCGCTTCCCGACCTGCTGTCGGCGATGGGCGCGAGTTTTTCCTTCTCTGACGGCGATCTCGTGCTTCGCGGCGCCTCGTCGATTCACGGCATCGAGGCCGATTTGCGCGACGTCAGCGAACTCGTTCCGACCTTGGCCGCGCTTGCCGCGCTCGCCGATTCGCCGTCCGTGCTACGAGGGATCGGGCACATGCGGGGCCACGAAACCGACCGGCTCGCCGCGCTCGCCCGCGAAATCAACAACCTCGGCGGCGACGTTCTCGAAGCGCCCGACTCACTGACCATACGGCCAAAGTCTTTACACGCGGGCACTTTCGCCACCTACGACGACCACCGGCTGGCAACGACCGCGGCGGTCTTGGGCTTGGCGGTGCCGGGAATCATGGTCGAAAACGTTGCCACCACAGCAAAAACGATGCCCGACTTCGTCGAGCTCTGGAGTGCGCTCCTCCCGTGAATTCGACCGGACGCCGATGAGTCGCAAACCCCGCGACTTCGACGAGGACGACGTCCACGTGCGGCCCGGCCGCGGCACCCGACCGCGCAGCCGGTTGCGTCCCGCGCATTCGCAAGCCCGCGAGGGTTTTGTCGTCGCTATCGACCGCGGCAGGTTCACCTGCGTGATCGGCGACCGCGAAATTACCGCCGTTCGCGCCCGTGAATTGGGGCGAAAATCGGTTGTCGTGGGCGATCGCGTGGCGCTGGTCGGCGACGTTTCGGGAAAAACTGACACGCTCGCGCGCCTCGTGCGCATCGAACCGCGCACCTCGTTGCTTCGGCGAAGCGCCGACGACACCGATCCTGTCGAACGCGCCATCGTCGCGAACGCCGACCAGCTCGGAATTGTCTGCGCTGTCGCTAATCCCGAGCCGCGAACCCGGCTCATCGACCGCTATCTGGTGGCCGCGTTCGACGGTGGCCTCGAACCCCTACTGATTCTGACGAAAGCCGACCTCGCCGATCCGGCGCCGCTCGTATCGACGTACTCGTCGTTCCACGTTCGGGTGGTCGTGACCGCGCATCGTTCACCGGGGGTTGAATTGCCCGAGTTGCTGCGCGACCGGTTGACCGTGCTGGCCGGCCACTCCGGCGTCGGTAAGTCAACCTTGATAAATGCTTTGGTACCAGGTGCTTTCCGGGCAACCGGCGACGTCAACGAAGTCACCGGGCGGGGGCGGCACGTGTCGACGTCCACTGTAGTTTTCGAGCTGCCTGCCGGCGGACGAGTGATCGACACCCCGGGTGTGCGTTCGTTCGGCCTCGCGCACGTCGAACCCGACCGCGTCGTCGCGGCGTTTCCCGATCTGGTGCCAGGCACCGCCGAATGTCCGCGCGGCTGCAGGCACCTGCCGCTGCCTGACTCCGACGACGAGATCGCGCGCTGCGCGCTCGACGATTGGGTGGCAGCGGGCCGTGCCGAGCCGGCGCGACTCGACTCGCTGCGACGATTACTTACGTCAATGCGCGGCCTGACCGACCAGACGTCGACGCTGCCGCCCGACCTCCAGTAGACGCCGTATTCTCTTGTCAGAAAAGATTCTTCGACAAGGTAACGGCGTAGCGCCGCCTCATCGGGTGGTAGCACGCTCGCGGGATCCGGCCTCACGAGGCGTCTGTCCGTTGCGGAAGTTCAAACAAGAATGCCATCGACAACGCCGACAGGCTCAGCCCGTCGCGCACGCCACCGTCGCGCACGAGCCGCCTGACGTCGCGAAGCGGCAGCCACTCGACGCGCTCGGACTCGCTCGGGTCGGCCGGCTCACCGACATACTCGGCGCCGTCGGCCACGAACACGTAAAACGTCTGGTCGTTCAAACCGTTGCTCGGGTGGTAAACCGCGATCTGTTTCAGCGGTCCGGCGCGCCAGCCGGTCTCTTCGAGTACCTCGCGCGCCGCGCCTTGCTCAGGAGTCTCGCCGGCGTCGATGCCCCCACCCGGCACCTCCCATCCCCACGAGTCGGTGATGAACCGGTGCCGCCAGAGCAGCAAAATGCCGCGCTCGGGGTGGTAGACCACCGTTCCGGCCGCCGGCCTTGGCACCCGCACCACGTGATGCTCGAAACGCCGGCCGCCCGGGATCTCGACGTCGACCAGCGCGAGCCGCACCCAATCGCTGTCGTAAAGCGTGCGCTCGCCGTGCACTGTCCATCGCATGCCACGGACGCTATCGCGCGGCCGCTCGCGGCCCCGGCCTCGAACCCGTACTTTCAGACGGAGCCATCCGATACCGTCGGCCTCATGCCCTACACCGACGACCTGGACGTTGCGCTGCGACTTGCCGACATCGCCGACCGCATCAGCCTCGACAGGTTTCGCGCGCTCGACCTGCGCGTCGACACCAAGCCCGACCTCACCCCGGTCAGCGACGCCGACCGCGCCGTCGAAGAGGCGCTTCGAAACGCCCTGACCGAGTTGCGGCCGGATGACGCGGTCGTCGGTGAGGAATTCGGCAGCTCTTCGTCGTCCGGCTCTCGTCGCTGGGTGATCGACCCGATCGACGCGACGAAAAACTTCGTGCGCGGCGTGCCGGTGTGGGCAACCCTGATCGGATTGCTCGACGGCGAAAAAAGCGTCGTCGGCGCGGTGTCGGCTCCGGCTCTCAACCACCGGTGGTGGGCGGCGAAAGACCTGGGCAGCTGGACGGCGGTCGGCGGTGGCGAGCCGAGACGCAATCAGGTCTCACGCGTGTCGACGCTGGCCGACGCCTCGGTCTCGTATTCGAGCTTTTCCGGGTGGGCACAGCGTCGTCCTGCCTTCAACGCTTTGCTCGACCGGGTTTGGCGCACGCGCGCTTTCGGAGATTTCTGGTCGTACATGCTGGTCGCTGAGGGGTCCGTCGATATTGCGCTCGAGCCCGAACTCGCTCTTTGGGACGTCGCCGCGCTCGTGCCGATCGTCGAAGAGGCCGGCGGCCGGGCCACTGGTGTCGAGGGCGGGCCGAGCCCGGCGAGCCCGAGCCTGCTGTGCAGCAATGGCTTGCTGCACAACGTCACGCTCGACGCGTTGCGCGCGTGAAGCTTGGTTTTGCGGAAGGCTTGTCGGTCTCGAGATCCGGGTCCACCATGGAGTGACCATCCGTGCAAGGCGGCGACGGAGGCCTCGACATGCGCGTGCGAGACGGCATGAACCCCGACGTGTTGACCATCGGGCCGAACCATAGCTTGCGTGAGGCAAGTCGGCTCATGTCGAAAAGACGGGTCGGCGCGGCCGTCGTCATCGACCCTGAGACGTCAGGCCTCGGCATTGTCACCGAACGCGACGTGCTCGACGCGGTTGGCGCCGGTCAAGACGTCGACCGTGAGTTGGTCGGCGCGCACCTCACCAAAGACTTGGTTTTCGCCGCGCCGGATTGGGCGATGGACGACGCCGCGCTCGCGATGGTGAAAGGCGGGTTTCGCCATCTCGTCGTGCTCGACGGCAACGAGGTCGTCGGCATTCTCGCGATGCGCGACATCGTGCGGTGCTGGACGACGGAGGGCGCCGCGCACCAGTAAGATCAACCGGCTTCGCTGAGGGTGATGCGCATCGCGGTTACCGCGAAAATGCTTTCTTTCAACACTTTTGCTTTGGGGTCAGGCACCTCGAGCACCCTGTCGACCACGAGTGGCGCCACCGCGGCAAGCCGCATGTCGCCAAGCACTGCCCGCACGGCGTTCTTGTCGCCGCCCGTCACGACAGCGTCGAGGCGCGGCAATTCAGGCAAGAGAACGACGGCGGCCGCGTCAGCCGCGGCCGCGAGGGCCACCCTCGCCTGACCCGCGCGTCGACGGGCGAACCGTTGTTGCGACCAGCCGCCCGCGGCGGAACGTCCGTGCACCTGACGCGCGCCGACCTTCGAGGACGTCAAGTCAGCGCCGTCGAAAATTCCCGCGGCGAAGCCTCCCAGGCGCACCAACACGACTCCGACGACGCGCCGCCTTTCCGCATGAGAAACGAGGCCGGCCACTGGGTCGCCGTCCGCCCAATTTGTTGGCAGCGGGGGGAACGGCGGCTCGATGTCGGCGACGGCACCGTCGACGGCGGCAAGCGTCAGCACTCCCTCGCCTGGCGACATCGCGTACTCGCCGTGCCGCGAAGCGAAATTCGACATCCAGCGCGACAGCCGCGCCGGGGCGACCTCGACAACGCGGTGCACGACCATGCCACGAGTATCTATGAATATTGCCGACGGCTAGCAGTCGTCGGCAACGGCACCCGGCGTGCGCGGACCTTTCAAACGCTCCACGATCGCGTGGCAAATGTCCCCGAGTTGCTCGACCTGCTCGGGTGTGAGGGGGTCGAACAGATACGTGCGCACTGACTCAACGTGCCCGGGAGCCGCCCCGGCGAGCACGGCGAAGCCTTCGTCGGTGAGAACCGCGAGTTGACCTCGCCGATCAGTGGCGCAGCCCTCGCGTCGCACCCAGCCCGCTTCCTCCAAACGCGCGATCGCGTGCGACAGCCGACTACGCGACGACAACGAGCGGTTTGCCAACTCGCTCATACGCAATTGCCTGTCTGGCGCTTCCGACAAATGCACGAGCACTTCGTAATATGTGTGCGGCAAGCCAGATTGTTGCTGCAACTCTTGGTTGAGGCGTTCGAAGAGCAGCTGGGTAGCCGCAAGGTACGACCGCCACACCTGCTGCTCGCCGTCGTCGAGCCAGCGCGTGTTTGCCGGCCGCGGGTCAGCCATGCGACTCATCGTACGCGGCAGTCAGTGACTACCGAGCCAGTTGACGATGCGCTCCATTCGCACGATGCCGGCAACCGTGCCGTCGTCATGCGTACACAGGATCGGGTCGAAGCGTTGCGCGGCCGGGCGAGCCATGCACATCGGCGCCGCCTCGGCGATCGGCGTCGTGATGTTCAGCCGCAACGTGGCATCGATCTCGCGCGCTACGCCAGAATCCTCGTCACGGACCGCAAGGGCCTCGACCTGGCCGTCGTCGTCCAGCAACACGACGACCTGGTTTTCGTTGTCGTCGCCCTGTTCACCCCGCCCGTCAACCGCGAGCGGGCTGAGAAAGTCGGCCGACCTCACGCGGTCGACGTCCTCAGCGGCGACGAGCGCGACCGGTTCGACCAGTGCCGAAATGTGTGCGCGCCCGGACGCGTCACGGTAGGCGACCCTGATCCGCGCGGTCGTTTGGGCACCGAGACTCGCCCACGGGTCGGCGGGCCGGCCAAGCAAGAAGCCCTGGCCGAGCGGCACACCGAGTTTGATGAGTTCGCGCAATTCACCCGGTTGTTCGATGCCTTCGGCCAGTAGCCACGAATCGAGCCGGCTCGCCAGCACGATCAGCATCTCGACGCAGGCTCGCTTCGCCTCGTCTTCGTGAATACCGTCGACGAGCGAGCGATCGAGCTTCATGAGCTCGGGACGCAACGCCAGCAGCCGCTGCAAGCCCGAATAGCCTGAACCCGCGTCGTCCAATGCGATCATGGCTCCGCGATCACGCAAACGTGCCAGGTCGCGGCGCATGGCGTCGGGATCAGAGATCGCCTGCTCTTCGGTCAACTCGACGAAGATGCCCGCCAGTTCGCCACCGCGCAAGAACTCGTCCATGACGGGAGGGCTGGTCAGCGCGTGCGGTGTGACGTTGACCGTGAGGAAGCAGTTCGCGGGAAGGTTCTCACGCGCGTGGAGCACAGAGCGCACCACGCGGCTTTCGAGCGCCGGACCGAGCCCACTCATGGCCGCCGCGGCGAACCACTTGTCGGGGGTCGCGTCGACCCGGCCGTCGAAGCGGGCGAGCGCCTCGTACCCGGCGACCGCGCCCTTTTTCAAATCGACGATGGGTTGGAACACCAGGCGCGGCTGAGCGGGGTCGATCAGAATCTCGGGCAGCGCCGCGGCGCACGCTTGCACAAGCGCGGTCGCGTCGTAGACAACAGCGGAGCGGGGCGGTGTCGCGGAGGTCGACCGCGCGTCGGGCACCAGAAACCACCTTCCGCGCACTCGTCTACCGGCAGTCGTCTTTCCCCTATCGGCATGGATCGGACGAACTTTCGCCCGGCATGACACCGGAACGGGTATCGTCGGCTGCTCCGAACGGCCTACCGAGTGCTCGCGTGGTGCCTGACGCCGAGGGTTCAGGCAGGAACCGCCGCCGCGGGGCGCAACGCGACGCGAAGCCCGAGCGCGTCGAGCAGCGCCGTCGCGTCGTCGACGTCTTGCGCGCGCCCACAGACGGCGAGTGCGGCACGCCGGCACTGCTCCGGCGTCAAAGTGATCAATGCTCCGACGTCGTGGTGCGAGTGCTCCATGACTTGCCCTCCTCGCGCGAAACCCGTGATCGCGATGTGCCCGCAACAGGCGTCCGTCTAAACGTGCCCGATTGCCCGCTGACGCGCGTCGGCTACACCGGGCTGGTGGCGTCGGGCTGGCCCGGAGCGGTGTCGACGTGACCGTGTTCGGCGACGTGCGCGTCGACCGCGCTCAGCGCGGCCTCGACCGCGTCATGCGATCCGCCGTGTCGTCGCTCCGCGTAGTACGCCCCGCCGAGGTCGCGCAAAAGCGCATCCGCCCGTCGCTTCGCTTGCATCGCGTCGAGCTTGGCCTGGCCCTGTTGCATGCCTTGTTGCGCCGCGACCCTGGCCTTTTCGGCCGCCTCTTTAGCCTTGTCGAGCAGGGACATGGAACCCTCCTTCGGCGTTACCGATTCAGCACCAGCCTAACTGCCGACGCATCGGATAGGCGCCCGCGCGACGCGATAGAAAAAAGGGCCTATGGGGCCGCCGCCGCACTGCTCGCCGGCCGGTTGATGAACAAGTAAGGGGGTGCCGGCCCGGCAAACCGAAAGCTGAGGAGGACGACGAGCACCACCATCGCTATCGCGACGATCGAGGCTGCCGCCGCTGCCGCCCAGTGTTCCATCGCAATCTCCGCCTCGCCGACCGGTTCACCGGTCAACTTCACCGGTCGGCGACGCAAGTCGACGTACCCGTTCGGCCCTGCCACGAACCTGATCCGCTCTACAGGCGAGGAAAATGCGCCCCGTTTCGTGAGCGCTCAGCGCGGCTTCGTTTTGCGGGCGAGCGCCTGGGTAGGCACCGCGCACGAACGCGAGATATAAGGGGCTGGCATGCCAAGTGACGCTTTGGTGCTCTTGAAAAACGACCACCGCGAAATCAAGAAAGTTTTCCGCGACTTTCGTCGCGGAGGCGACCTGTCACGCAAGAGCGAGCTGGTCACCAAAATGATCGAACTGCTGACGATCCACACGTACATCGAAAACGAGGTGATGTATCCGCAGCTTCGTGAACTTCTCCCCGAGCTGGACGACGACGTTCTCGAAAGCTACGAAGAGCACCACGTCGCCGACGTGTTGGCGTACGAGCTGTTCTCGATGTCGCTCGATCGGTCTCCTGACGCGGAGCACTTCAGCGCCAAGGCGACCGTGCTCATCGAGACCGTGGAACATCACATCGACGAGGAAGAACAAGAGCTCTTTCCGAAGGTGCGAAACGGCGTCCCGCGAAAGAAACTGCAAGAGCTCGGCCAGCAAATGGAAGAACTCAAGCAGCATGCGCCGACCACGCCGACCGATCCGCGGGCAGCCAAGAGCGCCCTCGACGCCGTCACCGCGTGACTAACGGCCTCGCGGGTGCCCGGTAAAGCGGCTGGCGTGCTGTTCGACGTTGACGGCACGCTCGTCGACACGACATACCTCCACACGGTTTGCTGGTGGCAAGCACTTCGCCAGCTCGACTACGACGTACCGATGGCTCGCATTCACCGCGCGATCGGCATGGGGTCGGATCGTATCCTCGACGAGTTGATCGGCGGGGAGCGCGACCGCGACGGTGATCCGGCATTGCACCAATCGAAGAAGACCCTTTACTCGACGTATTGGGACCGACTCCGGCCGTTGCCTGGCGCGCGGGCGTTGCTGCGCAGGTGCGCCGACGCCGGGCTCGCCGTGGTGCTCGCGTCGTCATCGTCGGCCGAAGAACTCGACAAGCTGTTGCTGACACTCGATTGCGACGACGTGATCGCGGTCGCGACCAGTTCCGCGGACGCCGAGCGGAGCAAACCCGCGCCCGACATCTTGCAAGCCGCGCTGAAGAAGTCGGGTCTCGAACGCAAGCGCGTCGTCTTCGTCGGAGATTCACGATGGGACGTCGAAGCAGCGGGCGCGCTCGACATCCCGTGTGTCGGTCTGACGTCTGGCGGTCTCGCCGCGGCAGAGTTGCGCGAAGCGGGCGCGGCCGAGATCTACCAGTCGCCGCAAGAATTTTGCGATCAGTTCAGCGACAGCGAGACCATCCGAACCCTGCGGCAGAACCTGGTGGAGCTGGAGACTGGCGCGTCGCGCTTTCATTGACACGGTCACGCACTACCCTTCGACGCATGAACGAGCGCTCTGCCGGCCGCGTGAAGTACGAACGCACGACGTGTCGCTGGTGCAACGACGACCTTGAGCATTGTCATGACTCTTTGGTGGTGCATGCGCGCGGCGATTCGCATTGCATGAACGACAACTGCTCAACGCCGCCAGATCTTCACCATCTGGTCGTGCATTGCTCAGAATTCGCGTGCGGTTGCGCCCAAAACGCCCGAACGGACGTCGCCTGAACTCGGCGGTTCCCGAATCTCGGCAAAGGTCAGTTATACCCGCGCAGAAGCCCAATGATTCGGCGCTATTTCCAGTCGTGAGACGAAGTAGTGATATGGCGTTTTGACAGGGTCAAGGGTTAGCGGCAGGCCGCACGGGTAGCCAATAGATATGCCCGGACACGTGGGTGCTCCGGTCCGAAATGAAACGAGTCGGCGCCCACAGCACCGCAATAGTGAGGTGATCGACAATGACAATGCGTGATCCCCGTCGGGGCGACTCTGCCTATTCCGCGCGGCCATATCCGCGCGGGGATGAACCGGTGGGCGCTCGGCACAGTTGGGAAGAGCTAGCTGTCGCGGACGACGAAGTGGGGTGGCGCGCGCGTACACGCGTCGTGCTCAGCCCCATGGCGGCGCCGTCCATCATCGGGTTGTTCGGCTTCATGGGCGCGACCTTGATGGTGGGTGCCTGGCAAGCCGGCTGGTACGGCTCGTCCAGCACGGGCGGCGTGATCTGGCCGTTCGCGATTTTCTTTGGTGGTCTCGCGCAACTGATCGCTGGGTTCTACGCGCTGCGGGCGCGCGACACCGTGGCAGTGGCCGCCCACGGCACGTGGGGGGCTTTCTGGCTCGGCTGGGGCGTTCTTCAGCTCCTCGTCGCGACGGGCGTGATGCCGGCGATCGCGTTCGGCAGCGTGAATACGGGCTTCGCGTTCTGGTTCATCGTGCTGTGCGCGATCACCACGATGGCCGCCATTGGCGCCATGGGACACAACCTCGGAGTCTCCGCCGTGTTGTGGACCCTCGCGGCCGGTTCTGGACTCACCGCCGCCGGCTTTTTCGGCGGGTATCTCGGCGTCACGCGCGCGGGTGGCGTGCTGTTCGTCATCTCAGCCGCGATCGCGTGGCTGGTCGCCAGCGCCATGATGTTCGAAGGTGCGTTCCGTCGCACGATCATTCCGTTGGGCGAGTACTCGAAGGCCGGTAACATCCCCGGCCGGATGCCGAGCGCGCCGATGGAATACCGCGGCGGAATGCCCGGCGTGAAGGTCGGTCAGTAACCGCGGAGCCGCCTCATCGCTACAGTCACCTACGGAAGCGCCTGGCAGCAGGCGCTTCCGTACTGTTTAAGCGTCCTACTAGCGGCGACCAAGGTGGAGCCTCGTGCGCGTCGTCATCGCACCCGACTCGTTCAAAGGCACGATCAACGCGGCGGACGCCGCGCACGCGCTCGCGTCGGGCTGGCGACAACGACGTCCGGACGACGACATCTCGGAGCTGCCTTTGGCCGACGGCGGCGAGGGCACACTTAGCGCGTTTTCGACCGCCGAGACCGACGCGCGCGTGTTCGTCGCGACTGTGCGCGGCCCCGACGGAAGCGCGGTCAACGCCCGTTGGCTGTTGTCGCGCACCGGCGTCGCCGTCGTCGAACTCGCCGAATCGAGCGGGATTTCGTTGATGAAGCGCCTAGACCCCATGGGCGCGCATACGTTCGGGCTCGGCGAAACCATCGCGGAGGCAGTTCGCTCCGGCTGCTCGAAGGTCGTCATCGCGCTCGGCGGCTCGGCGTCAACTGACGGCGGCACCGGCGCGCTTCGGGCACTCGGGGCGCGCTTCCTCGACAGCCGCGGTGCCGAAATCTCGTTGGGCGGCGCAGGAGTGCGCATGGTGCATGACGTCGACACCAGCAACCTGCTGGCCCCACCGCGCGGCGGCGTCTCGCTGCTCACCGACGTCACCGCCCCGCTCGTGGGCCGCGACGGCGCGGCAGCGCGATTCGGCCCGCAAAAGGGCGCCACACCCGCGCAGGTCGAGATTCTCGACAACGCGTTGCGGCGCCTCAGCGACGTCGTCGGCGGAAATCCTGAGGCACCCGGTGCGGGCGCGGCCGGAGGAACCGCTTTCGGGCTCGCGACACTGTGGCGTGGCCGCATTACGCCCGGAGCCGCGACAGTGGCCGCCCTGACCGGTCTTGCCGACGAGCTCGCGAACGCCGACATCGTCGTCACCGGCGAGGGCCGATTCGACGCGACGAGCCTTGCCGGCAAGGTCGTGGGCCACGTGGTCGACCAAGCAGCGGGAAAAATCCCGGTCTACGTCGTCGCGGGCGTCGTCGACCAAACCGCGCTCGCGGCCATCCACGACGAAACCGCGCACCCAACGCGAATCGACGCCGCGATATCACTGAGCGACCTCGCGGGCTCCGCGAAGGAGGCGATCAGTTCACCCGCGCGATGGCTCGCGGTGGCCGCGAATCAGCTAGCGGCCAATCAGTCAGCCGCGCACCCGCGCTAGTGGTGGTCGGCGGCCGCGCGGTCAGCGAGCCGCTCGCGCACGATGTCGACGGTGGTGACGCATGGCCCGCCGTTTAGATGTTCGAGTTGGGTAGAGCAACTGAATCCGTCGACGACGACCGCGGACGATTCCGCGGCGCGGCGAACCCGCGGCAACCACCAGTCTTCACCGATCTTTCGTGCCCATTTCTCGTGCTCCGCGCGAAAGCCGAACGATCCGGCCATGCCACAACACCCGGCGTCAAGCGCCTCGACCGTGGCCCCGAGTCGTTCGAGCAGCCGGACGTCGGCCGCCGCCGCGCCACTGACCCGGGCATGACAATGCGGGTGGACGGCGTAGCTCGGCGGGGGTACGGACGGCGGTAGCACTAGCCCGGACGGCGACGGTGCGAGCACCTCGTCGAGGCGCGGATGGTCGACCAGATGCTCTGCCAAGCTGCGCGCGAGGCGCGACAATTTTTCCGCGCGAGGATCGTCTGGAAGAAGCGCGGGAAGTTCGTCGCGAAACGCCGCGAGACAACTCGGCTCGACCACAACGACGGGCGTGCCTGACGCGATCCACGGATCGAGCACATCGAGCAGCGAGGTGAGCCAGCGCCGAGCGAGTTTCAACATGCCGGTGTCGTAAAGCGGGCGGCCGCAGCATGCCCAAGCATCAGGCACCGCGACGGTCTCGCCGAAAGCTTCGAGAATAGCGACGGTGTCGCGGCCTAGTTGCGGGCGAAAGGCGTCGGTAAACGTGTCGGGCCACACAACGACGGAAGCATCTAGCCGTCGTCCGCCGCCGCTTTTTTGGGCTCGGATCCCGCGACGCCACGACATTTTCGCGAATGTGGGCGCGGGCCGCGCGGTGGTGACGCCGGCCACCCGCTTGAGCACGTTGCTGACGCCTGGCGCCGACAGCATCGCGTTCGCGACCCGCGGAAGCCTGGTCGCGACCCTGGCCGCGAGAGGAATCAGGCCGAGCGCGTACATCGCGCGTGGCCGAAGACGGTGCGCGTAGTGGTGCGCCAAGAACTCCGACTTGTACGTGGCCATGTCGACGTGCGTGGGGCAGTCGACGACGCACCCCTTGCAGGACAAGCACAAATCGAGTGCTTCTTTGACGTCGCGGTTACGCCAGGTGCGCGGCGTCACCTGGCCTTGAAACATCTCGGCGAGAAGCTTTGCCCGGCCTCGCGTGGAATGCCGTTCGTCGCGGGTGACCCGGTACGACGGACACATGACGCCGGAGTCGTCGCGCCGGCATCGGCCGACGCCGACGCAGCGCTCTACGGCACGCTGAAATGAGCCGCCGTCGCCGCGAAACGCGAAGAACCGCGGCCGCGACTCGACCTCTTGATGCGCGGGCCCGAAACGCAGATTCGTGTCGAGCGGGTACGGGTCTACGACCTTGCCGGGATTCATCTTGCCGAGGGGGTCGAAGATGGCTTTGAATTGCCGGAAGGCGTCGACGAGTTCGTCGCCGAACATGCGCGCCAACAATTCCCCACGGGCTTGGCCGTCGCCGTGCTCGCCCGACAACGAGCCACCCAACGACACCACAAGGTCAGCCGATTCTTCGACGTACGCGCGGTATTTGCGCAATCCGTCGACGGTGCGCAGATCGAAGTTGTTGCGGGTGTGCACGCAGCCTTGGCCGAAATGGCCGTACCAGGCGCCTGAATAGCCGTAGCGCTGCCATATTTTCGTCATCGCTCGCAAATAGCTGCCGAGCTTGTCGATCGGCACCGCGGCGTCTTCCCATCCTTCGAGGTTGTGGGTGCCGTCGAGTCGAAGCGCGGTAGCGCCAAGGCCTGATTCACGGATAGCCCAGACTCGCTGTTGTTCGGACGGGTCGTCGTAGCGTCGCCACCGGACGCCGGCAGGAAGCGCCTCGATGAAGCGGGTCGTGGCGGCGTCCGCGCGCTCGGCGGTGTCGTCGCCGAGTTCTGCCAACAACCAGCCGTCGCCGTCGGGCAACAACGGAAGGTGTTCCAGATTCAGGCGATGCTTGTGCATTTGCTCGACGAGCGTGCGATCGAAGCCTTCGAGCCCGAGCAGCGGGAAAGCGACAAGTGCCGGGACGGCGTCGGCCGCGGCGAATATGTCTGGAAAACCCAAGACGACCACGCGGCGATGGCCCGGGCTGCGGGTGAGCCGAAGTGTCGCCTCGGTGACGATGCCGCACGTCGATTCCGTGCCGACGAGCGCCCGGGCGACATGAAACCCAGCTTCGGGCAACAACTGATCGAGATTGAAACCGCTGACGCGCCGCGGAATATCGGGGTATGTCTGACGGATAGCCGGCCCGTATCGCGCGGCCAACTCTCGCAAGCCGCCAAGAATCGACGACAGCGGGCCGCCCCCGGCGACGGCGGCCCCGTAGGCGCGTTCGTCGTAGGCTCCGACGTCCAGCGTTTCGCCGCCGTAGGTGACTACCCGCAACCGTTCGACGTTGTCGACGGTCTTGCCCGCGTACAGCGCGTGCGTGCCGCACGAGTTGTTGCCGACCATGCCGCCGATCGTGCACCACGCGTGTGTCGCGGGGTCGGGCCCGAACGTGAGCCCGTGCTCTTCCGCGGCGCGACGCAGATCGTCGAGTACGACTCCAGTCTCGACGATCGCCTGTGCCGAATCGGGGTCGAGCCGCACAATGCGCGTCATGTACCTGCTGGTGTCGACGACCACGGCGACGTTGCACGCTTGCCCCGCGAGACTCGTGCCGCCGCCGCGAGCGACGACCGGCGCGCCGAATGCGGCGCACGCGCGCATCACCGAAACGACGTCACCGTGATCGCGCGGACAGACGACGCCGAGTGGCACCTGCCGATAGTTCGAAGAATCCGTCGCGTACGCCGCCCGGTTCGCGCTGTCGAACATGACGTCGCCACGTACCGTGGCGCGCAGTTGTCGCTCGAGCGCCAGCCTCCGCGGCTCGTCAAGGTCGCAGCGATCGACCTCGCCGCCGGGGTTTGGCGTCAACCGAACAGCCTTATCGTCACGGGTTTTTAAACGATCGGCACCCAGCGTAGTGCGCACAACCCGGCGCGAGCGACAGACGCCGGCTCACGTGGCGAGCGTCACGATCACGATATTTCTGAGACCATGCCACGTACGCTTGAGCACGAGCGCGGTTCGACTGACGAGAGGACGTTTCGCCCATGACGCACCTGGCCACGCCGGGCTAGAACCGTGTTCAACCAGTTCACGCATCTCGTCTCCGATGCCTCGGCGTGGGCCTACGCCGTCGTCCTGATCTTCGCGATCTTTGACGCGATACTTCCGATCGTGCCGAGCGAGACGGCCGTCATCACCGCGGGCGTGGTCGCCAGTGCCGGTGGCTTGAACCTGCCGATCATCATCGCGGCCGCCGCGCTGGGGGCATTCGCCGGCGACAACACCGCGTATTTCATCGGGCGCAGGTGGGGCGAGCGCGCGAAAGACCGCTTCTTTCACGGCGAAAAAGCCAAACGGCGCATCGACTGGGCGGAGCGCCAACTCACCGAACGAGGCGGCGAGCTCATCGCGATCGGTCGATTCATTCCCGGAGGGCGCACCGCGGTGACGTTGACCGCCGGCACCCTGAAGTACCCCTGGCGCCGATTCGCCTTCTACGACGCGATAGCGGCGCTCGTCTGGGCGCTATACGCGTCGTTCTTAGGCTACTTCGGCGGGCAGGCGTTCGAGCAAGCGCCGTGGAAAGGTCTCGCGCTCGCCCTCGGTATCGCTTTCGCCGTTGCCGGGCTCGTCGAACTCGTGCGATGGATCCTGAAAAAACGCGGCGGACGAGACAACGAGTAGTGCGCTACGGGCTGACGACGTCGAGCAGCCGGTCGGCGTGACCGCGACTTCCGCACCGATCGCAGTATCGCTCGGCGGGCGTCATGCGCAACTCCGCTTCGTCGATCGCCGCGCCGCACGTTTCACACATCCCGTACACGCCCGCGTCGAGGCGCGCGAGGGCAGCTTCGATTTCGCGCAACGCCAACCGGCGCTCCGCGACGCGGTGCGCGGTAGAACGGATCTCATCGATCGCGCCGGCGTCAAGACGCTGACCCGGTGAGGCCACACCCTCCCGCACGTCGCACATGTCGAGCGAAAGCTCCACCAGCTCGGCTACCAGCAGCCGCCACCGTTCTTCCAGCACTCTCCTCGATTCGGCACGGCAACGCCGACGCGTCACGTCGAGCACGACACCGTCGTCCATATCGCCACCTTTCTTTCAAGGCACCAAAAGTCTTTGCGACACTAAAAGCGAAGCGTCGCCACAGCGATGTCGTCGTCCGGCATGCGATCGAACGGGACGGCGAGTACGGTGCCCGAATTCCGCAGGGTCAGCAACGCCGCGCGATCCAGCCTTTCGCCGTCCGTCATCGCGGTGCCCAGCCGTACGACGCACGGAGCCTGCTCGTCGACGATCCACGGCTCGATGGCGTCGACGACGAAAAGCTTGTCGATTCGGCCTTCTGCCGCTTTCTTCACCACATCATCGACGCCACGCGTCGTGCGGCCGGTGCCTTTGAGCGCGAAATACTCGTCCGCGGCCACGACCTCGGGTAAGCGCAGCCACGGTTCGGCTATTTCGTACGCGACGGCGTGCGCGACCCCCGGCGCCAGCTCGCGCGGGTTGCCGTTGATGCCTTGCCGCAAGAGCCTCGGGTAAGTGTTCACCCGCCGGTACAGCGCCTGCACATGCCCAACACCGGCGAGAACCAAAGGCGCGTGCTCGTTGTGGAGAACCGTCCGCAAAGCAATGTCGACCCTGCGAAAGTAGTCGGAAATCAACGTTTTGCGGTCGGGCACCGTCACCCCACCGACACCGTGCCGCACGCCGCTTCGCCCTCTGTGTGCTCGCGAGGCCGCGAACACCGAAGGCGCGCGGCGCGAACGCGACATCGCGATGCTCCGCGGAAGCGGCAATCCGGAAACAGCTACTTCGTCCATTCCGAATTTTGTGCTCTCGAAAAAGCGAACGTCGGCCTGGCTCACCCACAAGACGAAGAAGTGCCCGCCGTTCGTCAGCATCGGCAACAGCGGCCCGACCACGAACCGCTCACCGAGCGTGACAAGTTCGTGCACGGGCAGTGGGATTTGGAAAAACGTCGTCCGGACGTCGCTGACGAAAATGGCGAGCCCGTCACTCGATTTTTCCCAGAACAATGACTCGTCGGCCAAACCCCGCACGGTTTGAAGCATCTCGTCGATCGCCACCGGCCGTACGCCGTCAGATCGGAGTTGAAGCTCGGCGCCTCGAAGTTGGTTTTTCAACCGAATGCGATGCTCGGCGACCGTGGTGTCGCGACTGGTCGGCAGGTAGATCGACAGCCGTGGAAAGCCGCGATCGTCCGCAAGGTTCGCGACGTCGTGCTCGTACAACAGTCTCACTGGCCGCTCCTCCGCCGCGGGTGTCTCTAGGATCGCTAGAAACCAGGCCCGCGTGCGGTGTGACCGGCGGCTGAATAGCGCGGCGTTAAGTTGCCGAGCTCCGGCAAGTGGCGCTTCCCAATAAACCGCCCGCCCGGCGGGTGACGCCAGACCGCCCGGCGCTACGGTGACCCCGTGGGCAAGCCGACACGTTGGGTTACCGCGCACGATCCCGGCCACTCTCAGTGGTACATCGAGCGATTCCGTCGCATGGCGGCCGAAGGCGCCGATCTTGCCGGCGAGGCACGGTTGATCGACGCGATGGTGTCGCCGCGCTCGCGGATCCTCGACGCCGGGTGCGGGCCGGGCCGAGTCGGCGCCGAGTTACACGCCCGCGGCCACGACGTCGTCGGGGTCGATGCCGATCCGGTGCTGATCGACGCGGCGCAGACCGACCATCCGGGCCCAACCTGGCTGGTCGCCGACCTCGCCGAACTCGACCTCGCGGCCCTGGGCCAGCCCGAGCCGTTCGACGCCGCGGTGCTCGCCGGCAACGTCATGCCCTACCTCGCCCCAGACACGGAGCGCGACGTTCTCGCCCGGCTCGCCGCTCACCTACGCCCCGAGGGTTTCGTCGTCATCGGCTTCGGGCTCGACCGCGGCTACGCCGTCGACGCCCTCGACGCAGACGCGGCGGCGGTCGGGCTCATCCACGAACATCGGTTCGCCACCTGGGATCTGCGCCCGTGGCGCGACGACGCGAGTTTTGCCGTCAGCGTGTTCCGCTGCCCTGAACGCTAGCGAGCTGCCGTTCCATCTCGACGGCACGCGGGAACAAGACGTTGTTCTCCTTGTGGATGTGCTCGTGCAGGTCGAGTTCCATCTCTCCGAGGCCGCCGAGCATCGCGCGATACGCGTTGCACGCGTCGTCTGGAGCGGTGTAACCGCCGGTGAGCGCGCGAATCCGCTTGAACAGATCGCCGACGACGTCGTGCTCGGCACGCAGCCGCGCGATCGGTTCGGCGAGCAGACCTGGCACGCCCGGCGCACCCGACTTTTCGAGCCGGCTGATCGCGGGAAACACGACCCGCTCCTCGCTGGTCATGTGCGGTTCGAGTTGAGACAAAGCCTGCTCAAAGGCGGCGTGCACGTCAGCGAGTTCGGGATGGCGAGCGCCGTGAACGCTGTGCACCTTCGCCACCAGCGCCCGCAGCCGAGGCATCTCCGCCCACATGTACGCGTGGTGGGTGTCGACGATGCCGTGCGCGATCGCGGCGTTCGTGGTCGACGCGTTCGCAGTCGCCCTCGGGGCTGCCCCGGCGATGTCGAGCGCGGCGGTGACCTCGGCGATGTCGACGCCGGCGTCGGCCGCCGCTTCGCCTAAAGGCCGCTGCCCGTGACAGCAGTAGTCGAGCCCGAACTTCTCCAGTACGCGCGCCCGGCGCGGATCGGCGGTAACGAGATCACTCAGATTCGTTTCAATGTCGACACTCATGACCAGTCCTCGTGGGTGTACCGACGCCTGCGCACGAACGCCGAGTTTACACGAACTGACTTATAAAAATCTCAGCCAGGCAGCTACGAGTCTTGGCGTACATACGGCGCCACTGTCGACGTCCGGTGCGATCGAGAGCTCACAGGTATGCGCCGTCGTTGAGGTCTTCGAGGAGGGTTGGTCCGGTCGGCGTCCAGCCGAGCAGTTCGCGTGTCGCCGTGCTGGTCGCGGGGAGGTCCATGGCGAAGTAGGTGCCGATCCACCCGAAGTGGCCGCTGACGTCGTCCGCGCTGATCGAGGCGACCGGCAGTTCGAGCGCGTGGCCCATTGCGTCGGCGATCTGACGAGTCGAGATTCCCGCTTCGGCGACGGCGTGCAGGCGAGCGCCGGCGGGCGCCTTTGCCAGCGCGAGCGCGACGAGACGGGCGGCATCGGAGCGGTGCACAGCGGCCCACCGGTTGGCGCCGTCCGCGGGGTAGCCGGAGACGCCCTTTTTCCGGGCGATGGCGGCCAGGCCCGCGATGAATCCGTGGTCACCGGCGCCGTGGACGGTGGG
The DNA here is from genome assembly GCA_040255675.1 of Actinomycetales bacterium. Classification (GTDB taxonomy): domain Bacteria; phylum Actinomycetota; class Actinomycetes; order Acidothermales; family Acidothermaceae; genus JBDZVM01. The sequence goes on along the minus strand of JBDZVM010000026.1, from coordinate 17,227 downwards.
CGCGAAGCGAACGCACACGGTGTTCACGCCACGATCCACGAACTCCAGGGCCAGGTTCTCGCCACCGCCGCGAAGAGAGTTCGGGCCGTTGGCCGTCGACGCGTCGTCCTCAGTAGCGGGTCTGCCGTGCGCCAGGCCGGCGGTGACCGACGCCAGAAGGAACGGGCGCCCGGTGCCGTCGAGGGTGTCGCCGATCGCTTGGACGGCCGCCCGCTCGGCCGCGTTCGAGGCGGCCGGGTTCGCGAAATCGTGCTTGTTCGCCAGATGGACGACGGCCTCGGCGTCACGGGCGCCGGCGCGGATGCTGTCGATGTCGTCGAGGTCCCCACGGCGGACGTGAGCGCCCTTGACCCGAAGAGTCGCGGCAGCCGTGGCGGAGCGGGCTAATCCGGTGACGTCGTGGCCGGCGGCGAGCAATTCGTCGACGACAGCGGAGCCGATCCACCCGGAGGCCCCGGTCACGAAAACGCGCATGGTGTGTTCTCCTTCGACGCCCCACGCCGACGCGGGAAGGGCGCTTGGTCCGATGAAGTGACGTCAGTAACTGACGTCAGTCAGCGTACACCCCGTGTGTCAGTCACTGTCATCACTACACTCGGCCGCATGGCGCGATGGGAACCGGACGCCGCTCGGCGGCTGCAGCAGGCGGCGCTCGACCTGTTCGCCACCCGTGGCTACGAGCGGACCACCGCCGCGCAGATTGCGGCGTCAGTCGGCCTCACCGAGCGCACGTTCTTCCGGCACTTCAGCGACAAACGCGAAGTCCTGTTCTTCGGACAGGACGTGTTCGTCCAAGCCTTCCTTGACGGCGTGGACGCCGCTCCCCCACACGCGTCACCGATCGAGATCGTCACCTGTGCCTTACGCGGCGCCGCGGCCCAGTTCCCCGATGAGCGGCGGGTCCACTCCCGCGCGCGACAGTCCGTCATCGAACAGAACCCGGCGCTGCAAGAACGGGAGTCGCACAAACTCGCCAGCCTGGCCACCGCGCTCGCCGAAGCCCTCCGCGCGCGAGGCGTCGGCGAGCCCGCGGCCACCCTGGCCGCGCGGTCTGGCGCCACCGTCTTCGAAATCGCCTTCACACAATGGATTCGCGAAGGCGAACATCTCTCGCTCGTCGACGTCACGGCGAATGTCCTCCACGAACTCGTCACCCTGACAGCCCCCGCGCGGCGTACGCCAGCAGGACGCCGGCGGCACGAGTGAGCGCCGACGGTCGGCGCGGGAATGCGATGAGCGGGTGCGCGGTTGGCCGTGGCGATGAGTGAGATGACGGACGACGACGCGTCGCTTCCGCTTGCGGTGCTTGATTTCGTCGGCGTCGAATTCGGAGAGAGCGCCCGCGAGTCCGTGGCCGGCGCGGTGCGGATCGCGCAGGGTGTCGAGGCAGCCGGTTACCGACGCTATTGGGTCTCGGAGCATCACAACATGACGAGCCTCGCGTGCAGCGCGCCGGAATTGCTGACCGCGCACGTCGGCGCTCGAACGTCGCGCATCAGGGTCGGCGCGGCCGGCATCATGCTGCCCAACCACGCGCCACTGAAAGTCGCGGAAACATTCCGCACGCTGCTCGCGATGTATCCCGGGCGCATCGACCTCGGGCTTGGGCGCGCGCCCGGCACCGACCCACTCACCGCGCACGTGCTGCGCCGGGGCATGGTGACCGATCCGGCGGCGGAGTTTCCAAGCCAGGTCGCCGAGTTGCTCGCGTTCCTCGGCGACGGTTTCCCCGCTGATCACCCGTACGCGAAGCTCGTCGCGGCGCCGCTCATCGACGAACGCCCGCACATCTTCGTGCTCGGGTCGAGCGGCTACGGCCCGCGCTTCGCCGCTGTCAACGGCATGAACGCGGTGTTCGCCCATCACATGAGTCCCGACCTCGCCTTTGAAGAGCTGCGCCGCTATCGCCGCGAGTTCACGCCGCGCACGGAGGGCGCAGCGCCGTATTCGGCAATGTCGGTGCTCGCCTTCGCCAGCGACGACGCCGACGCTGTTCGCGACTTCGAGGCGGCCTGGACGCTGACCATGCAGAACCTGCGCCGAGGCATACGTGAGCCGTTGCGGCCGGAGGAGGTGCGGGAATTCGCCGCCTCGCGCGAATTTCGCGAGGGCCTGTACGACGACGGCCGGATGGTCACGGGTGAGCCGAAGGCAGTCGCGGAAAGGCTGCTCGACATGAAGGCCCTCGCCGAGGCCGACGAGATCGTCGTCGTCACCCCGAGCTTGGATCGGCAGCGCCGGGTCGACAGTTACGTCGCGTTGGCAAAGGCCTGGCGCCACGCCGCCTGACGGGTGTTACAAGCCGTCTCAACTCGCGGTGACGTCGAAGTTCTGGGTGAAGATTTGGTCTGGGTCCCAGCGTTTCTTGAGCGCGCGGAGTCTGCTGAGAGTCGGCTCGGGGAATGCCTCCGAAACGCTCGACGAGCCGTGGGCGCTTTCGAAGCTGAGATACATGCCGTCCATGTACTCGTGTACGGGCTCCCAAGCGGCGTCCAGCGCCGCACGCCGGCCGCCGGTGAAGGCGGTGACGCAAAAGTTCTGGTGCCGATGCGCATACGCGGTCGCGTCCGCCGGCAGGTCGTTGATCGCGCCGCCGGCCGAGCGGATGTGCACCATATCGACGGTGGCGGCGAGGTGCGCGATCCGCCGTGATACCTCGCGGTCGAGGTGCACGGCGAGGCCGGTGCGCGCGCGAGCACTCTGTTGCCCGACGTGCGGCGCTTCGGTGGTAAGGAGCACGGCCGCGTACGGGACGATTCGCGCTTGGCCACCGCTGATGCCGGGCAGCGTCGTGAACGGCTCCAAGGCCGCGGCGGCCGCGTCGGCATCGTGCCCGGCGTGAACGACCGATGCCTGCCCGAACGACCTGCCGAGGTAGAGAAAGGCGGAGATCTCTCGCGGCGCCTGTTCGACAGTCTGCCCCCACCGTTCGACGAAACCGGCAACGTCGTTCGGCGTGAACGCGAACGAGCCATGTGCCACGGCTGGGGTCGGAGCGGCGTCGAACTCGAAGGCGGTCACGATGCCGAAGTTCGCCCCGGCGCCTCGGATGGCCCAGAACAGCTCAGGTTCTTGCGTCGCACTCACACGGTGCGGTTCTCCGTCGGCGGTGACGATCTCGGCGGCCACCAGCCGGTCGATCGTCAGCCCGTATTTGCGCCCCAGCAGTCCAAGACCGCCGGCCGTGGCCAGGCCGCCCACGCCGACGTCGCCGGAGTCTCCGGAGCTGATCGCGAGTCCGTGCGGATACAGCTCGCGGGCGACCTGCCCCCATCTGGCACCCGGGCCGACTCGCACCCGCTGGCCGCCGAGCGGCTCGACCCGGTTCAGTCGTGACAGGTCGATCACGGTGCCACCGACGTTGGTCGCGATGCTGCTGATGCCGTGCCCGCCGCTGCGTATCGCGACCGGCCGGTCGCCCGCCAGGGCGAGCGCCAGCGCGTCGGCCACCTCCCCCGCATCGCGCACCCGCACGACGGCTGCCGGCGAGCCGGTCGCGCAGTACACGTGCCGCACCAGGTCGTAGCGCGGGTCGGACGGCCGAACGACGTCCAGCGACGCGGATTCGACCGACGTCATCGCGCCGTTTCTACCTGCGGCCCGGCCACCGCGTCGACGAAGTAGTGCAGATCGTCACCAGCAACCGGACTGGTGCCCGCGACTAGCTCGGCAACGTGCCAGCCGACATCCGACGCGGGAATCCAGCGCGGGTCGTTGATACCGGCGAGCTGGCGGGGGCGGGTTCGGACCATCCCAAGGATCACCCCGTACACGCGAGGGCCGCTGCCACCGATCTCCGCGGCGATGGTGCGGGTGAGCGATTTGCGCGCCGCCGCCGCCAACGCGAGCCCCGCCGAACCCGGGAACGGAATGTCGGCGCTCATGCCGTTGAGCTGCACCAGTGCGCCGTCCGGTGCGATGTGCGGAACGAACGCCCGGTACAGGCGAAATACCGCGGTCAGATTCGACGCGAGAAGGTCGTCCCACTCCTGATCCGTCAGGCTTAGCGCCGGCTTGCGCCCCTGATCACCCCACGAGGCGACCGACACCACGACCCCGTCGAAGACGCCGTGACGATCCGCCAGCTCCGCGGCTCGCGTCGCGAGATTCGGGTCTAGCGCGTCGACGGTCTCGATCACGAGGCGCGAGTGCGCCGTCCGGGTGACGAGATCCTCGAGCCGCTCGCGGCCGCGGCCGGCGGCGACCACCGTCGCGCCGGTGCTCAGGAGAGTGCGCACGACACCCTCGCCAACACCACCGGCACCGCCGACGACGAGCACTGTCTTCCCGTCCAGATCCGTCGCGGGCAGCGCCCACTCCGGACGCGTTGGGCCATCGCTCACGAGTGTTCGTCCCGCGTGTCATACACAACCTCGGATGCCGCGATAAGGCGCGCGACATGGGTTTCGATCGCGGTGAGCGCTTCATACAGGGCGTCGACCTGGGCATCGGTGAGTGCCTCGCCGAACCAGCGTTGCGCCGCCTCCAAGTGGGGACGTATCGCGCGCCGATAGACACGGCGCCCCTCGTCGGTCAGCGCGACCACCGTCGCCCTGCCATCACCTCCGCTACGACCGTCACCGCCGCTGCGCGCGACGTATCCACGCTGCTCCAGGCGCCGGAGCTGGTGGGACAGGCGACTGGTATCCCATCCGATCGCCCGCGCGCACGGCACTGACCTGACGCCGCTCGGGGTGGTCGCCAGGTGCGCGAGCACGGTGAACTCGGCCGCCGACAATCCCGCCTTAGTGGACAGCACCCGCCCTGTCTCGCGACGCAACTGCTCTGTCACCGTCTGCAGCTTCTCCCAGGCCCGCAACCGATCGCCGCGCAATCTCTCTGACACGTCAGCAAGATTACCAGATAGCTGACACGTCAGCATTCGTCGACAGACTCAGGAACCGCGCAAGAGGTCGGCGCGGTTGGCCGTGGCGGTGAGTGACATGACGGACGACGACACGTCGCTTCCACTAATGGTGACGGACCGCCTTGACGAGCACCTCGGCTTCGACACGATTCGCGGCGGCCGGTTGCCGGGGCGCCTGTCGCAAGGGCCTTGGACCTCAGCACCTTCTCGAATCAGCCGGTGCGGCCTCACAGATGAGAGCTACAGGCCGCAGACCCCCGCCATGAGCTTGTCCAGCCGTCCGCCGACTTCGGCGATCTCCTGCGTGTTGTCGGTGCGGAACAGGGTTCCGAGGGGCACGGTAGTGCAGACGTATGGCGCGTGGAGGTAGCCGATGGCGAAGCCGACGTTTCGGTAGTTCGCGAGCGCCGGGTCGGACAGTTCGCCGAACTTGCTCGTGGTGTCGACGCCGGCGAAGTGGACTTTGTCCGATTGCCAGGAGTCGAAGGCTGTACCGTCAGGATCAGTACCGCTGCAAGAGCTGGTCTTGAAGCAGTCGTTCGCGGTTACAAGCGCGGCGAAGTTGCTCTTGGCGTCGTCCGGCTTCGTCACGAGGTAGGCGAATGTAGCGACCTTGGCAGCGGTCTGGTCCGCGGAGATATACGCACACGTCACGACGACATCCGGATCGGTGTCGGGTGTGGATGGCGCTTCGGTGATCAGTTGCGTACCGAAGGCCGCAGAGACCGCGTCTGTAGACAAACACGCTGTTGACACGGTCGCTGTTGGAATAGTCGCTGCTGGCACCGTCGCTGTGACCCGCGCCTGCGACACGCCCGTGCTCATCGAGCTGGTGGTCTCGCCATCGTTCCCGTGCAAAGTGTCGGTGCCGCTTGGCGATAGGGCACCCACCGCGCCACCGCGACTGCATCCGGTGACGAGCGAAACACTCAGAACGACACCGACCAGAAAAGCTACTCCAACCCTGTGATTTGTCGGCACGGCGCGACCGTACCACTAACTGAAAAGTAGGGAGCAACGGCCATGTCGTGCCTCAAACATTTACAAGACGAAGCCGTCCTTTGGTGTGTCAAACGCTTAAGAAGGTGATTTCGTTTTCTATGACAATCGCCGTGCGCGGCTGGTTGGACCCCGTCCAAGCTACGTTGTCCGCCGCTCGTGGTCGTGGCTATTCCGATTCGGCAGGACCCAGGGAGCGATTCATAGGTTTCCCGATGTCTCGTTCGGAGCCTTATGCGTAGGCCGACGGCCGCGCCCAATAGTTCATTCCTCGACGCACCCGCGAAGCGTAGAGCGGAAAACGGAGCGCTCAGATCCAGGCACCGATGAGGTCGCTCGCGGCGAGGCGTTCGCCGCTAGCCCAGGCCCGGTCGAACTCTTCGACGCTCATCTGTTCGCGTGCCGCGACGATGAATTGCTCGGTGCCGGGGAGTTGCGGCCAGTTGCGTCCTAACCGGGAGTACTGCAGATTCGCCGAGCCGTAGCAGCGGACGGCGTCGTGGGCGTTGCCCGCGATGAGGTAAAGGCTGCCGCGCGCCTCGAGCGTGGTGGCGGCGTTGCGTTGTCCGATCTCCTGCTGGCAACGGATGGCCTCCGCGGACCATCGCAGCCCCTCCTCGCCGTTATTCGTGACGAGAGCGGCTATGTACAGCGTGTGATAGCACATGATCTGCGCCGCGACGTTGCCGAGCGCCCGACCTTCGTCCAGCACGGTGCGCGCTGTCGCGCCCGCGGCGACCGGGTCGACGAGCAGCCCCATGCCGCAGCGCACCGCCTTGGCGAGCACCCGCACATGGTCGTCGTCGAGCCGTTCGCCGTAGGCGGCGACGGCGTCAGCGGCCGCGTTGGCCGCGGCCATCGCACCGCCCGTCCAGCACGCTGCCGCGATGGCGAGTAGAAGTTCCGCCGCGAAGATTGCCAACTCGTCGGGCGCCTTGCAGAGGCGGTCGATCGCGTCGAGCAGTGCCTGCCCGGACGTCGCTGATTGCTGGCTGACCACGACGAACGAACCGTGCGCCGCGACAACAGCCGCCGCGGCAAAGTCGCTGTTGCCCGGGCCGGCCGCCGCTGCCGCGGCCGAGACCAGACGGACGGTCTCGGCGCTGAGCTTGCCGTCGAGCCACCAGTACGGCACGAGCCGGCAAAGCGTCATGAGAACGTCGTCGCTGGGCGTGGCGGCAATGGCTGCTTCGAGTGTCGCCGTGATCGTCCGGCGGTTGTCTTCCAGCCGACGGTCGAGCGCGCCACCGTCCGACTGGCCGATGCGCGGCCCCGCCGCGAGGGTGCGGCTGATCCAGCTCAGCAGGGCGTCGTTGACCATGTCGCGCTCGCCGGCTTGCGATAACTCCCGCGTCGCGTGGGCGCGGACCGGCACGAGCTGGCGAAACATCGACGGGCCGCCCGACCGCTCGGGCTTTGTCGATTCGAGAAGAGATTGCCCGGCCAGGCCGATCAGCGCGGCCGGCACGTCGTCGGCCTGAAGGTATGGTTCCGCGCAGGCCGCGACGGCCGCTTCGAGCGTGAAGCGCGGTGGAAGAACCGACAGCCGGCGGTGAGCGACCCGCTCCTGCTCGGTCAATGCGTTGTAACTCCACTCGATCGACTCGCGCAGCGTCAGCTCACCGGAGCCGCGACCTCGACCATGCCGCCCGGTGGCGCCGCCGAGCGACATCGGATACGCCGAGACACTCGCGGCGATCTCGTGCGGTTCGAACAGCTGAGTTCGGGCGGCGGCCAGCTCGAGGCTGAGCGGGAGACCGTCGACCGCCTGGCAGATCGAAGCGATTGCCGCACCGTGCGAGCCAGCCAGATCGATCGTGATCCCGTGGCTCGCCGCGCGCTCCACGAACAACGTCACGGCGGGGCTGGCCGACAGGTCGGCGAGACTCGCGCTCGCGGGCAGATCCAACGGCCGCACGCGGTACACGACTTCGTCGGGCGCGGCCAACACGCGACGGCTCGTGACGAGGACGCGTGTCCGCCCATCGCGTTCCAACACGGCGGCGGCGAGCTCCCGGGCGGCTGACGTGACCTGCTCACAATTGTCCAAAACGATGAGCATCTCACGGTCAGCGACGAACTGGGTGATCGCTTCCACGGCCGAATCCGCTACGTCGACTTCGACCCGAAGGGTCTCTCGAACCCGGTCGACGACGGCAGCCTCACCGGTGACGTCGGAGAGGTCGACGAAGCACACGCCATCGGGAAAACTCGCCTCGACCTGATGCCCGACGGCGGACGCCAGCCGAGTCTTGCCGCAACCGACCGGACCGGTCATGGAAATCAGCCGGTGCTGTCGCAGCAGCGCGGCCACCGCATCGACGTCCTTCTCGCGGCCGACCAAGGTCGTACGGTGTCGTGGGATGCGAACAACACCACGCGTAGCGCGGGTCGCGGGCGTCGGTGCGGCAAGCGATCGGTCGTGACGCAGAATTCGCTCTTGCAGCGCTTGAAGGTCAGGGCCCGGGCGCAGCCCAAGTTCTCGATCAAGCAATTGGCGCACCCGCGCGTAGGCGTCCAAGGCGGCGGCCGCCCGGCCCGACTGGTACAACCCGAGAATCTGATAGCTCCAGAGCCGCTCCACGAACGGGTGCTCGGCGAGGATCGGAACCAGCTCGGCGACCGCCTGCTCAGGTTGGCCAACCTCGAGCAGCGCACCGATCCGGGCCTCCTGCACCGCAAGGCGCTGCTCGAGCAAACGGTTGCGGTGCGGGTCGAGCCAACCGTCGTCGTCCACGTCGTCGTACGGCCGGCCGCGCCACAACCCCAGCGCGGATTCGGTGAGATCGAGGATCGCGGCGGACTCGAGGGGAGCGACCGCGTCGCTGATTCTTCGCGCCGCCGTGTCGAATTGCCACGAGTCCACCGCCTCGACCGGCATGACGAGCCGATATCCCTGCTCTTCCGTGCGCAGCAACGTCGAGGACGTACGTGCCGGTCGGCCCGGGTCGAGCGCGCGGCGCAGTCGCCACAGCAAAGTGTCGAGGGCGGCGGGCGCGCGCGTTGACCGTTCGCCACCCCAGATCGAGTCGATCAGGACGTCGGTTCGTACCTTCTCGTTGAGATTCACCAGCAGGACCGACAATGCCGATGCCATGCGCCTGCCGTTGAGCGCGATCGGCAGGCCGTCGGACTCAACCCACATCGACCCAAGGTCGTGCACCTGCACCCCCGAAACATATCGGGAGACGCGCCCCGCGACGTCCGCGGTCGCGATGAGAGGTTCATGTGAGGCTCAAGGTCCACGCTCCTTCCGAGCTGGAGCAAAGGAAGCGCGATGAATGCGAACACGTGGGAAGCCCCCGGTAAAGGCCCGTGGGAGATCGAGTCGGCGCACTTCAGCCGACCCCTGAGCCGATTCGTACAGCGGCCGTACACGGAAGGCGCGGCGCGCGGCTTCGCCGCCGGGTGCGCGCGATACGGACTGCTGCTCGACCACCTGGACTGGCAGGTGGTGAACGGGTTCATGTACCTGCAACCGGTCGCGGTGGGCGCTCCCAAGGGCGCCATGGGCCCACCGCCCAAGCCGGTGCTCTGGCTGCTGGCGCGCGTGCACCCGAAGCTGCGCGCGCGCATCGCACTGTCAACGCGCGCCTTCGCCGAACGCCGGTGGCGCGCGGAGCTGCAGCAATGGGACGACGTCGACAAACCGGCCGCGATTGCCGCGCACCGGGCAATCCAAGCGGTCGACGTAGCCGCGCTGTCCGACGCCGAGCTCGCCGACCACCTCGATCGGTGTCACGAGCACCTCATCAAGATGCTGTACCTGCACCACAACTTGACCGTGCCGTCGTCGATCGCGGTCGGCGACCTGGTGGCCGGCGCGACCGAGTGGGCCGACGTCTCGGCCGGTGAAGTGCTCGGGGTTTTGCAGGGCACCTCGCAGGTCTCGCGGGGTTTCGCCGCCGAGGAGCTCGACGCCGCGGGCAAGGCAATCACCGCAAGCGATCCGGCCCGCGCACAGTTGCGCGGCAGCGGTTCGCCGGAGTCTGTACTCGACGCGCTTTGCGCCGACCCGGACGCCGGCCAGCACGTGCGCGCCTACCTCGACACGGTCCGCTACCGCAGCGTCGGCTACGACCCCGCGGATGCGAACGCCGGCGAGTTGCCCGCCATGCTCGTGGGCACGCTGCGGGCCGCCGTCGAGGGCAGCTACACGAGCAAGAGCGCCACGGACGGCCTCACCCGGCTGCGCGCCAAGATTCCTGCTCAGCATCTCGACGAGTTCGACGATCGGCTCGTCGAGGCTCGGCTGACCAACCGGCTGCGTGACGAGCGCAGCGCGTACAGCGACGCGTGGGCCACCGGGCTGGCGCGGCGCGCGTTGCTCGAGGCCGGCCGGCGCCTGCACGCGCGAGGCAAGCTGGCCGCGGCCGAGCACGGAACGTACCTCGATGCCACCGAATGCCGGTCGCTGCTGGTCGACGGGCGTGGCCCGGATAGCAACGAGGTCGCCGCCCGGGTTGCCTGGCGCAACACGCAGACGATCGATAACGCACCACCGTTCCTGCGCGCCAAGCCGGCACCGCCACCGGAGGTCGGCGTATTGCCGGCAGCGGCCCGGCGGCCGGCCAGTGCGGTCAACGCGTTGTTCACGCACATCTTCAACGTGCCCGACACCCCGAACAGCGAGACCGTGCTGCGCGGGCTCGCGGTGAACAGCGGGGTCTACGAGGGTCCGGCACGGGTCGTGCACGATAGCGCGGACTTCGAGCGCATTCAGCAAGGCGATGTGCTGGTCACTCGGATGACGTCGCCGCACTTCAACGTCGTGCTCCCGCTGCTCGGGGCGATCGTCACCGACCGCGGCGGCCAGCTCTCGCACGCCGCCATCGTTGCTCGCGAGTACGGCATTCCCGGCATCGTCGGTACCCGCGAGGCGACGGCAAAGATCGTTGACGGCGCCCGGGTGCGGGTCGACGGCAGCACCGGCGAGGTCAGGTTGCTGTGATGGCGGGCCTGGCGAAGCTCGCCGACGCCATCGATCCCGAGACCTTCGGGCCCAAGGCGACACAGCTGGGCGCGGCGCTACGCGCCGGATTACCGGTGCCTGACGGGCTGGCGCTCTCGCACGAGCTCGTGTCCTCGATCTGCGCGGATGCGAAAGCATCCGATCGCTTCGCTGCCGAGCTTGCGGCCGGCGGTATCGACGACGCACCGCGAGCCGTACGGTCCAGTGCGGTCGGCGAAGACTCGGCAGCGTCCAGCTTCGCCGGTGTGCATCTGTCGCTGCTCGGCGTGCGCGGCGCCCTCGCGATCGCCGCGGCCGTCCGCGAGGTGCACGCGTCGGCACGCGAGCCGGGCGCGCTGTCCTACCGCGACCAGCGCGGGCTCGACACGCCTATCCGAATGGCGGTGATCGTCCAAGAACTCGTCGACGCCGACGCGGCAGGCGTCATGTTCACCCGTAATCCGGTTACGGGCGCGCGAGAGCGGGTCATCGAGGCGAGCTGGGGGCTGGGCGAATCGGTGGTGGCCGGGCTGGTGACGCCGGACCGGTACGTGCTCGACACCGACGGTCGACTGACCGAGCGCGGCATCGGCGACAAGGATCTCGCGATCCGGCGCGCGGAAACCGGTGGGACGTTCGAGGAGCCAATGACGCCCGAGTTCGCCGGTTTGCCGTGCCTGGGCGACGCGGAACTCGCCGCCCTGCACGCGCTAGCGCTGCACTGCGACGTCGCCTTCTGCTCGACCGAGCACGACATCGAGTTCGCGTTTCGCGGCGACCAGCTCTTCTTGTTGCAACGGCGCCCCATCACGCGTGCCTGACCGATCCGGCACCCGGCAGCTGCTCGCGGTCTGCCTCAGCGCGGCGCTGATGCCGCTGAACTCGACCATGATCGCGGTAGCCCTGCCGAGCATCGCGGACGGCTTCGAAGCCGCACCGGGCAGCGTGACACAGGCGCTCGTCGCGACGTATCTGGTCGCCGCGATCGCGCTGCAAAGCGTGGGCGGCAAGTTCGGCGACCGAACCGGCCAATGGCGGGCGTTCGGCACCGGCCAGTTGCTGATCGCCGCCGGCGCGGTACTCGGCGCCCTAGCACCGGACGTCGTGCTACTCGCTTGTTCTCGAGTGATCATCGCGGCCGGTGCCGCACTTGTCGTACCGGCCGCGCTCGCCGTGCTGCGCTCGGAACTGCCGGCAGAGCGCCGGGCACGCGCGTACGGCAGCTACGGCGCCGTGATGTCGCTCGCGGCCGGCGTCGGCCCGATCGTCGGTGGCGTGCTGGTGTCCGCGTTCGGCTGGCGAAGCGTGTTCGTGGTGAATCTGCCGGTGCTCGTCTGCTCGGCGCTGCTCGTCGGCTCCGGTTACCGGCACCGCGCCGCCACGACGACATCGCACCCGTTCGACGTGCGCGGGGCGAGTCTGCTCACCGTCGCGCTCGTCGCCCTGGTGTCCGGTGTCGAGGCGCGCGGCTCGTTCGTCGTCCTCTCACTTGCCGTCGGAGTGCTGCTGCTCGTTTTGTTCGCTTGGTGGGAACGGCGAAGCCCCGACCCGGTTGTCGCGTTTTCGCTCTTTCGCTCGGCGCGATTCAGCGCTGGGACGGCGCTGATCGCGCTGCTGAACCTGGTGATGTACGCGCTGCTGTTCGAGATCCCGCTGCTGACGGCCCAGCTATTCGGTCTGAACTCAGCCGCCACCGGCCAGCTGCTGGTTTTCATGATGCTCGCGATGGTTGCCACCTCACTCGTCGCCGGGCGTCTGGTCGACGTGTACGGGTCGCGGCTGGTCGCGCTGGCCGGCACGCTCGCGTGCATCGGCGGCGTCATGCTCGCGCTGGTGAGCGAGCCGCACGGCGCCGCCGACCTGCGGTTGCCGCTCGCCGTGTTCGGGGCCGGGCTTGGACTGGCCAACCCGGCCGCCCAAAACGCCTCGCTCGGCGCCGTCGACCGCGCGCGCAGCGGCATGGCCGCTGGGGTCAGTTCGTCGACGCGCTACCTCGGCGGCATCGCGGGCGTCGCCGTCCTGGCGCGCACGCTCGATCTCGGCGGTAGCCACAACCAGGTGCTGTCCTCACACCGCGTCATGCTGGTGATCTTTCTCGCCGTCCTGTTCTGCTGCCTCGTCTGCGTGGCGGCACTCGACCGCACCCGCTCGATGAGAGGTTCACGTGAGGACGCCGGACGACGCTGACGGCCATGCGAGACGCGTGCGTCGCGAGACAGGCATGGGCAAAGAAATCAATGGACGCTTGGACTCGACACTGGTCGGTCGCCGGAGACCGGTCGATGCGCCGCGGCGACGCCGAGCTGGAGTCGGACAACTTCGCGAACGCGTGCCGCAGCTACCTCATGGCTTCTCAGTACTACTGGCTGGCGCTTTCCGGGACGACGCCAAGCATGGCCGAGCGCCGTCGGCTCGAGGATGCGCATGTGGGCGCGTTCCGAACTGCCCTTCCTTCGCTGCCGCACGTGACGACGCCGTTCGCGCTCGACGTCGGCGACGGCGAGGTCACCGGTTACCTGTTCATGCCCTCCGGCGGGGTGAACATCGCGGTGACCGTGCTGTGGCCGGTCGACGGCTGCGCGACTGCGGAATCCAGCTACTGGCAGATCGCCGCTCCGCTCCTTGACACGGACACCGCCTGCGTGGTGTTCGCGCCCAACACCGAGCAAAACGTCCGTGCCGTCGTCCGTTGGGTCAGGCAACAGCCCGGAGTGGATCGCCTCCTCGAGGCCACACCCGACCCGGCTCTAGGACGACCTGATCTGGCCGACCAAGGAGGCAGACGTGGCGACCGCGACTAAGCCCTCAGCATCGCGCGCGGCGCGCACTGCGTCGGTGAACACGTACGGCCGCTGGCCGTGGGCGGCGGCCATGATGACTGTGCCCACGTGGGCGGCGGCATTGGTCGGACGCCGCTGGCTCGCCGAGGACGGCCGCTGGGTGGCCGGCCTGGCGCTGCCGATCTTGGTGAGCCATCAAACCGAGGAATGGGTGTGGCCCGGTGGCTTTCTGCCTTTCGCCAACCAGCGCGTGCTCGGCAGCGACAAGCCGGACTGGCCGTTGACCGTGCGGGATGGCTTCCATCTCAATGTCAGCGTCGGCTGGATTAGCGCGATCACCGGCCTGCTCGCCTGGCGACGAACGCCGGCGCCAGCGGCGGCGGTGCTGTGGCTCGAAGCCGGCAACGTCGCGCTGCATACGGGATTGGCACTGCGCAAACGCCGCTACAACCCGGGCGTCGCGACCGCCGCGATTCTCATGGCACCGCACGCGGTCGCCGCGGTGCGCTGGATCCGAAGCTCGGGGCGCCTCAGCCGCCGAACCGGCGTGGCGGCCGCGGCGGCGGGCCTCAGCATCACCGCCCTACCGCTGGCCATGAGGATGCGCATGCGTCGGGCGGCGAACAAGATTCAGCAAGGTGTATAGCCAAAGACAGAAGAAAGGATGCCTCCATGCCCGACATCACTGCCATCAACCATGTATCGATCACGGTCACCGATCTCGAACGCAGCGTGCCGTGGTACACGAACGTGTTCGAGCTGGGAAAGCTGCTGGACCAAACCCTCGCCGACGGCTCCAGCTATGTGCTCATCGGCAAGCCGGACTTCTCCCTATGCATCGGCCTGCACATTCACCCGACCAACACGGGTGAGCGCTTTTCGGAGACGCGCACGGGTCTGGATCACGTCTCATTCCTCGTGCCGAGCCGCGCCGATCTCGACCGGTGGCAGGAGCGCCTGCGCGAGTTCGGCGTCCCGCACTCACCCATCTCGGACCAGCCTGGCTACTCGGTGCTCGTGTTCCGTGATCCCGACAATGTCCAGCTCGAGCTGATGGCGGTGCCTCCCCGGGGCTGAATCGGCCGCTCGGGCAACAATGACCTCCATGAGACCCACGTGGCTTACGGACCGGTTCTCCTTGCGGACGCCGATTGTCGGCGCTCCGATGGCGGGCGTGACCGGAGGGCGGCTGGCCGCGGCTATATCGATCGCCGGCGCGCTGGGAATGATCGGCGTCGGGTCTACGGCGTCCGCCGATTTCGTCGGACTTGAGGCACGGGCCGCGGCGTCGTCCGGTCGGCCCTTCGGTATCGGCTTGATGGCGTGGGCGCTCGCGCGCAACCCAGGCCAGTTCGACGCGACTCTCGCCGCGAGGCCCGCGTTGGTGTCGGTGAGCTTCGGCGACTATCGGCCGTACGTCCGGCCGCTGCAAGACGCGGGCATCACCGTGGCGACGCAGGTCGGCGACGTCGACGAGGCGCTGGCCGCGGCCGACGCGGGCGTCGATGTGATCGTGGCGCGCGGTTCAGAGGCGGGCGGTCACGGACTGGATCGAGTGTCGACCTTCCCGCTGCTGCAAGCGGTGCTCGACAGGGTGGATGTACCGGTCCTCGCCGCCGGCGGCATCGTCACCGGGAGAGGCCTGGCCGCCGCGCTCGCCGCTGGCGCGGCCGGCGTGTGGGTGGGCACGGCATTTCTCGCCTGCCCCGAAGCGGCGAATACGGCGAAGGCTCGAGCCGCGGTATGTGCCGCCGGTTACGACGCGACGGTCTACACGCGGGTGTTCGACGTCGCCCAGCGGATCCCGTGGCCAGCGCCGTACTGCGGCCGGGCGCTAGCCAACCGATTCACCCAGCGCTGGCACGGGCACGAGTCGGCACTCGCCGCCGACGCCGACGCCGCCGCCGAACTAGCGAGGGCGAAATCCGCTGGCGACTACGACGTCGCCTACATCTACGCCGGTCAGGGCGTCGGCTCCGTTACCGCGGAGCGGCCGGCCGCCGACGTCGTCGCCTCGATGACCGCGCAGGCGGCAAAGCTCCTCGAGCGGCAGTAGCGCGGCGGCCGGGAGGCGTCGTGGATCGCCTCCGGGTCTTACCGACATTCGGCTGCCGCGGCGAGGCACCGTTCGGCCCAGCTCCAGTCGACACGCTCTTGCTCGAGCCGCACTCGTTCGCCCAGGGCATCAGTAACCAGGTCGGCAAAGAGCTCTTGCTCCGCTTGCGTCAGGCGAGGAAGCGATGACGCCGCTGGGCGCTCTTCGATCACCCACCGATCACGGTGAGCCAGCAGGGTATCGCGCTCCATCAAGACTGAGCGAGTCTGAGGCAACCACGCTCTCAGCCGGTCGAGGATCGCGAAGCCGTGTGTGTCGATATCTCCCCAATACAAGACGTCGACCTCTGCGAGCCACGGCAGGCGCCCGACTCTGTCGACCTCGAATCCCTTTCCCCACAGGACAACTCCGTCCTTTGGTACGTCGACGCTTAGGTAGGTGATTTCGTTTTCCACGACGATCGCCGTGCGCGGCTGGATGGACAATTCAGCTAGTTCAGTTGCCCGCATCGCCAGTTCGCTCGCGGGCAAGGGGAGACCGAGCGTGAGTGCGGGCCGCAAGCGGACGAACTCAGGCTTGGATCTCAGTCCCAATGCCGACAAGAATCCGGTGGCTGCCGACGGCACGCCGAGCATCGCCGCTAACACAACTCGGTGCTTCTCAGCGAACTTGGTATCGACCCCAGGCGCGCTGATCTCTCGCAAGTAGCGGCCTGAGTTCCGATGGGCGTCGAGCCAGGTAAAGGCCGCCAGCAGTTTGGGGAAATCGTTGTGGAGTTCGAGAGCGCGATGCGGGTTACCCACGATCCAGGTACGCATGGCCGCGTGGCCATCGGCCAGCTCGAGAATCTCGTCGAACTGCCGCACCGCCCCCCGAACGCCGAGCAACGCCCACGCTTGGTCGAACGTGGAGATAACCGCGCGGACGGGAAGTTCGTTTCGGCCTATACGCCGACCGCCGATCGCCTGCCACGTCAGCGCGTACCGGCGGTCGTCGCGCCGTCCCGCGTCGAGGAGGGCAACCCAGTCGCGAGCTGCTGCGAGGTCGTCACCGATCTCGGACGGCCTCGGGCCGCGTAGCGGGACGTCGATCAGGTCGAAGGTCGCGTTGGTCGCGTGAGCCCGCAGCAAGGTGCCGTCGTCCCAGCGACGTCGGACCTTGGCGGCGATGTCGTCAGGAGTGGTCCAACCGTAGGTCATGAGGACCCGCCGTCTCGACGATTCCTGTACTCCTCGATCGTCATCGTCTGGAGCCGCGAGAAGGTACCGGTCGGGTTGTCGACGAAGCCAATCGCCTTCACGTACGGCTCGATCACGTGAACCTTTTGCAAAGGGGTGACGATGAGGAGCTGAAGTCCGAGCTTGGCGAACAGTTCGAGCGCGTAGCGCGTGGAGGAATCTGACCCCCGGCCGAATGCCTCGTCGATGACCGCGAACCGGAAGTCTTTCGACTTCACCGCACCCCACTCGAGACCGAACTGGTAGGCGAGAGACGCGGCAAGGATGGTGTAGGCAAGCTTCTCCTTCTGGCCGCCTGACTTACCGTCGGAGTCGCTGTAGCGCTCCCACTCGTCG
>JBDZVM010000025.1:0-54762 GCA_040255675.1 Actinomycetales bacterium | reverse complement strand
CGAGATCCTTCGCCGACACGTGCACGATGCCGTTGGCGTCGATGTCGAACGTGACTTCGATCTGCGGTATGCCGCGCGGCGCCGGCGGCAAGCCGGTCAGCTCGAACATGCCGAGTTTCTTGTTGTACGCGGCCATTTCACGTTCGCCCTGGAACACCTGAATCTGCACGCTGGGCTGATTGTCGTCGGCCGTGGTGAAGATTTCCGACCGCTTGGTCGGGATGGTGGTGTTGCGTTCGATGAGCTTGGTGAACACGCCGCCCTTGGTCTCGATACCGAGTGACAGCGGTGTGACGTCGAGGAGCAGGACGTCCTTGACCTCGCCCTTCAAGACGCCGGCCTGCAGTGACGCGCCGACCGCCACGACTTCGTCGGGGTTGACGCCCTTGTTGGGCTCCTTGCCGCCGGTGAGTTCGCGCACCAGATCGACGACCGCGGGCATACGAGTAGAACCGCCGACCAGGACGACGTGGTCGATTTTGTCGGTGGAAATGCCGGCGTCCTTGACGGCCTGGTGGAACGGACCCTTGCAGCGCTCGATGAGATCAGCCGTCAACTTCTGGAATTCAGACCGGCTGATTTTCACTTCCATGTGCAGCGGACCCTCGGCCGACGCCGTGATGTAAGGCAGGTTCACCGTCGTTTCGGCCGACTGCGACAGCTCGATCTTCGCCTTTTCCGCCGCTTCACGAAGGCGTTGCAGCGCCATCTTGTCTTTCGACAAGTCGATGCCGTTACTGTTCTTGAACGACGTCACGAGGTGGTCGACGATGCGTTGGTCCCAGTCGTCGCCGCCTAGTTTGGTATCGCCGGACGTCGCTTTCACCTCGACGATGCCCTCGCCAATTTCGAGCAGCGACACGTCGAACGTGCCACCGCCGAGGTCGAAAACGAGGATCGTCTGCTCTTTTTCACCCTTGTCGAGGCCGTAGGCGAGCGCGGCGGCGGTCGGCTCGTTGATGATGCGCAGCACGTTGAGCCCGGCGATGGTGCCGGCTTCTTTCGTGGCTTGGCGCTGTGAGTCGTTGAAGTAGGCGGGGACGGTGATCACCGCATCGGTGATCTGCTCGCCGAGGTAGGCTTCGGCGTCCCTCTTGAGCTTTTGCAGAATTCGGGCGCTGATCTCTTGCGGCGTGTACTTCTTGCCGTCGATGTCGATCGTCCAGTTGGTGCCCATGTGGCGCTTCACCGACCGCACCGTGCGATCGGCGTTGGTCACCGCCTGGCGTTTGGCGACCTCACCGACGAGCACCTCGCCGCTCTTCGAAAACGCCACCACGGACGGCGTGGTGCGTGAACCCTCCGCGTTCGCGATGACTGTGGGCTCGCCGCCCTCGAGGACGGCGACGACCGAGTTGGTCGTGCCCAGGTCGATACCGACCGCTCGTGCCATGAGGCATCTCCTTCGAAACTTGAGTCTGTATGGCTCATGTTATGTCAGCCTCGGGTGAAGTCAAGCTGAAGTTGAGCCAGGTGGACGCAATCTTTTGATCGGCAGACACGAGATCGATGGGGACCCCGTATTCGACCACGATTGTCAGGGTGAGCCGCTACATTGATCAGCCGAGTGGCGACCGTCGCTCTCAGCAGCGTGACGGGTCGCGTCGGATCGGGGGAGTTTTCCCGCGGCCATTCGCCGCAACCCTTCGGACGACGGGGACCCGCGACCGGAGGTGTGGCTTTCTGATGATCTACGTCTGCGGCCGCCGCACGCGCGGCCTTCGAATTCTCGGCGTTAGCACGATGACGGCTGCCATCGCCCTCGCGGCACCGTCCGCTGCCGTCTTGTCGGCGAGCTCGGCAATGGCCGTCGGCGCGCAACCGGCCGCCGCGTCGAGCGCGATCGCGCGAATCTTCGGAAGTAGCCGATTGGGCACCGCGATCGCGACGTCCAAAGACGAGTTCCCAACGGGCGGCAGTGCCCAAGCCGTCGTCCTTGCCCGCTCCGATACGTTCCCCGACGCGCTGGCCGGCGGTCCGCTCGCGGCCAAGGTCGGCGGCCCGTTGCTGCTCACCACGCCGTCCGGCCTCGATCCCGCCGTGCAAGCCGAAATCCAGCGAGTCGCGCCGAAGGGTTCGACCGTCTACGTCCTGGGCGGCACCGCCGCGATCAGCACCCAGGTCGACACCACTCTCACGAGCATCGGTTACCTGCCGAAGCGGGTCTTCGGCAACGACCGGTTCGCCACCGCCGTCGCGATCGCCGATCAGATGGGCGACCCGACCACGGTGTTCGAAGCGACCGGCCTCAATTTCCCCGACGCGCTGGCAGGAGGCCCGGCCGCGATCAAGAGCGGCGGCGTCATCTTGCTGACCAACGGCGATCGGCAGGCAACGGCGACGTCCGCCTATCTCGCCGCGCACCCCGGTGGACAGCACTACGCGCTCGGAGGGCCCGCGACCAGGGCTGACACCAGCGCTCAGGCATTCGCGGGCAATGACCGATACGAGACGTCGCAAACAGTTGCCGCGCACTTCTTCTCCGGCGTGACGACGATCGGTGCCGCTACGGGGCAAAACTTCCCGGACGCGCTCGCGGCCGGCCCAGACCTTGCTTCGAAGGGCGCACCACTGCTGCTCGTGCCGAATTCTGGAACTCTGCCCGGACCTACCGCGTCGTTCGTGCTCTATGCGTCACGCACGCTCACGAAAGCGCTCGTTTACGGCGGCACGGCATCCGTTGGCGACGACGTCGTCGGCGAGCTCGACACGCTCGTCACGGCGACGGCTCGCGCGGCGGCCGCGGACTCGTCCACCGATTACACCGGCGCCTTCGGGGTTTTGCGCCAGCAAGTAACAGCGCTGGGGCTGACCGGTGAAAGCACGGTCGTCGTCGATGCGAATACCGGCGACGCCACCAAATACAACAAGGGTGCCGCCACGCAAACGGTGTCGGAAGCGATGGTCCCCCGTGCCCAGTTGGCTGCCCTTCCCCTCGCCCCCGACGCACTCCCCGACGCGGTCAACTCGATGTTCGCCTCGTACGACGACGCGCTCGGGATTTCCGACCTTGACCCGTTCGAACTATTCCTGGTCAACGGAGAGCAGATCCTGCTCGACCCGGTGGCTCCGCCGAGCGTGCGATACGCGACATATGCGGCGATGGCGTACTACGGGCTCGACGAAGTGGCGTGCGGCGTCAAAGATTCCACCGGGCGCGTCGGCATCGACATCTTCCTGCGAACCGGCCCAAGCGCCGCCAACCCCGCGCGAATCTCTCTAATTTTCGACCCGGTGACGCTGTTGCCGCTCGAAGACACCGTCACCGACACGTCCGGGGCGATCGTGACTCGAACCACCGTACTCAGCATCACGACCGCCACTTCAGCGCCGTCGAACCCGTACGGCACATGACGTCAGTGCGGCCCGGGCGGGTGAGTCCGTCCGGGCCGCATGCTTTTCGCCGTCCGCTCTGGTTTCATGAGTGCGGCCGTTTGTGATCGAGAGGGTGGATTTGGTCGTCCGGGTGGTCAGCGCGTTTGCGGTCGCGGTCAGCGCTGTGGCGGCGGCCGTCGTCTCCGCGGTCGGCGGCGCGTCCGCCGGTTCCGCGGTGCCGTCGAACGTGCAACGCATCGCGGGCCCGACCCGCATTGAGACGGCGATCGCCGCGTCGGCCGACCAGTTCCCCGCCGCCGGTAGCGCCAAGGCGGTCGTGCTGGCCCGCTCCGACGACTTCCCTGACGCGCTCGCCGGTGGGCCGCTCGCGGCCAAGGTCGGTGGCCCACTGCTGCTCACGCCGCCGGCCGGGCTCGACCCCGCGGTACGAACCGAAATCTTGCGGGTGGTGCCGAAAGGCTCGACCGTGTACGTCCTTGGCGGCCAGGCGGCCATCAGCCCGGACGTCGACAGCGCGGTCGCGGCGGCTGGCTACGTCGCGAAGCGGGTTGCCGGCGCCGACCGGTATGCGACCGCGGTGGCGATTGCCGACCAGCTCGGCGACCCCACCACCGTGTTCGAGGCCACCGGGTGGAATTTTCCGGACGCGCTCGCCGGAGTGCCCGCGGCCATCAAGACCGGCGGCGCGATCCTGCTCACCATGGGTGACGCGCAGTCCGCCGCGACGGCGGCTTACCTGCGGGCGCATCCCGGCGGAACGCACTACGCCTTGGGTGGTCCGGCCGCGAAGGCCGATCCGGCGGCGAAGGCGTTCATCGGCGTCGACCGCTACGACACCGCGGCCGAAGTCGCCGACCAGTTCTTCCCGGGCGCGTCTTCGGTGGGCGCGGCCACTGGCGAAAAATTTCCCGACGCGCTGGCCGCCGGCCCCGATGTCGCGGCGCGCGATGCGCCGCTGCTGCTCGTGCCGAGTGTCGGCGCCGTGCCGCCGCGCGCCACAGCCGAAATACTTTTCGACTTCATGACGTGCCACAGCGCGGTCGTGTTCGGCGGCACCAATTCGGTGAGCGATCAGGTGGCGACTCAGCTCGGCGTGCTCGCGGGCGCCGGTCCGGCGGCGGCAGCCGCTTCCAGGTCGTCGACCTGGACGGCGCGCTACGGCGTCCGCGCCGAAAACACGGGGGCGGCGGCTCGCACCGTGGTGATTGACGGCAACACGGGCGATGTCACGACGTACGTGGCGGGCACAACGTCAACGGCAAGGGCCGACCAGCCCACTCGTAGCCAGCTCGCAACCGTGCCCCTCGATCCGGTCGACCTCGAAACGTCGGTGAACTCGTTGTACTCGGCGTACGACTCCAAACACGGCATCAGCGATCCCGACCCCGACCGTTTGTTCGTCTGGAACGCCGAGCAGGTATTGCTCGATCCGGTCGCGTCGCCCAGCCTGCGGCTCGCGACATTTTCCGCGCTGGCCGGTCTCGGCATCACGAACGTTGAGTCACAAGTCGGCGATTCGACGGGTCGCGTCGGAGTCGCGATCACAGCGCCGCGGGGCAGCGGCACAGTGCGCTACCTGGTAGACGTCAGCGCCTTCGTACCACTCGAGCACGTCGTTTACGGCCCCGGCGGCACCGTTGTGTCGTTGGTCACCATCACCAGCATGTCGACGTCGTCAACGATGCCGTCAGACCCCTACAGCTCTTGACCCACGGGTCTTCGAGCGGCCGCCGTTCTTGCCCGTGCCGCCGCGGCATGTTCCTCGCGATCTCGGTTAGTGAAGCGGTTGTGTGGCCGGATAACGATTCTCGCAGGCAACAACTTCTCACGCGGCGAGACTATGGTGAGCTATCTCAGTGACGAGGAGGCGTGGTGGCGCTACGCATTGCCGTTGGTATGGCCACGACGGTCATTGCCTTTGTTTTAGCCGGACGGCGGTTGTGGTGGCTGGTGCGGCTTTTGCGGGTGGGCCAGCCGGCGGCCGACCGTGTTGGGGCTGCCCGGGCGGTTGGGCGTAAGGGCAGTGGTGCGCAGGCGGTTGAGGTGGTGGGGCAGCGCAAGTTGTTGAAGTGGACGGTGCCGGGGGTTGCGCACGCGTTCACGTTTTGGGCGTTCATCGTGTTGATGGCGACGATCGTCGAGGCGTACGGGGCGCTGTTTTTCGACGACTTCGGGATCGGTTCGTGGGCTGGGCTCGGGTTTATCGAGGATTTCTTCGCGGTCGCCGTGTTGGTCGCGTTGGTTGTTTTCACCGTGATTCGGTATCGGCAGTCACCGGTGCGGCGTGGCCGGGCGTCCCGGTTTTACCGGTCGCACACCGGGGCGGCGTGGGCGATTCTGGTGATGATTCTCGCGGTGATCGCAACCTTGTTGGTGTATCGCGGCGCGCAGATGAACACTGGGCATTACCCGTATCGGCCGCACGGCTGGTCGTTCGCGTCGTGGGTGGTGGCGAAATGGCTGCATCCGCTGGGCGCGGCAAACCAGGGGGTGGAGACGTTCTTTATCTTGGCGCAGGTCGTGGTCGTGATGGCGTTCTTGGTGTTCGTCACGTATTCGAAGCACCTGCATATTATTTTCGCGCCGTTCAACGTGTACTTCGCGCGTAAGCCCGACGGGCTTGGTCCGCTGCTGCCGATGTATTCCGGCGACCACCGCATCGACTTCGAAAACCCTTCAGAAGAAGACAATTTCGGCACGGGCCGGATCGAAGACTTCACCATGAAGGGGCTGCTCGATCTGGCGACCTGCACCGAGTGCGGGCGCTGCCAGTCCGCCTGCCCGGCGTGGAACACCGGCAAAGTGCTCAACCCCAAGCTGATCATCACCGACCTGCGCGACCACTTGTTCGAATCCGCGCCCCGGCTGCTCTCCGGCGACGGCACCGGCGCGCAGGCCGCCGCGTCGATGCGACCGCTCGTCGGACTTGCCGAAGAGGGCGGGGTAATCGACCCGGAGGCGTTGTGGGCGTGCACGAACTGCGGCGCGTGCGTCAACGAATGCCCGGTCGATATCGAACACATCGATCACATCACTGATATGCGCCGCCACCAGGTGCTGGTGGAGTCGAAGTTCCCGCCCGAAGCCGCCGGCATGATGCGCAACCTGGAAAATACCGGCAACCCGTGGGGCATGCCGGCCTCGACCAGACTGGCGTGGACCGAAGGGCTTGGTTTCGACGTCCGGGTTATCGGTGCAGGTGAGGCGATTCCAGACGACGTCGAGTACCTGTACTGGGTCGGGTGCGCCGGCGCGTGCGACGACCGTGCTCGCCACACCACCCGCGCGCTGGCGCAACTGCTGCACACAGCGGGGGTGTCGTTCGCCGTGCTCGGGCCGAGGGAAACCTGCACTGGCGATCCGGCGCGGCGGATCGGCAACGAGTTCGTCTACCAAATGCTCGCCCAGCAAAATATCGCCACCCTGCACGAAGCCAAAGCTCGCAAGATCGTGGCGAGTTGCCCGCATTGCTTCAACACGATCGGGCGTGAATATCCCCAACTCGGCGGCGATTTCGATGTCATCCACCACAGCCAACTATTAGCGCGGCTCATCGAAGAGGGGCGCTTGCAGGCGTCGTCCGACATCGACGTGTCGGTCACCTACCACGACCCGTGCTTCCTCGGCCGGCACAACAAGGTCTACGACGAACCCCGGGGCGTGCTCGACGCGATACCGGGCGTCAAAGCCACGGAGATGCCGCGCTGTCGCGAACGCGGGTTTTGCTGCGGCGCCGGCGGTGCCCGCATGTGGATGGAAGAACGCACCGGAAAACGCATCAACCACGAACGCATCGACGAAGCACTCACCCTCGACCCCGACATCGTCGTCACGGCCTGTCCCTACTGCCGCGTGATGCTTGGTGACGCCGTCCACGACCGGCAAGCCAGTGGTGACGCGCGATCGGATGTTGTTGTTATTGATATCGCCGAGGTACTACTGCGCTCAGTACGCGCTGAGGCCGGCGCGCCGAGTCGTCAAAATTCGGGCACTTTCGAGACCTGAACTGCCCCAAAATCGACGACTCGGCGAACCGCGTGGGAGTTACTTGCTCGGTGCGTGGGTGATGACGGCGCGCTCCATCGTGTACGACGCCGCGAATCCGCCGACCGGCTCGTAACCGTCCATGCCCGTGACGTTGTCGTAAACGCAGATCTGCACGAGCACCGGGCCCTTGGCCAGCGGTGCGCTGTCGAACCCGGGCTGCGCCTTGAGGACGACGCTTTGCACGTGGCGTTTTCCGTCGCAGTTGAGCGCGTTCGGGCCGGCGTCGACGTTCCAGTTGGTGCTCAGGAAAGTCGACAACTCGGCCGTCTCGCTGCTGCTGTTTTCTGGTGACACGTCCGGACCTTGTTTGACCGCGACGAAGAGGTGGTTCGCTGGCGAAACCGTTTCACTGCACGTGTAAGCGACACGGACGACGGCTTCTTCCCCATTCGACACGACCGCGCCGCCCGCGTATGACGCGGATGGTTGCGGTGCGGTCTCGGCCGCACCGGCGACACCGGCGAACGGTACGACGGTGGCACCGGCCGCCAGGATGGCGGCGAGGGCGCCCTTGGCAGTTTTGCGCATTACTTATGGCCTTTCTGCGGATTCGGATGGTCACCGAAAGCACGGAGTCTGCCAGGTGCGAAGCGCAAAAGCCATAGGCGGTCGAATAAATTATCGTGAGCGATACGACACAGGTACCGCGCTTTTCACGATATGGATGACTCAGATCTTTGTGCGGTGGAAGTTCTGCCAGCTCCGGCTGGGCGTCGGGCCGCGCTGGCCTTGGTAACGCGAGCCGTAAACCGCCGAGCCATAAGGGTGTTCGGACGGCGACGAGGTGCGGAACAGGCACAGTTGACCGATTTTCATGCCGGGCCACAGTTTGATCGGCAACTGGGCGACATTACTCAGTTCGAGGGTGACGTGGCCGGAGAAACCGGGATCGATCCAGCCCGCGGTGCTGTGGGTCAAGAGCCCCAGCCGGCCAAGACTCGACTTGCCTTCGAGGCGCCCCGCGACGTCGTCCGGCAAAGAAATGACCTCGTACGTGCTGGCGAGCACGAACTCTCCGGGATGCAGGATGAACGGGCCATCGCCTTCTGGCTCGACGAGCCTGGTGAGGTCGGGCTGCTCGATTGACGGGTCGATGTGCGGGTAGCGGTGATTTTCGAACACGCGGAAGTAGCGGTCGAGGCGCACGTCGATGCTCGACGGTTGCACCATGCCGGGGTCGTAGGGCTCGAGCGTGACCCGGCCTTTGTCGATCTCGGTGCGGATGTCGCGGTCGGAGAGCAGCACGCGTGCAATCTATCGTTCGTCGGCCGGGCGAGCCTGCCCGCCACTTCGAGGAGCGTGACGGGTATTCGCCCCAACGCCGCGAGGTGAGTTTCACCCTTGCTATCGTCAGCCGCGCACGGTGCCGCCGTGCGCCCACCGCCGTGGGCCGTCAATGCGGCCTCGCCGCACTAAAGAGTTGACGTGACGCTCGATCCAGGCTCGTTCCCCCGCACCACCTACGCGACGCGAGTCGAATGGATGGATACCGACGCGGCTGGTTATCAGCACAACACGGCGGTAACGCGGTACGTCGAGGGTGCCGAGGCTCAGCTCATGCGCGAACTCGGCATTGACGGATATTTCGGCTGGGTGCCTCGCGTGCACTACGAGGTCGACTTCGAGGAACGCCTCTGGTTCCAGCAGGATGTCACGGTGACGATCGCGGTCGAAAAGGTCGGCACCTCGTCTCTGACGCTCGGCTTTGAAGTCTGGGCGGAGGAGTTCAAGGGAAAGCCGCGACGACGCGCCGCTACAGGCCGCTACGTCGTGGTGTACCTGCCGGACGGCGCGACTCGCGGTAAGCCGTGGCCGCAAGCGTGGGTCGCCGCGCTGACTGGTCAGCGTTTGAGGTAACTCGTCGCGGCTTGCGGTGGCGGGTCTTGGGTACGCTCATTTCATGCTGCTGGTGTTGTTACTGATTCTGGTCGCACTGTTCATCGTGCTACCGCTGATCGGGCTCGCCGTGTGGGCGTTGATCAGTGTCGGCATCGTCGGGATCATCATCGGTGGTCTGGCGCGTTTGGTGCTGCCGGGCCGGCAGAACATTGGGATCGTCGGCACGGTGCTGCTCGGTTGGATCGGCTCGATCATCGGCGGCTTCGTCGGCGCCCACGTGCTCGGCCTGGGCGGGTTCTTGACCGTGCTGCTCGAGATCGGCGTCGCGGCGGCCCTGATCGGGCTCTACGTCGGCTGGTACCGCGAACGGCACGTCGTCCGATAAGCGTTACGACTGGCCGACCGCTTCGGCCGTGCGCTTCAACTGATTGAGATGGACGACGTCGTGCCCGGCCATCTTGTGGATCAGTTCCTCGTAGGTCTCGGGCCCTTGCTCCTGGTGGATCGCCGTCCGCGTGGCCGCATTCGCCGGGGCCGCCGCGAAGATCAGCAGGTTGGTGTTGCGTAGCCCCTCCCAGGCGTCGAGAAGCTCGGGGAATTGCGGCCTCGGAAACTGGGCAAACAGCTTCTCGTCGTAACCGGGGTAGCTCGGCTTGTCAGCCGTGAGGATCAGTCGGGCGCGAAAACCGAACACCAGATCGACGTCGAACAGGTGCCCGGTGAGTTCGGCGATCGACCAGTCGTCGTTGGCTGGTCTTGCGGTGAGCTGGTCGTCGGTGAGGTCGCTCGTGACCGACCGCCACTCTTCGATCGTCTGGCTGAGGGTGGTGAGCGGGTCGGTGTTTTGGCTCAGCGCGAGGAGCGCCTGCTTGTAGGCGGCGGGCTCGTGGGTGGCGTCGGGAACATTGATCGGCTCGGTGGCCATGGCACTCTCCGTCAGGCTCGATGGGTCGGACGGCGACACTGCCGGTGATCCTCTGTCTACCGGAGTCGGTGCGGCCTAGGCCAGTGATTTTGTGTGCCTGCAGTGGATCGGGGCTTCCGGAGCGCTGGCGTTGGCGCACTCGGTACAGTAGGCGCGTCACTTCCGGGGTCTGGTCCTTGATCTTGGAGGTTGGCCCTGCGGGTGTAGTTCAATGGCAGAACATCAGCTTCCCAAGCTGACAGTGCGGGTTCGATTCCCGTCACCCGCTCCACCCACGCCGTCTGCGGACTATCGCGTCGACCGGCGGTTTGTCGATTTTGGGAGGGCTGTGTTCGCGCCGTCCATCGAGCAAGGCCATGCAGCTCACTCAGCTCGACCCACGCGCACCGGTAGCGCAAATCGATATGCCGCACTAGCCAAGTACTTCCGGCGAGGGCCAACACTCGTGGGCCACCCACCGTGGTAGTCAGGACTGTTGGGTTGATCGTGTCGATCTCATCGTTACCAGCGAGCACGGTAAAGGTTGCGGCATCGGCACCGCCGAGCAGCCGGCTCGTTGCCCACGAGCGCATGCAGCACCGCCATGAAGTGGCTCGTACCTGAACCGAAGGAGCCGGAAAGGAATGCACCGCGGCTGATGAATGGTCGCCGCCACCCGGTCGTGGCCGACGCCGTCGGTGAGGCGCAGCACGTAGTCTTCGGCGCCGGCGTGCTCGGGGATGTCGATGACGTCGCGCAGCAGCGCGCTGCCCGTTTCACTCTCAGTCACCGATCACTCCTCTCGCACGCGAGGCCTCGCGCTTCACGCCTCCCATCATCTCGCCAACCGCCAGTGCGCGTGTGGATCTTTTGCGGACTTTCCCACCCATTCGATGATGCTCGCCTCGCGAAGCCACTCGAGCCGCCGGATGGCCGTCGGGCGGGCGACACCAAGCACTTCAGCGATTTCGCCGG
Source organism: Actinomycetales bacterium (assembly GCA_040255675.1). Lineage (GTDB taxonomy): Bacteria > Actinomycetota > Actinomycetes > Acidothermales > Acidothermaceae > JBDZVM01. Next base: position 43,661 of record JBDZVM010000025.1, on the reverse strand, counting down.
TACTCAGTTGGCCAGCGTCACGTAGTGCGGCCACGATTGCACGGGTTTCGGGTGGCAGCCGATCGTCACGATCGCGCTTGACCGCGTCGCCCGACAACGTCAGCCGCACGCTTCCCGCGGTCTGCTGGTAGAGCGGCTCGTCGAGCCCAGCCAGCCGCATTTCTTCGAACATCCGGCGGATTCCCTCGCCGAGTTCTTGGCCGATTTGCAGGTCGGCGCACACTCGCGCGAGGCGTGGGTTGCGCGCAAACCGCATCACCTGGAGCGGGTCGTCGAGCCGTGCCAGCCCGGGAAATCGGCCAGGACTCTCGATCTCGATGCGGTCGTCGAAGACATCGACGTGAATGTGGTCGCCCGCCAGGCTGTACGAACGGTGGACGACGGCGTTCACGACGCCTTCGAGCCACGCGTCTTCGGGCACCAGCGGCACGTCTTCGAAAACACCGGCACGACCCAAGGCCCGGCGGCGCGGCTGCCAACGGCCGATTGTTTCGCGTGCCTGATTCAGCGCACGAGGTATCGGGCCTTCGATGCGGACGTCCTCGCGCATGCGTTGCCGGGCGCCTAGCCCTCGTTCCCGCCCGTCGAAGCGGCTGACGCGCACGTGCGCGTTCGGCATGACGCGTTGGGGATTGTGCGCAAACAGCAGGCAGCCAGCGATCGACAGCATGTCGCCGTCGGCAAGACCGCGCGCTCTCAAGAGCCGAAAAGGATCGGGATGTTGCACGCGGTTGGCGTAGCTCGTGAGCAGCTTGTTATCGACCTCGGATACGTCGACCCCGGAGGGTTCGGTCTCGTAGGCGGCCTCACCCTTGTCGAATGTGAGTTCTCGGCGCTGGGCGTAGGTAAGCTTGCGCGTCTCATCGCCTACCCGTAAGAACACCTCGTCGCGCGCCGTGGCGTGCAGCCGCGTGCCGGGCTCGATCTCGAAGACCAAGAGATCGTCGCGCGCGCCGTGCTGGTTCTTGCAGGCGTGCAGCGCGTGGCGCGCTCGCACGGGTGGCGTGGTGAAATCGACCACCGCTTGCATCAACGCGTTGCGGTGTCTCGGGTCTGCGCGTGTTCCCTCGACCCGACCGTCGCAAAGGCCGACCACGAGCACGCCGCCGTCAGAGTTGGCAAACCCGACGAGCGCCTCGGCCAGCTTGCGCGGCTCTACGCGAAACGACTTGCGCTCGAACCATTGATCTTCCGGCAGGCACAGGAGTTCATCGCCGCGCTTCTCGATGGGGCTGGCGAGAGCCCGACTGACCTTCCCACTAGGCATGAAGTCACTCTAACACTCTTAGAGTAGATTCGAGCTGGTGAAACGTTCGCGACGCGGGTTGACGGCGATCAACTGCTTCTACGGCGTCGTCGGCGCAGAGGGTGAAACGTTCTTTCGGGACGTCGAGTTTGCCGCGGTGCTACGCCGCTAGGTAGGGCACCGCTTCGTCGGACACCGGGGTCGGTTCGTGCTGCGACCGCGAGCAAGAATGCGCCTTGAGGCACGCGGCCGGCGGGTGGTTTCTAACGACGGTCGCAACACACTCCTAGGTCATTGGAGCCATGTCGTCTCGTTCGTGTGAAGAAGGGTCCGGGCAGATCAGTGCGTATCGTCCACGGCGAACAGCGACGGGGCGCACCGGAACCGGTGTTCGCGGCCGCTCCACTCACGCAAACGGCTGGTTTGCCGCGGCGCGTCTCGTCGTCCCGCGACGCGAAGGCTTTACGCGGACTCACTCCGCGATGAGACCTCTGTACGAGTTCCGCGGCAATCACCGCGTACTACGTCGGCTCGCGCACCGCTGGCTGGCTGGATGCTGTGCCCGTTTCTAATTCGAGTCCGAACGCCAGTATGAACTCCATGAGCCTGGCGACCCATCAGGGTGGCTGCAGGGTTCGAGCCAGGGTCCGGGTTGACCGGTGAGCAAGTCGCGGCCCGAACCGAAGTCGATAGTCAATGCCGGCGCAATCGCCTGCCACGGGCCATACGCCGGCTCAAGGACGTGGGTGACAACGCGGCCGACCAGGCCCGACTGTCCCTTGCCGTCATAGGTGCAGTATCTCGTAGCCACGCCCGCGATAGTGTTCGCTGATGCTTTAGGCAGCAGTCGCGGCGTCCGAAGATCAAGTCATGAGTGATGCGACAGCGATCAGGTGGCGCAAGCATGGCAGAGACCGCCTTTATGTGAAAACTACTGACGGAACACAGCTGGGATGGCACGACTTGCTGACCGGCGACGACCATATAGACGTGCACGACCACGCGGCCGCCTACAACGCGGCCGTGACCGCATGGAAGCAGGCAGAACTCGTACCGGCCGCACCAATGACGTCACCCGAACCCGTTTGGGACGACCTCGCGACCAGGCCGGCTGGTGCGTTGGCGAGGCAGCGGGCGGTTGAGCTAAGAGAGGCCGCGCCGGTGCGAACGCTCATACAGCGGGTGCTCGGCGTTCATAGCGACGAGCGCGCGTGGCGGATCGGTGCGGACGGCGAGGAAAAGGTTGCCGCGCAGCTCACCAAGCTGGCGCGCGCGGATTCACAATGGAGATTCCTCCACGCGGTCGATGTCGGAGAAAGGGGCTCGGACATCGACCATGTGGTCATCGGACCAGGTGGCGTATTTACCTTGAACGCGAAGCACCATCCGCACGCAAAGCTGTGGGTTGGCGGCAACACGTTTATGGTCAACGGCATCAAGCACCCCTACATTTACAACAGCCGGTTCGAGGCGGCACGCGCATCGAAGTTGTTGACGGCGGCATGCGAAATGCCTGTGCGGGTCACCGGCGTCGTCGTCCCGGTCGGCGCAGACGACATCAAAATAGAGAAGCCACCGGACGACGTTTATGTCGTGAACCGCATGGCCCTCGTCAGGTGGTTCAAGAATTGGCCGCCTGTCCTCGACGAGGCGACGATAGCGAAGGTCTTCGAGGTAGCGAGGCGTTCGACAACCTGGACACCTGTCAGCAACCGCCGAGTGGTGTCGTAAGAAGCCTCGGTTCTGCGATGAGATCACACTGCTCCATTCACGTGATCCCCTTCACCGGCCCTGCCCGGCGACCGGGGCGCCGAAGCCTTCATCACCTGGCGAACTATCGTGACCCGACTGTCTGATCGACTCAGGCGTTCTATAACATAGCTCCACTGTGAATAGAGTCCGCCGCCTTGCCCCGCAACTCGACGTCAAGGTCAGCGGAGAGACGACCCCGCCCCGGATGTGGCTTCTGGCGGCGGTGTCCGCCGTCCTCGGAATCGTCGGCGGCGGCGCGGCGGTCGGTCTGTTCAAGCTGATCGGACTGATTACGCACCTGACGCTGCTGCACGACGTGGGCGACAGCTTGCCGAGCCTGCGCCATTACCACCCCGGGCCGTGGCTCATCGTGACGGCTGTGGGCGGAGGGCTTGTCGTTGCCCTTTTCGCACGGTGGGCTCCGGTGATCCGCGGGCATGGGATTCCGGAGTCGCTCGAGGCGATCCTGGTGCGCGACAGCAAGATTCGCCCACGAGCGGCGATCGCGAAGCCTTTGTCGGCCGCCGTCACCATCGGCACCGGTGGCCCTTTCGGTGCGGAGGGCCCGATTATCGTGACGGGCGGCTCGATCGGCTCGCTGATCGGCCAGATCCTTTCGGTGTCACCGATCGAACGCCGCATCATGCTTGCCACGGGCGCGGCCGCCGGAATGTCGGCAACCTTCAACGCGCCCATCGCGTCGGTAATCTTGGCAACCGAGCTGGTACTTTTCGAGCGCTCATTGCGCACGATCGTGCCGCTGTCGATCGCCTGCGCAATCGCGGCCGGAATCCACGTTGTGGCCTTCGGAACCACTCCCTTGTTCGCGATGCCGGTCGGAATGCACGTCGGGCTCGCGCATCTTCCGCTCTTCGCCGTCGTCGGCCTGGCCTCCGGCGCACTCGCGGTCGTACTGAACAAGGGCTTATTCGCCATGGAGGCCGCCTTCCGCCGCCTGCCGTTGAACATTTTTTGGTGGCCGTGCATCGGCGCGCTGGGCTTTTCAATCATCGGACTGGTGCAGCCACGTACGTTGTCGATGGGCTATTCGGTCATCGACGACACGTTGAACGGCCGTCTTGCGGTCAGTGCCCTGGCCGCGCTCTTCGTCGCCAAGCTGATGTCGTGGTGGATATCCCTCGGCTCGCAGACCTCGGGCGGCACGCTCGCGCCCATGTTTATCGTCGGCGCGACGATGGGCAACTTGCTCGGCCACGCTACGAACGCCGTCGTCCCGGATGTGCATGTTTCGCCGTCCGCCTTCGCGCTTGTCGCGATGGGCGCGACGTTCGGCGCTGCTACGAAGGCGCTATTCGCGTCTGTGGTTTTCGCGGCGGAGGTTACCGGCGAATACACGATGATTGTGCCGCTGATGGTCGGCGTAGCCGTCGCGGAACTCGTAGCGGAGCTCTTTCTTACCGATCGGCTGATGACCGAAAAGCTGTCTCACCGTGGCTTCCGCGTCGATTTCCGTACCGAGGTCGGGGCCTTGCGTATGCGCGTCGCGCACCAGATCATGCGTGCACCCGTCTGCATCCCCCTCGACGCCAGTGTCGTTGAAGCAGAGAAAATATTGGACGGCGAGGAGCTTACCGTCGCCGCCGTCGTCGACGTCGACCAGCGTTATCTCGGCCTGGTGACCGCTTTCGATGTGCGGCGTCACCCGGAGCCGCAGGCCGCAATCAGCGCGTTGGTACGCCGAAATATCGCTCCCATTCGTCCTCGGGAATTCCTGATCTCCGCGCTGAACCACTTCATGGTGAACGGCATCGACGCCCTGCCGGTTGTTGCCGGTGGCCGGGTGATCGGTCAACTCGACCGTGCCGATATCGAGTCTGCGCGCCATCGGCACCAGATCAGCCAGGAGACTCGCCAACCCGGATGGATATCCAAGCTGCGTAACCGCGATCCCGGCGGTGACTCAACGATGCTTGCCGCCACCCCGGTGCTATCCGCCATCCCGAGCCGAGCAGTCACCGGCGAATAGGGGCTCCTGGCGGCGCGCCGCTAGTCAGGGCAAGGATCTACAGGCCTAGCCGAGACTTTCGCCCCTTCACGACTGCGGGCAGGTTGTTTAGCGTCTGTAAGCATCTCCGGGCGACCGTGGGCGCGGCCGGAATGGTTCCTCTGAGGGGAGGACATTATGCCTACACGGCGGGAATTCATGAAGTTGGCGGCGGTCACCGGCGCGGGACTCGTCGTTGGCGGTGGGCTTTTGGAGGGGCGGGCGCCGGACTCTCTGGCAATACCAAAGTCGGCAGCGAAAGGGTTGACGCCGTACGTCGATCCCATGCCGACCCTTACGGACAACGCAATCGACGCGACCACCGGCAAGACGGTAAGCCTTACTACCAGGCTGATCACCCGCAAGGTTCATAGAGATCTGCCGCCCACGACGCTTTTTGGGTACGAGGGCGGGCCGAACGATGGCGAATCGTATCTAGGGCCGCTCATCGTCGCCATGAGTGGGACGTCGGTAGTAGCCAGTTACACGAACGAACTCGCGGCAGACGACTACCTGAAAGTATTTACCAACGGTGGAAGCAGCTACGGGCAGTTCAACCCCTTCCATCCTGCGCAGACGCGGATTCTGACGCACTTGCACGGCGGCCTGGTTGCGGGCACGGACGACGGTAACCCGTACGCGTCGCCGAACGCGTACGCGTCAGGAGCCACCCAGTCGGTGACATATCCGAACGCGGGCGTCAGTGACGGCACACCATACCCGCACCCGGCGGGCCTGTTGTGGTATCACGACCACCTCGTCGGCGACACCCGAATGAATGTTGTAGCGGGGCTCGCCGGTGGCTACCTGCTGCGCGACTCCTTCGATACGGGCAGCAACTCGCTGCTGCCGAACGGCGCCTATGAGCTACCGCTGGTGGTACAAGACCGGCAGTTCAACGCGGACGGCTCCCTCTTGTACCCAGTGGCGCCCGCGTCGACGAATGGGCCCTGGATCGGCGAGTATTTCGGCGACGTGATGTTGGTAAACGGAAAGATATGGCCGACGCTCGAAGTCGAGCCTGCGGTGTATCGCTTCCGCGTGCTGAACGGTTGCAACGCGCGCATCCTGAGCCTGCGCTTCGCAGCGTCGAACGATCAGGCTGTGCCGACGTACGTCATCGGCGCAGAGGGCGGATTCTTCCCCGCGGGCACCCCAGTCGCCACGAATCGGTTGGTGATGGGCCCGGCCGAACGGTTCGATGTGATCTGCGACTTCACCCGACTGGCAGGTCAGACCCTCTACGTAAGGAACATCAACCCGCCAAAACCGGTGTCGACGCCGGCACCGGCGCTCGCGAACGTTATGCGCATCACCGTGCAAGCGAGGGCGTCATCCGGTGCGCTTACGACCGTCCCGGGTGCAGGATCCTTGCAGTACCAGGTGGTGCAGAACGCGGTTGCCGCGCTGACCGATCTGGGGGCGCCTAAGCTGAGCGGCGGGGCGGTCACGCCGCGGGTTGTCACGCTGAACGAGGTCGGCGCAGGCACCCCGGAATGGGAGCTGAATCTCAACGCGCGACCGTATGGTGCCGGTGAGACGGATGAAATCGCGGCGGCTGAGCAACTCACCTGGAACGACGTCGAGGATTGGTATTTCGTGAACACCACCGCCGACACGCACCCGATGCACACCCATCTGTTCACGTTCAGAGTGATGGGCCGTTACAACGTTGACGTCGACGGCCTCGTGGCGGCCTTCGGTACGGCCAACGGTGTACCGCAACTGGATTCCACCGAGCTGGCACCGTATCTGACGTCGCCGCTGATGGCCCCGCCTCCACAAGAGACCGGACTCAAGGACACGGTGAAAACCAACCCGGGGCAGGTCACAGTGGTACGCGCGAAGTACATACCGCCGACCACCGCATTCGTCGGCGGCCAGCTTACGGAGCAAAAGTATGTGCACCACTGCCACATCGTCGAACATGAAGACAACGACATGATGGAGCGAGTGATCGTGCGGTAATCGGCTAATGACGGACCGCTACGCGGGGTTCAGGTAAGCACGAAGAAGCGATGCCAGCGCATTTGGGGAACGCGCCACGTTCGCTCGATGTGCCAACCCGCTGTTTTGATTTGTCTTTTGACGACGGACAGCGTGGTCTCGCGGAACCCGATTTCCCAGTAGTGGTTCTCTCGGCCGGTTTTGTCGGTCGGGAACGGCCGGGCCAGGAACCCTAACGAGATTGCGAGGTGCCGCTCGCCAAACTTCGGCATACGGACGCTTGCTTCGATGTCTCGGCTGACGTCGGGCATGCTGATCACGAGACGTCGACGCGCCACCCGCCGTAGTTCGACCAAGGCTGGCACAAACTCGCTAAATGGCAGATGCTCCAGTACCTCGCAACACGCAACGACGTCGAAAGCGCCGTCGGGCACGGGAATATCTCTCACATCGGTGACGATGTCCGGTTCGAGGGCGGGGCTTAGATCAGCTGTGGTGACCTTGTAACCAAAGCGCGACAGGGTGTCTTGGATGTAGCCGGAGCCCTTGCCGATCTCGAGCACTGACTCTGGTTCCGCCTCGACCACAGACGCCATCTGATTCGCGTAGCTATGTAGCCGTCCGGGGCCGACATAGTTCCGACTGCGATAAAAAGTGTCAGCTGCCATGTGCCCTCCCGTCACGCCCGCCGCCCACCGTCTCGGCTGCGCGCTGCTTCCCCGCGATCCGACGAATCGCATCCGCTGTTGCCGCCGCTCTGGCGACTCTCACACGACAAACGAGCGCCGCGCCAGGGGCGCCGGCGCGAGTTAATGCAACTCTTAGACTCGCGGCGGCCGAATGCCATTCGCGGGGCGGACCTCGCCGAATGTGGGCCGTTCAATATCCGTCGCACAAAGGAGTCAGACGGTGACGCTCAGGTACGAAAAGTCCTGTCTTGATGACTAATTCCTCCCGGGTCTCGTTCACCGCGCGCGAGTTCACGGTGCACGATCATCGAACCGCGCATATTCTGGTCGGCCTTAGCCGAATTCCCCACGGCGAGGACCAGGTTGATCAACAATATCTCTACGCGCACGTTCCTGGGCATTCTTGCGGCGCTGGCGAGTGCTGGCGTGCTTACTGCGGCGATGTTACCGTTCCGCAGCCAGATCAGCATCGCAACCGCCGGGCTTGTGCTCGTCGTCCCCGTTGTCGTTGGCGTCGTGACGGGCGGGTTCGTGGCCGGCCTCGTCAGCGTCGCTGCCGGGTTTTTGATCTACTTTTTCGCGTTCATCCCGCCGTACTACACGACGGCGGCAGGTGCCACGGAGAACTGGACTGCGCTCGGCGTTTACGTCGTGGTGATGATCCCCGTCGCCCGGGTGGTCGACAACATGATCAGGGCTCGGGCGCAGGCGAACGAACGAGGTTTGCGTCTTCGTCAGTTTTTCGAGATTTCGGGATCGCTCGTCGAAGACAAGCCTGAGCAAGAACTTCTCACGACGATCGTCACGACGTTGCGCGACGTCGTTCGGGCTAAACAGGTAAGCATCTTGTTGCCGAGGAACAACAGGCTGGAAGTCGTGGCCAGCGCGGGCCCGGCGCTCGAGGAAGATGATCGGCTAGCGCTCGGGCAACTGAGCGTCGATCTCGAGAAGAGCCGGAGCAACAACTGGTTCGTGCTCGGGTTGCGCGCCGCTGGCCGGCCGGTGGGGTTGCTTGCGATCTCCGGCGCCGCGGTCAGCGAGCAACAGCGCGAACCGCTTCGGCTCTTTGCCAGTCAGGCCGCCCTCGCCATCGAGCGCGCGCATCTGCGCGAAGAGGCACAGCGCGCCGAGCGCCGCTTGGAACGCGGATTACTTCCCGTACCGCTGATCACGGATGATAGCCAACTCACCGTCGTCAGCAGATATCAACCCGGCCGGGAACACGCGCAGCTCAGCGGTGACTTCTTCGACGTCGTCCGCACCTACGACGGACGGGTCTGGGTGGTGATCGGGGACGTCGCGGGGCACGGCCCCGACGAGGCGGTGATCGGTGTCTACCTGCGTGTCGGGTGGCGAGCGCTTGTGCTCGCCGGGCATGCGGCGTGCGACGTGTTGCCGGCATTGCAGGATCTGCTCGAAAACGAACGCCATCACGAAGAAACGTTTGCCACAGTCTGCATGTTGGTGATCGACGAGCATGCCACCCGTGCGACCGTCTTCGTCGCGGGCCATCCGGCCCCGCTACTGATCCGCGGTTCGCGGATTGATGAAATGGACGTCGAAGCGCAGCTGCCGCTCGGCATCATCGCGGGCGCTCGCTGGGACGAGCGAACTGTCGACCTCGGCGAAGCGTGGTCGATGCTTTGCTACACCGACGGGTTGATCGAGGGATTCGACGACGGCCCGACTCGCCTAGGCGTCGATGGGCTCATCGGCTTACTGGCCGCCCGCGATCCTGACAAAGACGCGAACTACCTCGTCGACACTCTGATCAAAGACGTGGTGGCTCGAAACGGCGGCGCGCTCGCCGACGACCTCGCCCTCTTGCATGTAGGCCGGTGCTAGCCGAGGTCAAGTCTTGAAAGCGTGGGTGTTCGACGCCGCCTAATACGGCTATCATTGAGGCAATTCAGCATTCCAACGATTATCCTGTGTCGCATTAGTGGCTTCCCGTCGACACGAGCCTGCTTTCGAGGAGAACTCTTATGTGGTATTTGTGCATGCGAAGTAATGTTCGCCCGCGCGCGCAACGCACGACGTCGCCTGACGAACATTTCGCATGGATGCGCGCGCAACACGAGTCAGGAACCATCCTCTTGTCTGGTCCGACGTCCGATCGAAAATACGGAATGTATCTCATTCGCGCTTCATCGCGCGACGAGGCGGAGCACATCGCGGCATCAGATCCCTACACGGTTGCGGGTGATACCGCGTACGAACTGCTCGAGTGGGAGATCCACCAGATCATGGGAGTTGGCGAGTTCGCGCAGGTTCCGGTCACACACTGAGACCGGAAGGAGTTGCTTCGCGGCTAGCCGCCGTGAAGCTCCAGATCCTCACGCTCTTTCACGCGCGCTGTCGCGCCGCCTATCGCCGAAAGGTAGGCGGGCATCGGCGTCTTGTTCACCTGGCTGTAGAAAAGGCAGGCCATCGGGTGCACGCCGAGGCGATAGAGCTCGCCATAGTCTCTTCCTACGAGGGCGTGACGCTCCTCTTCGGTGAGTTCGAAGTGGCTCAGAAAAGTGTTGGGCTCGCGCTGGAACTCCGCAAGAGGCTCCGGCCCGTTGCGATGCAACTCCCAGATGCAGCGTTCTACGTCGACGATCGACACCTTGGCCTCCGACTACTTAATAATCACTGCCAGGCAACCTGGTAGACGCTTACATTCCAGCCAGGTACGAATGTTTCGTCTAGGACCACGTGCGGCGTCAACCCTGCCGAGGCCGCAGCCCCTACAACGGCGATCCAGTTGCGAATCTCGTTTCCGCCGTCGCCGGCGACGTCGATGTCGGCCTGACTGAGCTTGCGAAGGTTGTCTCCAGAGCCACTGGCGACCTCCTTCAAAAACCACATGTCGAACTCCTGGTTGAGGTCACCGTGTCGCTGGCTGCCCACCCAGTGCGAAATACCGCCTGTCCCCATCAGCAACACCCGCTTGTCGGCCTTGTCAGCCGCGACGTAGTCGGCGATGAGTTCGCCGAGCTGGTACGAACGCTCAGCAGTCGGCATCGGTGCCCAAATGGTATTGATCATTACTGGCACGACCGGAACGTTGTATTCGGGCGTGATGTAGCTGAGGGGAAGGTTCGTACCGTGGTCGAGCACAAGACGGGACGAGTGTGCGAGATCGAAACCACGGTCGTAGGCGAACTCGACGAGCCCGCGCGCGAACTCCGCGTCTCCGGGTACCTGAACGTCGGGCAGCCCGAATTCGGGCAAGCTGGGGTTGACGCCCCCGGTGCCAACGCAGAAGGCCGGCGCGTTGGTGGACAAGAAGTTAGTGATGTGTTCGCTCGTGGTGGAGACGATGACGTCGGGCCTTGCCGCGGCCACGAAGGAGCGTAGCTCCGCAAATCCTCTGTCAACCGCGGCACGCTTTTCTTCGGACGCCAGGTGCGGCATGCCGACAATGAGGGGCGCATGGACTGTCGCCACTGCGGCCACGATTGTGCTCATGAGCAACGTCTCCACTCACTACGGCGGCACTGGCTAGGCCACGCACGGGCCGTTTCGCCGAGACCCGCCGCGTCAACCCAGGTATACGGCAGCATACCAGCGAGTTCGACGGCCGTCGTCCTAGCGAGAAATCGTTATCGAGCAGCAATTGATCTCCGTCAAGAGTGATCGGCGCGGGTGACCATCGTCACCTATTCACGCCTCTTGCGCGCAGCCGAGGAGCGCAGTAGTTTCGCCAGACCCAGGTGCGCGACTTGGTGGCCGCTGCCCGCCAACACGGGAACACCACCAGCGCGCGCATGCCTGGCCTTTACGACAACTGGCGGCAGCGCCAGAGATAGATCACTGCTGGCTTCGCGTCTATGGCGCGCGGATCGCGGGTGCGCGTGATGGCTGATCGGCGTAGTCACGGCGCGCTTCGCGGAGGAGTGGCCCATGGAGCAGATGCGCACCGAAGTCGCTGACGGCATGCGTATCGATTGGGACGTTCCCATCCCGATGGACGACGGCGTGGTCTTGCGCGCCGATGTCTACAGGCCCATCGAGGACGGCCACTATCCAGTCATCCTTGCCATGAGTCCGTACTGCAAAGGCCTTAATTTCGAGCAGGGACGCAAGACGTTCTGGGACGAGTTGGTCCACAGCTTCCCCGAAGTGGCTGAGGGGACGACGAACAAGTACCAGAACTGGGAGCGCGTCGACCCTGAAAAGTGGGTGCCCGACGGTTACGTCTGCGTGCGCGTCGACGCACGCGGTTCCGGGCGTTCTCCCGGCTACATCGATCCGTTCTCGGCCCGGGAAACCAAAGACTTCTCCGAGTGCATCGAGTGGGCCGGCACCGCGCAGTGGAGCAATGGCCGGGTTGGTCTTCTCGGTATCTCTTATCACGCGATGAACCAATGGCAGGTCGCGCCGCTGAGACCGGCACACCTCGCCGCGATCTGCGTGTGGGAAGGCTGTTTCGACTTCTACCGTGAGGCTTGCCGTCACGGCGGAATCTTGTCCGCATTCCAAGGTACGTGGTACCACCGCCGCATCATCAACTGCCAGCATGGGGTCGGCGACCGCGGGCCGCGCAGCATCGTCACGGGCGAGACGATCACTGGCCCCGAAACCCTTTCCGAAGAAGAGCTGGCCGAGAATCGGCGTGACCTCGAAAGTGAGCTCTTAGCTCGACCGTTCGACGACGAGTTCTACCGCGAACGGTCCGGTGTTCCGGAGGATGTCCACGTGCCGCTGCTATCCTCCGCGAACTGGGGCGGCCAGGGCATGCATACGCGCGGTAACTTCGAGGGTTTTGTGGCGGCACCTACGCCAGACAAATGGCTGTCGGTGCACGGCCACACCCATTTCACGACTTTCTACATCAACAGCGGGATCGACCTTCAAAAACGCTTTTTCGGCCATTTTCTCAAGGGCGAAGACACCGGTTGGACGTCGCAGCCGCCCGTCGAACTCTATGTCAGGCACCCTGGCGAGAAGCACGTCGTTCGCGCCGAATCTGAGTGGCCGCTCGCCCGCACCCGGTGGACGAAGTTTTACTTAAACCCGGGCGACCGCACCCTCGGCACGTCGCCAACAGCGGGCGATCCGATCCAGTACGAGGCCATGGGGCAGGGCGTCACGTTCCTGACGCCCCCGCTGACGGAAGAAACAGAGATTACCGGCCCTGTTGCCGCAAAGCTGTTCTTGTCGTCTGACACTACCGATGCTGACGTCTTTTTGGTCTTGCATGTGTTCGACCCAGCCGGAGAAGAGGTGACGTTCATAGGGTCGAACGACCCCCGCACACCGGTTGGCCTCGGGTGGCTGCGCGCCTCACACCGTAAGCTCGACCAGGCACGTAGCCTTCCGTACCGGCCGTATCACACGCACGACGAGGCATTGCCTCTCGAGCCCGGCCAGCCGGTGGAACTTGACGTCGAAATCTGGCCAACCTGCGTCGTCGTGCCGGCCGGATACCGCATCGGCCTGACAATCCTGGGTCGTGACTACGAGAAGGAGCCGGCGCCTGGCATTCCATCGCACTTGCGCGGCATCGGACCCTTTCTGCACAACCTGCCTGAGGACCGACCCTCGGAGATCTTCGGTGGAGTGAATACGTTGCATTTCCCGGAGGATCAACCACCATACCTACTATTGCCTGTCATCCCTGACTAGCTGAGCAGCAGCTTTATTGCCCTTGCGAATTGAAGAGGATACGCGTGAGCGACAGCGAACAGATCGAGATCGTCTTGACCCGGCATTACCACCGCATGCTTTCCGCGGGCGTCGCCGTCAGCGATTGTGAGGAGTCGCAGCGCAACCCGCCGGCGACGTGGAAGGACTGGCATGCCCAGTGGGCGGGCCGTGGCGATGCGTATGACGAACGCGCCAAGACCGCGTTACGTGCCGGCCACGAAGTTACCGCGGCGGCGCATTTCATGTCTGCTGCCCTGCAGTACCACTACGCGCAATTCATGCTTTACAGTGAGCCTGACCTCAAGAAAGACGCTCGCACGAAGAGCGCCGACGCATTCCGCGCCGCCGCGCGGATAACCGGCCGGATCTCGCTCGAGGCCGAACGCAACGGGCTTCGGATTCCAGCGTTTCTCAGCTTGCCCCCCTCGGGCAAGCCGCCCTACAACACCGTCGTCATCCTGCCAGGTCTCGAGGCCACGAAGGTCGAGATGTCTGGATGGGAGCCGTTCTTCCTGGCTCGCGGTATGGCTACCGTCGTTGTAGAAGGGCCGGGCCAAGGTGAACTCGGCGACGTTGAGCTGGTTCCGACCGAATACGTCAAGGCGATTTCGGCAGTAGTCGACGTCCTGCAGACCAGGCCTGATCTCGATGCCAACCGCATCGCAATCATGGGCCCGAGCTTGGGCGGTCTCCTGACGTCGATGTGCGCGGCCAGCGATAGCCGGTTCGCGGCCGTCGTGGAGGTCGGTGGCACATTCGACACCAAGTCGCGCTGGGGCCGCGCGAATGTGTTGAGTAAGGCGGGTCACCTGAGCATCACGAAATCCAAGACTCTTGAGGAGACCGAAGAGAAGATCGGTACCTGGACGATGGCGCCGCTTGCTGGGCAGATCACAGCGCCTTTCCTGGTGGTGCATGGAGAACTCGACAGAATCGTGCCCCTCGACCAATCGCAAATGTATCGTGACGCCGTGCCACATGCCGAACTCGTGGTTGTACCCAACGGTAATCATGTTTGCAACAACATCTTTCACATCGTGCGGCCGATGATTGCCGATTGGTTCACCGAAAAATTGAGCGGTACCCGCTAGCTCAAGGCCCGACATACTCGAGCACGTAAAGTCCGCCGTTGCCGCGGTCGGTGACGTAGACGATGCCGTCGGCGTCGACATACAGGTCGTTGAGGAGTGTCGACACTTGCCCGTCGGGCGCGGGCGGCACAAAGTGCGCGATCTCTTCGGGCCGGAACTTGTCAGTGATGTCGTACGCGCGAAGCCCCGCGTTGAAGTACGTGGCGAAGATCGTCGTATCGCTTATGTAGCCGCCCGGCCGATTCTCGTGGAGGTTGTGCGGCCCAGAGCGAGTGCCTGGGAGTTCGTGATAGCTCGAAGCGCCGGAGTGAGCAGGGGGTCGGGGGACCGGGAAGGTGGCAATGGTGACCGGCTGCCGTTCGTCACGGATGTCGACGATCCAAATCATCTTTTCGCCGCCGTGCTTGGTTTCTTCCAGCGCTTCATCACAGGCAACCACGAGGCCGCGTTCGACGAGTGGCAACGTCGTGTGCACGTATCCGCCGAACGGCGGTGACCAGTCGACCCGCCCGCACAACATGGGGTTCGCCACGTCGGAGATGTCGAGAATGGCCATGCCGGCATCCATGCAAGCGGCATACGCGCGGTCTCCGTGGGGAATAACCCCGTGGACCCCGAAATGCTCGTCAGGCCTTAGTTTCGCCCACGGATCACGATCGTTGTCGTAGGTACCGGGTATGCCCCAGCTGCCGACCGACGTTGGTTGCGACGGAACGGATAGGTCGACGATCTCGTAGGACCGATACCGCGCTCCGGGGAGATAGCTAGCAATGTGCGCATACGGCAGTTCGTCAAGCCACAGCCGGTGCGTGCCCTTGCGCGCGGCTGGGTGGAAGCCGACCCTTCTCGGGTCGGTGGGATCGGACAAGTCGTAGATTGTCAAACCTGACGTTGGCGGCTCGCTGTTCTTGCCGCGAAGCCAATAGGGCTCTTCGTTGTTTTGGATCAAGACGTCGCCAGCAATCTGCACTTTGTGACAGCGAGTGCCTGGCGGGTGTTCGATCTGGCGCTCTATCCGTGGGGCGGAGGGGTCCGAGCAGTCGAGGATCGATAGCGCCAGCGGGCTTCGGCCAAGATGTGCGACGTAAACCCACTGTCCTCGCTTTACTACCTGAAATCCGTCGCCGTGGCCATCGAGCGTTGAATGGCCAATCAGACGGAACCCGGCGATATCGGCCTGTGCGGCAATTTCGGCGATCGCATCCATGTGCTGGCGATTCCATTCGCGTAAGCGGTGCAGGAGAAGCCTTGGCTAAGTATCTATGGGATTGTAGTGTCTACGGCAATCCGTCTTGGCGCGTCTCGGCGGTAGCGGTGCGCCTCGTTCTCGCAGACGGCCGACAGAGTCCATGTGAAGAAGGTAGCCCAAAGAATGTTCCCGTCCTTTAGCTCCGCGGAGTTCGAGCGCCGCCACGCGGCGGTGCGCGCAGCCATGGAAAAGCGTGGCGTCGAACTCCTCGTCATGTACGGGGCCGGCTCGAGCGCACCGATTCATTACGTGACGAACTGGTTGACCACTATCGAGTCGTACGTCATCTTCCCGCTGACCGGTGAGCCAGTACTGTTCGTACAGCTGTCAAACCACGTTCACACAGCGGCAGAAATGGCGATCATCGCGGACGTCCGCTTCGGCGGACGCCGCTCCGGCGGCATGCCGTCCACGCTGCCCGCGGTCATCAACGAACTGACTGCTCGCCTTTCGCGTGGCGGGCGTTGCGGGCTGGTCGGTCGAATTCCCTGGCAGCACTACAACGCCATCCGGAGCGCCGCCGCGTCAAGTGACTTCGAGGACTTTTCGGGCGCTGTGAACGAACTTCTTCTGATCAAGAGTGCCGAGGAGGTTGAACGGATCCGTGAGGCGGCAGGCCTTAGCGATCAAGCTATCTTCGCGCTGCGCGACAACCTAGCGCCCGGGTTGTCAGAGTACGAGATCGTCGACATCATCGAGGGCAGTTACTTGAGGGATGGCGGGGTCAACGGCATCCATTACTTCCTGACAACCTCGATGCAACACCCTGACAAGGCCATTCCGCGCCAATACCCGACTTCTCGTCGGCTGCAAATCGGCGACGTGGTGGTAGTGGAAATCAGCACGAAACTGTTCGGCTACAGCGGGCAGGTGCTGCGAACGTTTACCGTGGGAGCCGAGCCGACGCCGCTGTATTCTGGCCTGCATCGTGCCGCTGAGGACGCGTTCGACCAGACCCTCGCCGTCTTACGCCCAGGGGCCACCGTCGCTGACGTCGTGAGGGCGGCCGACGTCATCCACGATCGAGAGCTCACGATCGGAGACGACTTCCTCCACGGGGCGAATCAGCTGCCACCGATCGTCCGTACTCGCGCAACCGGGTCAGCCGACGGGTACGACTTTGTGTTCCAGGAAGGGATGTGCGTGGTCGTACAACCGAACGTGGTCGACCCGGGCCGCGACGCCGGAGTGCAGTTCGGAGAAATGGTACGCATTGGCGCGAACGGCCCGGAGAACCTGCACTCCGTGGTTGAACGGCTTATCGTCTGCCAATAGCGCCGGAGGCAATGGGATCGGACCGAGTCCCGGCGCGGTACTCGACATCGTGCGGGCTAGCGCGTCACAGTCTCATAACACTCATGCGGAGCGCATGTCGCGAGCCTTGCGCGCACCTGGCCACCGTTGTATACAGTGGCCGACGGAGCAGGTGCCTCACCGGCCTGTGCCAGTGCTGTGCCGCGTGCATTCAGGCAATCGGAGCCGGGCGAGACCTTCGTGCTCGGTTTGTTACTGCGAACGGAGGCACCATGGTTCCGTACAAGAAGCTTGGCACGTTGGGCGTGGCAGCCTTTTTGGCGCTTGCGGCTTGCTCGTCTGGGAGTTCAAGCGGAGACGCGACCGGCGATGCGAGTTCGTCGATTCCGGCTAGCCAGTCGGCTTCCGGCTCCGCGTCGCAAAGTTCGGGGAATTCGTCGGGCGTCGATGCCAATGGTGTGGTCGTACGTAAGGACGGCGAAAGCTACGACGCGTATATCGCGCGCCTCTACGAAGCCGCCCAGAAGGAGGGATCGGTCGTCTACTACCAGACCTCCGGTCAGTCGGAACTCGACCACATCCAGGCACAGTGGAAGGCGATGTTCCCGAAGGTAGAACTCAAGCCGGTGACGGCGAGGTCGGGCTCCATCGTTCAGCGAGCACTGACAGAAGCACGCGCCGGCAAGGTGCAAGGCGACACTATCAACGGCACCATCCAAGACCTCGCGCCTCTCGTAGACGCGGGCGCTCTCCAAGACTACGTACCGGCTGGCTTCGACAACGTACCGAAGCAATACCAGTTCCCCGGCCCTTACGTGGCCAACTTCTTCCTCACCCGTAACGTGACGTACAACACGCAGAAGGTAAAAGCCGCGGATCTCCCCACTGACTACATGGGCTATTGCGATCCCAAGTGGAAAGGCGAGATCACTTTCGATCCAAGTTCATCCGGGGTCGTCGCCGGGCTCATCCAGGCTTGGGGCAAAGACAAGGTTGTCCAATTCCTTCAATGTCTGAGCAAGAATGACGTGAAGCTTGTGCAAGGCACTACCGCGGGAACGCAGCAGGTTGCCTCCGGCGAGGTCGAAATCAAACTCGACGGCATGGGCCACATCACTAAGAAGTTCGAGAAGGGCGGCTCCCCCATTACCGCACAGGTACCAAATCCCGATCCGCTCGTGGTGTTGGTCGGTCTGTCGGCGATTCTCAAGGGAGCACCGCATCCGAACGCGGCCCAGCTCTACCAGGAGTTCATGGTCTCTCCAGAGGGCGGTGAGAAAGCAGAGGCACTCGAAGGTAAGCCAACGCTCGGCGCCGACCTGCTTGCGCCCGATGCCGGACCCTACCCCGAATACATGAAAGGCGCCAAGCTCGCGATCATCGAGCCCAATAAGGATTCGCTCGACTTGGTCGATCAGGCGACCCAGTTGCTGAACCAGTACCTCGTCAAGCAATAGCTCGAGGATTGAGCTAACTCGCCATCGCCCGAACGTTCACTGGCAGGTGGGGTGGCCCCCGAGAATGCGTTTCCCGCGAAGTGCAGGAGACCGTCTCGGGGGCCTCTGCATTCGCCCGAAAAGGGCTCGATCGCGCTTGTCAGGCACTCGGGGAGCGCGCGCCAAAACGAGCGTGATAATCAACAACAGCAGATGCGCCGATTGGCGCCGGTGCCCGCCACCCGAGGCACCGCTCTAAGAGCGGCGTGTGCCGCTGTCACGTTCCCGTAACAGTCACTCGTGGCCTTGCGCAGCCACTGCCTACGACTGTATACCTTGACTCCACAAGCAGCATTCGCGCGCCTAATAGCGAGAGCTGTGCTGCGTTCGCTGAGCCAATCAGCGAGATCTCGGTGCTGTCATTTGGTATCGCGGACGGAGATACACACGCATGGGTACGTACAAAAAGCTTGGCGCTTTTGGCGTGGCAGCCTTCTTGGCGCTTGCCGCTTGCTCGTCTGGTAGTTCGAGCGTTGGGTCGGATAGCCCGAGTTCCTCGAGTCCAGCGGCCAGCCAGCCCGCCAGCGCCTCCGAATCGCAAAGTTCGGGGAATTCGTCGGGCGTCGATTCTA
Source organism: Actinomycetales bacterium (assembly GCA_040255675.1). Taxonomy (GTDB): domain Bacteria; phylum Actinomycetota; class Actinomycetes; order Acidothermales; family Acidothermaceae; genus JBDZVM01. The sequence continues at coordinate 24,723 of JBDZVM010000025.1, read as the reverse complement.
ATGGCGTGGTCGTACGCAAGGATGGCGAAAGCTACGACGCGTATATTGCGCGACTCTACGAGGCGGCCCAAAAGGAAGGTTCGGTCGTCTTGTACCAGACCTCCGGAAAGTCGGAACTCGACCACATTCAGGGGCAGTGGAAGGCGATGTTCCCGAAGGTAGAGCTGAATCCCGTCACCGCGAGAACGGGCTCTATCACCCAGCGAGCGTTGACAGAAGCTCGCGCCGGCAAGGTACAGGCCGACGCTGTGAACGGTTCGCCTCAACATCTCGCCCCCCTCGTCGACGCGAAGATCCTCGCCGACTATGTGCCGGCCGGATTCGACAACGTACCGAAGCAATATCAATTCCCTGGGCCATACGTTGCTGACTTCTTCCTCACCCGGAATGTGGCGTACAACACACAGAAGGTGAAGGCCGCGGATCTGCCGAGTGACTTCATGGGTTACTGCGACCCGAAGTGGAAGGGTCAGGTCACTATGGACCCCGCGTCGAGTGATGTCGTCGCGGGCTTCATCAAGGCGTGGGGCAAGGACAAGACGATCGAGTTCCTCCAGTGTCTGAACAAGAACGACGTGAAGATGGTGGAGGGAACGACCGCCGGCACACAGCAGCTTGCTTCCGGCGAGGTAGAGGTCAAGCTTGATGGCATGGGCCACATCACCAAGAAGTTTGAAAAGGGCGGCTCACCCATTACCGCGCAGGTGCCAAACCCCAATCCTTTGGTGGTAGCGATCGGCCTGTCGGCCATCTTCAAGGACGCGCCACATCCCAACGCGGCACGCCTTTACCAGGAGTTCATGGTCTCGCCGGAGGGCGGTGAGAAGGCAGAGTCGCTGGAGGGCAAGCCAACCTTGAGTGCCGATTTGCTGGCGCCCGATGCTGGCCCGTACCCCGAGTACATGAAGGGCGCCAAGCTCGTCCTCATTGAGCCGGGTAGCGACTCGGTCGCGCTTGACACCGAGGCAGCGCAGCTGATCAGCCAATATCTGATGAAGAAGTAGTTTCTTTGAGGCATACAGGTGACACTGATCGGAGAGCGGTATGACTGAACGGGCGACAACGCTGACGCCCGTCACCGTCGGAACCTTCACGACATCGAGCATTCTCGCTGTTGCCCAGCGTGGAGGCTTCTTGGAAAGGCAAGGCATCGACGTCGAGATCGTTGAGTGCGCCAGCTCGCGGCAGCAGATGGAAGGCCTACGTGACCGACGCTTCGACCTCATCCATACCTCGCCAGACAACATCATGCGCGAGCGGCTGGAGAACGGTACCGATGCCTTGGTGTTCTTTGTGCTCGACTCGGGTCTCCCACAGCATTTAGTCACGCGTTGCCACACGTGGAGCCAACTCGCGGGCGGGGTCATCGGGCTCGATGACCCCGCCTCGGGCTTCACGTTCGTCGTCCACGAACTCCTGCGGCTGCACGGAATTGACCCGTTCGCCGATTGCCGGCTCGTCGAGGTTGGCTCAAGTCGGCGTCGGTTTGAGGCACTGCAGGAGGGCACAATCGACGCATGTCTGCTTAGTTCGACGATGGCGGGCCGCGCGCAGAAGCTTGGCTTCACGTCGCTGGCCACAGCCGGTGCCGTGCTGCCGTGGTACCCCGGAATCGCGGCGGCAACGGCTCGGTCGTACGCAGAGCAGCATCAAAAAATCATGACGGGATATATCGCCGCACTAACCGCGGCGCTGCGTTGGTCGACGACCAATCAGCCGGAGGCGTATGCGATGGTGGCTGACGCCATGGAAATCAGCACCGCGGAGGCGGAAGAGATCGTCGAGTCTGAGGCGGCGGCACGCACGGCGGCATGCATAACTCCCGAGGAAGCAACTGAGAACTTGAGAAGGGTTGCGGCCTTGCGCGAGCGTGCGACAGGTCAGGTGCTCAGTGACTACTTCGACCCGTCGTGGATGGCGGCCGCGCAGCGCCCCTGACGCTTATAGCCGGCGAGATGGCTACCGTCGATCGCCAGAGCCGTCGGATTGCGCGACGACGGGAGAAAATTCGCCGACGCCAAAGGCCTGGCGTAGCTCCCACTCGATCAATTCATAGGTACAGTCACCCGCCGCTGTGCATGGATCTGCTTCCGCGATCCGGATGGCTTCGTCGTGTGAACCGGCTTGGATAACGTACACGCCGTACTGTCGGTCGGCGCTTGGTCCTGATAACACGATGTGCCCGCGCTCGTGTTGCTCCTTGATCCACTGGAAGTGCTCAGCAAGCGTGCCTACGCGGCGTTCTCGCGGCACGACGGTTTTGCGCAGACACAAAAACCACATAGCGAAACCTCGATTCAGCGGTCTTTCAGTTTTGCGGCGCACTTCCGCGGACGGCGATAGCTTGAATCTCGATCAACGCGCCCGGCCTCGCGAAGGTAAGCCCGCCCAGCATGGCACTCGCGGCGAAGTCCGTGCCGAGAATCTCCTTGCGAATCTCAAGGAGCTCGCGAGCTGATCGCATGTCGGCCAAAAAAACCGTCATGGTGACGATGTCTCGCAGCGTAGCTCCGGCCGCCTCGAGAGCGAGGCGAAGGTTCGCGAGCGCCTGTCGGGCTTGTGGCCCGAATTCGAGCGACACTAAGTTGCTGTCTTGATCGGTGCCGATCTGACCAGCGACGAAAACGAGGTCGCCCGCGGTAACGCATTGCGCGTATGCACTCGGAGTCGAGTCTCTAAGCCCTGGGACCTGCACTACTTGCTTCTCGACCATAGGATGTACTCCGTCTTCTGGAGGATTATGAGGCTCTTTCGGATTGGGCGAAACACCTGCCGACGATGTACTTGAACATATCGCAATCGGGAAGCACGGCGACATTCTTACTGATGGATGGATGACGTACGAACGTGACAAACGACACCCCGCCGTCCATGCGCGCGGCGCTGGTCCACGAAGGCGCGCGCGAACCCGTGCTAGGCATCACGACGCAACCGCAACCGGCGCCTGGCCAGGTCGTGGTCGATGTTGTTGCGTCGTCCGTCAACCCGATTGACCTTTTTATTGCGAGCGGCCGTCACTCGGTCATTCGACCGCCCCGTCCTTACATCCCAGGGTATGAGGCCGTCGGTCGCGTGAGGGGCGACGTCGGTGGAGGCCGGGTGTGGTGGATTACGCGCATCGGAGGGCTCGCCGAACAAGCGGTGGCGTCTCCGGACGAACTCGTTCACGTACCGCCAGCGTTGTCTGACGACTGGGCGGCGGCCATCGGGATCTCCGGTGTCGCCGCGTGGCTGGCCCTCGACTTTCGCGCTCGCCTCAAGAGCGGCGAGCGGGTCTTGATAGTTGGCGCTAGCGGGGCGGTGGGTCGCATCGCTATTCAGGTAGCGCGGCTGCTCGGCGCCGCTCAGGTCGTCGCGGCCGCGCGTAGTTGCCTTGACGAGTTAAGCACGCTCGGTGCCGACACCGTCGTGCCGATTGCCGGCGACGGTTCCCTTGGTCGCGCGTTGCATTCCGCGGAGGCCGGCGGATTCGACGTGATCATCGACCTTGTCTTCGGCCCGCCTGGGCAGGCAGCGATCGAAAATGCCGCGCCTGGCGCGCGCGTCGTAGTGCTTGGCCAGCTGGCCGGATCGCGCATTGACTTGTCCGGCAAAGTGGTCGAAAAGAATCTCACGATTATCGGTCACCGCAACGCGGCAACCCCGGTGTCAGCGCGCCGCGACGCCTACAATGCTTTGGCAAGGCATGTGGTGGCCGGGCACTTGCACGTCGAGAAAGACGTCTATGGCTTGGCCGACGTTGCTTTCGCATGGAGGGCACAGGCCGAATCGCCGCACCGAAAGCTGATCGTCTTGCCTTAGTGCGCACCGAACGACATTTCCGAATGGTCACAAGGCCACCTGAAGCATTGACATCGACGCTCCGCACACGACAGTATACAGAGAATAGCAGCCACCCGAGCTGCCGGAACGATGCTGCAGTGGTCTTGCCTGATGTGGAGGTCGGCGGTATGCCGATCGGGGTGAGCGCGCAACAGCTAAAGCGTGGAAAGGGTACGTTGGCGTGGCGCGACCGGCCGTTGCTCCATCAGTCCCGGAAGCACCAGCTACGGATCACCCGCGGCACTGGGGCACGGGCGGCCGGCGCATGGGTCGCCGCAAGGTTGACATGCGTGCGCCGCTCTTCGTGCTGCTGTTCCTCTTCTTGGTGTGGGAGGTCGCGGCTCCGCTCGCGGTGCTGATTTGGGGAAGTATCTCCAGCGCAGAGCCCGGCGAGGCGTCGTTCTTCTCGTTCAGTCATCTGACCATCGACAACTTCGAGCGCGCCTTTCGCGGGGGAGAGTTCGGTAGCGCGATCCGCAATACCGCGATCTTCGCAGTAGGCACGACCGCGCTCGCGTTTGTCTTTGGCGCTTATCTGGCGTGGGTCGTGGAGCGGACGAACACTCCGTTCCGGAAGCTCATCACGATCCTTGTGATCGCTCGCTTCATCGTGCCGGACATCCTCACCACGATCGCGTGGACGTTCCTTGCGAGCAACCGCATCGGCACCCTCAACCACTGGACCTCTTCGATCTTTGGCATCGATAAGCCATTGTTCAACATCTACTCGATGCCCGGGATGATCTGGATAGCCGCGCTCGACTTCTTTCCGCTCGCATTTCTGCTGATGTCAGCCGCCCTCCGTTCGATGGATCCGTCGTTGGAGGAAGCGTCGCTCGTTTCCGGGCACGGAATCTTCCGAACCACTCGGCGGATTACCTTTCCCCTCGCGATCCCCGCGATCGTCGCGTTGCTCATCTTGCTCCTCACCCGCGGGATAACGACATTCGAAACGCCCATCGTCGTCGGCCTGCCGGCGAGGATCAACACACTCGTCCTCCAGCTGTGGCAGAAGACGTCGACTATCCCGACCGACCTCGGCGTTGCGTCAGTGTTTGCCGTAATCGTCTTGGTGCTCTGCATCGCCATGGTGTGGTTCTACGGGCGGGTCACTCGCAAGACGGAGGAGTTCGCGGTCGTCGGTGGCAAGGCGTTTCGCCCGCGTCGCGTCGAGCTCGGCCGCCTTCGCTGGCTGACATTTGCGGGGGCAATGTTCATCCTCGTGTGCGCCCTGATATTGCCCATGATCATGCTCATCTGGGCAGCGATCCAGCCCGCGTACTCCGGGCTGAAGCCGCTGACCCTCAGTTCGATCATGCACAACTCCGGCCTCACCCTCTCCAACTTCACCGCGGCGCTCGACTCTGACATCACCCGACGTGCCTTCGTCAACTCCACGATCTTGTGTATTGCCGCGGCGTCGGCAGTTGTGCTGCTCATGGCCATTACGGCGTGGGTTACCGTCAAGTCGAAGTGGCGTGGTCGGCGACTCCTCGACCAAATGGTGTTTGCGCCGATCGCGGTGCCGGCCATCTTGCTGGGCATTGCGTTCCTGTGGCTTTACCTCGTCGTGCCGATCCCCATTTACGGAACGAAGTGGATACTTCTCCTCGTCTACATCGCGCACTTCATGCCGCAAGCGTTCCGGATAATTTCAGCCGCCATGACCCAAATCTCCGATCAATTGGAGGAAGCTGCCGAAGTCTCCGGGGCAACGTGGTGGCAGGCTTTCCGGACGATCATGCTGCCGTTGCTCGTTCCGGGCATGTTGGCGGCATGGGTATTTGTCGCCGTCCTGTCTTTCCGTGAGTTCCCGGCCTCCGTGATGGTGTATTCGCACGGCAGTGAGGTGATCGGCGTCTCGATCTTCAACTTGCTGCAGGACGGCAGCTTTGGCCTGCTGAGCGCGTTCGGAATTCTGATGCTGCTCGTTCTTCTTCTGCTGATAGGTGTCGTGATGCTCATAGCAGGCCGGTTCGGTTTACGCGAGCGATTCAAGGAGGTCGCGCGGTGATTCGCATCCAGCGATTAACCAAGACCTACTCGGGCAGCACCGTGCCTGCCGTCAAGGGCATCGACCTCGAGGTGCCGTCCGGAAGCATGGTCACCTTGCTGGGGCCCTCGGGCTGCGGGAAATCGACCACTCTGCGCAGTATTGCGGGCCTGGAGAAACCTGACAGCGGCCTTATCGAAATCGACGGTCGAGTCGTCTATTCGTCGGCGAAGGGCGTCAACCTGCGCGCTAATCAGCGCAACCTCGGCATGGTCTTCCAGTCGTACGCGATTTGGCCGCACATGACGGTGTTCGAAAACGTTGCGTACCCTTTGCGCCGTGGTGGCATCAAGCGGCGCGACGTTCAAAGCCGGGTCATGGCGGCGCTTTCCATGGTCGGCCTCGCTGATCTCGCATCACGTGGTGCGCCGAATCTCTCGGGCGGGCAGCAACAACGTGTCGCACTTGCACGGGCGCTCGTTACTGAGCCTGAGGTCTTGCTGCTCGACGAGCCCCTGAGCAATCTGGATTCCGCGCTTCGCGAGTCGATGCGCCGCGAAATCCGTGAGCTTCAGCAACGACTGGGCATCACCGCGTTGTATGTCACGCACGACCAAACGGAAGCCCTGGCGTTGTCTGACTACGTCTGCGTCATGTCGGGCGGTAACATCGTCGACTTTGGTGAGCCGGAGCGTATCTATCAGGCGCCGTCGTCGCGCTTCGTCGCGGAGTTCATCGGGCTCGCCAACATCATCGAGGTGAGTGGCATCGTCGCACAAGGCGACGCCGCACACGGCGTTGCCGTGTTCGGAAGGGTCAACTTCGACGACACGCAGCACATTCAGGAGGGGAAAGCGAGCCTGCTCGTGCGTCTCGACGACGTCGTGGTGCAGGCGGCCACCGAGGGTGAGCTGTCGGCAAATACGTGGCGTGGCCACGTCACCTCGGCGTTGTTCTTGGGCAATCTGTGGGACTGCACGGTCGACGTTAATGGATTCACGATGCGTGCTCACGTGCCACGACACAACAGGGTTAAGACCGGGGACGTGGTCGACATATCAATCAGCCCGGAACGGTTCGTCGCGCTCAGAGCAGACATGGCAGGCACGTCGGCCGCTGCCATCGAACAGCCGGACGACGAAGAGCCGGTCGGCGACGCGCCCTTGGCTTCCGGCGGAAGACTCTAGGTCGCACCGATGAGCGACAAAGAGCACTCCAGCGTTGAGCTTGCCCATACAGTCACCGGCGCCGGCTCGGACGCCGTTGTCTTACTTCATTCCCTCGCGTTAGACCGTGGCGTTTGGCCGGAGAGTTTCATCTCGGCGCTCGGCGCGACCCGCACGGTCGTTGCATGTGACCTGCCCGGACATGGTGCTTCAGCGCTCGATGGCGCGTCGAGCATCGAAGACATGGCAGACCGAGTGGCGGCGCTGATAGGTGTGCTGGGTCTCTCCAAGGTCGCTGTCATCGGCTTGTCGATGGGCGGCTGTACAGCTCAGGCACTTGCGATCAGGCACCCGCACCTGTTGCGTGGATTGGCGTTACTTGACACCACCGCGTGGTACGGCCCGGACGCGCCGGAGACTTGGGCGAAGAGAGCGAAGAAAGCCCGTGTCGAAGGCTTCGACAGCCTGGCTACGTTCCAAGTGAGCCGGTGGCTCAGCGAGGATTTCCGGGAGCGGCACCCAGAGGTGGTCGAGATGCTGCTGCAGACGTTCAAAAATATGGATTATGACAGTTATGAGGTGGCGTGCGAGGCCATGGGCCAGGTCGACTTGCGAGCCGACTTACCGCGGATTGGCTGTCCTACGGCTGTCGCGGTTGGCGAGAACGACTACGCCACACCACTCGAGTTCGCCACTTTACTCGCGGACTCGATCCCGGGAGCTACCCTCACGGTCGTCCCAGCTGTACGTCATTTGAGCGTCGTCGAAAATCCCGCGGCAGTTCTGGAGGCGGTACGTGCAGTGGTGTGACGCACTGCGAAAGCTGAGCCAACATCCCGGTGCTTAGAAGGTAGCCACGATGAAAGACGAATATCCGCGTGTACGGGTCGCCGCGGTCCAGGCCGCGTCGGTATTTCTTGATCGCGAGCGATCAACCGCGAAAGCTTGTGACCTTATTCGTGAGGCCGGTCGGAACGGCGCGCAATTAATAGCGTTCCCCGAGGGCTTTATCCCGGCTCATCCGATTTGGTTTCATTTCCACGCCGGCACCGGCCGGCTGGGTACGGAGTTCAGCGTCGAGCTGTTCAAGAATGCAGTCGAAATTCCTGGCCCCGAAGTCGCCGAGTTGCAGCGCGCGGCCGCGGAAGCACAGGCCTACGTGGTGATCGGGGCATGCGAGAGGCTCGCTAACACAACGGGCACGCTCTACAACAGCCAGATCTTCTTGGGGCCTGACGGTGCGCTCCTCGGCAGACGCCAGAAACTGGTTCCGACGGTCGGAGAGCGCCTCGTTCACACCGGCGGGCAAGGTGACAGCCTCGGGGTGCTTGGCACAGCGTTTGGCCCGGTGAGTGCGCTGATCTGCGGAGAGAACTCCAATCCGCTGGCGATCTTTGCGATGACCGCGCAGTACCCGCGCATCCACGTGATGAGCTGGCCCAATCACTTTCCTGTCATCGGCTCCTACATGCGCGAACGAGTGGAGATCCAGTCGAAAGCTTTCGCGCAATCGTCGACCGCTTTTGTGGTGAGCGCTTGTGGCACCGTCGACGAAGCGATGATCGAGGCGCTCCAGCTTTCGCCCGATGACGCCGAGATGATTCGTAAGCCCGAGTTTTGCGGCGGGAGCGTAATAGTTTCGCCTAGCAGTAAGATCATAGCTGGCCCCCTCGGCAACGAGGAGGCGATTCTCTACGCCGACCTCAACCTGGAAATGGGTGTCAAATCGCGTCTCCGGCACGACTTCGCGGGCCACTACAACCGGGCCGACATCTTCCAGTTACGCGTCAACGTGGAAAAGCCCCAGATCTTTAGCGTGACGTCCAGAAACTCCGATCCTGTGGGTCGCCCGCAACAGGGAATCGGATATTCGGGCGACTTCGGCTACCAGGATCTAGCGCGCCAAATCTATGGAGCCGCGATGGCCGAGGTCGAGCATTTCGGGCCCCGTGAACTGCCGTCGGGCCTCACATTCGACGATTCGACGTTCGGCGGGAGTAGCGCAACAGGTCGACAAGCGGACTAGTGCTGTCTCGACGACCGTCCGAAGTGGCGACCGGTGAGCTGACCCGCGTGGCGGGCAGCGTGGGGCCGGTTACCTTCGGGCTTCTCTACACGCCGCGGGCGACAACTGAAAGGAATGCTTCCCGAATGACCGATCGCGCTCCGAGTCCGCGTCGCTGCGCGCGGGTGTTTGATGATTTCTTCGGCGAGCTCGCATGAAGGCAGTCGTACTCCGACGTTTTGGAGACCCGGATGTACTGTCGTACGAGGACATCGCGCTTCCCGTCGTCGGCGCCGGCGAAGTGCTCGTACGGGTTGAGGCCGTAACGGTCAACCAAACCCTCGACCTTATGATTCGCGCGGGCCGTGGAAGAGACATCCAGCTGCCGCGCGTTCTTGGCGTCGATCCGACGGGTGTCGTCGAGGCGGTCGGCGGCAATGTGCGCTCGGTTCGCGTCGGCGACCGGGTTGCCGTTACGACGACGATTCGATGCGGCAACTGCGCGGCATGTCGGGAAGGCCGGGAAGACGACTGCAGCAATGCCCGCCAGATCGGCGTACACCGGGATGGCGGGTATGCCGAGTACGTTGCCGTACCTGAGACCAACATTCTGGGTGTCCCCGCCGGTCTCGATCCCGTTACCGCCGCGATCGTCATGCGCCATTTCCCGACGGCCTTCAATTTGCTGCTTTCGAAGGCACAGCTTCGAGAAGGCGAAACCGTTTTGATTACAGGTGCGTCGGGCGGTCTTGGAAGCGCGGGGATTCAGGTCGCGAAGAGACTCGGAGCGGTCGTGATCGCGGGAGCTGGCTCCGACGAGCGGCTCGCCGCCGCAATCTCCGTAGGGGCAGATTTCGGCGTCCAGTACAGAGCTGAGAGCTTGCGCGCGGCGGTTGCGAGACTTACGGACGGACGCGGCGTCGACGTCGTGATGGAAAACACCGGCGAGCCGACAGTGTGGTCGGAGGCATTCGCCGCCCTTGCGCACAGCGGAAGGCTTGTCACTTCGGCGGCGCACGGGGGCGGGCATGTCGAACTCGACCTGAAGCAGCTTTATCGTCGTCGCCTTCGGGTCATCGGGGGGTCTGGCTACACCGACCAGGATTTGGTGAGTACGGTTGAGGCGGCGGCGGACGGCAACCTTCGTGTGATCGTCGGGCGCGTTTTGCCGCTGGCTGATGCCACGACAGCCCACAAGCTTGCGGAATCGCGCTCCGTCACGGGAAAGATTGTGCTGACCCCATAGAGCGTCACGAACGAGTGTGTCGACGCACGGCTGGCCGTGACAGAGCCATGCTCGATGGGGTGAAAGCACCCAGCTGGCTCGTGTCAATACCAGATGGCAGAAGCGATGCCATCGCCGAATTCTTCGGGTGGATCGGGCAACGACACTGCCGCGCCGCTCGCGACACGTCGCGCTGTCCACGCACAAACAGCAGCATCGAGGACGTCGTCGACTGCTGCCATCTTTCCGGTGCGTCCCAACTCGCCGCGTAGTGAAATGCCGTGCTTGGAAAGCAAAGCGCGCCGCGTCTGCATGCCGGCCCACGTCGTCTTTCGCGACATCACAGGGGTACCGCGCAACGCCGCGAAAGATAGTTCGGGGTGCGTCTCTACCACGCGACACGGCGCACCGGGCAGCCAGCGGTCGACCTCGAGTAGCTTTTCCTTCAGGTTGAAGGCTTGCCGAGAAATCCCGGCATCGGCCAGCTCTCGATTGATCGCAGTGGCCGCCGTGAAGTTGTCCGCCAGCAGAGCGGGCCGCACCGGGGTGACGAATACGCACGCCCGACGCGCGCCTAATGCGTGACGAGCAAGCAAGTCGGCAGCTCTCGGTCCGGCGTCAGGCAAACCGATGGGAATGTCGATCGCGATCACGTCAAGGCCGCCATCGGCGATCACATCAGCAACGAGTTCGTCGATATGGACGCCGAAATACGCTTGCGTCGCGGTTGTTGACAGCGCGACGCCTACCCAGCCAGGCTTACACGCGTCGACGCCGAGCACCCGAACTCGGCTCGACGCAACGCCATTGGACGTCATCTCCAGTACAACCTACGTCGTCCCGCGCCGTCGTGAGCGAGGAACTTTCACGGTCGGCGAACAGTAACCGGGCGCTCGGGTCCTCGGCCGCGATGTCGACGCGGGCGCGCACATGCCGAACGTCGCGAGATGCGTACGGAACAGCCGAGAAGCCGGTAACATCACCAGCCGACGACCGGACCCCTTGGCGAAGGCAGATTCTTCGTGAGACTCAAAGTGCTCCTCACGCTTGCCGTGAGCGCCATTGCCCTGCTTGTTGCTCCCGGCTCGGCCTCGGCTGAGGTGACCTCGTTGTCGCCGCATAGCTGGGATCCTGGCCTGCTTTCGACAGTAAGTTCGTCGAACGACGCTGTTCACGCCTGGGGGCAGCGCGCCACGACGGGCGCGTGGGGTACCGGGCCTGTCAACTACATGTCGGGGGCGACCGCCTCGCACCTCGCGGCGTCGTCGGGCACCGTGACCTTCTCGATGAAGGGCACCTATTGCGCGGGCGGCGCTTGCGGCTATGGCGGCGGCACTGGCTACAAGGGATTCGTGCAGTTTTGGAACGACCCCGCCAACTTCATCGCGTTCGGTTTGATCCACGACCCAGGCGTGTCGCCGCACGGTACCACGCTCATGATCGAGGGCGCGGCGAACGGAAAGCCGGTCGGTGGCTATTGGCCCGACAACGCGGTGACCGGCGCGTCGCACATGTTCACCGTCAGCTGGACGGCTTCGGGCATCAGCTTGGCGATCGACAATCGCACGAAACTCGGGCCGTACCCCGTCGTCGAGACGCATCCGTCGATCTCGTTTCTGGCGGCCGGTCGCGACACCGGAGACCGCCCAGACGTCAGCTTCAGCGAGATCTCGTTCTCGGCGGGCTCGACCGTCGCCGACCCGATCCGCATCCCGGCTGGCAACCCGTATCTCACCTATACCGCGACGCTGAACGAAGGCGGCACCGGCACGGGTCACTCCGTCTACATCAACGCCCACGATGCGAGCAACAACGCGATCTCGGTGGGCATCCAGACCGACAAGTACTCGCCCGAGTCGAACGGAAAGCCTTATTACATCTGGGAACGCGTGCAAAACGGTGTGTTTACGTTCTCGTACCTAGCACCCGCGTCGCCGACGAACAATACGGTGACGTTGAAATGGTGGCAGGGCTCGAATACGGCCGTCTTTTACGCGGGCTCGACACCGATCGCTTCGATCGACGTCAAACTCGTGCCGCGGTTGTTTTTCAACGCCGAGGGCGACGCCCGCATCAACGGTGACTCGGTGAACTCGTCGGTCAACAATGTGTCGATCAGCGTCGGTGACAACTGCCCCACCTATTGCGACCTCAACGGCGCCTGGAATACGACAGACTTCAATTTCTACGGGCTGCACGCCACCAACACCAACGGCCAGGCGCAAAACGGCGCCAGTTTCAGCATCACCGGTACGGTCACCGGGCTTCCGGCGTCCGACAACTGGGACACAAAGGTCGTGAGCGGGATCGCGATGATCGCACAGTACTGGGCAGGTCAGTAGGCGTTCTTGGTGTCACCGTGTGAGTCGTGATCCCGGCTGGGTAAGTCGTGACCATGGCCAGTTTCGATACGCCGCGCGAAGCGGTCGATCCAGAAGCAGTCACCGCGCCACGAGAGACGCCGGAGGTGGCGGACGACGTCCCCGAGGCAGACGCGATCGAGCAGCGCAGCTCGGTGGTCGACGAGGACGACGAGATGCCGCCGGTTGACGAGCCCAGCTTTGAAGCTGACCCGGCCGACGTCGAGGAACAGCGGCGCCTCGTCGATTACTCCGACGACGAAGCCGAGGAGCGTTAGCGGTCGAAAGGCGGCGGGCCGCTCGTTGCCGAGCGGCCCGCCAGACGCCGTCCTACGTAGTAGGTATCACGGGTAGTTCGTGACGTTGCTCGGCGTCGTGTTCGATGCCGTTACTGCTCCGGTGTCATTCACGACATGGGTGATTGTTCCGACGCCGCCGAGTGAAACGGTGAGCAGGCCGTGCAGCTGCACACCAGAGGTATTCGGCACTTCGAAGGCGTGGTAGTTGTTCACCGACGGGTTGACGTTGAAGTAGCAGTAGCTACCCCAGCCGTAGCCCTTGAACGTCGTGACGTTGTTGGCCACTTTGATGGCCGCGTAGCCGTTCAGCGAGCCGTTCATCCAGGCGGCTTGGTTCGGCGGGTCGTACGGGTTTTCGTTCTGGAAGAAGATGATTTCGCCGTTGTTGCCGTTCCAGACGACCTCGTACTTTTGGTAGTGCTCGACGAACAAGCCATTCGCCTCGACGTTGTCGCCATTCACGACGAGACCGGTGTCAGCGGTGTTGCTGGTCCACCCGACGCCGCTGCCGTGGTCGGCGCGCCACGCCCAGATGTGGTCGATGAGCACGTTGTTGCTGTTGACCACCAGGCTATTCGTCGCCTTGCCCGCCATGTCGCCGCCGATGCGGAAGAACACGTCCTGGATCGACGTCGGGTTGCCGGAGTGGCTGGCTGACGCGCCGGATGGTCCGATCTGCAAGAGGTTTTGCGAGTTCGTCGTCCCCGCGTCGAAGAGCAGGCCCTTCAACCGCACGCCGTCGACGTCAGCAACGTGCATGATGTCGACCCCGTTGTCGGCGATCAACGTCGGGTAGCCGATACCGAGCACGACGGTGCCGGCCTTCGTGACGTTGAGCGTTTGATTGATGTGGTACACGCCAGGCGTGAAGAACAGGTTGCATCCGTTATTTAGCGCGTTGTTGATGGTCGCTGCCGTGTCGCTCGACTTCACGACGTAGAACTGGCTCATCGGCAACGACGTACCCGGTGTGCTTCCGGTCGCCCAGCTAGCGCCTGACGCGTTGGTGCGAAGCGAGGGCAAGAACACCCGGTATTTACCGCTGGAGTCGATGTAGAGGTACGGCACGTCTCGCGACACAGGCGTCGTCGACAGCGTCGTCATCGGCGGGTTCGGGAAGCTCTGCGCCGGCGCGCCGGCGACTCCCGAGAACACCATGTTCCACACCGAGCCGTTCCAGCTACCGAAGTTGCTGTTCTCCGAGTACCACTGCTGCTGCGACGCCGATGCGACCTGGCCGCTCACCTTTGTGTCGGCGATGAAACCACCGCTGGCGTAACCGTAGCTTGCCGGGTACAGGTTCAAGCCACCGTGAACGTCGATGCGGCGGAACGGTGCGGCCTGTGCGACTGCCCACCGGTCAGCACCGCCCGACGGATTGATCGCAAGGTTTTCGGCTGAACGCCAGAAGTTTTGCGTGGCGTTCCCGGCGTCCGAGCTGTTGAACGCGTCGACGGTTACGTCGCCGTTGATGGTGACGTCGTCGGGATTTTGGCCGAGACCGGCGATCGACGTGTAGAAGCCGATGTTGGCTTCCACGCCGTACGTGCCGGGCTTGAACAGCAACGCGGCACGACCGTTGGCGAACTGCGCCGTTTGAGTGTCCTTTTGCGCGTTGAAAACGGAGTCGAGCACTGACTGAATGCTCGAGTTCGACATGCTCGTATCGAAAATGTGCACGTTCGGTCCGAAGTCAGGAACATCAGGCTGCGTTGGGCAAACGCCGTTGGTGGGCGTGGGAGTCGGTGTCGGCGTGGAAGTGGGTGTCGGGCTGGTCGAGCCGCCCCCGGTGCCGGTGTGCACGACGAATTCCCACAACGAGTAACCGTATTGCGTCGCTCGGACTGTGCCGTACATGCGCACGTAACGGCCAGTGCCGCTCACGTCGAGGGTTTGGGTGCCACCCGTACCGGACGTCGTCGAGTAGATCGACGTCCACGACGAGCCGTCGTCCGACGCTTGAATCTGAAAAGCCTTTCCGTACGCGGTTTCCCACGTCAACACGACCTGGCAAATCGACTGCGACGAGCCCAGGTCGACCTGCACCCATTGCGGGTCGGAAAACGCGCTCGACCAGCGGGTGCCGGTGTTGCCGTCGAAGGCGTTCGATGCCGGGTAGCTGCCGCTCTCGGTCGACGACGCGCTCGCGGAGTGGTTCAACGCCGCATCTGTCGACGAGCAACCGCCCCCGCCCGCCGTGCCGTAGACCTGGAATTCCCACAGCGAGTAGCCGTATTGCGTCGCTCGAACTGTGCCGTACATGCGCACGTAGCGGCCGGTTCCGCTGACGTTCAGCGTTTGCGTTCCGCCGGTGCCAGAATTCGTGCTGTAAAGGGAGCTCCACGACGAGCCGTCGTCTGACACCTGAATCTGAAACGCCTTCGCGTACGCGGTTTCCCACATCAGCACGACCTGGCTAATGGTCGAGGTTTGGCCGAGGTCGACCTCGAGCCATTGCGGGTCTGAAAAGGCGCTCGACCAGCGGGTTCCGGTATTGCCGTCGAATGCCGCCGACGCCGGTGTGCCTCCGTTTTCGGTGGACGACGCTGTTGCGGGTTTCCCTTGGGACAAAAGAGTTCCCGCGGCGTGTGCCGCGCCGAGTGGCGCCACGACCAACGCCAGCGCCGCTACGAGTGCCGCGACGACGCCCGCTACCGCGGCGCGCCACATCTGGGGAGAGCGTGGACCCCGTAACACGCTCGCTTCGGCCAAACCCATGCCAACTCCTATTCGAGAAGAAACGGGGAGTGAATTGGCGATCGCGAATACTTTTCAGTAAGGGCGAACGTATTCGTGATCGCGCGAGTGCGGGTGGCCGTTGCCATGACGTGCCGAACCCGGTCGAGCGCACGGCAGCGCCATCGGTCGCCCGCCGCTCGGCCTACGGTGTTCCTCGGTGAGAGAGCGCTCTCCCACCGATCGCAAACGTAACCTCGCGATCACTGGGCGTCAAGAGACGGCGGTGGTTCCGCAACCTCCGCAGCAGTGCCGGCTTTCGAGCGTTCCTTGAAGGCCTGTCCGAATTGGTGCGGACCTACATGGTGGAGCGCTCTCCGCCGCGATGGTATTAATGGAGCCTCATGACGCGTGATCTCAAAAGTTCAGTCACCCTCGAGCATGTCGCCCGAGTGGCTGGCGTCTCGCGTGCCACCGTCTCGCGGGTCATCAACGGCGTCCGAAACGTCGACCCAGGGCTTCGTGAAAGCGTGCACAAAGCGATCGCGGCTACCGGCTACGTGCCGAATCAGGCGGCGCGGTCGCTCGTCACCCGGCGAACCAACTCGATCGCGTTCGCCGTTTCTGAACCCGAGCATCGCACTTTCGACGAGCCTTTTGTCGGTCGCATTTTCACCGACCCATTCTTCGGCCGAATGGTCAGCGGCATCATGGGCGTGCTCCGGCCCCGCGAGGTCAACCTGGTATTGATGCTCGCTGAAAACGAAGTCGCGCGCGCCCAGCTCACGGGTTATCTGCGGCAGCGACACGTCGACGGTGTCATCTTGTTTTCGCCGCATATCGACGATCCGCTGCCTGAAATGCTGACCGAACTCGCCTTGCCGGCGGTGTTGTCACGCCGGCCGTCCACGCCGATCGCGATCAGCTACGTCGAGGTCGCGCAGAACGTCGGCACCCGGCTCGCGGCCGACCATCTGGTGGCTCGCGGGTGCCAGCGTGTCGCGACGATTTCCGGTCCGCTCGATATGGCGGCCAGCGAAGACCGCCTTCGCGGGTTTCGCGACGCGATGGCACATCACGGTCACGCGTTCGTGCCGTCGGTCGAGGGCAACTTCAGCCAAGACAGCGGTGAGCGAGCAATGCATCAGCTGCTCGACGAGTACCCCGATCTCGACGGCGTCTTCGTCGCGAGCGACCTCATGGCCCAGGGTGCCTTGCTCGCGCTTCGCGACCGCGCGGTACGAGTGCCCGATGACGTTGCCGTTGTGGGCTTCGACGACAGCCCCATGGCGAGTTTGTGCAGGCCGCCGCTCACCACGATTCGCCATCCGGTCGAAGACATGGCGGCGGAGATGGCGCGCCTGCTCCTGAGCAAAATCGACGATCCTGATCAGCGCGAGAAATCGGTCTTGTTTGAACCGACGCTCGTCGTCCGCGAATCCGCCTAGCCGAAACGCCGGTGGCCGGCCCGCGTGCGATCGGACCGGCCACCGAGTGTTGTGCGAGAGCGCACGATCGATGTTGTGCGAGAGCGCACGATCGATGTTGTGCGGTTAGTGCACGATCGGCCACGTCGGCAGCAGCGGCGGGTTCGCCGTCCGCGCCAACTGCAGCGCCTGCCGCGGGAACCACGCGCCAGCGGCCGGGTCGACGATGCCCCACAGCGGATCGAAGTGATTTTGCGCGTCACCACTGAGATTCCACGGGTTGTAGGCCGTGTAATCCCACGCTCGGGCGCCACCCGCGATATCGCATGAACCGTCGGACTGGCCCGGAGTCTTCACCCACAGGTAGGCGTCGAGCAGCGGCACGCCCGTGTTCGTGGTTGGCCGGACGCCGAGACCCGCGCCCGGCGGGTTGCACCAGTTACCGCCTTGCAGGCCACTGATCACGCTGCCGGGTTGGTTGTACGGCGCCACGGCGTACGTGCTCATGTCGTTCGGGCCGTTGCCGTTGCGGCTCGTGTCGACGACGAAATGCGTGGACGGCGTGACACTGCCGAGCATGCCGGCGTAACGCGCGTCGATGCCGCTGGTGTCGAGGTTGTCAAATGTGCCGTTGCTGGTCCACTGACCGTACGGGGTAAGCGCGGTGCCGATCCAGTTCGGCGGCCCGCCGTTCCAGTACTGGTTCGGGCAGCCGGCGAAGTCACCGGCGTTGACCTGCTCGGCGTAGGCGATGCAGTCGGAAATCCAGGTGCCGTAGGCGTTTGAGTTCGCCGTGTACTGGTAGTTCGACAAGTTGAGGAAGAACCCCTGAGCGTTGTCGACGCCCGCTTTCACCAGCCGTTGCGCGATGTCGCCGACACCCAGCCAGGCGCTGTGCCCGCCGTCGAGGTAGACGAGCGTGTTTCGCTGCGCTTCAAGGGCGTCGACGGCGTGGTTGAGTTGCGTGTAGCGCGCCGCGTTGGCTTCCTCGGGGGTCAGGCCGGTGCTGCTCAGGTCGGGTTTGCACCATTCGGCGTTGCCGTTGATATCGGTGTTGAACGGAATGATGCCGAGGCTATCGGGTTCGAGCATGACGATGGCGTGGCTATTGCCGATACCCGCCGCGAACGCGTCGATCCACGCCTCGTAGGCCGCGGTGTCGGTAGCGCCGCCGCCCGAGTATTGCGCGCAGTCGCGGAACGGCACGTTGTAGGCGACGAGCACCGGCACGGTGCCGTGCGCGGCCGCGCGGGTTACCGTCGTGTGCACGTCTTGGCGCACCTGCGCCGGTGTGCCGCCGGTGAACCACACCGCTTGCGGCGTCGTGACCATCGCGGCGATCAGCGCGGCGTCGCGAGCGTCGTGCTGGGCAAGCAACTGCACGGCCTGCTGCAATGCGCCGTGGTCGGGCGGCGGCGTGTAAAGCCGCGCGTTCGGCGGCAGCGTGTGCGGCGCGGTGGCAGTCTGGTGATGCGGCGCGGCCAGCGCAACCCCTCCGCTCAAGCTGGCCGATAACGCGACAGCGGCGGCCGAAGCCACACACAGCCGAGTTCGTGTTCTCGTTCCCACGTGTCCACTTCCTTGTCGCTACTGGATTTGGCGCGGCCATGCCCCTCCGTGCACGAGTGCCGCTCGGTGAATGCCGACGGACGGCGTTGAAACGCTCCCACCCGTAAAATCACTGCGAATTAGGAAAATCGGTGCCCTTTCGTCTTTTGTGAGCCGATCTGTGGGAACGTTCCCCCGTAGTCTCAAGAGTTGGCGAGCCGGTGTCAATACCGACGGCTCGATCGTTAAAGAACCGAGGCGCGGTCGCGCCGAGGCGGTTGCCCATGATCGGTCGAGTTTGGCTGACGCTGGCCCGCTAAAAAGGCGGTGACCGTCGTCCAAACGCATCGGTATCGGCGGTTCAGCTTTCGCGATCGAGCGAACCTGCCTACCCTGATGAGGTGATCAAGTACCTCGGCTCGAAGCGTGTGCTCGTGCCCGTGCTTGGCGCCATCGTGTCCGCCGTCGGCGCCCGAAGTTGTCTCGATCTGTTCACTGGCACCACGCGGGTCGCGCAGGAGTTCAAACGGCGCGGCGCCTTCGTGACCGCCGTCGATACGGCGACGTATTCCGACGTCCTGGCCCAGTGTTACATCGCGACCGACGCGACGGACGTCGACAAAGACGAGCTGGCCGAGGCGATCAGGTATCTCAACGCGCTGCCGGGCGTCAGCGGGTACGTGACCGAGACGTTTTGCAGGCAATCGCGGTATTTCCAGCCAAAGAACGGCGCGCGTATCGACGCCATTCGCGAAGCGCTCGACGCCGAGTTTCGTGGCAGCCCGCTCTTCCCGATTTTGCTGACGGCGTTGATGCTTGCCGCCGATCGCGTCGACTCGACGACCGGCCTTCAGATGGCTTACCTCAAGCAATGGGCACCGCGCGCCTTCAAGGATCTCGAATTGCGAGCACCGGAGCTGATTGTCGGCACCGGTACTTCTCGCCGTGGCGACGCGCTCGATCTCGTTGCCGAATTCGGCACCGTCGACCTGGCGTATCTTGATCCGCCGTATAACCAGCACCGCTATTTCACGAACTACCACGTCTGGGAATCGCTGGTGCGGTGGGACAAGCCGCCGCACTACGGCATCGCGTGCAAACGCGTCGACGCGCTCGACGGCGAACCGAAGTCTTTGTTCAACAGCAAGAAAACCATGCCTAGCGCTATGGAAGCCGTTGTCAGTCGGGTGAAGGCGACCGTGGTCGTCGTGTCGTATAACAACGAGTCGTGGGTGCGACCCGAGACCATCATGGGTTGGTTACGCGCTGCGGGGCATGACGACGTCCGCATGATTGCCTTTGATTTCAAGCGCTATGTCGGTGCGCAGATCGGAATTCACAATCCGTCGGGTGTGAAGGTGGGCGAGGTTTCGCACCTGCGCAATACCGAGTACCTTTTCGTGGCCGGCCCGACCGAACTTGTCGACCGGGCTGTTGCCGTGGCGGCCCCGCCGAGGCCGAGCCCGCCCGGGCGGCCGGACCCGCCGAGGACAGGCTAAGACCCCCGAGGACAGGCCAGTACGCCTGTCCTCGGGCATGATGATCACGTTTACGTGATCAACTCGCATGGGTGGCTAGTTGTCGCGGTCGTCGCGTTGACGGCGAGTGTGGTCGGCCAGGAACCGTTCAAGCTCGGCGCCGAGCTCTTCGGCGGTTGGCAGGTCGCTCGAATCGGCCGCGAGCAAACCGCTGCCGCGACCGCGCGCGTAGGCGTCGTATTGCTGTTCGAGCGAGCTGACGAGCGCCATGGCTTCGGGCGACTCGGCGACCTGCTTGTCGATTTCGTCGCGTGACGCCGTGCCGGCGGCGTGCAGTTCGTCGGTGGGCAAGGTCAGACCGGACGTCGACGCAATCGCGTGGATGAGCCGTTCGGCGGCGTCGGGATATTCGGACTGCGCCAGGTAATGCGGCACGTGCACGGCGAAGCCGACGGCGTCGAGACCTTGTTGCTTCAGGCGAAATTCGAGCAAATGACCGGCGCTTGCCGGCACCTGCACGCGCTGCAGCCACGGCTCGTTGCCCGGAATCAACTCAGGTCGAGACGCGTGCGCCGTCATGCCCACCGGTCTGGTGTGCGGCACCGCCATCGGGATCGCGTTCAACCCGATCGTCACCCGCACGCCGAAGTGCTTGATCAGGCCGGTGATCGCGGCGACGTAGCGCTCCCACTGCACGTCGGGCTCGGGACCGGTCATCATCAAGAACCGCTTGCCCTCGGCATCGGTGATGGCGTGCAACAACAACTCCGGGTCGGCGTAGCTCTCCCAATGGTCGGCGTCGAAAATCATCGCCGGGCGCCGCGCTCGGTAGTCGTGGAGCTGGTCGACGTCGAAACGCGCGACCACGCGATGCTCGAAATGATCGAGCAGGTACGACTGCGCCAATCGCACGGCGTCGCCGGCATCGACGTACCCGCTCAGCGCATGCACCAACGCGGGCGCCTCGAACGCGGGCGCCTCGGCGTCGAGGGTGTACAAATCTCGCGGATCGAGCACGGATCCAGCCTCTCCGTCGACTACTTGCTTCATTGTCGCGCAACGGACGGCGACGGCGTCCCATTCCGGCGGCTTGCGCGCCTGGGCGCGCTCAGCGGGAACGCCGGAACGCCGTCTCGATGGTTGACGTCTCGGCGGCGGCCAGCGTGCAAGATGGGAGCCATTGAGCGGCCACGGTGGCAGTGAGCGGCCGTAAGAGCGCCCGAGGACGGCGAGAGGAGGTGCGCGGCGTGCGTTCGAGCGAGCGGGATCGGCGTGGCCTGCTTCGCGCCGCGCTCGAGCGAGGCGTGTTCGACGTCGTCGTCGTGGGCGGCGGGATCATCGGCCTGTCGACTGCCTGGCAAGCCGCTGTCTCGGGTCTGCGCGTAGCGGTGATCGAGGCCGGCGACTTCGCGGGCGCGACGTCCAGCGCCTCGACGAAGCTCGTACACGGTGGCTTGCGGTACCTCGCGATGGGCGACGTCCGGCTTGTTTACGAGAATCATGCCGAGCGGCGCGCTCTCGCAGACAAGCTCGCCCCGCATCTCGTGCGGCCGGTGCCGTTCTTGGTGCCGCTGCACGAGGGAGGCCCGCACGGCCGGGTGAAGATCGGCGCGGGCATGTTCGTCTACTCGGCGTTGTCGAAGTTCGAAGACGGCCCTGGCAAGTTGGTGTCGGCCGCTCGGGCATCGGAGATGGTTCCCGCCCTGCGCACCGAGGGTTTGCGCGGCTGCGGGCTCTACTACGACCACCAGATGAACGACAGCCGCCTGGCGCTCATGGTGGCCCGCGCCGCGGCCGACGCGGGTGCCGTTCTCGCGAACTATCTCGAGGTCGTCGGCGTGCGCGATCATGGCGGTCGAGTCAGCGGTGTCGAGGTGCGCGATCGTTTCAGCGAAGCCGACTACGGCGTCGATGCGCGGGTCGTGGTCAACGCCGCGGGCCCGTGGGTCGATCGCATTCGCGCGATGGAGGATCCGAATGCGGCGCCGAGCGTTCGGCTGTCGAAGGGCGCGCACGTCGTCGTCCGGCAAAACGAGCCGTGGCAGGCGGCACTGACGATCCCGCTCGAAGGCGGACGAGTGTCGTTCGCGATCCCGTGGGAGGGTCAACTGCTGCTCGGTACGACCGACGAGCCGTATGAAGGCGATCCGGCAGGCGTGTCGTGCACCGATACTGACGTCGCGCAGATTCTCGACGAAGCGGGCCAGGCCGTCGTGGCTGAGCAGCTCGGCCCTTCGCTTATCAGGTACCGGTTCGCCGGCCTTCGCGTCTTGCCGCTCGGTGACGGCGATACGCAACATGCCAAACGTGAGACGGTCGTGAGCCGCGGACCGCGGGGTCTTATCAGCGTCGCCGGCGGTAAATGGACGACGTTTCGGCGCATCGGCTACGACGTGATGGAAAGCGTGCGCGACCTCCTACCCGAGGTCGCGCTCGACAAGTCCGACGTCGCCTTGCCCGGCGCGGCAGATCCCGATGCGGTGGCGCGCGTGTTGCGCGGGTCGACGCCCGATCTACCTGACGACGTCGTCGCGCACCTGGCACGGCACTACGGCACCTACGCCCACGAACTGGGCAGATTGATCGCGGTCAACCCGTTGCTGGCCGCGCGAATCCACCCTGACGGGCCGGATATCCGGGCGCAGGTCGTCTACGCCGTCACTCATGAATGGGCGTACGAGCCCGACGACGTTTTGCGCCGACGCACGACGGTCGCGGTGCGCGGCCTGGCCACACCGGGCGTTCGTGCGGAGGTCGCCAAGCTCATGGCGGCAACACGTTCGACACCGCGCCAGCTACGTCGCCGCTGGACGAGACGCCGGCGCGTCGCTAGCCCAGGTGCTCGATGAGAAAGCCCGCGGCGTCACCGAGGGCTTTGATTTCGTTAGCCCGCTTGGTGAATCCGTGCCCCTCGTCGTCGTACACGTCATACCGGACGCCGACCCCGCGCGCTCTCAGCCGCTCGACGATCTGGTCGCTCTCGGCCTTGACGACGCGCGGATCGTGGGCGCCTTGAATCACGAACAGCGGGGCCACGATGTCGTCGGCGTAGGTAATCGGTGAACGTGCTATCAGGAAGTCGCGTTCTGTCTCGGGATCGCCGACCCATTTCGCCATGAGCCGAAGCCATGTCGGTGGCACTGCTTTCGCGAAGGTGACGAGGTTCGAGGGGCCGACGATCGACACTGCCGCGGCCCACAGGTTCGGCAGGCGCGAAACGCACGACAGCGTGGCGAAGCCGCCGAACGACGCACCGAAAACCGCGATGCGCTTGGGATCGACCCAGTCGAGCGTGTGCAGGTAGTGGACGGCCTGCTCGAAGTCTTTGAGTTCGTCGCCGCCCCAGTCGTGATGGATGAGCCGTTGGTACGACGATCCGTACCCGGTCGAGCCTCGCACGTTGGGGGCAAGGACGCCGACACCGGTGGCCAGCAGGTATTGGTAAAAGCCGCCGTACATGTACATCGGCCGCTCTTGGGCTTCGGGTCCGCCGTGGATCGACAGCACCACCGGAAACTGGCCGCTGCCATGAGGCCGATACAAGAACGCCGGAATCTCGCGGCCGTCGTGGGTTGGGTAGCGAACGAGTCGCGGCTCGACGGCCGTAACCTGGCGCAACGCCGGTGGCGTGCTCTCGGTGAGGAAACGCACCGCGCCCGACTCGAGATTGACGGTGACGACCTCCGTCGGTCTCGTCGCTATCGCGAGAAGAAAGGCCAGCAGCTTTCCGTCGGCCGAGAGGCGAAGCGAGTTCACCGTGCCACCCGGGATTTCCGGCACCGAAAGCGCCTTGCCTGAAGCGAATTCCGTCGCGTGAATGCGGGAGTAGCCGTCTTCGTTGATGACCCAGGCGAGCACGCGATGGTCGGCGCTCATGACGGCTTCTTCGACGTCCCATGCCGGTGTTTCGACCCACGTCGGGCCGCCGGGTGTCACCGAGAATGACGCGAGACCTTTGAAGTCACGACCTTGGTCGGTGATGGTGAACATGCTCGTGCCATCGGGATGCCAGAAGGCCGGGTCGTTCTTGGCCTCTCCTTCGTGCGGATTGAGCACCAGTGGCTGTGCGGGATCGGTGACTCCCGGTTCGACGAGCAACAAGTCAGCGTCGGTATTTGAGTTCAGCCGCAACACCCCGACGTAGCGCTGATCGGGCGAGAACCCGATCGAAAAATGCAGCCCGTCGGCAGCTACGAGCCTTTCGATTTCACCGCTTGCCAGTTCGAGCTTCAACACGTCTTGGCAGGTCTGTTCACGATCGTTGCCGGCGAAGAGTATGAAGCGGCCGTCGGGCGAGAACGTCTCGACCGCCGACAGGTGATACTGCACCTTCGGCGAGTCGGTGAGGGCGCGCGGCTCGCCGCCGTCCGCTTCCATGACGAACACTTGGTGGAATTCGTCGCCCTCGTGGTCAGCGGTGAAGACAAGCAATTTTCCGTCGGGCGACCATGCGACGTCGCGAACCGCCCGCTCGGTGAATCGAGTGAGCTGAGTGGCGACGTCGCTGCCGATGTCTTGACGCCAAAGGTTCGACTGACCCGACGCGTTCGACGCGTACACCACGGTTTTGCCGTCGGGCGAGATCGCGAGGGCGGGCTGGAAGCGCTGTACGGGCGCGAAATCCTTGAACTCGAACCGCGGCATAGAGGTCCTCTCGTCGAGCGGGCGATCAGCGGGCGAGCCCGCGCAGCATCAAGTCCAGGTTCTCGGCACCGTCGGTCGTG
>JBDZVM010000076.1:0-2393 GCA_040255675.1 Actinomycetales bacterium | reverse complement strand
GAACTCGTGGGCGACTACGTGCCGGCGAAACGCGTCCGCCAGGCCGAGTGAGGCGGAAAGGTGGTCGCGCGACACGCCGCCGCGCGCAATGCCCGACCGGCCCGCCGGGTACGACGACACCGTGAAGCCACCTGTCATGAGGTCGCCCGCCACTACGTCGCCCGGCTTCGTCGCCGACTTCGATTCGTCTACCGCCCTGGTACGTGCCTTGGCCGCCGCCCTGCAGGGCCATCGGTTTCGTCGCCTCGGCCGAAGCAGCATCGTTGGAACTCTGGCCAAAGCAAGCGCCGTGCTGCCAGAAGCGATGGTGACGCGACTGTTCTCCGCGGCAGGTGCGGCCGAAGCAATCAACCCTCGTCGATTCTCGCGGGTAGCCCTCGACGACTTCGCCAGCTGGGTTACCTCCTGTTACGAAAGGAGTTGCTCGAACGGCGCAAGTCCGGCGGTAGCGATTGGCTCATCAGACGGCGCAATCATTCATTTGTGCGCATCGGCAGGAATTCCGTGGCTACCTCAGACATTCTTGGTGCCGGTGAAGCGCCGCGCCGACCCGGACGACGTCGACGCGGACGTCGAACTCGGCCTTCGACTGGCGCCGCGCCTTACGCGAAGCGAGCACGCGGTCAAGGTTCACCAGGTGCACGATGCGAATCAGGACCGCCTGATGGTTCGCAAGATGGCGTATTTCAGGCTGAAGATGTTGCGGATGCCCGACGCCTACAGGCGTTTTATCACCCGCGTGCTAGCGCCAGGCGGCACGATTGTGATCGTTGACGACACGCTGCGGTGGCCAACCAGCCACGTCGGCGAACGTCACGTGTTTCAGGCGGGCGCGTTCGGAGGGCTGAGCCCGGGCGAGTACGTCGAGGGCGGCACTCGAGTTTCGCGCTTTCTCAGCGACCAGCGCGCAACGCGACGCCGCTGGCAGTTTCCGCCCATCGATTCGCGTCTGCCTGAGGCCGAATGGGGTTACGACGACGCCTTGACGGACGACATACTTGTCTTTGCGAGGCAAGCGGACCATCACGTCGTCCGCATAAGTTTCCCCGCGCCAGGTGCGACAAGCCCTTACGTGGCAGATGTTTTCGAGAGCTGGTTCGACCGGATCGGCGTCGAGCGGAGAAGGCTGCTCGTCGAGACATTCATCTGCGTCGAGCCTACGTGGTCGCTCGCCACAGGCTTCGTGCCGTTCTGGCTTCCCTTTCCCGTAGTGAGTGCGGCAGATGAACTCGCTAGTTTCTTGGAAAATCGCGCATCGTGGGACCAGATCGCGGTGACGCTGTTCGCGCACGGAGTACGGTCCGCTGGCCTGGCGTCGGCGCGAACGTGGCAAGAATTGGTTGGCGACGGCGGTCAGCTCGCGGGTGTCGACGTCCGCCGATGGCCGCTCGACTTCGCGGCTCTCGCCCGATACAGCGATTCGCTCGACGACGTCGCGCGGCCGACCCAGCCCATGACGCGGCTCGCCTGGTCAACGTTGCGCGAACTCATGCGCGAGCACGAGCACGACCGGCACAGTGTTGCCTGGACGCGCCTGCGATGAAGGACTTCGACACGCGCCTTCGAACGATCGGCGACATTCGCTGGCACTTCTACGAATCGACGACGACGCCACGACAGCACACGCCGACCGTCGTCATGGTGCCCGGCCTTGGCGAAGGCGACTACATGGCCCCGCACGCTCGATTGCTCGCCCCGCATTGGCCGGTGCAAATCGTCGATATGCCCGGCTTCGGTCGCAGCCGCGGTCCTCGGCGGCTAGTGACCGTCGATCAGTTCGGGGCGGCATTCGACGAGTTCTTGCGCGCGACCAAAGCAAAACCCACCCATGTGATCGCCAGCTCGTTCGGCTGTCAAATCGCGGCTGCCGCGGCGCAGAAGGGCGCGCCGATCGGCCGCCTCGTGCTCGTCAGTCCGACCTACGACCGCACCGCACGGTCAGTGCTCGGCCAGCTCCGGCGATGGATTCCGACCATGGTCGTCGAGCCGCCGTCCCTCGCGCTAGGTCTTGCCAAGAGTTACCTGCACTGTGGAGTGCGCACGCCGATCACGGCGTTCTTCGCCGGCCTGCGAGACCACATCGAAGATCGGCTGCCGGACGTCGCCGCGCCGACCCTCGTCGTGCACGGCGGCCGCGACCGCATTGTTCCCGGAGATTGGGCCAGCGAGTTGGTGCGCAGGCTTCCGAACGGACGCCTGGCGACGATCGACGGTTTCGCTCACACCCTTGACTACGCGGCGCCGGCGCGGCTCGCCGCGATCACACTCCCGTTCCTCAGCGCACGGCCGTAACGACCGTCCATCGACGCGCCAGGTGATCGCCCAGGGGACGCGCACCCGTACCATTAGCCCGAACAGGTCAAGTCCGCGCCGTACCCGGCCGAATCACTCCG
>JBDZVM010000024.1:0-58984 GCA_040255675.1 Actinomycetales bacterium | reverse complement strand
AGCGACGAAACTGCCGCCCGGATTCGTCGTCCGAACCAGATTCCCGGCCTCGTCAAAATCGTAGGCCCACGTCCGGCCGCTCGCGTCCGTCACCGACGTGCGCTCGCCCGCCGGATCGTAGCCGTAGGACGTGGTTTCGCCGTTCGGGTTGGTCACTGCCGTGAGCAAACCCCGCGGGTCGTAGCCGTAGCTGGTGGTACGGCCAAGCGGATCGGTGACCGCCGTCGTCTGCCCCAGCCCGTCCACGGCTATCGTCGTGGTCGCCCCGGCCGGGTCGGTCACGCTGGACACGTCGCCGGCGTTGTCGTGGCCGAACCGGGCCGTGTGCCCGTCCGGGTCGGTGGCGGTCAGCCGGTCACCGTAACCGTTGTAGGTGTAGCTCGTGACCGCGCCCGCCGGATCGGTGGCGCTGAGCAGGTCACCGACACTGTTGTAGGCCATCGTCGTCGCGCGACCGAGCGGGTCGACCGCGCCGGTTGGGTCGTTGAGGGCGTCGTAGCCGTAGGTTGTTGTCGCGCCGGCCGGGTCGGTCATCGAGGTGATGTTGCCTGACCCGTCGTGGGTGTAGGCGGTGACGTGCCCGTCCGGGTCGGTCACTCGCGCGAGCCCGAATGTGGCCGGGTCGTACAAGTACTGCCACGTCGCAGAATCCGCGCCGGCGCCGTCGGTGCGCCGCACCAACAACCCGTCGCGGTAGGTGAGCGTGGTCACGTCCCCCGCCGGGTGTGTGATCACGGTCGAGGCGTCGTCGCGGTAGGTGAACGTGGTGGTCATGCCACGCCCGTCGGTTTGCGTCACCACCCGGCCCAACTCGTCGTAACTGTTCGTCGTGGTGTGCCCGTCCGGATCGGTCACCGACACCAGCTCATGGCGGGCATCGTAGCCGTAACGCCAGATCGCCCCGGTCTCATCGGTGGCCGACACCAAGTTGCCGTCGCCGTCGTAGCCGTAGGTCTCGAACCGCCCACCGGGCCCGGTGACCGTGCCGACCGTGCCGTCGCCGGTGTAGGCATAGGTCAGCGCGCGGCCGGCCGCGTCGGTCACCGTGGCCAGCCGGCCGAAGCTGTCGTAGGCCAGGGTCGTGGTGTTGCCATGCAAGTCGGATTCGGCGACCAGCTGGCCGTAGCCGTCGAAGGTGAATATCGACCGGTTCTTGCGAACGAACGTGTAACCGCCCTCGCTATCGCGGGTCAGCGACGCCAACACGCCCGGCGCGGCAACGAACGAACCGTCAGGCTGCCGGTGGAAGTCAGCGGTGGTGCCGTTTTCTTCCACCACCGACACATTGGCCGCCGACCCCAGCGACGTCGGCATACTGCCGTCATCGTCTGGCGCGGCAATCAGGCGCATCGTGTACGCATCGGCCCAGCCGTAACCGAACCGGCTCGGCACCCCCGCCGCGCTCGAGGTGTAGGAGCGGGTCAACACCAACCCCGGCCCCCGCCCCGGCACCGCGATATCGGTCGCTTGCTCATACAAGGTGCCGTCCGCCGGGTCGACCGGGTCACACGTACACGGCCGGCCGTCGGCCAACCCGGCCGGGTTACGCGTCACCGCCCGCCCCTCAGGGAAACTCACCGCCCCCGACCTCGCCAAATACCCCCCGGCCGGGCCCGACACGTCATCGGGCACCACGAACCCGATCACCGCGTCACCCTTACGCGACACCGGCGCCAGGCACGTCGACCCCGAATGACACGTGCGCAGCACCTGCCCGGTGTTGACGTCGTACACCATCAGCGCGTTCGCCGACCCCGGACCCACCGCCCGGTTACTCACCGCCACCGCGGTCATCCGATCCGCCCCGCTCGGGAAAAGCTGCACCGTCCAATCCAACCCGGTCACCGTCACCGGATCCGACACCGCCACAAAATCCGTCGGGAACGCTGGCGACGGCGCCGCGACTACCGCCTCGAACGTGCGCGTATACGGGCTCCACGGAATCGGCGGCACCGTCACACACCCGTTGCCGCCCCCACAGGAAGCCACGTTCTTCCCGTTATCCAGCGAGAAAATTTGCACCTCATACGGGGTGCCCGCCACACTTTGATTCGCCGTCGCCGTCACCAACACCGTGTGATCACGCGGCAACAACGCCGGGCTGACCATCGCCGACACCGACCACGCCCCGCCGCCACCCCCCGCCGACGGGATTGTCACCTGGTTGCTCACCGCCACCGAATCAAACGAACCCGGCACATTCACAAACGCCTGATAAAACACCGGATGATCCAACGCCACCACCGTCGCCGCACACGACGACCCGCTCTCACACGCATGCACCTGCTGCGGCAACTCACCCGACACAAACGAAAAAATTGTGATCGCATAGCCGGTGCCGTCCACCGCCCGCGACGCCAACGCCGTCAACCGCACCTGCGCACCCGGCACTACATCGGTGACATCAGCCTGCAACGACACCGACCACGCCACACCCGCACCCGAACCCCCGCCGCCGTCGTCGCCACCGCCACCCGCCGGAACAATAAACGGGCTCACAAACGCCGACGACGGAACAGCCGGCAACGACGGCACCGAAGCATTCGATAGCGCCGACGCGCTAGTAGCAGTCGACGTCGAATCCGCCGCTAGGGCCGATTGTCCGCCCGTCACCATGACAGAGCCGGCAACGACGACGGAAACGAATCCACCGAAGAAACGCCACAGCACGCGGCCCACGAAAGACCCCCATAACTCGAACGGGTCGCACCCTGCGACACCAGGCCGAAACGCTAACGGACGAAGATCGGCATCGGAAATAGGAGAAACAGTCAAAGATCCGCGATGGAAGCAGTAACTAAACAGCGCCAAATAGGCGCTCAAGTCCGCCGTATCGACTGCCGATACACAGCATTCCCGCAGTGCGGCCGTGACCCGCCTGCACCAGCCTGATTAGGGTACGTACCTATGCCCGCCGGCGTATTCGCTCACAAACGGTTGCGTCGACAATGCTGCGAGCGAAACCGTACTTCCCGTCTGCAGCGAGTTCAGCATCGTGTTGTTGCCGACGTAGATGCCGACGTGATGGACGTATCCGTTACGGGCGAAGAAAACCAAATCACCAGGCTGCAAAGCGGCACGTGACACCGCCGCACCGGCCGCCGCCGCCTGTGCGTCGGCATCGCGCGGGATCGTGATGCCGCGCATCCGGTAGACGAGGTGCGTGAAGCCGGAGCAGTCGAAGCCGAATCCTGAGGTGCCGCCCCACAAGTACGGCAGCCCATCGAAAAGATGGCCTGTGCGGACGACGTCAGCGCCCGTTGCCGCGAAAGGCGCGGCACCTCGCGCCACCACTGCCACATCGGCGGTGCGTAAAGAAACCGCTGTGCCGTCAGGTGTTTCACTATGCACAAGGCCCGACTCGACACCGAGCACCGGCAGTCGTGTCGCCATCGAAACCTCGTACAACGTCGACGTACCCGAGTAAAGCCACGCTGTAGGCGCCGTCACAACCGCCTCCTGCCCGGACGACGCAGCGGCTCGGAAACTCAACTGCGCAAGGGGAATCCAGCCCGGATATCCCCGCGCGTCGAGTGGCGTGGGCTGATCTGGCACCACGACATGCACCCACGAACCTTGCACGCGATCGGCGATCACCCGCTCACCAAGCAATAACTGGCTGTCGACCCGACCGTTCAAATCACGCCGCTGCGACAAGCTCATCGCCGCGAGCCACGAGCGAATCTGCGCCGGATTTCGTAGCGCGGGAGCGTCGACCGCACGCGGAGACGACGGGCTACGCCACAACGTCGCCACCGACACATCAACGTAGGCGGTCGCGGGAATCGCGGGCAACATTGGCTTCGGCGTGGGCTTCACAGCAGGTACAGGTTTGGGAGAAGACGTCGGCGACGGTAGCGGCGTCCGTGCATTTTGTGCCACAGGCGAGGCGTTCGGCGACACCGACCCGGGAAGCGACGCAGCCGACGGGGGAGGGGAACTCCAAGGCGACAGCTCCCCGCTTGGGGTCGGGATCTGCTCACCTGTCGCACGAATCGCAGGCATACCAGAACTCGCCGCCGACGCCGCGGTGTCGTTGGGCGCGGCCGTTGTACAAGCGCTCACGAGACCGACAGCGGCCACCGCAAGTATCAGACGGTCAAACACAGACCTCACTGTGCCTTGAGCTGACAGCGCACGACAAGCAAGGGCCCTGCCATGATTGGCATATGCATATCTCGGCCAAGACCGACTACGCCATGCGGGCGATGCTCGTCTTGGCCGACGCGGCCGCGACAGCCCCAGGGGCGTGGGTGAAGACGGAAGTCATCGCCGACGAGCAACACCTGCCGCGCAAGTTTCTTGAGGCGATCCTCTCCGACCTGCGCCGGGCGCGCCTGGTCGAGAGCCTGCGCGGCGCGGAGGGCGGCTATCGGCTCGCCAGGCCGGCGGAAAAGATACATGTCGCCGACGTCATGCGCGCCGTCGACGGGCCGCTCGCCGAAGTGCGCGGTCTGCGACCCGAAACGCTGTCCTACGAGGCCTCCGCCGCTCACCTGCAAGATGTCTGGGTCGCCGTGCGGGCGGGGCTTCGCGCCGTCCTCGAACGAGTGAGCGTCGCCGACGTCGCGGCCGGCAGCTTGCCGCCGTCCGTGGAAGCGATGATCCACGCCGAAGAGGGCTGGGTTCCGCGCATCTAGTAGCCGAGTTCGTGCAGGCGCTCGTCGTCGATGCCGAAATGATGGGCCACTTCATGGACGACGGTCTTGCGCACCTCGTCGACGACGTCCGCTTCTGTCTCGCAGATCGCGCATATCGTGGTGCGGTAGATCATGATGCGGTCAGGCAGCACACCGGCGTAATACGTCGTCCGCTCGGTCAGCGGGATGCCAACGTAAAGGCCCAGCAGATCGGGATCGTCGGGCACGTCTTCGACGAAGACGGCGACGTTGCGCATCGCTTTGGTGAACTCCGGCGGAATGCCGTCGAGGGCGTCACCGACCAGTTCCTCGAACCGTTCACGACTGACCTCGACCACGCCACACAGCCAATCACGTTCGTCACCCAAACACGAAAACAGCACGCTTCGCGTAAGTTCAAACCGTGGCTGACGTCGAGCGGGAAAGCCCGCCCGAGGGGGACCGGTTCAGCCTGCGCGCGCTCGACGAGCGCTTCCGCCGCCACGCGCCGCGGCTGCACGCTTTCGCGACGCGTCCCGACGTCCGAAAAATCTCGTGGCGGCTTTTCGTCGTGGTGCTGGCTTTCATCGGAGCGGCGGTCGGCCTCGCGCTTGCCGGGTCGGTGACGACGTCGGTCGGCCCGGTACATGCGAGGTTCTCGCTGCACCCATCGGCGTCGATGCAAGGCGGGACGACGATCAACATTCCGCCGCTCGGCTCGCTGCGACTCGACACGAACCGGGCCCCGGTTCAGCTGAACGCCACGGTGACCGAGATCGACACCAACGCCGCGCAGCGGCTGATCAATAATCCCGAACAGATCAAAGACATCGAGAAGCGGGTCACCCGCGACGTGAACCAAGCGCTGGTGCTGCTCTTGGTGCGCGCCGCTATCACATCACTCATCGGCGCCGCCGTTCTGGTTTTCGTGATCACCCGCAGGTGGCGGGCGGCATTGTCGGGTGCGCTCGTGATTGTGCTCGCGGGAATAGCGAGCGCGGGCGGCGCGTACGCTACCTGGAATTCGAAAGCCATCGCCGAGCCGAAATACACCGGACTTCTCAGCCGTGCACCGGCGATGATCGGCAACGTCGAAGACATCGTGAATCGCTTCGGCCAATACAGCACCGAGTTGGCTCACCTCGTTACCAACGTGTCGAAGCTATACGCGGTCACGTCGACGCTCCCCGAGTTCGCGCCGTCCGACGACACCATTCGGGTACTACACGTCTCCGATATTCACGACAATCCCGAAGCCTGGGATGTCATCTCGAGTATTTCTCAGCAATTCGCGATCGACTTCGTCATCGACACTGGCGACCTCACCGATCACGGATATCCTGTCGAGAATTCGATCACTGACGGCATCAGTCTCATTGGGAAGCCCTACGTTTTCATCAAGGGCAATCACGACTCCGCGAGCACCGTCGAAGCCGTGGCAGCACACCGCAACGCGATCGTGCTGGACTACAAAGCGATTACCGTCGATGGACTGCGGATCTACGGCGCGCCAGACCCGCGCTACACACCTGATCAGCGCACATCCAACAGCACCGAAGACGACAAGAGCATGACCAAGGTCGGCGACCAGCTCGCCACGTGGATCCAAGAAGCGATGCCGCCGAAAATCGACATCGCGTTGGTGCACGACCCGGCCGAGGGCCGCCAGCTGGACGGCGTGGTGCCGCTGGTGCTCGCCGGACACCTGCACAAGCAAGAAACAGAGCAACTGAAAAACGGCACGCTCATGCTGGTCGAAGGATCAACCGGTGGAGCGGGGCTTCGCGGTCTCGAGCACGACGAGCCCACGCCCCTCGAGGCCTCTGTCCTGTATTTCAGCCGGAAAACGAAAGAGCTTCAGGCCTACGACGAGATCACCGTCGGCGGACTCGGGTTGACCTCGGTGAGCGTCGTCCGGCATATCGTGACCAAGCCGTCGGCGAGTCCGTCGCCAGGCCCGTCAAGCGGCATATCGAGCGGCCCGTCAAGCGGGCCGCCGTCCGCGCTCACGAACGGGCCGTCGGGCGCACCGTCGTCCGAGCTCTCGGGTGCGCCGCCGAGGCCGCCAGCGAGCGCACCCGTCGCGGCCTTACCGAGTCCGGCCCCGGTGCCGCCGAACCCGTAAGCTGAGAGGGGTACCGCTTTGGCGCGAACGGTCGGCGTCCCCTATGCTTGGGCGGTCCCCGACGGAAGGCGCCGGGGGCTGCGGCTCTCGGCTCGCAAGCTGCTGAGGCGTAGCTGCCGCCCTCATCGTCTAGCGGCCTAGGACACCGCCCTTTCAAGGCGGCGGCACGGGTTCGAATCCCGTTGGGGGCACGTAAGACACACGGGGTCCTGTGGTGAAGCCTGGAGTTCACGCCGCCCTGTCAAGGCGGAGGTCGCGGGTTCGAATCCCGTCAGGACCGCAAGATCTGCTGGGTGAGATCTCAATGCCCGGCCAGGTAGCTCAGTCGGTACGAGCGTCCGCCTGAAAAGCGGAAGGTCGACAGTTCGATCCTGTCCCTGGCCACCACAAACATCGCGAAGCCGATCCCCGCACAGCGAAGTGCGGCTGGTGAATCTATTGGCTCGGTCCGGCGTTGAGTATGGTGCACACGACCCGACCCGACTGGAAGGACGCCTGAGCGATCCATGGCGACCAAGAAACCCCCCGCCGACGTGCGCCGCCGGCTGCGCGAGGAGCAGGAGCGACAAGCGTCGCGGCAGCGGGCGAAGCGCGTCAAGCAGATGGCGGGCGTCGTGGTTGCTGTTGCTGTCGTGGTGGTCGCCGCGATCTTTATCGCGCTGGGCAGCCGCTCGGGCTCGAGTTCTGGATCAAACCCGGGCGACCAGCAGGGTCTGACGGCCGCGGCGGCCGCTTCGATAGCCGCGGGGGGCGC
This sequence comes from Actinomycetales bacterium, assembly GCA_040255675.1. Taxonomy (GTDB): domain Bacteria; phylum Actinomycetota; class Actinomycetes; order Acidothermales; family Acidothermaceae; genus JBDZVM01. Next base: position 51,486 of record JBDZVM010000024.1, on the reverse strand, counting down.
TTCCAACCCAACCCCATGGGCAGTGCCGACCAACCAGGTCGATCAGATCAAGGCCGCCGGGCTCACGCCGCTGTCGACCGAAGGCACCGTCGAGCACTATCACGCCCACCTCGATATCTTCGTCAATGGCTCGAAGGTGCCGGTGCCCGCTGACATCGGGATCGACGAAGCGGCGCAGAAAATCTCGGCATTGCACACGCACGACGAAAGCGGAGTGCTGCATATCGAGTCACCGACGAAGGGCGAGGCGTATTACCTCGGGCAACTGTTTCGCGAGTGGAACGTCGCGCTGACCGCGAACCAGATCGGCGGCTTGCACATCGACGCGACGCACACGTTGACGGCATACATCAACGGCAAGAAGGTGTCGGGTAACCCGGCGGAAATCAAGCTCGCCGCGCATCAGGAGATCGCACTGGTATACGGCACGGCCGACCAGCACGTCGACGTTCCGAGCAGCTACGAATTCGGCGACCTGTAGAAGCGCACGCCGAGAACGCGTCCAAATTCGCCGTCACTTTGTGAAGGCGTAGGGGTTGAGGATCTGGGCGCCGAAAAGGGCGGCACGGTCAACTCGAGTGAGTTGGGCCGCGTCGGCCGCGTCGTCCCAGGCGTCGCGAATGGTCGTGACCTGCTGATCGACGATGTCACGCGCTCCCCGCGGTGTCAGCCCATAGTCCGCGGCCGCCGCGACACAGGTGGCGAACGTGCTGCTGCGCCGACCATCACGGCTGATGTCCATCGCCTGATTGGCCTCGGTGCCCGAGCGCAACTGAGGGCACAGGTCGTAGGCGGGCGTGAGCTCAAGATGCTGCCCGTCCCAGAAGGCCGCATGGTTACGCGCATGGTCGTCGGTGTTCCCGATGGCGACGTTGAACACGATCCGCTCGAACAACTTGCGGCCGAGACCCCTGCCCGAAGAGCCGAGCTTGCGCAAGACGTCGAGGATCTCGGGGTACGACGAGTAGCGCGCGCCGAGGAAATCCCCGAACCCGAGCATGGTCAAGGCGGAGACCATCATCCGCCGGGTGCCGCCACCAGGTCGGTCGAAACGCTCTACGCAAAGGACGTCGCGCCCCAGCGACTGGATCACCCTGGTAACCGGTACGTCGATGCCGACCCGGCGGGCAAGCTCGAAACCGACGGCTTCGGCTTTGACGACCGGATACGGGTCGCTGGACGTCGACAACTTCGCGATGTATTCGCGCTCGGCATCGGTGACGAGTACTTTCGGCCGGGCGCCACCGACCGCAGTGCCGTCGACAAGTGCGCGCGCGAGCTCCTGCCGCAGCTCCCCGCGCTGCAGCGCTTGCGCGGCCCCGTGGAGCTCGTCCATCGACGCCGTCTGCACCCGCGGTTCGTACTCGGTCGGGCTGCGCTGGAAATCTAGCGCGCCGATCCGGTTCGACCCCGACTCGAGCAGAAATGTGAGCTTGTCGAACGTCACCGCGTCAGCATCCGCCCCCTGCAGACCCGTCAACCGAGCGATGATCACTCGTTGGCCCCACGAGTCGGGGCTCGCGTCCCACAGACAGCCGGCCATCTCCAGCCCGTCAGGGGCGTCGATCCACCCTCGCCGGAGCGGCAGCTCCGGCGAGAAGAGGCTGATCGCCTCCGGCCGGGCCAGATAGCTCGACCCATACGCGAACCGGTAGGCGCCTCCGTAGCGACTGACGCGCCCAGCAACCACCGGAGACGTCGCGCCCGGTAACCACACCCAAACGAAAGCATCGTCGCTTCGCGACGCGGACGCGTCAGAACGAGAAGTCATCGTTGCTCTCCGTCGCGACGGGCCTGCGGACCTTCGCGGGTAGCAGCGCGAGCGTCTCCTCGCCGGCTCTTCGAGCGCGAGCGAGTTCGGTTCCGCTGAGACCAAAAAGGTCGACGCCAACGAAGAAGGCGGCGTTGAACACTGTTCCGATCGACACGGACGGCGCGCCGGCCTCCACATTGGTGACCGTTCGTGGGTTCACGCCCAGCCGGGCGGCCAAGTCGGCGATGCTCCACTTGCGGGCGTGGCGCGCCTGCTTGATCTGGTTGCCCAGCACCCCCAGCGCATCGGCGGATGCGCGTGAAACCGCAACCCGACGCTTTGACACTGCCGTCTCCTATAAAATACAGCTATTGATAGTTGAGACGCAGTATAACGTCGTCTGGACGCGACGCCTCAGACTTCGTCGCTACCCGGCTCGTAACGCGGCCCGAACACGGCATACAGCCCGACGGCCGCCGCAAAGACGCCGATCGCAATCGCCCAGGACGTCTGGTTACGAGCCGGCTGGATCATCCACGCCCACGGGGCCAAGGCGCCGTGTTGATCGCGCCCGAGCAGGGTTGCGGCGATGGTGTACGCCGTCGGCAGCATCCAGCTGCGACCGCCACCCGCGCAGATCGCCAAGAGTAAGCCGATGCCCACGTTGCCGAGGTAGTTGCGCACGGCTTCCGGGAAGTCGTAGCCGGCGCGGGTGGCGAACAGAACCGTCAACGCCGCTGTGTTGACGGCGATCAGTGCCCCGAGGTGGAACACGCGATACGAAGTCTGCTTGAAAGGCCAGGTCGCCTCGATTTCGTAGCTCTTGCAAGCCGTGTGCATGGTGGTCGCGATAGCCATGATCAGCGGAATCAACGTAGCCGCGGGAAAGCGCAGATTGTCGATCGATCGCAACGAGGGCACCGACACGCTCTCATTGCCGACCACGAAGAGCAGCACCGCGCACGCCGCCGTCACGGCCATCGCGATCGACATCTTGCGCGCCCGAGAATAGGCAACCAACCGGGCGAAGGCGGCTGTTTCGATCAAGACGGAACCGGCGGCGGCTGGGTCGTGCAGTCACGTTGCGCCGCGAGGGCGGCCCGCAGCCAGGCAAGCTGGTCGGCCATCGGCTCGTTTTCTAGCGCCGCGATCGAGGGCCGGACAGGCGGCGGGAACGCCTGGAGCGAAAGACGCGGATCGACGTGCAGCGTCAACCACATGCGGACGTACTCGCGAACGCGAGCGCCCGGAAACGGCGCGGAGATATCGCCCCGCATCGCACACGATGGCGGGGTCGGCAAGAGATTTTCCGCGAATTGCTGTTCGAGAGCTTGCACGTTCGCCACGGTCGCCGGAAGCCCTATCGCCATCGACGTCGCTGAGGTCGGGGGTCGCAAACCGTACTCATACAAGTACCGTGGCACACCCGGAATGCTCTGCAACCCCGAGAAAGCGGCGTCAGCGGCTGCGACCGCCGCGCCCAGTTGGTACTTGTGCTCGGGCCACGCGCAAACCGTGACGAGTTGTCCGTCTTGACACGGTGCGTGAGCAGGCACGGGGCGCGCTACCGTCAAGGCACCACCCGACGCGACCAAAGTCGCCACCGCGACACCACTGAGAATGCCCGCCGCCGGCACGAAACAAAGACGCGATGCGAGGCCGGAGCGCCTCATCGTGAGCATCGCGAGCGCGATGCTGGTCAGTGCGAGTACGACAAGGTACTGGCCGAGCAACACCGTCGGATTGAACCGTTCGTTGACGCCGCAACAGTCGCTGTCGACCATCGACAAGCGCGCGACCCATGCTGGGCTGGCCTGCGGCACGAATGCCAACCACACGTAGATGGCAATGGCCAGCAGCGGAGCGGTAGCGATTCGATGGGTGACGGTTCCGAGCGCGTAGCCGAGGCTCGTCACCGCAAGGAGACAGAGCGGGCCCAACACGACGATGCCGATCGCGGGTGGCCCACCGCCCACGACGTGTATCGCGGCAGCAGCGACCCCACCCATGTACGCAATAGTTCCGGCAAGCACGATTATCGCCACCGGAAAAACGGCAACGGCCATGCGAGCGCGGACCATTGACGTCGTCAGCCGGGAGAACCCCGTGCGTCTGTCCCGGCCCGCTTCCCACGCGGCTAGGGCGCCACAAAACGGAGCGAGGACGGCGATAACCGTTTCGGCATGCGAACTTGCGTCGTACCACGAATCAGACCACGTATCAGCCTGGGCTACGCCGGCAAAGAAAGCCAGCAGCAAGAGCAGGGGAAGTAGGTATGGCGCCAAGGTTCGCCTCGCGCAGACGGCGAAAAGCCGACTCACCGGCCCACCTCGAGTTGCATTCTGTTGCGCTGTAGCACTGCGGCGTAACCACGCTCTAAGGGTGTGTCGAGCTCGCTGCGCGACGAGTCGTCGAGCAATGCCAGGTCCGGCGGGGATCCGCGGTAGCACAGTCGTCCGCGGTCGATCACCAGGACCTCGGCGCACACCGCCGAGACATCCTCTGTCAGATGGGTAGAAAGCAAAATCGTCATGTGATCAGCCAGCTTCCGCAACACCGAGCGCACATGGCTGCGCTGCTCGGGGTCGAGACCCACGGTTGGCTCGTCGAGGAGAAGAACGTCAGGGTCATTGACGACGGCCTGCGCGATGCCCACCCGTCGCAGCATGCCTCCAGACAGTTCCCTCATTTTGGTTTGGGCCTGCTGACTGACATCGCAGACCTCGAGCGCGTGCGCGCACGCATCGCGGACGGCGCGCGGCGAGAGTCCCTTGAGCCATGCCGCGTATTCGACGAACTCGCTCACCGTAAAATGCGGCAAGTAGCCGAGGCGCTGCGGAAGATATCCGATGCTGCGTCGATAACCAGCGAGATCGCCGCGCAGACTCTTACCGGCTAGCCTTACTTCGCCCGCGGTCGGGCGCAACGTCGTCGCGAGAATTCGTTGCAGCGTCGTCTTTCCCGCCCCGTTGGGGCCGAGTATTCCGAGCGCGCCGACATCGGCCGCGAAGTCGACGTCGTCAATCGCCAGCGTGCGATTTCGCCTATAGCGATGCGATAGATGTGCTACTTCCAGCAATGAAGTGGCCGCCTGTCTCGTCGTCAAACCCGGTCACGTGGCATTGGGCACCTCCTACGAAGGCGCCCAATGCCACAACTCGGGGAATCAGGGGTAGTACGTGTACCCATCCGCGTAGTCAATGCCGTATGGGTTGTCGCTCTTCACGTAGGTGAAGTGGTAGTTGCCGTGCGGTTGACTGCCGAAGTCGTGATAACCATAGCCGCCACCGTATTGGTCACACGCGTAGCTCGCCTGACCAGCGTTTCGATCTGGCAGATACCACGCCGTCTCCTGCGTAAGCTGGAGTCTGTAGTACGTGCCGCCGGCACCCGGGTACATCCAGTCGCAATAGTCCGACTCGATGGCCTCGTCACCGCTTGTTGAGAAGTTCCACGTACGAGAGTTGAATCCAGTTTGGACTCCCGACATATACCAGTCGAAATTCGCAGCCTGCGCCACACCTGCGGTTCCGATCAGTGCTCCGACTGCTAGGGCGGCGGTGACAAGACTGCGGCGGAGACCTAAATGTCTACGCACCATAAAGCCTGCTCCTCACTGATAGAAGTTCGCCGCGCAAGGAGTTGACTCAGCGGGCGGCACCGTCACCGGGAGGGGCCCTTCCCCCGACGCTGGAGAAAGTAGCAGTAATCGGTACGGAGGTGCAAGAGCACATCGAGAAGCCTGATACACGACTCGCAAGCCTAAATGGGACGGGGGACTGTACGTGTATGAAAGACCCAGAATTGGTCGTCGAGCGTCGCCCCACGGCTCGGTCCTGCCGTTAGCCGCGAGTACTCCCTAAGCGTCGTCCCAGGAGTAGCCGGTGTGCCGACGACCCCGCGGCGTCACGGAAGCGTCAGCCTCAGCACCCCAGACCTGCCAACCGTCGCGCGGGTAGCGGGCGAACAACTCGAGAAACGGGCCCGGAGAGCACGCCTCGATCACGTCGTATTGCTCGTCGGGTTTGCGGCTGTGCTCGCGCTTGCGCGTCTCGATCATGTTCACCTGGCGACGCCCAGGAGGCAAGGTGCGCATCGACCCGCGCACACCGAACAAAATCGGCTCTGTCACGTTGCGGAAGTAGAAGCCAACACCCCGACCATCGGGGCCGCCGTCCTTGCGGCGTTTCGCCCACACCAGCATCGACACGTACCGAAACCCCCACGCCTGCATAACGCGCAAACCCTCGGGCAGCAACGCGTTCGGGCACCACAGATAAAGGTGGGCCGCGTCGGCTAGCACGTCGCTGACCGGGACAGCGCAGATGTCGCGAAGCGTCATCGTGTCGTAGCGGTCGAGTCGTCGATGCTCGGGCGCGACCTTGCCCGTTCGATTGGTAAACCGCCACGGCGGATCAGCCAGTACTGTGCGAAACCCGCCAGGCACGCGCGGCAACGGGCGCGACTCGAGCGGCGTCGCGTCGACCCGCAGCGGCGCCGCCAACCTCGGCCGGCCTGATTTCGACGAAACGCCGACGGGGACGGCGTCGTCGACAGGTTGCGCGCTCACGACATCTCCACGTCACGTTCGGGGCTGGCACCACCTTGCCAGATGACGGCGACGGTGCCGAGGAGGCACGCGATCAACCTCGGTCGTCTTTCACCGAAACCGAACCGGACGGCGAAATAGTCGCCGCGGCCGCGCCGAAATCGGCAGCCGACAGTTGGTTGACGAAATCAGCGGCCGCACGCGCCGGGTCGACCGACGGACGTCCATCGGCATTCAGAACCAAAGACGTGAACGATGCCGAGACGAGCCGACCGTCAGCGCCCAACGTCGCGTGCAGCACGGCCGACAATCCCAGCGGGCCACGCGTCGAGAAATTGCGATAGCCCGCGAAATCGCCAAGGCTGTAGGCGATCAGATGCCCACGGTAAAACTCCATGCCACGAAGCACATGCGGGCCGCTCCCCACCACCAGATCGGCGCCCGCGTCAACCGCGGCGTGCGCGAACTCTCGCGGGTTGCCGCGATCCTCACCGGCGTACCATTCTTCTTTGCCCGTGACGTGATCTGCCAATGAACCTTCGGCACCCGCGTGCATATAGACGACCACGACGTCGGCCTCGGTTTTCGCCTTCGCGATAAGCCGCGCGGCGACCGCTTCGTCGAGCAAGTCGGTGGTCACGCGATAAGGCGCGAATCCGACGACGGCGACACGCACGCCGTCCGCTTCAACAACGGCGATTTGGTCGGGCAAGCCGGTTTGCGCGATACCGGCCGAGCGAAGCGCCGCCGTCGTGTCAGTAATTCCGCGGCGCCCGAGGTCGCTCGAATGGTTGTTGGCGCTGCTCAAGACCGTAAACCCCGCGTCGCGCAGGATTCGCGCGTACATCGGCGGTACGCGAAACGCGTAGCAGGTACGCACGGACGGCGAAGCTGACGGTGTAGCGGACGACGATGAACCTGCGGGGCTAGTGCCCGCAGTCGAGATGCTCGGAGTCGGTGTCGCGCATTTGGCCGGATCTCCGTTGCTTAATGTGCCTTCAAGATTGCCGAACACCACGGGTGCGGCAAGAGCGGATCGCACCGGCGTCAGGTAATTCGACGGATCCGGCGGCAGCACGGGGGTGTTGCCCAGTTCAAGGTCTCCGACCATCGCGATCGTGATTCGCTTGGCCGGCCGCGCCGATTCGGCCGGCGATGAATCGATCGACGATGAATCGATCGACGACGGCGATACAACCGGCGACGCCGAGACAGCCAGCGACGCCGAGACAGTCGGCCGCGGATCAGGTTCAGCACTGGTTGCCTGCTCCGTGTGCGGAAACCACGCGTGCACGGCATATACGCCAGCCAGCACGGCGATAGCCAGCACGCCGATCGCCACCATGCGGCGACGCCGAAACACCTGCTGATTCGGGGATCGATGACGCGCTGCGCGTCGCGGCCCCCCGTCGGAAGTCACGGCCAACAGGGTGCCAGCTTCGGTACCGACGGCGTGGGAACGCCGTCCGAATGCGTGTCCGCTCTGCGAGAACGCCGGATGCGACCGCCCCGCGTCGTCCGTTGTGGGTTACATGGACGAACCCGACGCTCTCGACGCCTACTCGTCGATCGTGGTGAGCGTGGCCGAGGCAGTGCTGCCGAGCGTCGCCAGCTTGCGGGTGCGCGGCGAGCGCGGTCAGGGCAGCGGCAGCGCGAGCGTCATCACCACCGACGGATTCTTGCTGACCAGCGCGCACGTGATCGAAGGAGCCGAGCGAGCGGAGGCCTCTTTCGCGGACGGCGCCGAAGTGACCGCCGATGTGATCGGCCGCGATCCGCTGTCCGACCTCGCGGTCTTGCGGGCTCGCGGCCCGGTGCCGCCGCCGGTCGTACTCGGAGACGCGTCGTCGCTTCGGGTCGGACAACTGGTCGTCGCGCTCGGCAACCCGTTCGGGCTCGCGGGCAGCGTGACCGCCGGGATCGTTTCTGCCCTCGGCCGTTCACTGCCGACACGATCCGGCCGCGTCATCGACGAAGTGATCCAGACCGACGCCGCGCTCAACCCCGGCAACAGCGGCGGCGTGCTCGCCGACAGTGCGGGCCGCATGGTTGGGGTGAATACCGCCGTCGCGGGCGTCGGCCTCGGTCTCGCGGCGCCGATCAACGACACCACCAAGCAGCTCATCACCACGCTGATGACCCAAGGCCGCGTTCGCCGCGCCTGGCTAGGCGTCGCTGGCGCGCAAGCGCCGTTGCCACCGGCGCTTGTCACCAAGCTCGGACGTCGCACGGGCTTGCGTATCGCGCAAGTGATCGCGGGGAGTCCCGCCGAAGAAGCCGGGCTCAAGCGCGGCGACATCGTGATCGCGGCGGGCGGCGCCTCCATCGTCACCAGCACCGCGATTCAGCGGTTGATGGTCGAGGGCGCGATCGGGCGCCGACTCGAAATCACCGTCTGGCGAAACGGCGCCTTGGTGGACGTCGTCGCGCTCCCGCGCGAACTAACATCCACGTGATCACGAAGGAATTGTGCCTCTATATAGCGGCATTTTTGTTTCGTGATCATGGGATCTCCGGTTCCGGAACCCCAACCCGTTGACGCCCGCTCGCCCGCCCAGGTAGAACGGCTGGCGTCGCGTGTGCCCGGGGGGCCAGCGCGAAGGGCGGACGGCGTTCGCCCACCGTCGTCCAGGGGGGTATTCGGCGCCTGGCAAGTCCGGCGCAGTCCAGAAAGGCAGTGGTGAATGATCCATTCCATTCGGCAAGAGAGCGCTCTCACCTCGGGGGGACCCGGCGCTCGAACTCACGCACGGCGGCGTTCGCGAATCGCCGCCGTCGCCGCGGCCCTCGTCACCGCGGCGGCAACCGCCGTCTCGATGAGCACGGTCGCCGGCGCCGTGCCGTTGCACGGTTCCAGCCAACCCGATCTCGGCCCTAACGTGCTCGTTTTCGACCCGAGCATGCCGACATCGCAAATCCAGGCCGAGGTGCAGGCGATCGCCGACCAGCAATCCACCGATCAGTTCGGCACCGGCCGCTACGCGCTGCTGTTCAAGCCCGGCACGTACGGGACGCCGGAAAACCCGCTGGTTTTCCAGGTCGGCTACTACACCGAGGTTGCGGGACTCGGCTCGTCGCCGAGTGACGTCGTCATCAACGGTCAGATCGACGTGTTCGACCAGTGCGGTCTCGGCGGCGGCGACTGCAACGCGCTCGTGAACTTCTGGCGTTCGCTGTCGAACCTCACCATCGACGTCGCGGGCGATCCCGGTTTCGGTTACGGCTGCTACACCAACACCGAAATGTGGGCCGTCTCGCAAGCCGCGCCGATGCGCCGAGTCGCCGTGAACGGCGGAACCTTCTCGCTGATGGACTACTGCGGCCACGGCACGTTCGGCGGTTCGCACTACTCCAGCGGCGGTTTCATCGCCGACTCGACCACGAACGACTCGATCGTCAACGGCTCGCAGCAGCAATTCCTGGTGCGCAACAGCTCGATCGGCGGCTGGAGTAACGCGGTGTGGAACCAGGTTTTCGCCGGCGTCGAAGGCGCGCCCGCGCAGTCGTTCCCGAACCCGCCGTACACCACGCTCGACACGAACCCCGCGTCGCGCGAGCGGCCGTTCCTCACGATCGACTCGGACGGCGACTACAGCGTCTTCGTGCCTGCCGCGCAGCACAATTCGGCGGGTACGACCTGGTCGGGCGGGCCGATTGCCGGCCGGTCAATTCCGCTGAATGACTTCTTCGTGGCGCACCCGTCCGACAGCGTTCAAGTCATCAACGAAGCGTTGTCGCGCGGGAAAAACCTGCTGTTCACGCCGGGTATCTACGACGTCGATCAGACCATCAAGGTGAAGCGGGCTGACACCGTCGTCCTCGGTCTGGGCCTTGCCACGCTCGAACCGCAAAACGGTGTGGTTGCGATGACTGTCGCCGACACCCCTGGTGTCGACATCGCTGGCATCATCTTCGACGCCGGCCCGGTCAACTCGCCTGTGCTGCTGCAAATCGGCAAGACGCCGGGCAACAACCACAACAGCGACGCGAACGATCCGACCGGCGTCCAGGACGTGTTCTTCCGGATCGGCGGCGCTCACGTCGGCAAGGCCACCGTCTCGCTCGAAGTCAACAGCGACAACGTCGTGCTCGACGACATCTGGGCGTGGCGGGCCGACCACGGCGAAGGAGTCGGCTGGACGTCGAACACCGCCGACACCGGCGTGCTCGTCAACGGCGACAACGTCGTGGCGACGGGTCTTTTCGTCGAGCACTTCCAAAGGCGTGAAGTCGTCTGGAACGGTAATGGCGGCAAGACCATCTTCTTCCAGAACGAACTGCCGTACGACGTGCCAAGCCAGGACGCCTGGAACGTGTCGAGCGACCAGCTCGGCTACCCCGCGTTCACGGTCAGCCCGGACGTGCAGACCTTCAACGGTTACGGCATGGGAAGCTACGTCGTGTTCATCCAGACCGACGCGACCATCGTCGACGACATGGCGTTTCAGTCGCCGACACGGCCAGGAGTGCGGTTCAACGACCTGCTCGCCATCTACATCGGCGGTTCTGGCGGCTACAACTCGGTGATCAACGGAGTTGGCGGGCCAGCCAACTCCGAGAACCCCGGCAACACGACGCTGGTGCCCGTCGTCAGTTACCCATGATCGGCAACACCTGAGGCCACCAAAGGGGACCGTGGCAAGGAGGGCCGGGACGCGATGGCGTCCCGGCCCTCTTAACATGCGGGACGCGATGGCGCCGCGGAACTTTTGACGTGATCGCGAAAACTTCTGCCCCTTTAGATGCCAAAAAGTCTTCGTGATCAAGCGAAAGTCGCGGGTTAGCGCGGTAACCGGTACGAATAGCGTCCGGTCGACCAGGGCGCCGACGGGTAGCCGTGGGGCCAGCCGCGATTGCGGAGCGGCCACGCCACGAGCATGCCGAACGCGAACCCGATGACGTGGGCCAGGTAGGCGACGCCGCTGCCCTGCGACGACAGGTTGCTCACCGAGTACCACCACTGCAACAAGAACCAGCTGCCGAGCACCAGCCACGCCGGCAGCGACAGCGGCAGGAAAAGCAGGAACGTCACGAGCGAAAGGATTCGCGCGCGCGGCCACAGCACGACATACGCCCCGAGCACGCCAGCAACCGCGCCAGAAGCGCCGATGAGCGCCGTCCGGGAATCGCGAAACGCGAGCGCGAAACCGTACGCGGCGATGTAACCCGATACCAGGTAAAAGAGCAAAAACTTGACTCGACCGAGCCGGTCTTCGACGTTGTTGCCGAAGACGAACAAGAACAGCATGTTGCCGAGCACGTGCAACCAGCTGCCGTGCAGGAACATCGAAAACAGCACCGAGAGCGCCGGCTGCTTGTCGGGGAAATTACTGACGCAGACGGTCTGCCCTAGCTGGTCGACATAACGATGCGCCTGCACCGCGTTGGTGATCAGCTCATGCGGAATCGCCGCGTACTGGTCGAAGAATTGAAACTGCTCGCAAAGGCTCGGCGCCGCCGCGCCATGACGAATGAACTGAAAATGGTGAATTGGCTCGATCAGAAATACGATCAGGTTGATCGCAATCAAGCTGTAGGTCACGACCGGCGTTCGACGCACCGGGTTGCGGTCGTGGATCGGCAACACCATGCCAACAGTCTGCCCCGAAGCGGCGGCGCCGACGATCGCGGGCGAAACGGCGCGGGCAGGCCGGGCGACGCGAACCTAGCGGGCGACCCGCCGGCTTCCGCGCCCCCCGCGAAAGGCGGCGATAAGCAACGTCACCCCGAAGAGCACGCAAGCCAGCACGAACAGCCAGAACAATCCTTTGATGACGAAGCCGATCACACCCAGGATGATCCAGGCCGCCACGAAGATGAGCAGCAGGGTCAACAGCACGAAAACTCCTTTCCTCGTGACCTCAGCGGCGGGCGAGCCGACGTCCGCCGTTTGCCCCCGCGCGATACGGCAACTCGTAGTGCGCGAATATCTCAGGCTCGGCTTCCGCGAAAAGCTCGCCGTCGGTGTCGATGCTCGGTGCGCCCTTCGTCTGCGCCTTCGTCACCGAGACCTTCAGATAACCGGGTGCCACGGTCGCGCCTCGCAGCGGCACGAAGATGAGCCGGCTGCGGCCGAGTAAGCCCACCTTGACCGTCGCGAACGATGGCTGGTCGGTGTCGGTGTCGACGTAGATGGCTTCGAGATCGCCGATGCGCGAACCCAAGCTGTCGACCACCCGGTGACCGCGCCAGTCTCTGATGTTTTCAGCCGGAAACAACAGACGCCGCCTTATCTGTCGTAGTGCGTGTCATGAGCGCTTTTCGTGATTTCGGTGGGTGACCTTTCACGTCCACGGTACCCACGCGCGCCACCACATGCACGGTGGCAATCTTTTGATCGCGCACGACGTTTGACAAGGTCCTTCGCGGTGCAAGCAAGGGCTATGACGGCACTCCTTACAAGCGACGCCACAAGCATGGCGACAAGCATCGCCACAAGCATCGCCACAAGCATCGCGACAAACATCGCGGCGTTGCCCACGCCAGATGTTCGATGATGATCTCCGGATCGCGGGTGCTGATCACAGGTGCCTCAGGCGGAATCGGGTCGGCTGTCACCCTCGCCTTCGCTCGGCGCGGCGCGCGTCTTGTGGTGTCCGGTCGTGACCCAGCGGCCTTGCAAAGCACCTACCTCCCCGAGGGCACACGCGCCGTCGTGGCCGACCTGACCGACGAAGACGCCGTTCGCAACCTCGCGGCCGACGCGGGCGAGGTCGACATTTTGGTCAACAACGCGGGTGTCGGCTGGTACGGCAACACGGCCGACATGCCACCACCCGACATTCGACGGCTCGTCGAGGTCAACACGCTCGCACCCTTGTTGTTGACCCGTTTGCTCCTGCCCGGCATGGTCGAGCGCGGCATGGGCCATATCGTCTTTATCGGATCGGTGGCCGGGCATCTCGGCGTCGAGAACGAGGCGGTCTATTCGGCGACGAAAGCGGCGGTACGCACCTATGCAGAGGCGCTACGAGCCGAGATCCGGCAACATCGGATCGGAGTCTCGACGGTCTCACCCGCCGCGGTCGCGACCGATTTCTTCCGCAACCGCGGTACGGCCTACCAGCGCAACTGGCCGCCCGCCATGCCCGCCGACGCCGTGGCCGCCGCCGTCGTCCATGCGGTGGAGCGCAGTGACAAGCAAGTGTTTCTGCCGCACTGGATGCGGCTCCCAGCTCTGCTGCACGACGGCCTTCCCGGGCTGTATAGGGGACTCGCGAACAAGTTCGGTTAGCGGCGGCGCCAGCATCTCTGGCGGCTCCGCTGCGTTGCGTCGCACAGCATCCAGGTGGCACGCATGCCTGTGCTGACGGTGGTTTTCGCGATCGGCGCGGCCCTGTGCAACGCGCTCGCTTCGGTCTTGCAACGTCGCGGGGCGAAATCTGTGCCCGAGAGCAAATCGATGCGCCTGGCGCTTTTGATCGCGGTGTTGCGCCGTCCGGTCTGGTTACTCGGCCTGCTGGCATTGGTGTTCGCGTTCATCTTCCAGGCTGCCGCGTTGCGCAAAGGCGAGCTTGCCTTGGTGCAGCCGATCTTGCTAGCCGAGTTACCGTTGACTTTGCTCTTCGCCAGCCTGCTGTTCCGATCGCACGCCGAAAGAAGGGCCTGGTTCGGCGTTGCCGGCATGTGCGTGGGCCTCGCGGCGGCACTCGCCGCGGCAGCGCCGAGTGGCGGGCGCACTACAGCAAGCCTTGTTCCGCTGGTCTTGACGGCGTTATCGACTGTCGGGCTCTGCGCGCTACTCGTGAGCGCCGCCCTTCGGCTCGAAGGCAGCCCGCGTGCCGCGTTGTTCGCTACCGCCGGAGGCGCCGGATTCGCCCTCACTGCCGCGTTGATGAAGGCGGCAATGATCCGCTTCGACGCGGACAGATTCGCCGGTTTACTGAGCGCGTGGGAGTTCTACGCGATGATCGTCGCGGGCGCGATCAGCTTGTTCCTTTGGCAAAACGCGCTCCAGGCGGCGACGCTGGTCTCCGCCCAGCCTGCCATTACCTTGAGCGACCCGATAATTTCCACCGCCATCGGCGTCCTGGTATTCGGCGAACACATCAGATTGGGCGGCTGGCTCGCCCTCGAGCTATTCGGGATCGCACTGATCGGCTTGGCGAGCATCGAACTTGCCAGATCGCCGCTCGTCAGCGGGCGACCGGCGGCGGCGTCGGCACGGCAACCAAATCAAGAGACTCAACCGGATCTGCTGTGAACAACGCCCGTGCCGTATCGATTTGGGCGCGGCGACGCGGCGAGTCGTGATCGCACAGCTGGGCAATGGCGCCCCGCAGCTCTTCGTCGCCTTCGGCGAAGGTCGTTAACTCCAGTTCGGCCAGGCGGCGGCATCCATCACGGCCGTGGCCCGGCAACGGCCGAAACGTCACCACCGGCAGGCCAATCGCGAACCCTTCCATCGCCATCTGACCCGCCGCGTTTTCGACGAGGACGTCACACGCGCTCATCAGATCCGCCATGTCGTCGCGCCACCCCAACGCCATCACGACGGCCGTCGGCTTCGCGCGCCCGTTCGACAAAGGCCCATGAGCGTGTCTTCGTGCCAGTTCGGCTCGCAACCGGTCGTTGCGGCCGCACAACACAAGCGTGACGTGTCGATCTGACGCCGACGCGTCGACCGCCTCGGCGATCTCGCCGCTGCCCCACGCGCCCGCCGACATCAAAACCACGCGAGCGTCAGCGGCGATACCGAGCTCAGCGCGTACGCGGGCGCGCGCACCGCCGTCCAAACTTAAAAATCCCGCACCGACGGCGGGTGCGGCGGCGAAGGACGGGCGACCGGTGCGGGCCGCCGCGTCGGCAGCGACCGCGGGATGCGGGCAGATGAACGCGTCGTTTCCCGCATGTAACCACATGCGGTGCGCGACGAAATCCGTGAGGACGACGACGCTCGGAACCTTCAACTGATTTCTCGTGCGTAACCGGCCGGTGATTTGGCCGCACAGATGAAACGTCGACACCACCATGTCAGGCCGAAACTGCTCGATCTGTCTGGCAAGGGCGGGCGCACTAATTGCCACCAGCGGATCGGGGCGAAAGTCGAGGCCTTGCTCGCTCGCGAAAAACCCGCGATAAATGAACTCATACAACGACGGCGCGCGCCGCAACATGGCCGCGTAACCGCTCCTCAGAGCGCCACCGAGACGAAGGGGGAGTAACTCCAAGATGTCGACGACTTCGGCGGTATCGCCTCGTGCCGCGAGCCGACGCCGCAACTCGTCGGCCACCCGCAGATGTCCGTCGCCCATGCTGGCCGCGAGAATCAAGTAGCGCCGCACAAGAGAGGCCGTACCCACCATGAACGACTCCCACCCTCGAGCCTCGAGCCGGTAACCGATGTTCAGCTTGGCACGGCAAGCCGTCGCGGGCACGACGGCCGTGGCGTGCCAAGTGCTGCCCGCGGCCACCTGGTTGCCGGCCGTGCGCGACTGTTTTCCCCGCCTGGCGGGGGTGGGCCGCCTCGACCATGTCGCGCTTACATTCGACGACGGTCCCGATCCGGTCTCGACACCGGCGTTTCTCGATCTGCTGCGCGCTTACGACGCTCGGGCAACGTTTTTCGTCGTCGGTGAGCGCGCCGCTCGTGAACCGAGGCTCGTGCGCCGAATCGTCGATGAAGGCCACGAACTCGGTCTCCACGGTTGGCACCATCGCTACACGTTGGCGACGTCGCCGCGACTTGGTCGCGCAATGGCCGCGGTCGCCGACGCGGCCGGCGTGCGGCCGATTTGGTTTCGCCCGCCCTACGGCGTGTTGTCGGCCACCAGCATCATCGAGGCGCGCCGTCACCGGCTTACCCCAATACTGTGGACAACCTGGGCCAAAGACTGGCGAGCTGATGCCACCGCCGACTCAGTCTGGTCGCATCTCGAATCCGGACTCGTAGGCGGTGCCACCGTGCTTCTCCACGATGCGGGCAATAGCCCTTCCTCGACGGCCTGGCGGGCCACTCTCGAGGCGTTGCCGCGAATTTTTCGAGATTGCGCGAGTCGCGGCTTGAGCGTCGGGCCACTAGCGGAGCACGACATCAGTTAATGCTCAGCCGTCCTACCTTCGGTCGCGGTCTGTTCGGCAAGGTCTTCGGCCTCAGTGTTGTCGAGCGAGACACGCGCCGACATGACATCGCGCGGATAGCTTCGTAGGGCGACCAAACCCATCGCACCCGCTGCCGGGAGAGCGACCAGGAATATCAGAAATGTCGCTTGCAAGCCCGCGCCGTCGCCACCGAGCAGTCGCTCGGAGGTGAAGCCGAACAGCAATGGCGCCGCGGCCTCGAGCGCCGTCCGGGCAACGGTGCGCACCGATTCGGAGCGCCCCCAAAGCCGGGGGTGCATGATGTCGAGGCGTGCCGCGTCTTGGCCCGGATTAGCCGCCGAAAGCAGTCCAGCGCCCACGACGAGGAGCGGCAGCGCGACGATAACTTGCGTCGCCCAAAGAGCGGGGCCTAACACAATAGGCACCGCCAAAAGGGAAATGGCTGGTACCCAGATGCGACCAGTGATGATTCCTCGCCCGATCAGCCGGTCGGCGAGTCTGCCGCCAACGAACACCCCTATTAGCGCGCCGGCGCCGATGACGAGCATGAAGCCGCTTGATTGTGCCTTGCTGACGCCGTATTGGTCTTGCGCGAATTCGACGGCAAAGCCGCGCAAGCCGGCGAAAAAGAAATATCCGAGAGCCGATGCCACGATCAGCACCCGGTTGGTCGGCACGCGAAACACGTGCCGCACCGCCTCGATGATGCTCATGTTCGACGGAGATTCTTCGAGCACTAGCTCAGGACGAGGTTCAACTCCTTGCTTCTCTAGGGCGACGTAAACGGCGTCCTTGCGAGGGGATTTCGAAAGTTCTTCATGGTCGGCCGTGCGGCTGGACGGCAATAAGACGTCAGCCTGATCGCGTGCCGGCTCTCGCATGCGGTACACCACCCAGGCGAGACAAAGCGTAGGAATCACCAGCCACCAAAAGGCGTATCGCCAACCGAGGGTGCCAGCGATGAAGGTGGATCCGACCAAGCCGAGCCCGGTGCCAGCGAGTTCACCGGCAAGAATGCGCCCGTAGATTTTTCCTCGTTCTTGGGTTGCGAAGAGGTCTCCGATCAGCGAGGCGACCGCCGGGCCAGCTGCCGCCCCGACCGCTGCCAAGCCGACACGAGTGAGCAGCAACCACAAGTACGACTGCGCCGCGCCACTGACCGCTATCGCCAGCGCCCATCCGACGATGCTGATTCCGAGCATTTTGGTGCGGCTGATGCGATCGGTGAGAACGCCAGCAGGCACGCTCAAAATCGCCGACACGATCGAGACGACGGTCAGCAAGACCCCGATTTCCGTGTTCCCCACGCCGAACGTCGACTTGATATTCGTCGCGGTGGCAGAGACGGTTCCCTTGTCGGCACCGTCGAGCGCGATGATCGCGGACAACGTCGCGACGGCGCGAAGCCGCGCGCGGCCGCCGGTTCGCGCCGCGGCAGACCGGACGCCGCTAGCCCACGCCTTTCGCACCGCGTCGAGCGGAGTCGCGACCCCGATGTGCATGGCGTAAGAGCACTCCGACGTTTGGTTCCGAAAAATCGGATCCCCGCCGCTGCTCCCCCGCAAACGCAAGCGGTGACCGCCTCATTGGCCGGTCCTTAACGACGGCGCGTGTAACAGTCCCTTCGGTGGGCACGCCGTAATTACAGAGCCGAGCGAGGTGCGCGATGGCTGATCGGCCGACGATAAGAAACCAAGTGCCGCCGGAAGAAAAGACCACTACGGCAGCCGAGCGCCGCACCGGTCGAGAAGCACGAACTGCGCTGAGCGCTCTCAACGCGCGGCTGGTGCTGGCTGCCTTCGGCGTGGTGAGTTGCGCGTTACTTGCTTGGTGGGCGGCCGAGCTGAACATTCCAGCCCTGAGCGGGTTATTGGCGGCGCTCGCACTTATCGCGGCCGTGGACCTGTTCATTATTCGACGTCGTCGCCAGGCCCGCGGCGACGGCTCGCATTCGCTGTTCGAGTAACCGAGTTCGAGTAACCGAGTTCGAGTAACCGGCTATGTGGTTGCGCCGTGGCGCCAGCAGGTGGCATCTCGCGGATCGACCGGGGTGCCGCAGATCGGACAACATTCGACGACGGCGCCCGCGCTCGCGGTCGCGACGCCAGGCGCTGTTCGCAACCACTTCTCGAGCCGATCGATCCCTTCCGCTGCCTCGACTTTTATCCGGTGTTCGAAGCGCAACCGGTCAATCGTTGGGGCTACCCACCAAACGAGAGCGGCGACCAGCGGCAACGCGAGCCAAGGCAAGAGATGGATCTCCCCGGTGGCTATGAATACGCCGACGGTGAATATCAGGGCGCCGATGCCGCAAAGCGCGAGCCAACGAGTTCTCGTGGTCGACATTTCCACCACGCAGCTTCCGTTCTTGCCATTCGCAGGTTCTTTTCTCTGCTACGTCCAGCGTCCCCGTCCCCGCGGTCGCCACACCTCGCAGTGCGCGGTTTGGGGTGCGGCCGCTCGCGCCGTCCGCGTTTTGTCACGGCCGAACAACGACCAGCCGCGTGATGTTGACGGCGTGTTCGCGCGGTCAATATGTTGAGCTGTCAAACAAAAGAGCTGGAGGCCACCCATGTCCATCGAAGTGACGACCCCGACGCCGGATGACAGGTTTTCGTTTGGGTTGTGGACGGTTGGCTGGCCGGCGCGTGACCCGTTTGGTGAGGCGACGAGGCCGCCGCTGGATCCGGTCGAGGCGGTGGAGCGGCTTGCCGGGTTGGGCGCGTGGGGGGTTACGTTCCACGACGATGATCTGATTCCGTTCGGTAGTGGTGAGGCGGAGCGGCGTCGCCTGATTGATCGGTTCGCCAAGGCGTTGGCGGCGTCGGGGCTGGTGGTGCCGATGATGACGACGAATTTGTTCATGCATCCGGTGTTCAAGGATGGCGCGTTGACGGCGAATGATCGGTCGATTCGCCGGTTCGCGGTACGTAAGGTGATGCGCAATCTTGATTTGGCGGCGGAGTTGGGCGCGTCGACGTATGTGTTTTGGGGTGGCCGCGAGGGCGCGGAGACCGACGCGGGCAAGGATGTCGTGGCGGCGTTGGCGCGTTACCGCGAGGCGCTCGACACGCTCGCGGGTTACGTGGTCGAGCAGGGGTATGGCATCCGGTTCGCGCTAGAGCCGAAACCGAACGAGCCGCGTGGTGACATTTTGTTGCCGACGATCGGGCACGCGTTGGCGTTCATCACCACCCTCGACCATGCCGACATGGTCGGCATCAACCCGGAGGTGGGGCATGAGCAGATGGCCGGGTTGAACATGGTGCACGGGGTCGCGCAGGCGCTCAGCATGGGCAAGTTGTTCCATATTGATCTCAACGGGCAGCACGGGCCGCGCTTCGACCAAGACCTGATCTTCGGTCATGGCGATGTGTTGAGCGCGTTTTTCCTCGTCGACCTGCTCGAACACGGGCCGATCTCGGGGGGCGCCGGTTACGACGGGCCGCGCCATTTCGACTACAAGCCGCTACGCACCGAGAACATCGACGGCGTGTGGGCGTCGGCCGCCGCGAACATGCGCACCTACCTGCTGCTCAAGGCACGGGCGAAGGCGTTTCGCGCCGACCCCGAGGTGCGGGCCGCGCTCGCCGCCAGCAAGGTCACCGACCTGGCCACCCCGACACTCGCCCCGGGTGAGACCTACACCGGCCTGCTCGCCGACCGCGCCTCCTACGAAGACTTCGACGCCGACACCGCCGGTGCGTTCGGCTACGGCTACACCCACCTGGCACAACTCGCCGTCGAACACCTCCTCGGCGCCCGCTGAGACGAACCGGGTGAACCGATGACTTTGGTGGCAGGCGTCGATTCCTCGACGCAATCGTGCAAGGTCGTGGTGCGCGATGCCGAAACCGGCGCGCTGGTGCGCGACGGGAAGGCGGCTCATCCGAACGGCACCGAGGTCGACCCGAGCGCCTGGTGGCACGCGTTCGAGCAAGCAGCCGAAATGGCCGGCGGGCTCGCCGACGTCGCGGCCGTCTCGGTCGCCGCCCAGCAGCACGGCATGGTGTGCCTCGACGCGGCCGGCGACGCCGTGCGGCCCGCCTTGTTGTGGAACGACACCCGTTCGGCCCCCGAGGCGGCGGAGCTGGTGGCAGAGCTAGGCAACGGCGAGGCTGATGCCGGCGCGAAGGCGTGGGCCCAGGCAATCGGCACCGTTCCGGTCGCGTCGTTCACCGTCACCAAGCTGCGCTGGCTGGCGCGCCACGAACCCGAAAACGCGCGGCGCACCGCCGCGATCTGCCTGCCGCACGACTGGCTCACCTGGCGCCTCGCCGGCGCCGAAAGCCTCGACCAGCTCGCCACCGATCGCAGCGACGCGAGCGGCACCGGCTACTGGTCGCCGTCGTCGGGGGAGTACCGGCTCGACCTGCTGGCTCGTGCGTTAGACACCGACCGGACGCCGAAACTGCCGCGCGTGCTAGGCCCGCGCGAATCCGCCGGCGCCATGGCGAACGGCGCTGTGCTCGGCCCAGGCGCCGGCGACAACGCCGGTGCCGCGCTTGGGGTGGGCGCGGGCGCTGGCGACATCGTGATCTCGATCGGCACCTCGGGCACGGTCTTCGGCGTGAGCCCCACGCCGACCGGCGATCCGTCCGGCGCGGTTGCCGGTTTTGCCGACGCCACAGGCAAATTCTTGCCGCTCGTGTGCACCCTCAACGCAGCGCGGGTGCTCGACGCGACAGCGGCCATGCTCGGTGTCGATCTCACGACACTCGACCAGCTGGCGATGTCTGCCGAGCCGGGCGCGCAGGGACTCACCGTCGTCCCGTATCTCGAGGGCGAGCGCACCCCGAACCGGCCGGCCGCCACCGGGGCGATCCGCGGCTGGCGGCTGGCGAACTCGACGTCCGCCAACATCGCCCGGGCGGCCGTCGAGGGCATGCTGTGCGGCCTCGCCGACGGTCTCGACGCGCTGGTCGCGCAGGGTGTTGCGGTCGGGCGGCTGATCCTCGTCGGCGGTGGAGCGCGTAGCGAAGCCGTCCGGCGCATCGCGCCAACTGTGTTCGGCGTGCCGGTCACCGTTCCGGCGCCCGGCGAATACGTGGCGGACGGCGCCGCGAGGCAGGCGGCTTGGCTCGTCGCCGGCACGGCCGAGCCACCCGCCTGGGAGATCGGCGAGCGCGAAACCTACGACGCGATCGCGACGCCGTGGATCCGCGAGCGCTACGCCGAGGTCAGCGATCGGTGACTCAGCTCGCGCGAACCAGCCGCCCGACCACCGTGTCTGAGTTGTCGAGCAACACCAAGGTGGAACCGTCGAACGCGGCGCGGGTCGCCTTGGTGAGCCAGCCACCGACGTTCACCATTCCCGTACAGGCCATCGCCGTCTGAGCACCAGCAACCGCGAGCCAGCTGCCGTCGGGCGCCACCGTCCACCGCCCGCCCTGGCCGTTGCACCCGTCGGAGCCGAGCCACGAACTGTCCGCCTTGAAATCGGCATACGGCTTGGCGGACGACGAGGCCCCTTCGGGTACCCACCGCCCCAAAAGTTGTTGCGGCGTCGCGGCCACCAGCCCGGCCGGCAATGGCGCGGCGACCACGCTCAGCCGGTTACGCAGGGCGTCGGTCAGCGCTGGCGGCTCGGCCAGCTGCGACGCGATGTCTGGCCGTGGCGTGGGATGCCCGCCCGGAGAAAGCCGGGCGATCACGGCACCGGAGGAATCGAGCAGCGCCACGCCGTCGACGCCGACCTCGAACCTGGTGATTCTCGCCAGCCAAGCTGGTGTCGGGTCGCCGGACTCATGCGACACGCAGGCCGAACTGCCGCCCGACACGTGGCCGAGGAACAGGCCGCCGGCGTTGGCGCTCCAGTCGCCCATCAACACGCCGCAACCGCTCCAGATGATCAGGTCGTCACCGAGCCGAAGTACCGATCCCGCGGCCTGTCCGGGAGCGTCGAGCTGCCAAAGATTTACCAGCCGAGCCGGGTCGCGCGCCTCCCGCGAAGACACCGGCGACGACCCGGGCGAACCGGACGACGGCGCGCCAGACGACGGCAAGCCCGACGACGGCGAACCGGACGACGGCTTGAGGCCGCCCGAACTGCCGACGACGCGCCCATCAGACCCGCTCGCGCACCCGGCCATCATGATCCCGATAATCGTCACCGTCACCGCGATCGCTGCTCGCTTACGGCCCATGGCCTCTCCGTTCGACGCGCCAAAGCATCCCGCGCGTCCGTTCGACGCGCCAAATGATGACGTCGTTCCGCCGTCCGATCGTCGTACCCGTACCGTGACGAAACGGTGAATCGTGTCGTGCGCGGGGTACCGAGCGGGGGGAGACCTGGATCACTCGGACGCGCCGTTTCACCATCTCGGGGCCATGGCTAGGCTGGCCAGACGTCCGGCTGATCGTCAGTGCGCCCGCTGAACAGCCCGAGAGGAAACCCGATGACGATCGAAGTACAGCGCGAGTACATGTGGCGGGGGACGACCGGACCGTTCGAGATCACGGTCGATCCCGGCGTGTTCGTGCCCAGCTCCACGAGCAAGGTGCTGGCTGAGGCCTTGCGCGTTCATCCCGGCGAGCTCGTCGTCGACGCCGGGTGCGGCTGCGGCGTGCTCTCGCTCGTCGCGGCACGACTCGGCGCGGGCAAGGTCATCGGCACCGACGCCTCGCAGGCTGCCGTCGCTTGCGCCACGGCGAATGCCAAGAAGCTCGGCTTGTCCGATGTCGCCGAGTTTCGCGCGGGGCACCTGATGAAGCCGGTCGACGGTGTCGAGGCCGACGTCGTTATCGCTGACGTGTCGGGCATTCCCGACGCCGTGGCACTCGTGACCGGCTGGTTCCCCGACGGCAAGGGCGGCGGGCGCAGCGGCGCCGAACTGCCGGTCGAGATGCTGGCGCAGGTCGCCGATCATCTCAAGCCCGGCGGTCGCGTCTACTTGCCCACCGGCACGATCCAAGACGACAAGGCGATTCTCGCGGCTGCCCATAAGGTTTTCGGCGCCGCGATGGAGCCGGTGGCAAAGAAAGAGTTTCCGCTACCGGACGTCGTGGCCACCTCTCCCGAAGTCCGTGAATTGATGGACGACGGCACGATCCATCTCGCCCAACGCGGCAGCCGGTTGTCGTGGGAGCTCACTATCTGGTGCTGCACCCTCGAGACGGCATGAACATTCGCCATCTCGGCTCGCTCGCCGTCTCCGAGATCGGTCTCGGCTGCATGGGCATGAGCGAGTTTTACGGCGCCCACGACGACGACGCTTCGATCGCGGTGATTCGCCGCGCGCTCGACCTTGGCTGCAACTTCATCGACACCGCCGACATGTACGGCCCGTTCACGAACGAGCGCCTCGTCGGTCGCGCGATAGCCGGACGACGTGACGACGTCGTCGTGGCGACGAAATTCGGTAACGAGCGACTTCCCGACGGTACCCGCCTGGGCATCAACGGCAAGCCTGAATATGTGCGCACCGCCTGCAATGCTTCTCTGCAACGACTCGGCGTCGACCACATCGACTTGTACTACCAGCATCGCGTCGACATCACCGTGCCGATCGAAGAAACGGTCGGCGCGATGAAAGAGTTGGTCGACGCCGGAAAGGTGCGCCACCTCGGCCTCTCAGAAGCCGCGCCGAACACGATTCGCCGGGCGCACGCCGTCTACCCGATTACTGCGTTGCAGACCGAATACAGCATCTGGAGCCGCGACGCCGAAGACGAGATTTTGCCTACCGTGCGAGAACTAGGCATCGGCTTCGTCGCGTACAGCCCGCTTGGGCGCGGCTTTCTGACCGGCAGATTCCAGTCGCCTGACGACTTCGCCGCCGACGACTTTCGGCGTCACCATCCGCGATTCCAAAACGAAAACTTCGCTCGCAACCTGGAGATGCTCGCACGCGTGCGAGCGATCGCTCGTGCGAAGGGATGCACGTCCGGCCAACTCGCGCTGGCGTGGGTGCTCGCGCGAGGCGACGACATCGTTGCGATCCCTGGCACAAAACGCCTGCAATACCTCGAAGAAAACGTCGGCGCGGTTGACGTCACGTTGACTGCAGACGAGATCGCGCATATCGACGAAGCGGCACCGAAGGGCGCCACCGCGGGCGACCGTTACGCCGACATGTCGGCAATCAACCGCTGACACGATTCTGGCGAGACACGCGGCGACCCGGGCCCCTGCGGGCAGGCTATCGAGGCCGCGGGTGCCGCGCGCGAGCCGTCGGTCTGGGGGGTGACCGTGGCGGCTCGTTGCGAGCCCTATCGGCTCCGCGCCGCCCGACGTGCGTGAAATCGCTGTCGTTGCTCGAGGGACTTTCGTCACAACGGGCAACCGTGACTTTTAGGGATGCGCGGAAACTTCGGACGACTCGTCGTCGGAAATCTCGACGGGCATCGTCAGCGCGAGCGCGAATCCGGTGACGGCGAAGATCAAGAACGTGATGACGTGGACGGCGGTGCACCACAGGCAGATCGCCTTGATAACAACGACCTCGGCATAGACGAGGTAGCAAACGAAACCAACACCAGCGAGGCAGTACGCGAGGCGGCCGTACTTGATGCGCGGGTCTGCCGACCGCCACGCCGCAGGCAAATGCCACGGCAGCATGAACACGAAATACGCGAGGCCGAGGACGGCGACCGGAATGCCGAATACCTCAGACTCGGCGCTCGTGGTGACCTTCTCGCAGTTGATGGCGCCATTCGACGAACAAGCGAGGGTGACGCTGGTGTCGTAGTGCGCGAGAGTCAAATAGATCGCGACGCCGAGCCCGGCAAGGGTGAGCACGAGCGTGACGGGTGACGCCCACCGTGGCGCCCGAACCGGCGTTGCGATCACGCCGCCCGCGGCGCTACTTGTTGGCATCGAGCGCGCTCGCGGCCGCCTTGACTCCCGGTGCGGTGCAGACGTCGCCAGGCTTACCGCCGTCGATCTTGCAAATGATCGCGGTATAGACGTCAGCTCCGGCCTGAATCGTCGAACCGGGCGCCTTCGAGGTGTCGCTGATCGACTGCGCGACCTGCTCGGGGGTCATGCCTGACAGTGAGTTGGGGTCGAACAGCGATCCGTGCTGAATCCAGGTGCCCCCGAAATCGATGAACGGGTAGGAGTTGCCGCCGCGGCTCGACAGCAGTTGCTCTTGCGTCTTCGTCAACGAATCGAGCGGGTTTCCCGCGCCGTCTTGTTGTTCTTTGCCGACGAAGTCGATGTAGTCGCTGGTGTAACTGGCGCCGTGGAACGACAGCGTCGGCGTGTGCGGGGCGGCGTCCTTGTCGGAGGAGTACGTGGTGGTCAAGTCGCTGAAGGTGCCGAATCGGCCAAGCGCGACCGCGAGCGGCCATCTGGTCGCCGCGCAGTACGGGCAGTAATCGGCGCCGATGTAGAGCACCTGCGGCTTCCCGTTGTCGCCGGTGAGCGGCTTGTCGGTAATCGACTTCGGCAGCCCAGACTTGATCTCGGTGACGTCGACGGCGGTGGTCGCGGGCACGTTATGTAGCGCTTCGACGACGGTGCTCGAGGCCGGCACGACGGGGTTACCGGAGTCGGACGGGTTCGCGGTCGTTGTCTTGCCGCTCTTGTTCGTCAGCCCGATTGCCACGATCACGCCGACGACGATCAATACCGCAAGCGTGGCGCTCCCGGCCACCAAGACGTTGCGTCGCCGCTCAGCGCGCCGCTGCGACGCCCGTTCGGCTGCCAACCGCTCAGCGGCCTTCTTCGCGGCGTACTTGTTCGACGTCCGGTCTTTTTGCCGGGTCTCGTCGCGCCTATCGGCCACGCCACACCTCTCGTCGTGAGATCGCCATCGTGATATCGGCTCCGTCGGCCACGCCGTTGAGCACGAAACCGCGTCGTGGACGCCGGTGCCCGACTGCTCCCCGGAAGCGTAACTGTTGCGCGCGTTCCGAGCGGCAGCGGACCGGTGTCGACACGAGTGTCAAGCGGCTCGTCGGGCAGCTTGTCCGGCCGAACGCCGTCCGAGAACTCCAACGACTGGCAGCGAGGTTTGGTTCGCGAGGGCATACAGCTGATGATCTAGGTCAGCCGATCTGGAGGCGTCGGTCCGGGCAGTCAAGGGCCCCGGCCTGCCATGCATTCGAGTGACGGCGTACTCGGATGGCGGGTGCATTTCAGCTGGCGGTCGGGGCCTTGAGATCTGATCAGGTGGCGTGTCAGTCGCCTTCGCGCTGCTGGGGAATCTCGCCCAGAAGCGCGCGCACCTCGGTCTCGCGGTAACGACGGTGGCCTCCGAGCGTGCGAATTGACGTGAGCTTGCCGGCTTTGGCCCAGCGAGTCACCGTCTTGGGGTCGACACGAAACATCGTGGCGACCTCGGCAGGCGTAAGTAGCGATTCCGCCTCGGGCGTACGCGTGCTTGCCACGGAACTTCCTCCTTGGTGGGTCCGGGGGCGTACCGGGCCCGAAACAAAAGGGATCGACGTCGGACGCCGAACCCCGAACACGAGGCCGACGCTCGAAGAAGCGAGAGCCGGCCGAGAGCCGACATGGGTTGCCGGTCCACGCAAGCCGATGTCGTATCAGCCTGTGAGTAAATACTGCCCTTAACCCCGGATGTCCGAAATGGTCCGACCGGATCATCCTGCGATCTTCGGGGACTAGTACCGGTTCGGCCGTTTAGCCCTTGTCGTCACGGCATGTGGCGGAATTGTCACTCAGCGCAGCGTAAACGAGACGAAAGTGGCTGGAATACAAGCGCTTTCGAGAGTCAGCTTGGCGGCGCGAAGCTGCCTCGCTCCGTCGCCGTTGAACAGGCGCGCATACCGCCGCGCGTCAATGACCTCGCCGCGGAACGAAAATCACCGTGAACTGGATCGGCCCGCGAGGCTTCAAAGTTTCGGGAAGAATTTCGAGAGCGAATCGTGATACGAGAATCAGTACGGCACGCGTCATTGAGTAGCAGCAAGCATTCGTATGAATGTTCATCCGCGAATTTTTAAGATGCGCGTTCGTAGGCGCGCACCGCCGCCCATTGGGCGTGGACATCGATGAGCAGCCCGGCCGCGACATCGACGTCACCCTGGCGAAGCGCGTTGACCCCAGCAATTACTCGATCGACCGAATCGTCGTCGTGCCGGACAAGAGAGGCCACACCGCCATAGTCAAGTTCGACGACGGAACGGGCGTGAAACTCTTCGAGCCATTTTCCGAGCTCCTCGAGGTCGGGTACCGGAAGCAACCGAGTAGGGGTGCGGCGGACGGCGGCGAGGGCACGCGCGAGGCCGCGGCGTGCGTCAGCCATCGACGCGACGTAGCGAACAGTCGCCGCGGGACTGCGCACCGATCGACCGGCATCGAGTTCGGCTCGGCCCTCGGCTCGGCCCTCGTCCACTGCCTCGTCGTCCGCTGCCTCGTCGTCCACAGGTCCACCGTCCACTCGCCCACGGGCCGCGAAGAGCACGAACCACGAAAGCGGGATGTGCCACGCGCTGCTCTTCACGTGCGGTGTGCACTCGAGCCGCGCCTTGACGGCCGCGGCCGTGGCTTCCGTCAACGCCGACGTGGGCATGATGGCGCGCACGACTTCGGGGGCGAAGCGGGTCGGCCACTCGTCGAGCGCGCGCAGCGCCCGAGCACCGAGATCCGCCGGGCAGACGCGGACGACGCCGTCGGGCGAACGGAGCACAAGCCCGGGAGGTTCGATCAGGGTCGCGTTGCGCGCCAGCAGGTCGAGGTCGCTCACGATCCGAGGTGGCACGGCGATCGCCGCGCGAAGGGCGGCCGCTCGTTCGCGCACGGCCAGATCGGGCCGGCGACCCGGCGCGACCCGGTCCGGGCGGCCGGGAGCCCGTGCGTCCTGCTCACGAAGCCGCACGTGAGGCAATGCCTCGAGTGGTTCGTAAATGCGTAGAAAGGCAGCGACCCAGGGCCGGTAGCGCGCTTCCGCTTGGTCATCAGCGCGGTCTTCAGGAGAACCAGCCACGTTCGCATCGTCCCACCACGGGAGGCCGACCGCGACCGCCAGACGAGACGACCAAGCCGACTGGTGCCGCACAAGTATGTGGGAACGGGTAGCCTGTAAGCGCGCACCCGGCGCCGGCGAGTGCCCTAGAGCGAGTGCACCAGAGCAACTGCCCTGGAGCGAGTGCCCTAGAGCAACTGCCCTCGAAGCAGGGTGCGACGGCACGTGTCGATCGGATCACTGCCCCAGCAGTGGCCGAAGTCCCGCGCCGGCGTTTGTCGAGATCAGTCTTCCGATGCGGGGCAGTGAGTCCCGACGAGGGGGTCGAGCCATGGGGCGCGGCCGGGCCAAGGCCAAGCAGGCGAAAGTCGCACGCCAGTTGAAGTACGCCGGCGCAGGCACCGACCTGGACGCCTTGCGCAAGGAGTTGCTGAACGGCGCGTCGCCGTCCAGCAACTCCGCGGAGTTCGACGACGAATACGACGACTACGGCGACGACGCCGATTCAGACTCCGACGACGATTTCGGTGGCTCGCGCGGCACGAACGGCCATCGCTAGCTGATCCCGACCCGTCACCCCCTAGGCGAAGTTGTTCATCGCCCCTAGGCGTAGTTGCCGATCATGTCAGTGCGCCCGCTGCCGCGCCGCGCTCGACCCGCGACCCACGCCCTGATCCCTCGGTCAGCGAGCAGCGCGAGCGCCCGGTCGGCGTCGGACGCCGCGATCAGCGCCACCATCCCCACGCCCATGTTGAGCGTGCGCTCGAGTTCGGCCCGGTCGACGCCACCAAGGTCGCCGACGAGCCGAAAGACTGGCGGCAACGACCACGTAGAGCGGTCGATCTCGACGTCGACGTCAGGCGGCAGCACGCGCTCGAGGTTGGCCGCGAGTCCGCCCCCGGTGACGTGCGAGAAGCCGTGCGTCTCGACGTTCTCGACCAGCGCAAGGCAGTCGCGGCTGTAGACGTGGGTGGGTACCAGCAGCTCTTCGCCGAGCGTGCGCCCGAATTCGTCGACGTGCCGGTCGAGTTTCCAGCCGGCCAGCGCGAGAAACACGTGCCGTACGAGCGAGTAGCCGTTCGAATGCAAGCCGGACGACGCCATCGCGATCGCCACGTCGCCCGCCCGCACACGATGCGCGCCGAGCACGGCGTCTTCTTCGACAACGCCGGTGCCCGCGCCCGCGACGTCGTACTCGTGGGCTGCCAGGAGGCCTGGGTGCTCGGCGGTCTCGCCACCAACGAGCGCGCAACCCGCTCGCCGGCAACCTTCGGCGATGCCCGACACGATCGACGCGATGCGCTCGGGCACGACCTTGCCGCAGGCGATGTAGTCGGTCATGAACAACGGTTCGGCTCCACACACCACGAGATCGTCGACGACCATGCCGACCAGGTCGATGCCGATCGTGTCGTGCTTGTCGAGCGCTTGCGCGATCGCCACCTTGGTGCCGACACCATCGGTCGAGGTTGCCAGCAGCGGACGCCGATACCGCGTCGTGTCGAACCGGAACAACCCGGCGAAACCGCCCAGCCCGCCGACCACTTCAGGGCGGCTCGCGCGAGCCACTGCCGCCTTCATCAGCTCGACCGCTCGCTCACCGGCGGCGATGTCGACCCCAGCGGCGGCGTAGGTGGCGGCTGGTTTCACCGACCCCGACTCGCCCGACGCGAACGTCGCGAAGGTGCCGCCGGGGGTGCCGAAGATTTCGCTCATGGTCGGCCGAGAGCGTCGCCACCGCCCGCGGAGGGCAGTGTGGCGACCAACGACTGAAGCGGCGTCACGTCACCGCCCTGACGACCCATGAGGCGGGCGTCGGGCACCTGCGTGGGATAGTCGCCGTCGAAACAGGCGCGACACAGGCTGCTCTTCGGTCGGCCGATTGCCTCGACCAACCCCTCGAGTGACACATAGGCGAGCGAGTCGGCACCGAGCGAGGTGCGGATTTCCTCGACGGTAAGGCCGTTCGCGATGAGTTCGGCGCGGGTCGCGAAGTCGATGCCGTAAAAACACGGCCATTTCACGGGCGGCGACGAGATGCGCACGTGTACCTCCGTGGCACCCGCTTCGCGCAGCATACGGACGACGGCGCGCTGCGTATTGCCGCGAACGATCGAATCGTCGACGACGACCAGCCGCTTCCCGCGAATGACGTCGCGCAGCGGGTTGAGCTTCAACCGAATACCCAGTTGCCGCAAAGTCTGCGACGGCTGGATGAAGGTGCGGCCGACGTACGCGTTCTTGACAAGCCCTGCCGCGTAAGGGATTCCGGACTCTTCGGCATAGCCGATCGCGGCCGGCGTGCCAGAATCGGGGGTCGGCATCACCAGGTCGGCCTCGACCGGTGCCTCGCGAGCCAGCCGTCGTCCGACTTCGACTCGGGCGGCGTGCACGCTGCGACCGTCGATGTTCGAATCGGGCCGCGCAAGGTAGACGAACTCGAAGGTGCAAAACCTCGGCTGCGCAGGGGCAAACCGGCTGGAGCGTGGCCCGTTCTCGTCGATCGCGAGCAGTTCGCCGGGTTCGATCTCACGCACGTAGGAGGCGCCGACGATGTCGAGAGCCGCGGTCTCGCTCGCGACGACCCAACCGCGTTCGAGCCGGCCGAGAACAAGCGGGCGCACGCCGTGCTTGTCGCGCGCGGCATACAAGGTGTTTTCGTCCATGAACACGAAACTGAACGCGCCGTCGACGCGCCGCAGCACATCGATGGCCGCCGCTTCGAGACCGCGGTCGGGGTGACTCGCGAGCAGCGCCGTCACGAGATCGGTGTCGGACGTCGACCGAAGCGGCCGGCGTGGAAACGGCATTTCGCCGCTGTCGGCTTGCGCCTTCTCGACAAGCAACGCGAGCTCGCCAGTATTGGTGAGATTTCCGTTGTGCGCGAGGGCAATGCTGCCAATCGCGGTCGAGCGGAAGGTCGGCTGGGCGTTCTCCCACACAGATGCGCCGGTGGTCGAGTAACGGGTATGGCCGATCGCGAGGTCGCCTCGCAGGCTGGCGAGGTTCGACTCGTTGAACACCTGCGAGACCAGGCCCATGTCTTTGTAGACCAGGATCTTTTTGCCGTCGCTGACGGCGATGCCCGCCGATTCTTGGCCGCGGTGTTGAAGTGCGTAAAGCCCGAAGTAGGTCAGGTTCGCGACCTCTTCGCCGGGAGCCCAGATGCCGAAGACGCCGCAAGCGTCTTGGGGCCCCTTTTCGTCTGGGAGGAGATCGTGATTGAGCTTGCCGTCGCCACGAGGCACGCGCGCGGCTCCTTGATCGCAGAGGCTGGGATAACCACCATCAGTCTACGGGCACGGCACGTGGCGCGCGGCACGCGCCACGAAGTCACGCTGGCGCGGCACGCTCCACGAGTCACAGATCGGCGACCGTCACCTCGATCGACACTGGCCCGTCGGTAGTGCCAGTGGCGAACTGCTGTACCTCGGCGAAAGCGCCACCGACGTTGCGAAACACGACGAGCTCGTTCTTTACGAGGTCGACGATCCAGTACCAAGCGAGGCCGCCCGCGGCGTAGAGCTCGCGCTTTCTCCCGAGATCGATGTGCCGCGTCGAGCGGGAGGGAATCTCGACAACGAGCAGCGGGGGCTCGGTCAGCAGTTGATCGTCAGGAGCGCGACCCGTGACGACGACGTCGGGGGCGAACTCCGCGTCGGGCAAGCGCCAGCCGGTGCCGGTTCCGACGTCGAGCTCGTGATCGGCCAGCGCCGCGATAAGAGCGGCACAAAGGCGCGCCGCCGCCCTGCCGTGACGATGAGTCGTGCCGGTCGTGACCAGCGCACCGTCCCACCACTCGGTGTGCGGGATCTCCGGCAGCGCGTCGAAATCTTCGCGAGACATGGGCATGACCAGCACGCCGCCGGCCGGCGGGCGCAGATCGCGAGGATCCATACCGGCCACTGTAGATGGCTCATGCGGCACGATCGGACCGTCCGCCGAGAGCCACCCACGAGTGCCGACCGACGACGAGGACGTCGATGAGCTCCGCCCGGGTGAGCGCGGCAAGCCGTCCGCGCATTTCCTCGCGAAGGCAACGATCAGCTGGCAACGGCTCGCCGGAGACCCGCGAAACCGCGATGAGCACGGCGGGCGGGTCGATGTCATCGATGATCTCGGTAAGGCTGTCGAACTCGGGGCCTCCGAGCACCCGCCCGTCAGATTCGATCGCCATGCCGACTCGCACGTCGCGATCCTCGTCGACAAAAAGCACCCACACGATGGCCTCGTCGTCCGGCCCGATCTTGTCTCTGAGGTCGGCCACCACCCGCTCATACCAGCCGGCGCCGAGGCTGTCGCTCATCTCCATCTCGCATCCCTTCAGATTGGTTGTCGCGCTGTTGGCTGTCCCTTTTCGGACATCAGCCTGGCGAATTCGCGACCGCTCGCGCGGCGACAAGGGGCCACCTGTGGACAACGCCGACATGGGTTGTAGACGACGCGTCACAGCAACGGCAGCAGCCACCTAAGGTCGCTGCGTTCGCCGCTGGCCCGCACCCGACCGTCGTCCGTGGCGGCGCTCCACGTGAGCCGACCGGCGGCGAGCTCGATCCACGTAACCGGATCGGTCTCGACGACGTTGGGCGGCGTGCCGCGGGTGTGGCGCGGGCCCTCAACGCACTGGACGGCGGCAACGGGCGGCACTCGCACTTCGACCGAGCGACCGGGCGCGTTGGCGACGAGTACGTCGAGCAACCCGCGAACGGCAACCTTCACAACATCGCGTTCAGGTCCGGCGGCGCGCACGGCAACCGGGATATCCAGTGCGGCGAAATCGAGCGCCGCGAAATCAAGTGCATGGACGGCGCCTTCGATACATCGAGCGACGAGAAAGTCCGCGGCGCGCACTGGCCCGGCTTGCGTGTTGACACAGCTGTCGACATCGGTGTCGCGCAACCAAGCCTCGAACGCGCCGACAGCGCCGCGCAGCCGCCGCTTGACTTGAGTGGGCGCAATTGCGTCGTCCGGCAGAGCCACGGTGGAAGCTCTGGCGGATGTTTCGTCGCCGGGCGAGACTTCGATTTCACAAGGCATCGCGGACAAATAACCCGCCACGTCAAGCACTGGCCTCGATGCGACGACAGCGGGCAACGCCTGCAATCGATTGAGGCAGTGGATTGCGAGGTCTCCTACACGCCGGCCGGGCAAACGCGTCACAATGTCAAACGCGCGATCGGGCAAGCCTTCGACCACGTCAGCGATCCTGGCCCACTGCCGAAGGCAGATTTCGGCTACGTCCCTAGCGGGGCGAACCATCCGAGGCATTTGTCCAAGCTAGCCGATTCGGTCGGCCAGGGTGTCCGCCGAATCCGTCGACCACCTATGCGTCCGCGAGGGGGATCTTATGAGCGACGACGTGCTGTCGCCCTCCGCCATGGCACTGTACGAGCGTCTCATCACCACGGCGACGATGCCGATAGAGCCGAGCACACTCGACGATCCGGCCGTTCAAGAACTGTTGCGCACAGGCTTCGCCGAAATCGCCGGCGACTCCGAGACCGAGCTCGTACCGATTCCGCCGGTCACCGCGTTTGAACGCGTGCTCACTGACCTGCAAGCAGAATTTCTCGACCAACAAAGGCAATTGCTCGAGGCCTACACGTACCTCGACGGACTCCAGCAACGATTCCTCGAGACACAGCCAGCCTCAGACGCCGATTCGCTCGCGCGGATTCGTCCCGATCCAGGTGCATTTGCCGAAGAGGTCGCTGAGCTCACGGCGTCCGCGGAAAGCGAAATCTGGTGTTGGAACATCAAGCTCGAACATTCCGACGATGCCAATCTGCGGATCAGAACTGTCTACGACACTGCTTTCTTGCAACGCGAAGACGGCTCCGCGGTGCTTCGTGAAGCGCGCGCGGCAGGTGAAGAATTGCGCATCGCCGACGAACTCGCCAGCAGCATGCTCATCGTCGACGAAGCGGCGGTAGCGCTGCCGCTTGCCAGCACCTCGGGCGGTGCTGTCGTCGTCCGCTCACCGTTGGTCGTGAACGCGATGCGCGAGTTCTTCGAAATGATCTGGCAGCGATCGGTGCCATGGATTGACCGCGAGAACGCGAGTGAAAACGTCACGGCGATACAGCGCCAAGTAGTCGCGCTGATGGCGGTCGGGCATAGCGACGAAGAGATCGCGGGCCACCTCGGCGTCAGCCTGCGAACGGTTCGGCGCTATGTCAGCGAGATCATGGAATTCTTGCAGGCCAGTACGCGTTTCGCTGCCGGGATCGCCGCGGCTCGGGCCGGCCTGCTTGACGACACGACCCTTCCCGTGATCGACCCGCACGCGCCGAGGTAGGGATTGCCGGACGGCACTTGTCGACGTCGGTAAGCACTGGCGGTACCCGGGCAACTGACTGGCACAATTGGCACTGACTGCCACTGCCCGCACCGATCTGGGCGGTTCCGATTCGCCCTAATCCGCCACTCACGCGCCTTTGGTGACGTCCGGCCGCCTCATCAGCGATGGCACGTTGCGGTCATTGTCCAGTGTTACAGCCGAAATGAGCTGACAGGACGCCGCGAATCCGCCACCGTGTCATCGGCACCGACGGACGGGGGTCGACAGTGCCACCAGGGGTAGGTCCTATGCCAACCCAGTGAGGTCGCTCGCCGAACCCCACCCGGCGAACGACACGCGCGAGCGAGGCCGACGCGCGGCGTCGGCCTCGCGAGTCGCGACATGGCGCGAAATTTCGGGGCGTTGATACCTGACAAATGGAGTCAAGCGAGTGACGCTTGACTGGGTCGCCCCGCCGCACAGGGGTCGGCAGGGCGGCCGGGTGGGCGTCGCAACGCGCGAGAACAGCTCGAGCCGTGAGATCAGCCGGCTCGCGCGATCAGCCGAACAAACCGGGCAGGGTCGCGGCCCATGCTTCACGAAGTTCGTCAAGCCCGACATCGAAGACGCCGGCGACGTCGAGCCGCGCGCCCGCGACCTCGCCCAGCCGAACGCACTCGATCCCATGACGCGCGGCTGACCGCTCGAACGCCTCCGCGCCGGAAGCGGCGACGGTCACGATCGCCCTCGCGCTCGACTCGGAGAACAAGGCGACGAACGGATCGAACGCGTCGGGTAGCGCGACCGCCGCGCCTCGACCGCCGCGCAGGCACGATTCGACAAGAGCCTGGGCAAGGCCGCCGTCGCAGAGATCATGTGCCGATGTGAGCGCCGCTTCGACCAGCAGGGTGCCGAGCGCGCGCTCCGCCTCGAGGTCGACCGCGGGCGGGTGGCCGCCGAGATGGCCGTGCGCCACGTGCGCCCACTCGCTGCCGCCGAACTCGTCGCGAGTGCGGCCGAGCAGGTAGATCACGTCGCCGTCCGCCTGGAACCCGATCGAACGCCGGCGCGAGACGTCGTCGATGATGCCGAGCACACCGATCACGGGCGTTGGGTTGATCGGTGTCGAGCCGGTCTGGTTGTAGAAACTGACGTTGCCCCCGGTGACCGGAATGCCGAGCGTGTAGCAGCCGTCGGCAATGCCGCGCACGGCTTGGGTGAACTGCCACATCACCTCGGGGTCTTCGGGCGAGCCGAAGTTCAGGCAGTCGGTGATCGCGACCGGTCTCGCACCCGCCGCCGCGACATTGCGATACGCCTCGGCCAGCGCGAGCTGCGCGCCCGTGTAGGGATCGAGGCGGGCGTACCGGCCGTTGCCGTCGAGGGCGAGCGCGATGCCGCGACTTGTCGAGTCGTCGAGGCGCAACACGCCGGCGTCGTCAGGCATCGCCAGCGCGGTGTTGCCGCGCACGTAACGGTCGTACTGCTCGGTGATCCAGCTCTTGTCGGCCAGGTTGGGCGAGGCGACCAGCCGCAGCAGCGTCGAGCGCAACTCTTCACCGGACGACGGCCGCGCCAGCGCGGCGGGATCGTCGGCATTCAAGGCGTCGAGATCGGCGGGCCGCGCGATCGGGCGGTCGTAGACCGGGCCCTCGTGTGCCACGGTTCGCGGCGGGACGTCGACGACGAGTTCGTCGCGCCAAAAGATTCGCAGCCGCCCGCCGCGGGCTTTTTCGTCGTCCGATACGTCTGTGACCTCGCCGATGACGGTAGCGGTGACGTCCCACTTGGCACAGATTTCCATGAATCGCTGAACTTTTGCCGGCTCGACGACTGCGCACATGCGCTCTTGCGACTCGCTCATCAAGATTTCTTCGGGCGCGAGCGTGGGGTCTCGAAGCGGCACGGCGTCGAGCGTGATGCGCATGCCGCCGGTGCCGGCCGAGGCGAGCTCGGACGTCGCGCAGCTCAAGCCCGCCGCACCGAGGTCTTGAATACCCGCAACCAAGTCTTCGGCGAAAATTTCGAGGCAGCACTCGATGAGCACCTTCTCGGCGAACGGGTCGCCGACTTGCACGGCGGGGCGTTTGCGCTCGCCCTCGACCTCGAAGGTTGCGCTGGCGAGCACCGACGCACCGCCGATGCCGTCGCCGCCAGTACGGGCGCCGAACAAGATGACCTTGTTGCCCGGCCCGGGCGCGGTGGCGAGCTTGATGCCGTCGGTGCGCATGACGCCGACGCACAGCGCGTTGACGAGCGGATTGCCGAGATACGTGGGGTCGAAAACCGTTTCGCCGCCGATGTTGGGCAGCCCCAAACAGTTGCCGTAGCCGCCGATACCGGCGACGACCCCGGGCAGCACGCGTCGAGTGTCGGGTGCGCCGGCCGGGCCGAAACGCAGCGAATCCATGACGCCGACGGGTCGCGCGCCCATCGTGAGAATGTCGCGCACAATGCCGCCGACACCCGTAGCCGCGCCCTGGTACGGCTCGACGTAGCTCGGGTGGTTGTGCGATTCGGCTTTGAAGGTCACCGCGAAACCATCGCCGACGTCGACCACGCCCGCGTTTTCGCCCATGCCGACAAGGAGAATGTCTTTGGCTTGCGGCGGAATCTTTTCGCCGAACTGGCGTAGGTGGAGCTTGCTCGACTTGTACGAGCAGTGCTCGCTCCACATCACCGAGTACATCGCCAGCTCACACGAGGTCGGACGGCGGCCGAGAATTTCGCGAATGCGGGTGTATTCGTCGTCCTTCAAACCGAGTTCGGTGAACGGTAACTCTCGGTCGGGTGTGGCTACAGCGTTAGCGACGGAATCGATGCCGGCGTCGCTCATGCCGCGACCAGCGCCTTCAAAACACTTGTGAAAAAGGTCAACCCGTCGCTCGAAGAGCCGGTAAGGGGATCGATCGCGTGTTCAGGGTGCGGCATCAGACCGACCACGTTGCCTCGCTCGTTGGCGATACCGGCGATGTCGCGCATCGAACCGTTGGGATTTCCGTCGATGTAACGGGCGACGACCCTGCCTTCGGCTTCGAGCGCGTCGAGAGTGTGCTCGTCAGCGACGAACCGGCCCTCGCCGTTCTTCACCGGGACGACGACGCGCTGACCGGTGTCGTAGCCGTTGGTCCACGCGGTGGTGTTGTTCTCGATGCGCAGCGCCTGGTCTTTGCAGCGGAAGTGCAGGTGGGAGTTGCGAACGAGGGCGCCGGGTAGCAGGTGCGCCTCGCACAAGACCTGAAATCCGTTGCAGATGCCCAGCACCGGCATGCCCTCACCAGCAGCCGCGATCACCGTCTGCATGACCGGCGAGAACCTGGAGATCGCGCCACAGCGCAGGTAGTCGCCATACGAGAACCCGCCCGGGAGGATCACCGCGTCGACGTCGTGCAAGGAAGGGTCTTTATGCCACAACGACACCGCGCGGGCATCGACAGCCCGGACGGCGCGCAAGGCGTCGTGGTCGTCGAGCGAACCGGGGAAGGTCACGACACCGACGGCTCTCATCGAGAACAGCACTCCCGCAGGGGAATCGAGGTGGGCAGGGAAATCGAGGGTGGCTCGAGAGTGGCAGCTCGCGACGTAAGGTCGTCGCGACACAGCCCAGGATACCGGGCAGGCCGAAGCGGCCACGGCCGGTCAGCGCGGCCGACCATCGCCGTCCGCGCTGGCAAGAAACGGTGACCGCGCGTAGATCAACCGTTTCCGCAAGCGCACGGCGGCGCCATGGTCCTCCCGAATCGCGAAATCGAGCTGGTCGACCAACGCCCTCATGACTTGGATGCCCCGGCCGCGCTCCGCCAGCGGCTCAGTCGTCGTGCCCTCAGGCGTCTCAGACGGGACGTCGAAACCGGCGCCTTCGTCGCATACCTCCACGACGCAGTAATCGCCGTCGACGCCGGCGAGCAAGGTGTACTCGTCGTGTTGGCCAGCGTGATCGAGCACGTTCGTGCAGGCCTCGCTGATCGCGAGCTCGATGTCTTCGATGCAACTAGGAACCACCTCGAGCACCGCCAGCGCGTGACGCAACACCCTGCGTGCGAGCGGCACACTGCGCGCCTCGCTAGGTAGCACGAGTCGTAGCCGCAGGTGCACGCGTCTCTCCCTCCGTCAAGGAGAGGATTCCCGCCGCCCACCCCGGGCTAACTGGGCATTGGGGGTGAATGGCGGCAATCGTCATTCTGCCCGGACGACGAAATCCTCGATCACCGGGTTACTGAGGAGGTTCTTCGCCAGCTCGCGTACGCGTTCGAGCGCGGCGTCGTCGGCGGGACCGTCGAGTTCGAGCTCGAAGTGCTTGCCCTGCCGCACCGACGCGACGCCGGCATGACCAAGCCTGCCGAGCGCCCCGAGGATCGCTTGGCCTTGCGGGTCAAGGATTTCGGGCTTCAACATGACGTCGACGACGACGCGGGCCACGGCACACTCCACAGGTGTTCGGTCGCGGAAATCGCGACACGCGATCGGTCGCGGAAACCGCGCTCACCCTATCGCGCCGTGTTCACCGGCTCGCCCCGGGCGTTGTGCGAAGGTTTTGCCCATGACCCACCACGACACGGCGGACACCCCGACCCGAAGTGATGCCGAACGCGCACGGTTGGCCGACTCCGCACACCACGACTCGCCGTGGCGCGCGTGGGGTCCGTACGTCGCCGAGCGCGCATGGGGCAGCGTGCGGGAAGACTACAGCGCGGACGGCGACGCCTGGGCGAACTTTCCGTTCGAGCATGCGCGCTCGCGCGCGTACCGCTGGAACGAAGACGGCCTCGCGGGCTTTTGCGACGTCGAGCAGACCTGGTGCTTCGCTTTGGCGTTGTGGAACGGGAAAGACCCGATTTTGAAGGAAAGGCTATTCGGGCTCGCGAACGCCCAAGGCAACCACGGCGAAGACGTGAAGGAGCGGTATTGGTTCGTCGACGGCCTTCCGACGCACGCCTTGATGAGCTGGCGCTACCACTATCCGCAGACGGAATTCCCCTACGAGAAGCTCCTTTCGGTGAACAAGCAGCGCGGCCGCCTCGAACCCGAGTACGAACTCGACGACACCGGCGCCTTCGACGGTGACCGCTATTTCGACATCCGCGTCGATTACGCGAAGGCAGCGCCGACTGACCTCTGCATCGACGTCACTGTGCGCAACGCCGGGCCAGATACCGCTGTGCTCGACCTCTTGCCGACCCTGTGGTTTCGCAACACGTGGGCATGGGGGCTGCCGGGCGCGGGCGCCACGCCGCGGATCACCTGCGACGGGCCGAAGCTGGTCGCCGTCCACGACCGGATCGGGTCTTTGACGCTTTCCGGAGACGCGGGTAACGACGGCTTCGTCACGTCGATCGCCTGCGACAACGAGACCAATACCCGGCGGCTTTACGGCGTGCCGGGTCGCTCGCTCTACCCGAAAGACGGCATCAACGACCACGTCGTGCACGGAGCCGCCACCGTGCGCACCGACGGCACCGGCACAAAGGCGGCGTTGCTTTACCGGCTGACTTTGCCGCCGGGCGAGCGGCGTTCGATTCGGTTGCGGTTGCGGGCCGGCGACCAAGCGGCCGGCCAAGCGGCGGAGTTCGACGACTTCGACGCGGTTGTGGCAGCGCGCCGGCGTGATGCCGACGCGTTCTACGAAGCACTGCGACGGCAGGGAGCTTCAGACGACGAGATGCGCGTGGTGCGGCAAGCCGTCGCGGGATTGCTCTGGAGTAAGCAGTTTTACCATTACGACGTCGAGCGCTGGCTCGCTGGCGACCCCGCCGGGCCAGTTCCGCCACCGGGGCGCGGGCTCATTCGCAACGGCGGATGGCGCCACCTCAACAACGCCGACGTGTTGCTGATGCCCGACACTTGGGAATACCCGTGGTTCGCGGCATGGGACCTCGCTTTTCACTGCGTCGTCATGTCTCATGTCGATCCGTGGTTCGCCAAGCGGCAACTGCTGTTGCTGCTGCGCGAGTGGTACATGCACCCGAACGGGCAGCTTCCGGCCTACGAATGGAACTTCTCCGACGTCAACCCGCCCGTGCACGCGTGGGCGGCGTTGCGGGTGTTCGAGATCACCGGCGGCTCCGACTTCGACTTCTTGGAGCGGGTGTTTCACAAGCTGCTGCTGAACTTCACCTGGTGGGTGAACCGCGAAGACCGCGAAGGCAACAACCTTTTCGAGGGCGGCTTTCTCGGGCTCGACAACGTTGGGCCGTTCGACCGGTCGAAACTCACACCTGACAAGGGCACTCTCGAACAAAGCGACGGCACCGCCTGGATGGCGATGTACTGCATCGACTTACTCGACATGGCGCTGCTCCTGGCCATGCACAGCCGCGCCTACGAAGACGTCGCGACCAAGTTCTTCGAGCACTTCGCGCGCATATCGACGGCGGCGCGGAGGTTATGGGACGACGCCGACGGCTTCTTCTACGACCAGCTCTCGTTGCCGTCGGGCGAGCGCGTCGCGGTGAAGGTGCGCTCACTCGTGGGATTGATCGCCCTATGCGCGGTGAGCCACGCCGACGACCGGCGCTTGCAACATCTGCCCGATTTTAATGCGCGTCTGCAATGGTTTTTGGCCAACAAGCCTGAACTGACGACGACGCTCGAACGCACTCCGGCAGGCGATACGGTCTTCGCCGCCGTCGACTTCGGCCAGCTTCGGCTGCTGCTCAAGCGCATGTTCGACGAAACGGAGTTCTTGTCGCCGCACGGCGTACGGTCGGTTTCCGCCTACCACCGCGAGCACCCTTTTTCGATAACGCTCGACGGCCAGGAGTTCCGGGTCGATTACGAGCCGGCGGAATCGACGACCCCGCTGTTCGGCGGCAACTCGAACTGGCGGGGGCCGGTGTGGATGCCGCTCAACGCGTTGCTCGTGGAGTCGCTTCGCCGCTTCGCGCAACGGATCGGCCCCGATTTCACAGTCGAGGTTCCGACCGGATCGGGCAGGACGGTCGGCTTGGCCGAGGCCGCCGACCTGCTCTCCCATCGTCTCGTCTCGCTTTTCTTGCCGGACGCCGACGGGCGGGTGCCCGCCGCGGGTGACCGCACCTGGCCCGACGGGCTGCTGCTGTTCCACGAGTACTTTCACGGCGACACCGGAGCCGGCCTCGGAGCGTCGCATCAGACCGGCTGGACGGCGCTGGTCGCCCATCTCGTGCTCACTTCAGGCCGACAGTTCGGCTCAGACGGCTTCGGCTCAGGTGGCTGATTCGGCTCAAGGGGCTGATGCGGCTCAGGTGGCTCGCCGCGACGCGGCGGCGCGATGTCGCCGCCGTCCAGGTAGTGAGATCGCGGGCTCGGCCAGCGCGCCCGATTTGTTACGCGCACAGGCTGTCGACGGCGTCCACGCAGGTCAGGGCAGGCGCGACCAGTGGTTTTCGCGGCGTTGTGCACATGCCACGCACACCTCTTCCCCACAGACACCCGCGCTTGTCCCCAAACCACGCACAGCGCTGTCAACAGGCCGGAGAAGCTGGTGGGCACGCCGACTCGAAAAGTGTCCGAGGAGCGCGATAGAACACTTCCCGACGTTGCCGAGGGTCGGTTCGGGTTGCGAAGGGGGCAAGCCAGGGTGAGTGTGATCGAGCTTCCCGACCAGACCCGGGGCGTCGAGCGCACACCTCCGCAAGATGTCAATGCCGAGCAATCGGTGCTCGGTGGCATGCTGCTCTCCAAAGACGCGATCGCCGACGTCGTCGAGGTGTTGCAGAGCAACGACTTCTACCGTCCGGCGCACCAAACCATCTTCGATGTCGTCCTCGACCTGTACGGGCGAGGCGAGCCGGCCGACGCCATCACCGTCGCCGACGAGCTGGCCAAGCGCGGCGACATCGCGCGCGTCGGCGGGGCGCCGTACCTGCACACCCTTATCTCATCGGTGCCGACGGCAGCGAACGCCGGCTACTACGCGAAAATCGTCGCGGAAAAAGCCATCCTGCGGCGGCTCGTCGAGGCCGGCACCCGCATCGTGCAGCTCGGCTACGCCGGAACAGGCGGCGACGTCGATGACATCGTCGACCGCGCGCAAGCTGCCATTTACGACGTCACAGAGAAGCGCACGTCGGAGGATTACAGCGTCTTGGAGGCGCTGCTGCAGCCGACAATGGACGAAATCGAGGCCAGCGGCCAGCGCGGTGCGGGTCTTACCGGCGTACCAACCGGATTTGCCGACCTCGACTCTTTGACAAATGGCTTACACCCCGGGCAGCTGATTATCGTCGCCGCCCGACCTGCTGTTGGTAAGGCGCTCGCGCTCGACACACCGCTGGCCACGCCCCTCGGGTGGACGACGATGGGCGAAGTCGCCGTCGGCGATTTGGTGATGGGTGCCGACGGGCTGCCGACCCGGGTGACAGCCGCAACCGAAATTCTGCGTGGCCGCCCGTGCTACGAGATCGAGTTCGACGACGGCTCGATCATCACGGCGGATGCTCAACATCAGTGGCTTACCGAGACGCGTCAAGCTCGAAGATCCGCGCAATACGCGGCCGCCCGCCAGGGCCACCGTGACCGCGAGAGGAGGGCTGAGGTGCGCACCACTGAGCAGATCGCCGCCAGCCTTCGATGCGCGACTGCTGATCGAAGATTCAATCATTCAGTCGCCAACGCGGCGGCGCTGAACTTACCCGAGAAAGAACTGCCCGTGCCGCCTTATGTGTTGGGCGTTTGGCTAGGCGACGGCCATTCCGCGAGCGCTCGCTACACCAGTGATGACCCTGAGATTGCGTTGCACATCGAAGATACGGGCGTCGAAGTCGTCCCGTGCAGGCGCCGGCTGTATAGCCTCAGACTTCCCAGTGCCGTCTCAATACCGACGCGTAGTTGTCTCGTATGCGGCAAGAACTTCGTTCCAGCGACCACCCAAGTACGCACGTGCGGCAAGTCGTGCGGCGGGCGGTTAAGTTCGCTCGGATTACCTCCGGCGCCACCACCAACGTGTCCGACATGTGGCGGGCGAACCACGAGCGGCTTTCGGCCCTGCGCGGCTTGTGCGAGTCGCGAAGGCTCTGTTGTCGCGCTACTTCGCGGCTTGGGCGTGCTCGATAACAAGCACATCCCGGTCGAATACTTGCGCGGATCGCAAGCACAGCGACGCGAGTTGCTGGCGGGTCTGCTCGACACGGATGGCACCGTCTCGTCGTCAGGTACAGTGCAAATCGCCCTCACCAACCGCCAGTTGGCCTTGAACGTCCGAGAGCTGATTTTAAGTCTCGGCTATCGCTGTGGCTTCGCCACGAAACAAGTTCTCGGACGCACTCCCGCGTCGTCGACGGCCTACACCATGACGTTTAGTCCCACGGAGAATCCGTTCCGCCTTGAAAGGAAGCGCCTAGCCTTCAAAGAACGATTCCGCCCCCGTACGCCAAGGACAACCTCGCGATTTGTCGTCGCCGTACGGCCGATCGATTCGGTGCCAGTTCGTTGCATCGAGGTCGACAACGACTCGCACCTGTATCTCGCTGGGCGGTCGATGATTCCAACCCACAATTCAACGCTTGCCCTCGACATCGCTAGAGCGGCATCCATTCGTCACAGCCTCACGTCGGTGTTGTTCTCACTCGAAATGAGCAAGCACGAAATCACCATGCGATTACTGTCGGCCGAGGCGCGCATTCCGCTGCAGGCGATGCGCACGGGCCAAATGCGTGACGACGACTGGGTGAAGCTCACGCGACGCCTCGGCGAGATGGCAAGCGCGCCTTTATACATCGACGACTCCCCGAACCTCACCATGATGGAGATTCGGGCCAAGGCACGGCGGCTGAAGCAGCGTCACGACTTGCGCGTTGTCATCGTCGACTACCTCCAGCTCATGACCTCGCACTCACGGGTTGAAAACCGCCAGCAAGAGGTCGCGCAAATATCGCGCTCGTTGAAGCTATTGGCTAAAGAACTCGAGGTGCCAGTGATTGCCCTCTCGCAGCTCAACCGCGGGCCCGAACAGAGAACGGATAAACGCCCTCAACTCGCGGATCTTCGTGAAAGCGGTTCGATCGAACAAGACGCCGACGTCGTCATCTTGCTGCACAGAGAAGACATTTACGAGCGAGAGTCACCGCGAGCGGGCG
This sequence comes from Actinomycetales bacterium, assembly GCA_040255675.1. Lineage (GTDB taxonomy): Bacteria > Actinomycetota > Actinomycetes > Acidothermales > Acidothermaceae > JBDZVM01. Next base: position 6,935 of record JBDZVM010000024.1, on the reverse strand, counting down.
AGGCTGACCTCATTGTGGCGAAGCACCGCAACGGCCCGACGAGCACGATTGTCGTTGCCTTCCAGGGCCATTACAGCCGATTCGTCGATATGGCCGCCGGTTAGTCGCGGGTTCCGAAGGCCCCGACGGCAGAGTTGGTGCCCTTCACATAACTCGCGACGTGACCCAAGGATTTTCTTTCCTTTGTTTCCCAGTGATTTGCACGCCGCGGTAGCATCAACCGGCGGCTGCGCCGCGATCCGCGCGGCGGTCACAGTGTGCAGTGGCGATCGCGCGGCGTATACGGTTATGGTTTTGTCGCGGTACACCTCGCTAAGCACGCCATCCGTTAGGTTCTTGTCCACCATCGCCCGAACGGAGGGCGCGACCACATGCCGACAACCCCCCGGCAGCGACGACGATTGTGTCGTAGCCACCCAGCTACGGCGGCACACCGAACGTGACACGCACTGCGACCTCCAGAATTGCCACGACGACGGCCGCGAACGAGCACACTCCCTGACAGTTGGTACATGGCTCGCACCATCGGACGGCGGGGTAGCCCGTTTACGGGCGCGGCTGCCGGCCGCACGAAGTCGCGAAGCGCGGCAAACGCAAATATCGCGACTGCTGTCGTTACCAAGGCGATACCTCCAATGTGCGCGCGCCTCACCGCGACACCCTGCGCGCACGCGAGCGTGCCTGCGCTAGCCCGAGAGCGAGGGTTTCCTTGGCCACGGGGAACATGCGCGTTCGTGGCGCGGCCCTGGACAACCGCCTCGCTATCCGATACTTTTCGGTCGCCCCCGGGAGGGTGAGCGCCGACCCGTACAGCAATGCCAACCGGCTATGTCAAGGAGAGGACGTCTCATGCACAAGAAACTGTTCTGGCTATCTCGTGCCGGTGCCGCATGCCTGCTCGTGGGCGCGCTCGCCGGATTTGCGTCGGTTCTTATCGAACCCACCATCTCCGACAAGGCCGCCGACCAGGCGGCCGCAATCAGCGCGCATGCGGGTGCCGTTCACGCGGGGATTGCCGTCAATGCGGTCGGCGCGGTCCTGCTGGTCGGTGGATTGATCTGGCTCGCCGGCGTCGCGTCGAAATCGGCGATGGCGTTAGCGGTCAGCGGCGGTGTCGTCGCGGTCCTCGGTCTCTTGGCGGTGATGCTCGACAACGGCATCCAGCTCGCCGGGTCGGTCGTTGCCGAGGGCCTTGGCACAAACCAGGCGACCACGTTGCTCCAGCCGCTGGATTCCGGCGGGGTCGCGACGGCGGGCGTGATCTCGGTGCTCAACGACATCGGCATGATCCTGCTCGGTGTGGCCCTCCTCAAGACCAGCGTGCCGAAGTGGGCCGGCGCCGTCGTCATCGTCGGAGCCGTCGTCCAGGCCGCGGGTTTTGGGTCGGGCAAGCACTACGTGGCGGCTGTTGGTTTCGCACTGCTCTTTTTCGGCTTCGCCGCGACCGTGCGCGCGATCTTCGCGAGCGGGTCGGAGCAGGCGGCCTCACCCGCGAATGCGGCGGCGCTTACCGCCCCTGGCGAGAGTTCGCCCGCGTAGCAACACAGGCGGGCAGCTCCATTTACCCAGTGCGGTTAGCCGGCACGGTAAATCTGAGTAGGGTAGTAAAAAACCTCGCCGTCACGGGCGAACCCCTCGGAGGCAACCATGGCAATCGCCGAACGCACAGCAACCACGATCTGGAATGGTGGTCTTGCAACCGGCAAGGGCGCGATCACCGGGAACAGCGGTGCGATTTCGCAGTTGCCCGTCACGTGGGCCGCGCGCACCGAAGAGCCCGGCGGCTTGACAAGCCCCGAAGAACTCGCCGCGGCAGCGCATTCCTCATGCTTTTCGATGGCGCTCGCGCTCAAGCTCGGCGAGCATCACGTCACGCCTGAGCAACTCGAGGTGTCCGCAACGGTCACCCTGGACGACGTCGACGGCGTCCCGACCATCGTGTCGTCGGCGGTTAGCGTGCGAGCGCGGATCGAAGGCATCGACCCGTCGCGCTTCCAGTCCGTGGTTGACGAGGCGAGCGCACTGTGCCCGGTGTCACGGTTGTTCGCGGGTGCCACGATCACCGCCAAGGCCGAGCTGGAAGACTGACGGCGGATTCAACGATGTCCGGGCTCGTCAACGCGATCGCTGCGGTCGTACTTTTCCTGGGCGCGGCAGTATGGGTCGGCGGCTACGTGACGTTGATCGTCGTCACGCGCGTCGCCGATCGCACGCTCTCCACAGACCAGCGAGTGGCCTTCTTCCGGCTGCTCGGCCGCGTGTATGGCAGCGTCACCACCGCGGCGTTCGCGTGCGCCGTCGTCGGCGGAGCGGTGCTGCTGCGCGATCGGCCGTGGGATGCGACCCTCATATCCGCCACGGCCGTGGCAGCCGCGATCGTCGTCGCGACGGCAGTCGGCGTCCGGCAAGCGCGGGCGATGACACGGCTACGCACGGCGGCCGCTGGAGATCCCGCAATAACGTCTGAAATCGTCGCTCGCCGCGCACGCTCTGCCGCCGCGTTGCGGTCGACGATCGGCGCGCTCACCCTCGTCCTGGTCGGGCTCGGCCTAGCCCTCGTGGCCGCCGGCTGAGCGCGAAACGCACTCACTTCCGAAGCGACGTCGTTCACGTCGCGCGGTGTCGAGCCGCTCTAAAGGCTGATGACCTCGAAGGCAACCGCGTAGCGGCACCCCATACGGGTTCCGGTCTGGCGGGCGAAGGATTCGAGGAACTCGCGCGGGTCGGACATCGGCCCGTCGCCAAGACCGCGCAGATATTCTGAATGGGCTTCGAGCGACGCGATGCCTGCCTCGAAGTAGTCGGTAATGTCGACTCCGTGGGTGGCGTCGAGCGTTCCGCTCACCAGAAGCTTGGCGGTCTTATGCGGCTCCAGCCCTTCGTCGAGCAGTTCACGAAATACCCACCTGTTCCCGGCATCGCGCACGCCGTCGACCACTGCTCGGCCGCACGCGATGTGATCGGCCTGGTTTGCCGTTCCGGGCCCCCACGAGTCGCGGTAGTTGATGGTGAGGACGACGTCGGGGCGATGGCGTCGCACTGCCCGCGCAATGTCGCGGCGCAACGACAACCCGTATTCGAGCACACCGTCGGGATGACCGAGAAACTCGACGACGTCAACACCGACCTTGGCCGCGCCGTCGCGTTCCTCTTGCTCACGCAAGGGGCCGCTGCGCTCCGGCGCTATTGCGTCGATGCCGGCCTCGCCGCTCGTTGCCAGGCAATACACGACGCGTTTGCCCTGCGACGTCCATCGGGCAACAGCGGCGGCTGTACCGTACTCGAGGTCGTCGGGGTGCGCCACGATCGCGAGCGCACTCGTCCACGATTCGTCGAGCGGCTCCACTGACGGCGGTGTTTCGGTCATGCTTCGCACTCTAACGCGGCCGAACCTCGATGCGAGCAAGTACATTGAGCGACGTCGGGGTGCAGAACGCCAGCGCGAGCGGCGAGGTGATCGATGCGTTGCGTTAGCTTACTCACCGATTTCGGTCTGGACGACGCTTTCGTCGCCGCGTGTCATGGCGTCATCGCGACGATTGCGCCCGCGGTAAGGGTCATCGATATCACGCATCTCGTTCCACCCGGCGATATTCGCCGTGGGAGCGTGCTTCTCGCTCAGGCGGTGCCGTACCTGCCTGAGGGCGTGCACGTGGGCATCGTCGATCCCGGTGTCGGCACCACACGACGTGCGATCGCGATATCTGCCGACAATTCTGTGCTCGTCGGACCGGATAACGGGCTTTTATTGCCAGCGGCGGAAGCACTCGGCGGTATCGAGGCCGCGCACGAAATCACCAACGCAGGCCTGTGGAGGAAACCGGTCTCGGCGACGTTTCACGGCCGCGACGTCTTTTCTCCCACCGCCGCCCACCTTGCTACCGACACCGCTCTTTCAGACGTAGGGCCGCGCATCGACGTCCGCTCGCTCGTGCGGCTACCCGAGCCGTTCGTCGACGTTGACGGCACCAGCGTGCGCGCCGAAATCCTTTCGATCGACCGCTTCGGAAATGTTCAGCTCGCCGCCAGAACGCATCCATGGCACATCGGCTCACGGTTGACCGTACGCGTCGGCGGTGCGCCGGCCGTTCACGCGGTTTTCGAGCGCACCTTCGGCGCGGTCGATCCCGGTTCGCTGGTGGTGTTCGTCGACTCTTCAAGCTGCGTAGCAGTCGGCGTGAACGGGGGCTCCGCGCGCGACATGTTGCGTGTTCGGCCGGGCGCCGTCGTCGAGATATCGCCGGAATAGATTACTGGCCCAAACGGCCGTCGATACGCTCGCGCAATAAGTCCGCGTGCCCGTTGTGCCGCGCGTATTCCTCGACCATGTGGACCAGAAGTTCACGTAGCGATACAGGGTTTCCGCGACTGTCCTGCCCAACAAAATCCAACTCGTTGTCGCTGACGAATTGCTCGGCGAAGGCAACTTCGTCGCGCCACGCGGCCCACGCCTCGTCGACGACGGCTTGGTCTGCGATGGCACCGTCAAAATCACCATCTGGCTCGGCTTCGGTTTGATAGCGCTTCGGCGCGTCTTGTTGCGCGAATCGTCGCCGAAACCATCCGCGTTCGACCTCGGCCATATGGCGGACCAGGCCTAGTAGTGACATTGTCGACGGCTCAACCGCGCGGCGAGCAAGCTGCTCGGCGTCGAGGCCCTCGCACTTGATTTGTAACGTCAGACGCTGGCACCGCAGGAATTCGGTGAGCGTCGTCCGCTCGTCGCCAAGCGTCGGGCCACCGTCGCGAGGGTCTGTCGCCGGATCCAGGAACAGGTCGGCGCGATGTTGCGGTGTCGTCATTTCACCATCGTGGTCGTAGCCGTCTCGCCGCGCAACCTGTGATCACGAAGACTTATCGGCACCTATGAGGGTAAAAGTCTTCGCGATCATGCGGAAACGACTCAGTTGGCTCGCCCTACAACTCGAACACCGTGACGGTACGTCAGCTTGACACCCGAGAAGAGGGCAGCAATGAGCACGACGGCCGCGACGGCACTCAACGCGAGCTGCCCCGGCCTCGTCTTGTCGAGTTCGACGTGGGCGCCAGCTCGCCAGGCATAGCCGATACCGAAAAGGATCGCCGCCGTCAGATTGAAGACGAGGTGTATCACCGCCGTCCGAAATGCAGGAGCATGGCGGGCGATCGAACCTAAATCCACCACGCCGGCAATGGCGGCGAGGAGTCCGCTGATCAAGCCGGTGCCGATGAGCCAGAACGCGCCATCGACGAGGTAAGGGAGACCATCTGCCCGGGTCCAGGTAAGTATGTCGAAGATCAGCGATGATAGGAAAGCACCGACGGGCAACGGCGCCAGCAACGCGTGAAAGGGCACTCCGCCGCGGCCGGTCGGCGTTCGTCCATTCATGCTTCGTAAGTACCCGCGCCCACTTGAGATCATCGACGCTCGGGTGCCGAAAGCGCGTCAGGCGTCGTCCTGATCACGAGCAGCGTTACCAAGCAACGATCGGGTCAGCGCCTCTTGCTCACCTAACAAGCTGTCAAGCGAGGCGGTCATCGCATCGTCCGTAACGAGGATCGCCCCGCGACCAGCACTGTCGTCTTCGGCGGCGAATACCGCCGCGCGACGCAATAGTTCCTTGAGGAAGGAAGCCGTGACACCTTCGGTGCGAGCGACGACGGTGTCGACATCGGTCAGGCGCAGATCGAGATTGCCTCGATACAGCTCCAGCAACCGCCGCCGAGCGCTGTCGTCGGGCATGGTGAAGCCAACAGCCAGGTCGATACGGCCGGGTCGTGCGGCGAGGGCGGGCTCCAGCAAATCGGCACGATTCGTCGTCAGAACAAAAGTGACGTCGACGTCTTCACCTAGGCCGTCCATCTCGTTCAAGAGTTGGAACAGCATCGGATGATGACCCGGGTGCATGCCTCGCTGTTCGGCGATGAGATCGACATCCTCGATCACGACCACGGCGGGCGCGAGAGTTCGCGCGATCGAGCACGCCGCCGTAACAAATTGCAGCGCGTTGCCTGACAAGATGACGATAGTGTGATCAACTAACTTGCCGCTCAGGTAGCGAATCGTGTGGGTCTTGCCGGTGCCGGGTGGTCCGTGCAGCAACAATCCTCGTTTGAGATGCTGCCCGCTCGCGAGCAGGCGCAGTCGATGCTTTCCGATTCCGACGACGTGTCGCTCGATCGCCTCGAGCAATCCTTCAGGCAATACGAGACCGTCGCGCTCCAGCGTCGGACGCTCGTGAAAGGTGATCGGCGCCTGGCCCGGACCAAGCATCTCCGATCCGAAAGAAAGCACCTGGCGCCGGAATACGCTGCGCTCCCGAGCTATCTCTCGAATCTCGGCGAGCGCCTCCGCCGCCTGATCGGCGTCCTGAGCCATAACCTCGAGTGAAACGCTTTGTTGAGGTCCGCGACTATCGCTACCGCGCAGCAAGATGGCCAGGCGCCCGGTGTCGGTTTCGACAAGGTAGAGGCCACACTGCACGCACGGATACGTCTGCCCGCCAGGACCGCTTGGCTGATTTGCCATCGCGACACTGCCCATGCCGGGCCCGTGCATCGCCATTTCGTCACCGAGCAAATCCGCCAGCACGAACATGCGGTGCTGAAACCCGGTGATACCGATGAGTTGGAAGCTACGGCGCACGGTCGCGAGCCAGCCCTCGAGCCCGAGTTGCACATTGACATGTTCGAAAGGCGGCCAATTCTCGGAGACGACAGGTAACGCGTCTGCGGGCGAGCCGAAGTGCGCACGCAACACCGATTGCAGCGTGGGCAGTGCGTCGGCTCGGGCCGTCGCCACAAATCGCCGTACGAGGCGTCGAGCCATGCGAGAAACGTCTGCCAACTCGGGCGTAGCGTCTTGGTTGGCCGTTGCCGCGGAGGCGTGCCAAGACGGCGCCTGCACTCCCGGGCGTGGCGCGTCGCCACGCGGCCGATACGAATACCATCCCATT